>NZ_BTVP01000009.1:0-102326 GCF_045863935.1 Parvibaculum sp. | reverse complement strand
TAGCCTTGAACCAGCCCGGGAAAATTTAAACCGGACAGCAGTGGGCTTGACCCGGCAATCCAGGGCTCCACACTCCGCGGATGAAGGATTTCTATGTCTATATGCTTGCGAGCGGGAGGAACGGGACGATCTATACAGGCGTCACCAGCGACATTCTGCGCCGCATCTCCGAGCACAGGGAAGAGATATCAAAGGGCTTCACCAGCCGATACGGCGTGAAGCGCCTTGTCTGGTACGAGGTGCATTCGGAAGCGCGAAACGCGATCCAGCGCGAGAAGAACATCAAGCACTGGTCCCGCGCATGGAAGATCGCACCGATAGAAGAAACGAACCCGGCATGGAAGGATCTCTTCGAGAGCTTGCTCCGAGAGTCTTGTGAAGAGAGACGCCGCTTGCGCGGTTACTGGATTGCCGGGTCACGGACTGACGTCCGGCCCGGCAATGACATTCGATTTTGACAGGACGCCTACCGTTGCACCATCTTCTGGGCTTCCTCGGCGAATTTCTTCGCGCCTTCGCCGTTGCCCTGCTGAAGGGCGGCGAGGTCGACGGGGATAGTGATGCCCTTCTGCGCGGCGGGGCGCTGAGCGATCAGGTCGAGCCAGCGCTGCAGGTTGGGCAGGTCGTCGATCTCGACGCCCGACCATTTATGCGTGCGCACCCAGGACCAGTTGGCGATATCGGCGATGGAATAATCGCCGGCGAGATACTCATTGTCCTTCAGATGACCGTCGAGAACGGTGAAGAGACGCTTCGATTCGTTCTGGTAGCGGTCGATGGCGGGCTGAATTTTTTCAGGAAAGTAGCGGAAGAAAACATTGGCCTGACCCATCATCGGGCCGACGCCGCCCATCTGGAACATGAGCCACTGGATGACGCGAGAGCGCCCCTTTGCATCCAGGGGCATCAGTCTGCCCGTTTTCTCGGCAAGATAGATCATGATGGCGCCGGACTCGAAAACCGCGAAATCACCCTCGTCGCGATCGACGATCGCGGGAATGCGCCCGTTCGGATTGATCTTCAGGAAGGCCGGTTCCTTCTGCTGGTTCTTCTGCAGCTCGATCGCATGGACCTCGTAAGGGAGCCCAAGTTCTTCAAGCGTTATCGAGGCTTTCCAGCCATTGGGCGTGGAGGCGGTGTAGAGATCGATCATGGACGTTCTGCCTTCCCTTGATGCGGGCCTTGAATAAGGGCGTGATTTTATTGGCGTTCACCGTGCCACTTTACCGGTGCCCGGACCAGACGCATTTTGGGTGGAGGGGGCCCGGGGACAAGGACGGACTGCCGAAATCTTTTGCACTGCACATCAAATTTTCGGGAGGAGGCCGGGGACGGAACGGGACAGCATTCCTGCCTTGTGGCCTGCCGGACCCGCCGTTTAAAATTTTGCACACATGGGCGATGAGAGCGCGCACCTCGCTTGCGCCCATGCAAAATCCATTGAACACTGACGATCTCTCGGCCGCTCGACCTCAAGGCAGGGGCGGGGCACAGACACCACAAGATGGAGGGATGACATCCATGAACCGCAAAAGAGGCATGGCCGGACTGTTGAGCGCGATCTCGCGACGGCAGTTCATGACGGGCGCAGCCGCAGTAGGCCTCAGCATCACCGCGATGCCCAAGTTCGCTTCGGCCGCCGAGGAAAAGAAGCTGAACTTCTACAACTGGGATACCTATATCGGCGAGACGACGCTGGCCGACTTCCAGGCGGCGACGGGCATCGAGGTGAAGATGGACCTCTTCGCCGACAACTCGGAACTCTTCGCCAAGCTCCGTGGCGGCAATCCCGGCTATGACGTGATCGTCCCGTCGAACGACTGGATCCCGCGCATGGTCGCCGGCAACATGCTGCAGGAACTCGACCACTCGAAGATTCCGAACATGGCGAACCTGTTCCCGCGCTTCCTGGACGAGCCGTTCGATCCGGGCCGCAAATATTCGGTTCCCTATATGTGGGGCACCATCGGCATCGGCTACCGCAAGTCGAAGGTTTCCTCCGTGCCCGATAGCTGGAAGGTGCTCTACGACAGCGACGAATATGCCGGCAAGATCGCGCTGCTCTCCGATTGCGGCACCATGATCTCCTGCGCGCTGAAATATCTCGGCTACTCCGTCAACTCGACCGACAAGGCCGAGAACGAGGCGGCGGCCGAACTCATCATCAAGCAGAAGAAGAACATCAAGTCCTTCGCCGAAGACAACGGCCAGGACCTGCTGGCCTCGGGCGAAGTCGACGTCACCATGGAATATAGCGGCGACATCGCGCAGCTCATGACCGAGGACGACGATATCGACTATATCGTGCCGAAGGAAGGCGGCATCATCTGGGAAGACACGCTGGCGATCCCGAAGGGCGCGCCGCACCCGGAAAACGCCCATGCCTTCATCAACTACATCTACGAGCCGGAACCGAACCAGCTCATCACCGACTACATCCAGTTCGCGACGCCGAACAAGGCGGGCTTCGACCTGATGCCGGAAGAATACCGGACCAGCAAGGTCACCTTCCCGCCGGAGGATGTCGTGGCCGTTTCCGAGACGGCGGCCTATCTGGGCGAGGACGTGGTGCAGATGCGCGAGGAGCTCTGCACGAAGATCAACGCCGCTTAGGCGGAACCCGGGCGGGCAGGAAACTGCCCGCCCTTTTCAATTCTGCTATCCTGCTGCCGGCCTCTTTCAATCTCCGCCACGCTGGAGACGGAGATTGAAAGGGACCGGCGGGTCCGGAGAGGGGGAACCTCCGCCCGCCGTCCGAGTTGTGTTTCTCTTTCCTGCCCTTCGGGGGGCCTGCACATGGAAAACTGGAAGAGATCGGCAAAGGCGTTCTTTGCGGCCTTTACGCCGCCGACGTTCTGGCTCGTCGCCTTCTTCATCATTCCGCTCTCGCTGATCTGGCTCTACAGCTTCTCGACCAAGACGGGCGTGACCGACATCACGCTCAACTGGAACCTGCAGCAATATGCCCGCGCGCTGGAGCCGCTCTATCTCGGCATCTTCTGGAAATCGATCCTCATGGCGGCGGCGACGACCGCGATCTGCCTCGTGGTCGCCTTTCCGGTCGCCATCGCCATCGTCTTCTCCAAGCCGACGATGCGCATGTGGCTGCTGCTCCTCGTCATCCTGCCCTTCTGGACAAACCTGCTGATCCGCACCTATGCGCTGATCGCGGTGCTCAGAACCAACGGTTTCATCAATAACGGCCTCGAATGGATCGTGGTGAACGCGGACTGGCTGCTTTCCTTCGTCGGGCTGGGCGACAACCGCATCGTCGGCCCCTTCGAGCCGCTGGCGCTGCTCTACAACAACACGGCGGTCGTCTTCGGCCTCGTCTATGTGAGCCTTCCCTTCATGGTGCTGCCGCTCTATGCCGCGCTCGACCGGCTCGACCGCTCCTACCTCGAAGCGAGCCTCGACCTCGGTGCGGGCCATATCCGCACCTTCTTTTCCATCGTCGTGCCGCTGGCGCTGCCGGGCATTGCGAGCGGCATCGTCATCACCTTCATTCCGGCCATGGGCTCCTACCTCACGCCCGACCTTCTCGGCGGCACGGACAGCCAGATGATCGCCAACGTGATCGCGAGCCAGTTCAAGCAGGCGAACAACTGGCCCTTCGGCGCGGCGCTGAGCTTCCTTCTCATGTATGCGACCTTCTTCGCGCTGGCGATCCGCGCCGTGCTGATGAGGAAAGAGGGAAGAGGAGACGTAAGATGAGTCTTTTCAAGCGCAACCCCGACCCGATGGGCCCGCTCGACTATTCGCGCCGCCTGTCGCTGCGCCTCACGGTCGGCGTGACGCTCTTCTTCCTTTATGCGCCGATCCTCGGCCTCATCGTCTTCAGCTTCAACGACAGCCGCCGCAACGTCGTCTGGCGCGGCTTCACGACCGACTATTACGTGAAGCTCTTCAACAACGACGCGCTGATGCTCGCCTTCGGCAATTCGCTGACCATTGCGCTTTTCACGACGCTCTTCTCGACCGTGCTCGGCGCGCTGACGGCCTATGTGCTCTGGCGCTACCGCTTTCCGGGCAAGGCGATCTACGAGGGCGGCATGGCCCTGCCCATCGTGATCCCCGAAATCTGCATGGGTGTCGCGATGATGGTGTTCTTCGCCCGCATCGGCTGGCCGTCCGGCATGATGTGGCCGTTCAACCTGTCGGCCATCACCATCGCGCATATCGCCTTCTCGTTTCCCTTCGCGGCCATCGTGATCCGCGCCCGGCTCGAAAGCTTCAACCCGGAACTCGCCGAATGCGCGCGCGACCTGGGCGCCAGCGAATACCGCGTCTTCAACGACGTGGTGGTGCCGCACATGAGGCCGGGGCTGATCGCGGGCGCGCTGCTCGCCTTCACGCTTTCGCTCGACGACTTCGTCATCACCTTCTTCACGAGCGGTCCCGACACGGTGACCTTCCCGGTGAAGATCTATTCCATGGTTCGTTTCTCGGTGACGCCGGAAGTGAACGCCGCCTCCACCGTGCTGATCCTGCTGACGCTCGTCGTCACGGCCTTCGCGCTGCGGATGCAGAACCGGAACAACATGCTCGGCTCCGCCGCGCACTGACCCTGAGCGAGTTTCGCAATGACCGACGAACCCATTATCCGGATAGAAAACGTCAGCAAGATTTTCGGCGGCAACGTGAAGGCGGTCGACCGGGTGAACCTGGAGGTGAAGCGCGGCGAGTTCTTCGCGCTGCTCGGCCCTTCGGGTTGCGGCAAGACCACGCTGCTGCGGATGCTGGCGGGCTTCGAGGTGCCGACCGAAGGCAAGGTCATCATCGACGGACATGACATGTCGACCGTCGCGCCGAACAAGCGGCCGATCAACATGGTGTTCCAGTCCTATGCCGTCTTCCCGCACATGTCGGTCGAGCAGAACGTCGCCTACGGGCTCAAGATGGACCGCCGCCCGGCGAAGGAAATCCGGGAGCGCGTGGCCGAAGCCCTCGACCTCGTGAAACTCGGCCACCTCGGCAAGCGCATGCCGGACGAAATGTCGGGCGGCCAGCGCCAGCGCGTCGCGCTCGCCCGCGCACTCGTGAAGCGCCCCTCCGTGCTGCTCCTCGACGAGCCCCTGTCGGCGCTCGACGCGAAGCTGCGCGAGGCGATGCAGCTCGAACTGGTGCGCCTCCAGAAGACGGTCGGCATCACCTTCGTGATCGTGACGCATGACCAGTCGGAAGCCCTGTCGATGGCGAACCGCATCGCTGTGATGAACGCCGGCACCGTGCAGCAGGTGGCAGCACCCGCGCCGCTATACGAAGCACCCGCGAACCGCTTCGTCGCGGACTTCATCGGCAAGATCAACATGATCGACGGCGACGCGGTGGCGGCGGGCGACGGCGAGGTGAAGGTGACGGCGCCCATCCTCGGCGAGGTGACGCTGAAGGGAAGCGCGACCGGCAAGGTGGCGCTCGCCGTGCGGCCGGAAAAGATTTTCGTCTCCGAGAAGGAGCCGATGGAGCCGGACATCATCAAGGTGAAGGGCAAGGTCGGCGAAGTCGCCTATTTCGGCAGCTACTCGAACGTCTTCTTCGACATCGGCCTTGCCCAGCCGCTGCAGGCCGACATCTCCAACCTGTCGAGCGACATCGAGGAGTTCACCTTCAAGGCAGGCGAGGAGGACTGGGTTTACTGGCGCAAGGCCGACACGCTGGTGCTGGGGGACTGAGGGGAGAGAAGGTTCGGGTTGTGTCCTGATTCTCCAGGAGTAAAAAAGGCCGTCATGGCCCGGCTTGTCCGGGCCATCCACGTCTTTACTGATTCAACTCCTCAAACAGGTCGTCCCAGCCGGGGTTCGCCTCATGGATCAGTCGCACCTTCCATGCGCGCGGTCATTTCTTCATCCGGGTTTCACGCGCAATGGCGCCTTCGATTTCTTCGTGGCGTTCCATATAGACAAGGCGCTTCAGGCCGTACCGCTTGCTGAATCCCGGATAGGTTCCATTCCTGTGTTCCGAGGCTCTGCGGCGTATGTCGGATGTCACGCCGATATAGAGCGTCCCGTCTCGCTTGTTTGTGACGATGTAGACCCAGCCGCCTTTCATGCTGGCAGTTTGCCAAGAGAGGGCGGCGCTATGCCAGAAGAAAGCAACAAGAAAGGAAGATGTGGATGGCCCGCATAAAGCGGGCCATGACGGTTGTTATTGAATGGAAGGCGGCAGGTACGGCAATTGAAAACCGCCCCCTCTAAACCTCATCCTCTTCCGCCGGCAGCACGCCGCTTTCCGACACCCTCTCCACCATGCGCACGATGCGGTCGATCAGGATGAGCGGCACCATTTCGCTTAAGGTGCGGATGCCGTTCACCGCGAGCTTCGCGGCGGCGGGCTGGTCGAGCTTGTCGCCGAGGCGCGAGTAGAAGCCGACGACGGCGCGCCGCGCCAGCAATTCGATCATCTGCGGATAGAACTCGTAGCTCTCGGTCGTGTAGCCGATATCGGGCGTGAAACCGTCAGCGCGGGTCTGCGCGATGATCTCCATGATGCGGACATTGCGCTGGTTGAGCCATTCGCCGCCGTCGCGCTTGTCGATATGGATGAGGCCGATTTCGGCGAAGGTGCGGATCTCGTCGATCCCGAGGCCGGTGTCCTTCGCAACATCGGTAAGCTTTCTCGGCGCGAGGTTGCGCCCGTCGGCAAGCAGCGGGCCCATCGCCACCTCAAGCCCGATCAGCGCCTCGAAGCCGCCCTCGGGCTCCCCCGTCTCGGAGGTGACGATGGTGCGGATGACGGAGAGCGGCAGGTGGCGCTCCTGCTGGAGCTTGCGGATGAGGTTGAGCCGCTTCACATGCTCGCGCCCATAGGCTGCGACATTGCGCTTCGGCCGGACGGGCTCCGGCAGGAGCCCCTCGCGGATGTAATAGCGGATGGTCTCGCGCCCGATACCGGTCGCGGCCTCCAGTTCCTTCATCTTCATGCGTCTGGTTTCTTCATTCTTTGGCCCCGCCCTCAGGGCGGGCCTCCCCCCGGGAACATTTTGAGCCAGTTTAACAGATGCATGGCAAAAATGCGTAGTACGAATCCACTGCGGCCGGAGGGATCAGCGGTGGCCTTCGCGATGCGCGATCTCGTTCATGAGCTCGACCTGGATCTGCTGGATTTCCATGAGCCTCTGCCATTGATGGATCAGCAGATGATCGAGTTTCTCGTGCAGATGGCGGATTTCGAGTTCGGCTTTGAGATTGATCTTGTAGTCGTTCTTGGCCCTGATCCGGTCGCGCGCTTCCTGCCGGTTCTGGCTCATCATGATGATGGGAGCCTGGAGGGCGGCAAGACAGGAGAGCACCAGGTTGAGCAGGATGAAGGGATAGGGGTCGAAGGGCCGGGCGAAGAGCCCCACGACATTGAGCGCGATCCAGCCGAAGAGAACCGCGCCGAAAAAGATGATGAAGCGCCAGCTGCCGCCGAAGCTCGCAATGACGTCCGACAGCCGCTCGCCGAGCGTCAACGTGCCCTCGAAAATCTCTTCCGCGTTCTCCGCGACGATGTCGTTTTCCTTGAGGCTGCGCAGCACCTCGCTTTCAAGCTCGTCGAGCTGGCCCTTATCCGCCTCGATGGCGCGGCGGACATAGAGATCGCGGAAGCGGTTCAGGTGATCGCGGCAAATGCGGGCATCCGGCGAAAGATCCGGATGTTCCGCGCGAATGAGCTCGAGGATCGGCTCGCGGATGGAGGAGATCGGGACGAGGCTGCCATGCCGCTTGCCCGGTCCGCACAGGACGCAGAAATGGCGCTCGTTACGGCTGTTGCTCTGCCCGGTCGACATGGCTGGCCCCTCCTCCCTCGTTCCCTGCAAACTATAGACGAAGCGCATGAAAAAAGGGCGGCGCATCACTGCACCGCCCTTCCGGTTCGAGGAGTTCGAGAGCCTTAGAGACGCTCGATGATCGTGACGTTGGCGAGACCGCCGCCTTCGCACATGGTCTGGAGACCGTAACGCTTGCCCTTGCTCTTGAGCGCGTGAATGAGCGTCGTCATGAGCTTGGTGCCGGACGCACCGAGCGGATGGCCGAGCGCGATCGCGCCGCCATGCACGTTGAGCTTCTCCGGGTCGGCACCCACCGCCTGCAGCCAGGCGAGCGGCACCGAGGCGAAGGCCTCGTTCACTTCATAGAGGTCGATATCCTCGATCTTCATGCCGGCCTTCTTGAGCGCCTTCTGGGTGCCGGGAAGCGGCGCCTCGAGCATGATGACCGGATCGCCGCCAACCACCGTCATGTGATGGACGCGTGCGATGGGCTCGACGCCGAGCGCCTTCAGGCCCTTCTCGTTGACGATCATGACGCCGGACGCACCGTCGCAGATCTGCGAGGAGGAGGCGGCCGTGACCGCGCCGCCCTCGACGAGGAGCTTCACGCCCTTGATCGCCTCGAGGCTCGCATCGAAACGGATACCTTCGTCGACCTTGTGGGTCTCCCTCGAGCCGTCTTCGAGCGCGATGTCGAGCGGCACGATCTCGTTGTCGAAGAGGCCGGCCTGCGTGGCGGCAATCGCCTTGCGGTGGCTGTTATAGGCGAACTCGTCGAGCTGGTCCTTCGTGAGGCCGTATTTCCTGGCCATCATTTCGGCGCCGGCGAACTGGCTGAACTGGATGTTCGGGTAACGCTCTTCGATGTTCGGGCTCTTGTAGATGCCGAAACCGTTCTTGAAGGGCAGCGAGATCGGCATGCCCATCGGCACGCGCGTCATGCTCTCGATGCCCGCCGCGACCACGACATCCATCGCGCCCGACATGACGGCCTGCGCGGCGAAGTGGAGCGCCTGCTGCGAGGAGCCGCACTGACGGTCGACGGAAGTGGCCGGCACGCTTTCGGGAAGGCCGGAGGCCAGCACCGCGTTACGCGCGATGTTCATGCCCTGCTCGCCCGCCTGGTCGACGCAGCCGACGATGACGTCTTCGATGAGCTCGGGATCGGCGCCGGTGCGCTTCATGAGTTCGTCGATCACCTTGCCGCCGAGATCGGCCGGGTGCCAGTCCTTCAGTTTGCCGCCCTTGCGGCCGCCCGCGGTGCGGGCCGCGGCGACGATATAGGCTTCCGCCATGATCTTCTCTCCCTGGTTTGCTCGCCCGGCCCGGAACGCGGGCTCACGCGATGACGCTTCCTGATATGTATATACACGGTCGGTTTCGGCAACCATCTTGTCCGCATATTTGCCGCACATCTTCTACACGGGGCGCACCTTGTCCAGCCGGAAACTGCCCCTTGCAAGTTCGCAAATCTGTGCCCAGAGTTGAAAGAAAGCCTTGTAACACAACAACTTGCCGGTTTACGCAGCGTCGGTGCGGTCCCATGGACCGGCTGTCCGAATTTGCACCGCTACCCGGTGAAAAGGAACAGGCGAAACACCCCGGAGGACCCCCATGAGCGACAAAACGAGCGACAAGAAAATCGACAATGCGATCGTGAACCCGAAGACCTATGCGCATGTCGACGCGTTTCACGAGCTCTTCACGAAACTGCGCGCGGAAGAGCCCGTGCGCTGGACGGAGCCCGACGGCTTCCGTCCCTTCTGGACCGTGTCGAAGCATGCCGACATCATGGAAGTGGAGCGCCAGACCGGCAAGTTCCTGAACGATCCGCGCCTCACGCTGCAGTCGATCGAACTGGAGGAAGAGGTGAAGAAGTTCACCGGCGGCGAGGCGAAGCTCATCCGCTCACTGGTCGACATGGACGATCCGGACCACCGCGACTACCGGGGCCTGACGCAGGCCTGGTTCATGCCGCCGAACCTCAAGGCGATTTCGGTCCGCGTCGATGCGCTGGCCGAGAAATATATCGACCGGCTGGAAGCGAAGGGCGGCGAATGCGACTTCGTCTCGGACGTGGCGGTCTGGTATCCGCTGCGTGTCATCATGACGGTGCTGGGCGTGCCGGAGGAAGACGAACCGATCATGCTGAAGCTGACGCAGGAACTGTTCGGCTCGACCGACCCCGACATGAAGCGCCCCGATGCGACCGAACCGTCAAAACGGTGACCGAGTTCTTCAACTACCTCAACGCAATGACGAAAGACCGCCGCAAGAACCCGCGCGACGACGTGGCGAGCGTGATCGCCAATGCGACCATCGACGGCGAGCCCATCGGGCATCTCGAAGCCATGTCCTACTACATCATCGTGGCGACGGCGGGCCACGACACGACGAGCTCGACGGCAGCGGGCGGCCTTCTCGCGCTGATGCAGAACCCGGAAGAGTTCGCGAAGCTGAAATCCGATCCGGAAAAATATCTGGGCGGCGCCATCGACGAGATGATCCGCTGGACGACGCCGGTGAAGCACTTCTTCCGCACGGCGGCCGTCGACTACGAATTGCGCGGCCAGAAGATCAAGGCGGGCGACAATCTGCTCATGTGCTACTGGTCGGCGAACCGCGACGAGGACGCCTTCGACGATCCTTTCGCTTTCCGGATCGAGCGTTCGCCGAACAAGCACCTCGCTTTCGGCTATGGCGCGCATCTCTGCCTCGGCCAGCATCTGGCGAAAATGGAAATCCGTGCGCTCTACAAGGAACTGCTGGCGCGGCTCGACCATATCGAACTCGCGGGCGAGCCGGCCTTCGTGGAGGCGAGCTTCGTGAGCGGGTTGAAGCGTTTGCCCGTGCGCTACTCGATGAAGCGCAAGGCGGCGTGAGGGCGACGCCACCGACAAGGAAAAGGCGGCTCGTGCGGGCCGCCTTTTTCATGCGCCTATTGCGGCATGGCGCGGCGGTAGAGATGCCAGGTTGCGTGCCCGAACACCGGTAGGACGACGACAAGCCCCAGAAAGAGCGGAACCGACGCGGCGAGCACGCAAAGCGTCACGAAGACGCCCCAGCCGAGCATCACGAAGGGGCTCTGCAGCACGGCCTTCACGGACGCGATCATGGCGGTGACGATATCGATGTCGCGTTCAAGCAGAAGCGGGATCGAGAAGACGGTGATCGAGAAGAGAACCATCGCCAGCACCGCGCCGACGGCATGGCCGAGCGCAAGGAAGAGGAGCCCCTGCGGCGTGGTGAAGACCACCGTCACGAATTGCTCGAAGGAGGCAAAGGAGATGAGGCCGAGACAGAGCGCGATCAGCAGGCGGACCTGATACATCCAGACCCAGAAGACGAAGAGCATCACGAAGGCCATCCAGGAAACCTCGCGCCGCCGCTGCGCCCAGATGACGGCGAAGACGCCGCGCCAGGAGGGACGTTCGCCCGCGGCGAGACATCGGCTCACCTCGTAGAGACCGACGGCGGCAAACGGCCCGACCAGCGGAAAGCCGATGGCGAAGGGATAGATGAGCCAGGGCATGTCCCAAGTGGTCAGCGACAGGACAATGACCGCGCCGATCGCCGCGAAGGCGCCGCCGATGGCGAGGCCGAAAAGCGGCGCACGGAAGAAATCGCGAAGACCGGCGCGCAGAGCGGCAACGAGATCGCGTATCTCCATCGTGTGTACAGGTTGCCCCGCAACGCCCGGCGCGGGAGCGCCGGAAGACATATCCGTCATCTTCTCTCTCCTCCCCTGTGCGTCGAAACCCACGGGAGAAGTATGAACAGAAGCCGGGCCCCGCGCCTAGCAGATTTCAGGCGGCGGCGATCGTCTCCGCGCGCGCGACGCCGCTGGCGAGATAGGCATTCCACGCAGCCACGAGGGTGGACGCTTCGCCCGTGCCGAAGACATAGCGGTCGGGACGGACGAGGACGGCCTGACGGTCGCCGATGAGCGCCGCGAGACGACCTGACGCGTCGGGCAGCGCACCGAGCCGGGCCACGAAGCCGCCGGAGCCCGCGAAGGCGCGCGACGCTTCGCTTTCCTCGCGGACGATCAGCAGGGCCGCATAGCCCGCCGCATCGTCGAGGCGGCTCTTTTCATGAGCTGTGCCGAAGCCCGGATCTGGCGCGATGGCGCCGCCGCTTTCGAGGATGCCGGACTTGATGCCGTCGACCGAGAGCAAGGGGCTGATGCGCTTGTCTTCGGGCGCGGCCAGCATCTGCGCGTCGCGCTGGCGCGCGGCTTCGGCATCCTGCGTGCAGACGACCCGGCCCATCGAAACGGCCATTTCCGTGATCATGCGCACATGCGGCTCGCGCTCCACCTGATAGCTGTCGAGGAGCGCCTCACCGGCGCGCCCGCGCAGCACGGCCTCGATCTTGAAGGCAAGGTTCGCCGCATCCCGCGTGCCCGAGCAGAGGCCCTGCCCCAGGAAGGGCGGCATCTGATGCGCGGCATCGCCCGCGAGAATGACGGGGCCCATGCGCCATGTCTTCGCGATGAGCGCGTGGAAGCGGTAGACGGCGCGGCGCTCGACCTCGAGCGCGGAGGCGTCGGCATAAGGGGCGATCATGGCGGCGATCGCCTCGTCCGAGACGACGTCTTCCGGCTTTTCGCCGGGCAGCAGCATGATCTCGAAACGGTGACGGCCGGGCGCCATCGGCATCGAGGTGACCGGACGCGCGGGATCGCAATGCTGAAGACCGACGGTCGACAGGCGCGTCACGCCATTCTTCAATACCGTGTCGATGACGAGCCAGGGTTCGTCGAAACCCATATCGTCGAACTCGATGCCTGCCTTGCGGCGCACCGTGCTGTTGCCGCCGTCGCAGCCGACAATGAAACGCGCCGCGACCTCATAAGCGCCTTCGGGCCCTTCGATCTCGGCAAGGATGCCCTCGCCCGCCGTTTCATAGGTCTTGAGCGCGTGGCAGAGGCGCGTGGAGACCGTGGGCATTTCCGCGAGGCGCGCCCGCAACGCATGCTCGAGCGTCGGCTGGTGAAACATGGAGGACCAGGGCCAGCCCGTCGGCGCAAGATCGCCTGTCGGCTTGAAGCCCATGAGGAGCTCGCCCGCCGCATTGCGGAACTCGTAGGAGGAGAGCGGCTGGCTCGCCCGTGCAACGGCTTCCGCCCCGCCCGCGAGGTGGAGAAGACGCATCGTCTCGTGATCGAGATGCGCGGCACGCGGCAAGGGATAGACGTCCTTGTCGCGTTCGATGGCGATGGCGCTCACGCCCATGCGTCCGAGATAGACGCCGAGCGCCGCACCCACGGGCCCAAGCCCGACGATCAGAACTTCCGTTTCCTCGCGCTTCATGGTCTCCCCCTGTTTTTTTTATGCCGCTTCGATCACCGTCTCGGCCTTTTCGGGCACGACGCGGTTTTCGATGTGCCCGAGTTTTTCGACCTCGACGCGCACGACATCGCCTTCCTTCAGGAACTGCATCGGCTTCATCGCAGCGCCGACGCCGCCCGACGTGCCCGTGAAGATCACGTCGCCCGGATCGAGCGTGAAGGCCTGGCTGAGATGCGCGATCTGGTCGAAGCAGTTGAAGATGAGATGCTTCGTGTTGGAGTTCTGGCGGAGTTCGCCGTTCACCCAGCACTTGATATCGAGCGCATGGGGATCGCCCACCTCGTCGGGCGTCACGATCCACGGACCCGTGGGTCCATGCGTATCGAAGCTCTTGCCGATCTGCCAGGTATTGGTGCGGAGCTGCCAGTCGCGCACGCTGACATCGTTGCCGACGAAATAGCCGGCGATCACTTCATGCGCGCGTTCGACCGGCACATGCTTGCAGCGCTTGCCAATGACGAAACACATCTCCGCTTCGTAGTCGAGAAGCGAGGAGACGGCGGGCAGCGCGATGTCGGCATAGGGACCGGTGATGCAGTTGTGCTGCTTGTTGAACCAGACCTGATGCTCGGGCATGGGCTGGCCGGATTCTTCCACATGGTCGCGGTAGTTGAGGCCGATGGCGAGCACCTTGCCCGGAAAGGGAATGGGCGCTTCGAGCGTGACGCCCGACAGCGGCAGGGCCTTGCCCTTTTCCGCCGCCGCGCGCGCCTTTGCCATCGCGGCATCGCTCGAAATGAGCGCCACCATATCGCGCGGCAGATCCGGTGCCGCGACGGAGAGATCGACGATGCCGTCGTCGCGGACGACGCCGATGCGCGTGGAACCGCCTTCTGTGAAGGTTGCGAGCTTCATGGTCTGTTTCCTTTTTTTGAATTCCGCTCAGGCGCCCATGCTCGGCGGCGCGGGCGGCCCCCACTGATTGCCCATGAGTTCCTCGATGCTCGTGAGATTGGGCGGCGTTTCGTCGTTGAAGAGATCGCCGTCGGTCCAGTGTTCGACCGTGTGGCCCCAAGGATCGCGCCAGTAGTCGAAGATCTGACTGCCGAGAATGTGGCGGCCGACACCCCATTCGTGCCGGCGGCCAGCCTCGACGAGGACTTCGCGGCCGGCCATCAGGTCGTCGAAATTCGCGACCTCGAAGGCAGCGTGATTGAAGCCGGACGTGCCGGTGCCGACGGGAAAGAGCGTGTGATGATCGACATGGGTCTTGCCGCGGTCGCAGCGCAGGAAGGCGCCGATGGGCGCGCCGGGCGCAATCTCGATTTCGTCTGACGTGACGAGGCCGAAGCGTTCCTTGTACCAGGCCTCCGTTTCGCGGAAATCCTTCACATTGATGACGCAATGGCCGAGACGCTTCACCTGCGAGGGACCGGGCGCGACCCGCAGCGGCGCGCCGCGCCGGGGCCGCTCCGCACCGTCATTGTGAACGAGACGCCGCTTCACGGGGAGTGCCTCGGGCGCTGCCTGCCCCGCGACGATGTCGACGGGAAAACCGTTCGGATCGGTGAAGCGGACGATCTTTCCGCCACCCGGCGCATCGTTTTCCTCGACGGGAAGCCCGTAGGCGGCGGAGAGCTTTTCGAGATCGGCGACGCTTTCCGCGTAGAAACCGAGGCCCGCAAAGCCCGGCTCGCCAAGCTCCGTTACATGACCGAAGGGCAGCGGGTCGGTGCCGCGCATGTAGAGGGTCTTTTCGCGGCGCTCCGCGCGCACGAGACCGAATTCGAGAAGGAATTTCTCCATCTCGTCGAGATCGGGTGCGCGAAACCGCACATAGGCAATGTCCGTGACCTTGATCATTCTTTCCTCCGCTTCAATTGCCCGCCGTGAACAGGTCCATGCCGCTCGCATCGAAGGGCCGCGCAAGCACGGCCTCGATCTCGTGGCTCTCCAGTCCGAGCCCGGCGAGCAGAACGGCGGCGATGTTGCGCGCGTAACCTTCGCCGCGCAGGATTTCCGCGCCCGCGCCATTGTCGAGCAGATGCCGCATGGCGATGGTGCCGAGGCCGACGACGATATGAAGTGCCGACATTTCGTCCGGCACGCGGAAGCGGCCCTTCGCAATGCCGTCGCGAACGTCGCCAAGCAGATGTTCGTTGCCGTGACTGTCGAGCGCCGCGCTGCTGTCGTAGAGGCGGGCGAGCATCGCCGTCTTGACCGGATCGAGAACGACGCCGGCCATGAAGAGGCGAACGCCACGTGCGATGCGCTCCGCCGGATCGTCGATGCCGCGATTGATCTCCTCGACCGCGGCGGTCATGCCGTGACGGACGCTGGCGGCGACGGCACGCGCGATCTCCGTGCGATCGGTGAAGTAGTTGTAGAAGGTGCCCTTCGCGACGCCGGCCACGTTCACGATTTCGTCGATGGTCGTCGCGTCGACGCCCTGCTTCGCAAAGAGCCTCAGCGCGGCCTCCACCAGCACCGCGCGCATCCGCTCGCGGCGGCGCGTTGCCGCTTCCTCCGGCTTCACTGCAAGTGCCCGTCCGGCCGCCATGGAACCTCCCTCTCTCTATCTGACTATTTAGTCATTAAATGACTATTTAGTCAAGTTGGGAGAAAGCGCCGTTCGCGAGGGTCCCAAAGAGAAAGGGCGGCACCTCAAGGAGGGCCGCCCTTTCGATTTCGAACGCCAGGCCGGAAGAACCGGCCGGGGGTGCCTTAGTGGCCGCGCATCACCGCGCGCGCTTCCTCTTCGGAGAGCGGCTCGCGCTTCAGCGGCCAGATATATTCGAACACCGCGACCAGCGCCGGCAGCAGCGTCACCGCGCCCACCATGTTCACGATGAACATGAAGGTGAGCAGCAGACCCATATCCGCCTGGAACTTGAGCGCGGAGAAGGCCCAGGTGCTGACACCGATGGCGAGCGTGCCGCCGGTGAACATGGTCGCCGAGCCGACGTCGTAGAGCGCCTGCAGATAGGCCTCGTGCGGCGTCTTGCCCATGCGCATGTAGCGCTGCATCCGGTTGTACTCGTAGATGCCGTAGTCGACGCCGATACCCACCGCGATGGCGAGCACGGGCAAGGTCGAGATCTTGAGACCGATGCCGAAGGCTGTGAGGAACCAGTCGCCGATGATGGTCGACAGGATCAACGGCAGCACGACGCACAACGCACCGCGCCACTCGCGATAGGTCAGGATGACGAGCGTCATCACGAGCGCATACACGTAGAGCAGCATGGGCAGCTCGGACTTGTGCACGATCTCGTTCGTCGCCGCCACGATCGGCACGTTACCCGTACCGATGCGCAGGTTGAGACCCGGATACTCGTTCTGGGCGATGTAGGATTCGAGTTCCTCGACGACGTGCTTCACCGTCCCGGCCTTCGTATCCTTGATGAAGATGGCAACCGCGGCAGTCGAGCAGTCCGGATTCACGATGCCCGACGAACTGCCGATGCTCGACGTCGCCTGGGCAAGGGCGGCCGAATTGCGCGGCAGGTTCTGCCACTTCGGATTGCCTTCCTGCCACATGCTGTTGATCTTGCGCGCGAGCACCGGAAGGCTGATGACCGACTGCACACCATCGACGTTGCGCATGTGCCAGCTGAACTTCTCGAGATAGTGCATCTTGTCGTAGTCGACGCAGACCACGCTGTCCGACTCGACGATCACGGTGAGCACGTTCAGGCCGAGGCTGAATTTCTCGGCGATATACCGGCTGTCCTGATTGTAGCGGGCGTCGGGCCAGAGTTCGCCCGCACCGGCATGCACGTCGCCGATCTGCTTGTCGCGCGCCTCGTAGAAACCGATGCCGCCGACGATAAGACAGACGATGACGAAGGGGAACGCGATCGGCGGCGTCGCAATCCGCGACAGCGCGGGCCAGAGCTTGGCGCGCGTATCCATCGCCTTGCGGACTTTCGCGCCATACTCTTCTTCCGGCGGCGCCACATAGGACACCAGCAGCGGCAGCATGATCAGGTTCGAGATGATCTTGAAGCCGATACCGATCGAGGCCGTGATCGCGAGCTCCTGGATCATGCCGATCGGAATGATGTAGAGCGTCGCAAAGCCCGCCAGCGTCGTCAGAAGGGCGATCAGGCCCGGGCGGAGCAGGAAGGTGAAGGTCGCACGCGCGGCCTTGTTCTTGTCGAGGCCAGCGGCCATTTCCGCGCCGACCATGTTGATCTGCTGCACGCCATGGCTGACACCGATGGCGAAGACGAGGAACGGCACCAGCACGCCGAGCGGATCGAGGCCGAAGCCGAGAATGCTCAGAAGACCGAACTGCCAGACCACCGAGCTGAGCGAGGCGCCGACCGTCACCACCGTGAGCACCCAGGAGCGGCAATAGAGCCAGAGCATGAAAGCCGTGAGGCAGAAGGCGATGGAGAAGAAATACACCACCGAGGAGGCGCCGTCGGCGATGTCGCCGACCAGCTTCGCGAAGCCGACGATCTTAACGTCGGTGTCTTCGGAGACGTATTTATCGCGCAGCGTGGTTTCGAGCTTGGCCGCGACTTCGAAATAGTCGAGACGCTGCTGCGTCTCGGGATTGAAGTCGAGCAGTTCGGCGCGGATCATCGCGGAGCGGAAATCGACCGACACGAGACGTCCGACAAGGTCGGCGCGCAACGTATTCTGCATCACCGTGTCGATATCTTCGGGCTCGCCCGCGAAGTTCGCGGGGATGACGTCGCCCGCTTCGAGACCTTCCTCGGTCACCGCGATGAAGCGCGTGTTGGGCGTCCACAGCGAAGTCACCGTGTGGCGCGCCACGCCCGGGATGTAGAAGAGATCCTGGGTCGCGTCGTTCAGCGTGTAGAGGAAGTCTTTCTGGAAGATGTCGCCTTTTTTGTTCTCGATGACGACGAGAATGCGGTTACCGCCACCGAACCCTTCGGAATATTCGAAGAAGGTTTCGATATAGGGGTGGCCGATCGGGAGCATCTTCGTGAAGCCTGCATCCATCCTCAACTGGGATGCGAACACGCCCATGATCACCGTGAAGACGAGAAGCGCCAACAGGATGACGGCACGCAGGCCGAACACGAGATTTTCAATACGCTGCAAAATAACCTCCCCTTGGGAATGCACTCTTTTGCACGGGAGTGCTTCGAAGGCTTGCTTGTGACACCGGAGCTTTCAGCTCTTCTTGTCGTTACTGTCGTTCGATGTTGCGCTGCCGGAGTGGACTTTCCGTCTCGTTTCCAACCGCGCCGGCGACCCCGAGGCTTGCGCCCTTTCGCCGTTATTCTTGTTTCAGACAGATCGCAATCGACTCAACGCCATCGCGACCGCCTCAGCCGGTTCTCTCCGGCGGGGCGGGGATAGCGCCTTTTCGTAAAAATCGCAATCTGGCCACCCTCTCGGGCGGGCACTCAATTATCATGACATGTCGCTTTGGCACAGCCTAATTGTCCAGAAAATGAATGAACAAACTCAGTCATGACGGGCAAAACATCGAATCTGCACCTATCCTGTGCATTGTGCCTGCCGGCGCAGCTTGCGTCCGAGGCGCCGCCGTTGGTTAATACGGCGCGCCGCTCCGCATCCCCCCGGCTGCCGGCGGATGCGCTGTCATGCCTCGCGAAGCAGCGGGGCAACCGCGCTATAAGGGTTCCGGTAATAAAGGGGATTCCATGCCGCCCATGCTTGAGCGACGGGCCACTGGCCGAACCGCATTCGCCGCCGCCCTTGCCGTTGCCGCTCTCGTTGCGCTCGGCCTTTATTACTGGTTTGTCATTCTTGCGCCCGAATTGCCCGACGGCATTGCCGCGTCGAACGGTCGCATCGAGGCCGAGCAGGTCGACGTCGCCACCAAATATGCAGGCAGGATCGAGGAAGTGCGCGTCGACGAGGGCGACTTCGTGACGGCAGGACAGATCCTCGCCTGGATGGACGACGCCCAGATGAAGGCCGTGATCGCCGCCGCGACGGCCGAGGTCCGCCGGGCCGTGGACAAAACGCCACCGGCCTTCGCCGGGATCGCGCAGCGCGAGGCCGAACTCGACCTTGCCCGCCGCGAACTCGGCCGGGCGGAACGGCTGAGCAGGAGCGGCCACATTCCGACCGAGCAGCTCGACCAGCGCCGCGCCCAGTTCCGCACCGCCGAAGCCGCCCTGAAGACGGCGACCGCGAACCGCGCCGCCGCGGACGCCACCATCGCGGCCGCGAAGGCCAACCTCTCCCGCCTGCGTGACATGCTGGACGATACGGTGCTGAAGGCGCCACGCTCGGGCCGCGTGCAGTACCGCCTGGCCGAGCCCGGCGAGGTGCTGGCCGCCGGCGGCCGGGTGCTCACCCTGCTCGATATCGGCAATGTCTACATGACGATCTTTCTGCCCGCCGCCGAGGCAGGCCGCCTTGCCATTGGCGAAGAAGCCCGGATCGTGCTCGACCCGATCCCCGGCTACGTGATCCCGGCGCATGTGAGCTTCGTGTCGAGCGATGCGCAGTTCACGCCCAAGGCCGTCGAAACGCGCGAGGAACGCGAGAATCTGATGTTCCGGGTGAAGCTCAACATCGACGCCGAGCTTCTCGCCCGGGTCGAGGAACGGGTGAAGACGGGGGTCCGCGGCGTCGGCTATGTGCGCACGCTTGCCGGAACGGAGTGGCCGGACAACCTCGCCGTGAAGCTGCCTCCGATCGCCCAGCCGCGCGACAGCGAGACGGGCGGGAGCACTGGCGAGGCGGAATGAACACCCGCCCCGGCAACGCCTGGCCGGAAGGTCCCGCCGCCGCGCAGGTGAGCGGACTTATTCATCGCTATGGTGACAAGCTCGCCCTCGACAATGTCACCCTGTCGATCCCGGCGGGCTGCATGGCGGGGCTGATCGGTCCCGACGGCGTCGGCAAATCGACGCTGCTCGGCCTGCTGGCGGGCGTCAGGCGCATCCAGTCCGGCGGCATCATGGTGCTCGGCGGCGACATGAAGAACCCCGCGCATCGCAGCCAGTGCCACACACGCATCGCCTATATGCCGCAAGGGCTCGGCAAGAACCTCTACCCGACACTGAGCGTGGTGGAAAATCTTGATTTCTTCGGGCGGCTTTTCGGCCTCGGCCCCGCGGCGCGAAAGGAGCGGATCGCCGAACTGCTCGCCGCGACCGGCCTGGCGCCCTTCCCCGACCGCGCCGCGGGCGCTCTTTCGGGCGGCATGAAGCAGAAGCTCGGGCTCTGCTGCGCCCTCATCCACGATCCCGACCTCCTGATCCTCGACGAGCCGACGACGGGCGTCGATCCCTTGTCGCGGCGCCAGTTCTGGGAGCTGATCGGCACCATCCGCGCGCGGCGCCCGCAAATGAGCGTGCTCATCGCAACCGCCTATATGGAAGAAGCCGAGCGCTTCGACTGGCTGGCCGCGATGGATGACGGGCGCGTGCTTGCGACGGGAGCGCCTGCCGATATCCGCGAGGCAGCGGGCAAGGAAACGCTCGAGGCGGCCTTCATCGGCCTGCTGCCGGAGGAAAAGCGCGCCCGCCACAAGCCCGTACATGTGCCGCCGCGCGCCGCCCATGATGGCGAGCCCGCCATCGAGGCGACCGACCTCACCCGCCGCTTCGGCGAGTTCGTGGCGGTGGACGCCGTGAACTTCCGCATCGACCGCGGCGAGATATTCGGATTTCTGGGCTCGAATGGCTGCGGCAAGACGACGACAATGAAGATGCTGACGGGCCTGCTGCCGGCGAGCGCGGGCACGGCGCGGCTGTTCGGCAAGCCGCTCGATGCGCGCGACATGGCAACGAGACGGCGCGTCGGCTACTTGTCGCAGAGTTTCTCGCTCTACGAGGAACTGACGGTTCGCCAGAACCTCGACCTCCACGCGGAACTCTTCCACATTCCGAAGGAACGCCGCGCGGCGCGCGTGCGCGACATGCTGACGAGCTTCGACCTCGAGGAGGTCGCGGATGCAAGCCCCGACGGATTGCCGCTCGGCATCCGCCAGCGCCTGCAACTAGCCGTCGCCGTGATCCACGATCCGGAAATCCTCATCCTCGACGAGCCGACATCCGGCGTCGATCCGATCGCGCGCGACCAGTTCTGGCAATATCTGATCGATCTCTCGCGCAACCACGGCGTGACGATCTTCATTTCCACGCATTTCATGAACGAGGCGGAGCGCTGCGACCGCATCTCGCTGATGCATGCAGGCCGCGTGCTCGCGGTAGGCGAGCCGCACGAACTGTCGAAGGAGCGCGGCGAGACGACGCTTGAAGAAGCCTTCGTCGATTACCTGCGCGAAGCGGCGGATCTTCCGGAGTTTCGCTCGGACCCCGTGCCGCAGGCTGAAGATATCGCACCGGCAGAAGCGGCGCCCGAGGCCGGACCGCACAGGCGTTTCTTCAGCACACGCCGCCTCTGGGCCTATACGCGGCGGGAGACGACGGAAATTCTGCGCGATCCGGTGCGCCTTGCCTTCGCGCTCATCGGACCGCTCATCCTGCTCGTGACGCTCGGCTACGGCATTTCCTTCGACGTCGAGAATATTCCCTATGCCGCGTTCGACCAGGATCGCTCGCTGGAAAGCCGGACGCTGCTGCAGGAACTCGAGGGCTCGCGCTACTTCGAGGAAAAGACCGAAATCCGAAGCACCGCGGAGCGCTACCACCGCCTCCAGAGTGGCGACATCACGCTTGCCATCGAAATTCCCGAAGGCTATGGCCGCGATCTTCTGGCCGGACGGAGCCCCGAAATCTCGCTCATGGTCGCAGGTTCGAACCCGTTCCGCGCCGAGACCGCGCTCGGCTATGGCGAAGCGATCATCGCGCGCTATGCCGACGAGCAGCGCCGTCTTCAGCCGATGCCTGTTGCGGATGCCGCCTTCGGCATCGAGACGCGCTTCCTTTTCAACCAGGCCTTCAAGAGCGTCTTCGCCATCGTACCCGGCGCCTACATGCTGCTGATGATGCTCATTCCCGCGATCATGACGGCCGTCGGCGTCGTCCGGGAAAAGGAAATGGGGTCGATTGCAAACTTCCGGGCAACGCCGGTGACGCGGCTGGAATTTCTGCTGGGCAAGCAGCTTCCTTATGTGGCGCTCGCCTTTGTAAGCTTTCTCATGCTGCTGCTGATGGGGCTTTTTCTGTTTCGCGTTCCCGTGCAGGGCTCGCTCCTGGCGCTTCTCGCCGGCGCCGCGCTCTATGTGTTCGCCTCCACGGCCTTCGGACTTCTCATCTCGTCATTTGTGAAAAGCCAGATCGCCGCGCTCTTTGCGACCGCCATCGTCGCCATGACGCCGACGGTGAATTTCTCGGGCATGCTGACGCCGGTCTCGACGCTCGAAGGCGCATCGCGCCACATGGGCAAGTTCTTTCCGTCGTCGTGGTTCCAGCAGATCAGCTCAGGCGCGGTGACCAAGGGTCTCGGTTTCGCCGACCTGTGGAATGCACATGTGGCGCTCGCGCTTTTCTGCATCGTCTTTCTGATGGCGGCGCGCTTCGCGCTGCGCAAGCAGGAGAAGTGACGTGGCCGCCCGGGGAGATTTCGCATTGCTGCGCAGCCTGCTCAACATCGCAAGGCTCGGCGTCAAGGAACTGCGCTCGCTCCGCTCGGACCCCGTCCTCGTCTTCCTGATCGTCTATGCGTTTTCCTTCGGCATCTATGAAGTCGCGACCGGCGTGAAGTTCGAGGTGTCGAACGCCTCCGTCGCGATCATCGACGAGGACCGCTCGCCCCTGTCGCGCCAGATCGCGGCCGCTCTCCTGCCGCCCTACTTCCAGTATGCCGAGCAGATCGGTGCGGAGGGCGCGGACGAAGCGCTCGATGCCGGGGACTATGTCTTCATTCTCGACATACCGCCGCATTTCGAGCGCGACCTCCTGTCGGGAAAGACGCCGACGCTGCAACTCAACGTCGATGCGACCGCCATGTCGATGGCCGGAACGGGCGCAAGCTACATCCAGAGCATCGTGACGGAGGAAGTGACCCGCAGCCTTCGCACAACCGGCAAGACGACGAAGGCGGAAGCCGAACTCGTCGCGCGGGCGCTCTTCAATCCCAATCTCGATTCCGTTCCCTTCACGTCGGTGATGGAGGTGATCAACAACATCACTCTCCTGTCGGTTATTCTCGCGGGCGCCGCGCTCATTCGGGAGCGCGAGCACGGTACGCTCGAACATCTGCTCGTCATGCCGGTGACGGCAATCGAGATCATGTCCTCCAAGCTCTGGGCGAACGGGCTCGTGATCGTGATGGCGGCGACGCTCTCCCTCATCCTCGTGGTCGAGGGCGTGCTCGGCGTGCGGACATCCGGCTCGCTCGCCCTCTTTATCGCCGGCGCGCTTCTCTACCAGTTCTCCGTAACGGCGCTCGGCATCCTCCTCGCCACCTTCACGAATTCCATGGCCCAATACGGGCTCCTCGTCATGCCCGTCCTCATATTGATGCAGTTGCTGTCCGGCTCCTCGACGCCGCTCGAAAGCATGCCGGTCTGGCTCCAGAACACGATGCAGATATCCCCCTCGACGCATTTCGTCGCCTTTTCCCAGGCGATTCTCTACCGCGACGCGGGCGTGGCGATCATCTGGCCACAGCTCGCGATCATGGCTGGCATCGGAGCGGTATTTTTCTTTATCGCTCTCGCTCGCTTCCGCCGGGCGATTTTGCGCGGCTGAGCAAGGAGAAAGCTGCATTACGGATGTGACATTTTGCAGCGCGGCAAGCTGGCCGGTACTTGTTTATCCGCACAAGTGATATGGTCTTGGGGCTGGGTACGGAGGGGTTGAATCGGCACATGCGCTATCTGACCACCGACGCTATCCGGCATGAAGGCAACGCACATAAGGATAGCGTGACATGGCGGTTTCAGGCGCGCCGGGCTCGAACCTTCCCGGCACGATGACCTCTTCGGCTTGGGCCGTAGCTGGGTCTCTCATCGCGGGGACGATTCTCTCCATCATAATCGCCGCCAAGGCACAGGACGCGCCGATGGCCGTCCATGCCTGGCTCTTCGCCTTCGCCTTCGCGGCGGGCGTGATGGTGCTGGGACAGCGCCATCTCAACGCCACGACGCATGGCGGTGCGCTCGAAGACGACGGCACGGGCTATAATGACGGCGTGGTGAAGGCTGGCGCCATCGCGACCCTCTTCTGGGGCGTCGCGGGCTTCCTGGTTGGCGTCGTGATCGCCTTCCAGCTCGCCTTCCCCTTCCTCAATCTGGACACCGCCTTCACGAATTTCGGCCGGTTGCGGCCACTTCACACCTCGGCGGTGATCTTCGCTTTCGGCGGCAACGCGCTGATCGCGACCTCCTTCTACGTCGTCCAGCGCACCTGCCGCACGCGGCTTGCGGGCGACGTCGCCCCCTGGTTCGTCTTCTGGGGCTACAACCTCTTCATCGTCGTGGCCGCGACCGGCTACCTGATGGGCGTTTCCCAGTCCCGCGAATATGCCGAACCCGAATGGTACGCCGACCTCTGGCTCACCATCGTCTGGGTGGTCTATCTCCTTGTCTTCCTGGCGACGCTCGCCAAGCGCAAGGAGCCGCATATCTACGTCGCGAACTGGTTCTATCTCGCCTTCATCGTGACGATCGCGATGCTCCATATCGGCAACAATCTTGCGATCCCGGAAAGCTTCACCTCGTCGAAGAGCTATTCGCTCTTCCCCGGCGTGCAGGACGCGCTGATCCAGTGGTGGTACGGCCATAATGCGGTGGGCTTCTTCCTGACCGCCGGCTTCCTCGGCATGATGTACTACTTCGTGCCGAAGCGCGCCGAACGGCCGGTCTATTCCTACCGCCTGTCGATCGTCCATTTCTGGTCGCTGATCTTCCTCTACATCTGGGCGGGCCCGCACCATCTGCACTTCACGGCGCTGCCCGACTGGGCGCAGACGCTCGGCATGACCTTCTCGATCATGCTGTGGATGCCTTCATGGGGCGGCATGATCAACGGCTTGATGACGCTGTCGGGCGCATGGGACAAGCTGCGCACGGACCCCGTGATCCGCATGCTGGTCGTCTCCGTCGCTTTCTACGGCATGTCGACCTTCGAAGGCCCGGTCATGTCGGTGAAGGCGGTGAACTCGCTTTCCCACTACACCGACTGGACGATCGGTCACGTGCATTCGGGCGCGCTCGGCTGGGTCGGCTTCGTCTCTTTCGGCGCCATCTACTGCCTCATCCCCTGGCTCTGGAAGCGCGAGCGGCTCTATTCGATGGCCCTTGTGAGCTGGCACTTCTGGATCGCCACCATCGGCATCGTTCTCTACATCACCGCGATGTGGGTGTCGGGCATCCTGCAGGGACTGATGTGGCGCGCCTATGACGCGCAGGGCTTCCTCGAATACTCCTTCGCGGAGACGGTCGCCGCAATGCATCCCTTCTATGTCATCCGCGCGCTTGGCGGCGTGCTCTTCCTCGTTGGCGCTCTGATCATGGTCTACAACTGCTGGATGACCATCAAGGGACGCGTCCGCGAAAGCGAGCCCCTGCCCGCCCCGGCGCCTGCCGGCGCCATGCCGCAACCCGCCGAGTGAGGAGCAAAGGTCATGGCAAAAAAGTTCTCGCATGAAACGATCGAAAAGAACTCGATCCTGCTCCTCGTCCTCACCCTGGTCGTCGTGGCGATCGGCGGACTGGTCGAAATCGTTCCGACCTTCCTGATCAAGAGCACGATCGAGGATGTGGACGGCGTACGCCCCTACAGCCCGCTCGAACTCGCCGGCCGCAACATCTATCTGCGCGAAGGCTGCTACACCTGCCACAGCCAGATGATTCGTTCGCTCCGCTCCGAGGTCGAACGCTACGGGCACTACTCGCTGGCGGCGGAAAGCAAGTACGACCACCCCTTCCAGTGGGGCTCGAAGCGCACGGGACCGGACCTTGCCCGCGTCGGCGGCAAATATTCCGATGAGTGGCACAGGCTGCACATGGAAGACCCCCGCGCCGTGGTGCCGGAATCGGTCATGCCGGGCTACCCCTTCCTCGCCAGCACGCCGCTCGATTACCGCAATACGAGCAAGGGCCTCTCGGCGCTTGCGATGGCGGGCGTGCCCTATGCGCAGGAAAATATCGAGAACGCCCGCGCCGATCTCGAGGCACAGGCCACGCCCGACGCCGACACGGAAGGGCTGATGCAGCGCTATCCGAAGGCCGTCGCGCGCGACTTCGACGGCAACCCGGCGATGATCTCGGAACTCGATGCTCTTGTCGCCTACCTGCAGATGCTCGGTACGCTCGTGGACTTCAATGCCTACGAGAATGCGGACTTCAAGCAATAGGAGCGCGCCTTGGATAGCGAGACCACCTATTCGCTGGTGAGAACCTGGTTCGGAACGGGCGGGCTCATTCTCATGGTGGTGCTTTTCACCGCCGTGCTGGCCTACGCCCTCTGGCCGGCGAACAAGAAGAAATTCGACCGTATGGCGAATCTGCCCCTCGAGGACAAGGATCCCGAGGATAGCCAGAAGAAGGACACGGAGACCGGACAATGAGCGAGAAGCACAAGGACGACGTGACCGGCGTCGAGACGACCGGCCATTCCTGGGACGGGATCCGCGAGTTGAACAACCCGCTGCCGAAATGGTGGGTCTACACCTTCTATGTTTGCATCCTCTGGTCCTTCGCCTACTGGGTAGTGATGCCCACCTGGCCCTACCTCACGGGGGACGGCTGGACCTATACGAAGGGCGTGATCGGCTATGAGCAGCGCAATGTCGTGACGAACGAACTCGCGGCTGTCGCCGAGGGCCGCTCGGGTGCGATAGAACAGATCGCAACCATGCCGCTCGAAGAGATCGCCAACGACCCGGCGCTGATGGAAGTCGCGCTCGGCGCCGGCAAGGCCGCCTTTGGCGACAATTGCGCACCCTGCCACGGCTCGGGCGCGCAAGGCTCCAAGGGCTTCCCGAACCTCAATGACGACGACTGGATCTGGGGCGGCACGCTGGACGACATCCACACGACGCTCCAGCACGGTATCCGCTGGGACGCCGACGACGAGACCCGCCTCAACGCGATGATGGCCTATGGCCGGGACGGCATTCTGAACCGCTCGGAAATCTCCGATGTGGCGGAATACGTGTTGCTCCTGTCGGGCCAGCCCCATGACGGCGAAGCAGCCGTCCGCGGCACGGCGGTCTTCGAAAGCCAGTGCGTCGCCTGCCACGGCGATGCAGGCACCGGCAATCGCGAACTCGGCGCGCCGAACCTGACGGATGCGATCTGGCTCTATGGCGGCGACAGGGCGTCCATCGTGGAAACCGTGTCAAACGGCCGCAGCGGCGTCATGCCAGCTTGGGGAACGCGCCTCAATGAAGGCACCATCCGCTCGCTGACGCTCTTTGTTCACTCCCTCGGCGGCGGCGAGAAGTAATACCGCCGGACCAATCGGGCGGAACGCTTCTCGGCGTTCCGCCTCCGGGGACCAGATCCTCGAGTACACCAATGACAGATACCGCCACGACCCTCGAACGTCTTGCGGCCGAAGCCGCGGCAACGGCGGGCGCAAGCCCCCACGGCGAGGAAGGCGAGCGCTACACAGCCGTCAATTCGGAGAAGAACCGCCCGCTCTATGCAAGCCGGGTGAAAGTCTATCCGAAGCTCGTGCACGGCACCTTCCGCCGCCTGAAATGGCTGGTGATGGCGATAACGCTGACAATCTACTACGTCACGCCCTGGCTGCGCTGGGACCGGGGACCGAACCTCCCCGACCAGGCGGTGCTGCTCGATTTTCCCGCGCGGCGCTTTTACTTCTTCTTCCTCGAAATCTGGCCGCAGGAATTCTACTACGTCACGGGCCTCCTCATTCTGGCGGCCCTCGGCCTCTTCCTCGTGACGAGCGTCGCCGGCCGCGTCTGGTGCGGCTATGCCTGCCCGCAGACGGTCTGGACCGATCTCTTCATCCATGTCGAACGCTTCTTCGAAGGCGACCGCGCCAAGCGCATCCGCCTCGACAAGTCGTCCTGGAGCGCGGGCAAGCTGGCGCGCAAGGCGGGAAAGCACCTGACCTGGGTCCTGATCGCGCTGGCAACGGGCGGCGCCTGGGTCTTCTATTTCGCCGACGCGCCGACGCTGGCCAGCCAGTTCCTGACCTTCGACGCCCCTTCCGCCGCCTATCTCTTCGTCGGCCTCTTCGCCCTGACGACCTATCTGCTCGGTGGCATCGCGCGCGAGCAGGTCTGCATCTATATGTGCCCCTGGCCGCGCATTCAGGGCGCGATGTTCGACGAGGAATCGCTCCTCGTCAGCTACAAGGAAGATCGCGGCGAGACGCGCGGCCCGCACAAGAAAGGCGCGAGCTGGGAAGGACGCGGCGATTGCATCGATTGCGGGCAATGCGTTGCCGCCTGCCCCATGGGCATCGACATCCGCGACGGCATGCAGCTCGAATGCATTCAGTGCGCGCTCTGCATCGACGCCTGCGACGAGATCATGGACCGGGTGGAGCGTCCCCGCGGCCTCATCGCCTATGACACTTTCCGCAACCAGGAGCGCCGCCGCGCGGGCGAGACCCCCCGGCTCAGCATCCTGCGGCCGCGCACGATCCTTTATTCCGTGGTGCTGGCGCTCGTCGCCGCGATCATGCTCGTGGCGCTCAGCAACCGCACGACGCTCGACGTCAGCGTGCTCGCCGACCGTAACCCGCTCTTCGTGCGGCTGTCCGACGGCTCGATCCGCAACGGCTATCAGGTCAAGATCGTCAACAAGGAGCATTCCGAGCGCATTTTCCGCGTCTCGATTGACGGCCTGGAAGGCGCTATCCTGACCCGGCCGGCGCTCGCGGGCGAGGACACGGCAACGGTTATCGTCGAAGCCGACAAGCTGGAAAACGCCCGCTTCTTCGTCAGCCTGCCCGCCGATCTCGCAGCGGCGATCAAAGGCGGAGAAGCCGATTTCGACTTCGTGGTTACCGACACCGAAAGCGGCAAGATCGCGACAAGATCGACAACCTTCCGGGGGCCTGGGAAATGAGCATGGAAAACAGCGACTACCGCCCCTCGGAGCGCTTCGGCAAGATCACCGGCAGGCATGTGCTGACGGGCTTCCTCCTCTTCTTTGCCGTCGTCTTCGGCGCGAACGGGCTCATGGTCTATGGAGCGCTGTCGACATTCGACGGCGTGGAGAAAGAAGGCGCCTATCAGAAAGGCCGCGCCTATAACGACGTGCTTGAACGCATGGAAGCGCAGCGCCAACTCGGCTGGACGGCGGCAATCGCCGCCGATCCCCTCCCCGGCGCCGGCAACCGCACGGCGCTCAACGTCTCTTTCGCCGACGCAGGCGGCACACCCGTTTCCGGGCTCACTGTGCAGGGCACCTTCTGGCGCCCCGTTGTGTCCGGCGAGGACGCCCGCTTGAAACTCGTCGAAACGGCGCCCGGCCGCTACGAAGGCGTCTTCGATCTGAAACACGCAGGCAACTGGCTCGTGCGCATTGCGGCGAGCGGCAAGAAGGGCGAAACCTTCGTCGAGGAAAAGCGCGTCGTCATACGCGACTGAGGACCCAATGAGCGAAGCCGCGACAGCGCAAGAGAGACCGGGTATCGACCCCGATCTTTTCGTGCGCAAGACCGAAGAAGGTCTTGCCCGCCTCGACCTCGTGGTCGCCGGCATGCATTGCGCGGGCTGCCTGCGCAAGGTGGAAGGCGCGCTGAAAGGACTTGGCGGCGTCGAATATGCGCGCGCCAATCTTTCGACAAAGCGCGTCGCGGTGCGCTGGGACCCGGCGCGTCTCAAGGCGAGCGCGGTCATCCGCGCGCTTGCGGACACCGGCTTCACCGCCGTTCCCTTCGATCCCAAACTCATCGGCACGCTCGACGACCGCGAAAGCCGTTCGCTCCTGAAGGCGCTCGGCGTTGCGGGCTTCGCCGCCGCCAACGTCATGCTCGTCTCGGTCTCCGTCTGGTCCGGCCTCGTATCCGACATGGACGAGACGACGAGAAGCTTCTTTCACTGGGTGTCGGCGCTGATCGCCCTTCCCGCGATCGCTTATGCGGGCCAGCCCTTCTTCCGCTCGACGCTGAGGGCGCTCCGGGCGAAGAGCATGAACATGGACGTGCCGATCGCGCTCGCCGTCATCCTTGCGACGACGATGAGCCTCGTCCAGACCATGGTGAATGCGCGCCATGTCTATTTCGACGCAAGCGTGACGCTGCTCTTTTTCCTGCTGATCGGACGTTATCTCGACGTGCAGGCGCGCGCCAGGGCCTGCTCGGCGGCGGAGAACCTGCTCGGGCTTCGCGCGACCGCGGCAACGCTGATCGCACCCGACGGCACGCATAAATCCATCGCCGTGGAGAACCTCGAACCCGGCATGAAGGTGCTGGTGGTTGCCGGCGCGCGCATTCCCGCCGACGGCGAGATCGTGACGGGAGCGAGCGAGATCGACACGAGCCTCGTCACCGGCGAGAGCGTGCCGGAACAGGTGAAGGCTGGCGCATCCGTCTTCGCCGGCACGCTCAATCTCGGCGCACCGCTCGTCATCCGCGTGACGAAACGCGACGATGATTCGCTCCTTGCCGAAATCGTGCGCCTGATGGAAACGGCCGAACAAGGCCGCGCGCGCTATGTCCGCATCGCCGACCGCGCCGCGCGCATCTATTCGCCTGCCGTCCACATCATGGCGCTGGCGACGCTGCTCCTCTGGTTCGCGCTCGGCGCGCATTGGGAGACGTCGCTCACCTACGCAATCTCGGTTCTCATCATCACCTGCCCCTGCGCGCTCGGGCTCGCCGTGCCCGTGGTGCAGGTCGTTGCGACGGGCCGTCTCCTCCGTCAGGGCGTTCTCGTGAAGGCGGCGGACGGGCTCGAACGGCTCGCACAGGCGGACACCATCGTCTTCGACAAGACGGGTACGCTGACGCTTGGGCGGCCGCGCCTCGTCAATGGCGACGAGATCGCCCGCGCCGATCTCGCACTGGGTGCGGCGATTGCAGCCGCAAGCCGCCATCCGCTTGCCGTCGCTCTTGCCGCTCACGGAGAAATGCTGCCGCACCCGCTTCTCGACGATATCCACGAGGAACCCGGCATGGGCCTCGAAGCGCGGCTCGGCAGCGAGGCGATCCGTCTCGGCAATGCCGACTACGCCAGCACCCGCGTCGCGCAGGGCCATGAACATGATGGGCATGGCGGCTCCGAACTCTGGCTGCGGCGCGGCAGCGACGAGCCGGTCCGTTTCCGCTTCGAGGACACACCGCGGCCCGATGCAAAGGACGTGATCGCCGCCCTCAAGGCGCGCGGCTTCGCCATCGAGCTCCTCTCGGGCGACCGCGAGCCCGCCGTGAAGCGCCTCGCCGATGAACTCGGCATCGCAAACTGGCGCGCCGCCGCCCGGCCCGCAGCGAAGATCGCCCGGCTGGAAGAGCTGGCCGCGGAAGGCCGCAAGGTCGCCATGATCGGCGACGGCCTCAACGATGCGCCGGCGCTTCGCGCCGCTCATGTCTCGCTGTCGCCGGCCGATGCCGCCGATGTGAGCCAGACGGCGGCCGACTTCATCTTCCAGGGCGCGAAGCTCGCGCCCATCGTCGAAGCCGTGGATGTCGCGCGGAAATCCCGCCGCCTCGTCTTCGAGAATTTCGGTCTGGCACTTGCCTATAACGCGGTTGCCGTGCCTCTCGCGGTCGCGGGCTTTGTCACACCGCTCGTCGCCGCGATCGCCATGTCGAGCTCGTCCATCACGGTGACGCTGAACTCGCTACGGCTCAACCTCGCGCAACGGCGAGCGCTTTCGCGCGAAGCCTCATGAATATCCTGATCTTCCTCGTGCCCGCAGCGCTGCTGCTCGGCCTTCTCGGCCTTGTCGCCTTCCTCTGGTCGCTGAGGTCCGGGCAATATGACGACCTCGAAGGCGCGGCCGAACGCATCCTTTATGACGATGACAAGCCGGACAATGACGGGCCGGACGATGACAGGCGCAGGGACTAGGCGTCGTCTCCCACCAGCGCGCGCTGCGCATGCCAGGTTGCATGACCGAGCAGCGGGAAGATCACCGCAAGGCCCAGAAACCAGGTCGCGATTCCGAAGGCAGTGAGGAGCGCCACAATCCAGGCCCAGAGCAGCATCGGCCAGAAGTTGAGCCGCACCGCGCGGATGCTCGTCGTCACCGCCGTTACCGCATCAATGTCGCGGGCGAGGAGCAGCGGCACGGAAATCGCGGAAATCGCGAAGACGGCAAAGGCGATCGCCCCGCCAACCACCGAGCCGATGACCAGCATGGCAAGCCCGCGCTGTGTGAGAAGCAGCATGGGCGCGAAATCGGAAAGCGGCGGTATGCCGATGGCCCCGAAAAAGACGGCAAAGAGCCAGCCCGCAACCTGAAGCCAGATGAGCATTGCGCCTGCAAGCATGGCGCCGACGAAAGCAAGCTGCGAAATGTTGCGGCTCGAAACGAAAGCGACATCGGACAGTTGCACCGGCAGGCCCGCTTCGAGGCGGCGGCTCGCCTCGTAGAGCCCGACGGCGAGCATCGGGCCGACGAGAAGGAAACCCGCCGCCATGACCGGTACCAGCGCGCTGAGGTTGGCAAAGAGGAGCACCGCCACGAGCGAAAGCGAGGCCAGCAGAAATGCGATGCCATAGGTCAGGCTGATCGCAGGAACGGTGCGCATGTCCGCCCAGCCCGCCTCGAGCCAGCGCCAGGGCTGATCGGGACGAATGCGGCGAACCACGGGCTCCACGCCTGCGGCACCCGTCACTCCCGTATTTCCTGCCGGAACGCCCATCGCCAGCCCCTCCCAAAGCAAAACCATCAGCTGCAACATGCTAGCCTTGGAACGTCCCTCCCGTCCATGTGGGATTGCGCCGCGAATGGCTCTCAAAGACGTGAGCCGATGTGAAAGGCGGGAACGATGGTTTCAGCCTACATTACGCTCTGACATCTGGACCTTGATCCACATCAAAGGAGCTCGAAGGCCCATGCGCTTCCTGCTTTCGCTCGCCCTTGCCTTCGCCATGCTCGTGAGCGGCGCATCCGCCCAAACGGAACCGGAAAAGGCCACGGCCGTGGCGATCTTCGCCGGGGGCTGCTTCTGGTGCATGGAACCGCCCTTCGACAAGACCGACGGCGTGATCGGCACAACCTCCGGCTATACGGGCGGAACGGTCGCCAATCCGAGTTATGAGGAGGTTTCGCGCGGCAGGACGGGCCACGCCGAGGCAGTGAAGGTCGTCTACGATCCCGCGAAGGTGAGCTACGAGGAACTGCTGCACATCTTCTGGCGCAACATCGATCCGTTTCGCAAGGATGCGCAGTTTTGCGACGTGGGGTCCCAATACCGTTCGGCGATCTTCTATCTCGACGCGGAACAGAAGAAGCTGGCGGAGAAGTCGAAGGAAGAGTTCGAGAAGTCGGAGCGCTTTTCGCAGCCCTTCGTGACGGAAATCGTGGAGGCAGGGCCCTTCTTTCCGGCCGAGAAATATCATCAGGACTACTACGTGAAGAATCCTAACCGCTACACCTACTACCGCTGGAGCTGCGGGCGCGATGAGCGGCTCGAGCAGGTCTGGGGCAGCGAAGCGGGCGGGCATTGAGGAGGACAGCATGATGTCACGACGCAGATTTCTGGGCGGAACCGCCGTTGCGGGCGTGCTCGCGGCCGCCGGAGCGGCGCTGCGCGGCGGCAGTGCGGATGCGGCGGAAAAAGATTCCTTCGAAGTGACCAGGACGAAGGCCGAATGGAAAGAACTGCTGACGCCCGAGCAATATTATGTGCTTCGGGAGCACGGCACCGAACGGCCCGGATCGAGCCCGCTCAACAAGGAAAAGCGCAGCGGCACGTTCCACTGCGCCGGATGCGACCTCGCCCTCTTCTCTTCGCAGACGAAGTATGAAAGCGGCACCGGCTGGCCGAGCTTCTATGCGCCGCTCGACAATGCGGTCGGCACGTCGGAAGACCGGAGCTTCTTCATGACGCGCATCGAGGTTCACTGCCGACGCTGCGGCGGCCATCTCGGCCATGTGTTCGACGACGGCCCGCCGCCGACCGGAAAGCGCTATTGCATGAACGGGGTGGCGATGACCTTCGAACCGGCCAGCCCGGCCTAAGGCCCGGAACGGCGCTTCGCGTCCCGCAACGCATCTTCGAGCGCACGGAGAAAGCGCGAGCGGTCCTCCCTGGAAAAGGCGGGGCCGCCACCCTTGGACTGCCCGGTCTCCCGCAACTCCCGCATCAGATCGCGCATGGCAAGCGCCATCCCGATACTGTCCCTCGTGAAGGGCCGCCCGTCATGGCCGAGCGCCGCCGCCCCCCTTTCGAGCGCGCGGGAGGCGAGCGGGATATCGCCCGTCACCACGATATCGCCCACGCTCGCCCGCTCCGCGATCCAGTCATCCGCCGCATCCGGCCCTTCCGGCACGACAACCTGCCGCACGAGCGGATGGCCGGTCGGCCGCATGCCGCTATTGCTGACGATATGGACGGGCACGCCATGGCGCTCGGCGACGCGCACAACCTCCTCCTTCACCGGGCAGGCATCGGCATCGACATAAATCTCGGTCACCTGTTCTTCATTCCCTGACTGCATTCGGATGCGGACGATGATAGCTTCCCCGCGTGAACGACACTTCCGGAAAATCTTCCCCGCGCCCGCTCGCCGCAATTATCGGCGGCGGCCCGGCGGGCCTCATGGCGGCAGAGCGGCTTGCGCCCCTCGCCGACGTCCATCTTTTCGATGCCATGCCTTCGCTCGGCCGGAAATTCCTTCTTGCCGGCAAGAGCGGGCTCAACATCACGCATGGTGAGGACCTCGAAACCTTCCTGACCCGCTTCGGCGCAGCGCGAGAGAAACTCGAGCCCGCGCTGAGAGCCTTCACGCCAAACGATATCAGGGCATGGGCCGCCGAACTCGGGATCGAAACCTTCGAGGGAAGCTCCGGCCGCGTCTTTCCCGTCATGATGAAGGCGTCGCCCCTGTTGCGGGCCTGGCTCCGGCGGCTTGACGAAAGCGGCGTCATCTTCCACGCGCGCCACAAATGGCAGGGCTGGACCGGGGACGGCGCGCTTCGCTTCGGGACGCCCGGCGGCGAAGTTACCTTCATGGCGGACGCGACCGTGCTCGCACTTGGCGGCGCAAGCTGGCCGCGCCTCGGCGCCGATGGAAGCTGGACACCGTTTCTGTCCGCGCGCGGCGTGGAAGTTGCCCCCTTCCGCCCCTCGAATTGCGGCTTCGACGTCGCATGGAGCGATCACATGAAGGAGCGCTTCGCGGGCGCCCCCGTCAAGTCCGTGGTGCTCGCCTTCGCCGGCGAAAGCGTGAAGGGCGACGTCGTGGTGACGGAGAACGGCATCGAGGGAAGCGCTGTCTATGCGCTCTCCGCCGCGCTTCGCGATGCCATGGACCGCGGCGGACAGGCGACGCTCACGATCGATCTCGCGCCGGACATGGACCTCGCCCGCCTCGAAACAGCACTTGCCGCGCCGCGAGGCAAGAATTCCATCGCAAATCATCTGCGGAAGAAGGCGCATATAGACGGCGTGAAAGCCGCCTTGCTGCGGGAGGCGGCAGACAAGGCGGCGTTCGAAAGCCCCTCGTCGCTCGCCCGCACGATCAAGCAACTACCTCTGAGGCTCGAGCGCCCGCGGCCCATCGCCGAATCGATCAGCGCCGCAGGCGGCATCCCGTTCGGCGAACTCGACGAAAGCTTCATGCTGAAGAAATGTCCAGGCGTCTTCGCCGCCGGTGAAATGCTCGACTGGGAAGCACCGACCGGCGGCTACCTGATTTCCGCCTGCCTTGCCACGGGACGCGCGGCGGGCGAAGGCGCCGTGCGCTGGCTCAAGCGTTCTTGACCAGCATGCCGCCATCGACCGGGATCGCCACCCCGTTGAGATAGGAGGACGCCGGAAGGACGACGCTGAGCGTCACATGCGCCACCTCCTCAGGAAGCCCGTAGCGCCGAAGCGGCACGCGGCGCTTCGCGAAAATCTCCTTGTGCTCGTCCGGGATGCCTTGCGTGATGCCGGTGCGGATCGGACCGGGGCAGATGCAGTTGGCCGTCACACCTTCGCGGCCAAGCTCGACCGCAAGCGCCCGCGTGAGACCGATGACGCCGTGCTTCGCCGCCACATAAGGCGAATTTCCGGGCGTCGCGCCGAAGCCTTCCGTCGATGCCACATTGACGATCCGTCCCTCGCCCGATTTTTTCAGCATGGGCAGCGCCACACGAACGAAGCGCATATGCGCGGTGAGCATCACGTCGAGCGCGAGCGTCCATGTGTCTTCATATCCGGGCTCTCCGATCCCGTGGAAGGTCGCAAGGCCCGCATTGTTGACGAGGATGTCGAGCCCGCCGAAGCGCTCCCCGACCTCTTTCACCACGCGGATAATGCCCTCCCCGTCGGCAACATCGAGGGCCCATCCCGCCGCTTCGCCGCCCGCGGCTTCGATCTCCTTCACAACCGCATCCACCCGGTCCTGTTTCAGATCGATGACGGCGACCTTCGCGCCTTCATCCGCGAAAACATGCGCGGTGGCGCGCCCCATGCCGCTTGCCGCACCCGTGACGAGCGCGACCTTTCCCTTGATCGAGCGGCTGAGTTTTCTGACGGGCTCCATCGATCGTCTCCTCTTTCCCAAAATCTTCATTGGCAGAAGACTAGCGAAACCGGAGCAGGCAAGCGAGATTGAACCTTGACCCATTTCACGCGTTTCACCGGAGCTCCGCGCTTCCCTTGCGGCAGCCATTTCGAGATACAACCATGACCATTACGCTGGAACAGGCAATCGCGCTCGCCGCAGAGGCCCATGAGGGAGAACGGGACAGGAAGACGGGTGAGCCTTACATCTTCCACGTGATGCGCGTGACCATGTCCGTGACGGAAGAGAGGGAACGGATCGTCGCGGCGCTTCATGATGTTGTCGAGCATGCGGAGGGGTGGACTTTCGAACGTCTTCGGGAAGCGGGCGTGCCCGAAAAGATCGTTGCGGCCGTCGACGCGCTGACGCGCCGAGACAACGAGGACTATCTCGATTTCGCCCGCCGCGCCGCCTCAAACCCGCTTTCACGCGCGGTGAAAATCGCGGACCTGCAGGACAACCTTCAAGCTGTACTGCAGACCACGCCTCCGCAGGAGCGGGAGGAGAAGGCGCGGAAATACCGCGACGCATTGCGCCTTATCGGCGCCTAGCCATTCTATTCAAGCGTGAACGCCAGCTTCAACTTGACCTGATAGTGGCCAACCTTGCCATTTTCGACATGGCCGCGCGTTTCCACCACCTCGAACCAGCGCAACTCCCTGAGCGTCTTGCTCGCCTTCCCGATGGCATTGCCGATGGCACCCTCGATGCTCTCCGGCGAGGAGCCGACGACCTCAATCACCCTGTAGACATGTTCTGACATTGGCGGATGCCTCCATTTGTTCCGTATCGGGCCGGTTTGTCCGTTCCGCAGGAAGATGGAGCGGCGGGCCCTTTGGGCAAGGGTGATGCCGTCGCGATGCGGAAAACATGGCCATGAGCGGCAACCTTTGGCAGACTGGGAACGCAACCGCGAGACAGGCACCGGACCAAGGGAGGCGCCGAATGAACCGCGCGATGCGATCCGCGCTCTATGCGACACTGGCGATCGTCGGCGCCATGCTGCCGGGGCTCGGCCTTTCTCAGACGAACGCGCCTGCGGCGGAGGATGCCTCTCCACCGCTTGCGCTCGTCTCGACGATCGAAGGCGCGATCGGTCCCGCCACCGCGCGCCAGATCGCGATGGCGATCGAGACTGCCGAAGAGCGCCGCGCGGACGTCCTCATCCTCCGGATCAACACGCCTGGCGGCCTCGTGACATCGACGCGCGACATTGTGAGCGACATCCTCGCATCCGATGTACCCGTGGCAGGTTATGTCTGGCCGGGCGGAGGCCACGCCGCCAGCGCCGGCACCTACATTGTCTATGCGACAGGTATTGCTGCGATGGCGCCGGGCACGAATATCGGCGCCGCCACACCGGTAACAATGGGCGGCATGCCCGGCACGCCGCAGCAACCGCCAGGACAGGAAAAGAAAGGCGACGATGGCGGCACCCCCTCCAATGAGCAGGCCCTTTCGAAGAAGGCGACGAACGACGCCGTCGCGCTGATCGTGAGCCTCGCCGAAACGCATGGCCGCAATGCCGAATGGGCCGAAGCGGCCGTACGCGAAGGCGAAAGCATCGGCGCAAAGAAGGCACAGGAGCTTGGCGTGGTCGAGCTCGTTGCGCCAAGTCTCGAAGACCTTCTGAGCAAGATGGACGGACGCGAAGTTCTCGCGAACGGCAAGCCGGTCACGCTGTCGACGGCCGGGGCGTGGATCGAGCATCTGGAGCCGGGCTTCATGACGGAACTTCTCGCGCTCATCAGCAACCCGAACGTCGCCTTCCTGCTCATGATGATCGGCGTCTATGGCATCATTTTCGAACTCTCCAACCCGGGCAGTTTCGGTCCCGGCATTCTCGGCGCGATCTGCCTGTTGCTCGGTCTCTATGCGCTGAACCAGTTGCCGCTCGACTATACGGGCGCGGCGCTCATCGTCTTCGGTCTTGTGCTGATGGGGGTCGAAGCCTTTACGCCGACATTCGGCATTGCAGGATTTGGCGGCTTGGTCGCATTCATTTTCGGTGCCGCCATTCTCGTCGATAGCGACACGCCCGAGTTCCAGCTTTCCTGGTGGACCATCGGAACGACCGCACTTGCGAGCGCGGTTCTGCTGATTTTTCTCGTCGGCTACACCTGGCGCGCACTACGCCGACCGGTCGCGACGGGTGCAGAGCAATTGCAAGGGGCGGAAGCGCGCGTCCTCGAATGGGCGAACGGCGAAGGCTATGTGCATGTGCACGGCGAACGCTGGCACGCGCGCGGGCCCGCGGATCTCGCCCCGCAAGCGACGGTGCGCATCGAGAAGATGGACGGGCTGACGCTCGTCGTGAGCTGAGCCGCGCGGCGGCCGGCATCCAACCCACAAGGAAGGAAGGCCCATCATGGGAGGTTTGGCATTCTACGTTCTGGCGGCGGTACTCATCGTCGCTTTCTTCGCCTCCGCGATCCGTATTCTGCGCGAATACGAGCGCGGCGTCGTCTTCACCCTCGGCCGCTATACCCGGATCGCAGGCCCCGGCTTCATCATCCTGATCCCGGTGATCCAGCAGATGGTGCGCGTCGACCTCCGAACTTTCGTCGAGGATGTGCCGACGCAAGATGTGATCTCGCGCGACAATGTGTCGGTGAAGGTGAACGCGGTGCTCTATTTCCGGATCGTCGATCCGGAACGCGCGATCCTGCAGGTCGAAAACTACATGGAAGCGACGAGCCAGCTGGCGCAGACGACGCTTCGCTCCGTCCTCGGCAAGCATGAACTCGACGAGATGCTGGCCGAGCGCGACAAGCTCAACGCGGACATTCAGGCCATCCTCGACGAGCAGACGGACGCGTGGGGCATCAAGGTCGCCAATGTCGAGATCAAGCATGTCGACATCGACGAGAGCATGGTGCGCGCGATCGCCAGGCAGGCTGAGGCCGAACGCTTCCGCCGCGCGAAGATCATCAACGCCGAAGGCGAGCAGCAGGCAGCGGAAAAACTCGTGGAAGCAGGCCGCATTCTCGGCGGCGACCCCCGCGCGATGCAGCTTCGCTATTTCGCCGCCCTCCACGACATTGCAGGCGACAAGTCGAACACCATCGTCTTCCCCATGCCGCTCGACTTGATCGAGGGCCTGAAGGCCAGCACCAAGGTGTGAGCCCGTCCGGCGGAGCGTGACCCGCTCCGCCGGCGCTCCGGTCACGGACAGTCCGTGAAATTCACGCACACCCCGATCCCTCCAAAAAGGTTCGATCCCCGCTCGCGGGAAAGCGCCGTCTCCCTGAATAATGCAACCCGCTGCAACGACCGATATGAGTCGCAACGGGAGGCGGGATGGGCGAGATCACTTACGTTTCCGGATGGCGGAAGCGCGACGTAAAAATCGAAAAGGACGCCATCGCCACATGGCGCGCATACGATGCGATGCCCGAGGGCGTATCGCCGGAGGAGCGGGCGCACGAAATCTGCTGCCTCGCCTATGACGGAGACGCCGTTGCCGGCATTTCGACCGTCGAGATAAAGCCATGCCGTCCCTTGCGGAACAAGCTCTTCGGCTATCTGCGCGTCTTCACCCTTCCCGACTACGAGCAACAGGAAATCGCGATCGGACTCGCGATCAACTGCCGCGACACGCTGGAAGCATGGGCGCTCGAGCATCCCGGCGAAAAGCTTTGCGGCATGGCGGCCATCTACCAGTCGCCGAAACTCGGACCGACACCTGTCGGCAAGTCCGGCCTGACGCTCATCGGATATACGCCGCAAGGCTTTCAGCACCGCGTTGTCTGGTTCCCTCACATTCGCCTGTAATAAAAATGAGGTACACGGAATGAACAATCCCGCCGGCGGCCGCGAAACGCGGTCCGACACCCATCTCTCCTATGCCGTGGTGGCATCGGGAACGCTGATCGCCATTGCGATCGTCGTTTCCGCACTGACCGGATCGGGCGGCAACGGGTTGATGCCGAACCCGCAGGGCGGCATCTGGATCGAGCGCAACAACGCGCTTTATCTCTGCCAGGCAAGGCCCGACGGACCCGCCCGCTGCGTGAACGCGGCGGACGGCACGACGCTCGCCTATGGGGATATCCCGCGCTGAAAAGGCCCGACTGTCACTGAAATGTCATCGTACCGTCACAAAGACAAGCCCGGCTCCGGCCGGGCTTTTTCTTGAGCAAGACCTCGCCACCGAAAGCGGGGACAAGTTGCCCGCTCCGATCCGGACAAAAAAATGGCGCCCCGGTTATCCCCGAGGCGCCATTCAAGTTTGAGGGACGCCGATCCTCAGAAGGCGATTCGGATCGCCGCCGAGAGACTCTGCTCGTCGTAGTCGCTCTGGAACTCGCCGTCATAGGTGACGCGTAGCGTGATCCCGCTCGACCCTTCAAAGGTGAGGCCGCCAAGGACGCCGTAGGAGACATCGTCGCGCGGCGTCGTCTGTGTGACGAAGGCACCGCCGCCGACCACGCTGCCCGTGGTCGCCTCGTCGGGATCGGCAAGTTCGCCGAGCACCTTCACGCCAAGCTCGGGGATGAGCTTGGAGCCGCCTTCGAGCTCCGCCGTGTAGCGGAGATTGACACCGCCAACTGCGCGCAGCGACTCGATGGTGCGCCCGTTGACGCTGATCGGGAACGGACCTGTCTCCGTATAGGCATCCACATCGACCAGGTTGTAGCGGAGCCCCACATTGGGTGTGACGTCCCACTGGCCGGAGGTGAACATGTGGCCCACCTCTGTGCGCGCCGCGAACTGCGTGCCGTCATAGTCCGCGACGTTCACGCCGCCGAGCGAGCGGCGCGAGCTGTCATAGTTGTTGAGGCCGTATCCGAGCGAGCCGTTGACGTACCAGGCGCCGGGGCGGTAGCTCAGATAGGCAACCGCACCATAGCCGTCGACCGTGGTGGTCGAGTTTGCGCCTGCCCCGTTCTCGTCGATATCGGATGAGACGTAGTAGACGCTGAGGCCGACGCGGGTGTTCTCCGCAACCTTGCCGTCGACACCACCGGTCAGGCCCCACATATCCGTATCGAAGCCATTGACGCCGGAGGGCGTGTATTCGGCCTTGAGGCCGCCGACCCGTCCCCAGAGCGCCCACTCGCCGTCGCCGCCGAGCATCTCGTCACCCGCGGCAAGACCCGTATCGCCACCGCCCTGCGCGATGGTGAAACCGCCGCCCGATATCCGGTCCATGATCATGTCGAAGATGAGATCGGTGGAGGCGATGGTGCTCGTGCCTTCGGCCTCGCTTTCGGAAGGCAGCGTGTCCTCGACGGCCTGGAGCAGCGCTGCGCGCTGTTCCTCTTCCGTCTCGAACTGGGCGAGCCAGAGCGTGAGGGGGCTATCGATGGGCTGGGTCGCGATGTACTCGTCGATCGCCTGGGCGAGGTCCACGAGATTCACGCTGCCATCGACATTGTCCTCCGTATCCTCCGCGGTTTCGGCAAGCTGGACACGCAGGAAGAGGTCGTTCGCGGAACCGGTCTCCACCACCTCGTCGTTCATCACCTTCAGGAAGTCGAAGAGGATGGTGTTGTCCTGGACCGTGGCGCCGTAGTCGGTGACGCCGTCCTCGCTCGAGGCGGAAGCGATCAGGATATCGCTGCCGACGACGCCCGAGAGGCCGCCCACGACGTCGACATCGATGATCGAGCCTTCCGAGAAGGTGATCGTATTGCCGTAGACGACGGCAGCGCCACCCGACGAGATGTCGGTGCCGAAGGTGCTGCCCTCATTGAAGAAGACATCGCCCGACACATCGAAGAAGCCGCCAAGGGTGAGGTCGAGCGTGCCGGAGATCGAAACCTCGCCTGCCATCACATAGACGCCTTCGTCCGTCACGCTGAGCGTTGCATCCTCACCGACGTAAACGTAGCCGTCCGCGTCCTTTGTGTGAATGCCGAACCCGTCCAGAACAACGGTGCCGCTGTAGAGGCCGACAAAGTCGGCATTCGATATGGCATATCCGTCGAAGCCGTCGTCGAGCGTGATCGTATCGTCATGCTCGAAGTAGATGTCGAGATCGCCTTCCGAACCGCCATGGATACCGAGGCCGAGCTGGACGCCGGAGCCCGAGATCGTCACCTCATCATTGCCGTCGCCGGTATAGATCGCACCGGTCACCGTGCCGCCATCGATGAGGATCGTATCGTCGCTGTAACCGAGCGAGGTGTCGATGTCGCCGTCGATGGAGCCCGTATGGGCGATCTCGACCGTCGCATTGAACTCGGCATAGCTATATGCCGCGACCAGCACATCGCCCACGATCTCGCCGTCATTGACGATCGAGACATATTTCGTGTTGTAGGCGTAGATCGCCGCTCCGTCGGCCGACGAGATGACGCCGTCCTCCGTGTTGGTGATGTTGACCGTCGGGCCGGTCGCCCGGATGGCGTCGGCATAGTCGCCGGTCGCCTCGATCGTGCCGGAGTTGTAGATGTTCGTCGTTGCGAAGCCGCCGGAATTGACGACGACCGCATGGCTGTAGTCGCCCGAGGCTTCGATCGTACCGCTATTGTCGAGCCAGGCGGTGCTGCCCCGGAGATGGACGCCCACCGTGTCGTCGGCCGCGACGGTAATGCTGCCGCGGTTCACCATCACGACTTCGTCATAAGCCTGGAGATAGACGCCGCCATCCTCGTCGGTATTGTCGGCGACGACGATAACCTCGGCATCCTCCTCATTGAGGAAGTAGATGTCATCGCTTTCCGAGACATCCACACGGCCGGTGATCGAGCCGTAATTGTAGATCGAGACGTTGTCCACATTGTCGATTTCGATGCCGGATTCGACGACCGAGATCGTGCCGTAGTTCACGACGGTAGCGGTATCCGCATCCTGGATGTCGATGCCGTCGGCACCGTACGACGTGACAGTGCCGTGATTCACGACCGTCACATACTCGGCATATTCCACAAAGATCGCATCGCTGTCGTAGGAGTAGACTTCGCCGTCTTCGAGGTTGGTGATGTCGACCGTGGGGCCCGAGGCGTAGATGCCCCTGGCGTCCTCGCCCGTCACCTTGATGAGCCCGCCATTTATGACGGTCGTCGTGTCGATGCTCTCCGAAGAGATGCGGACGCCATCCGAGTCCTCGCCGTATGTGCGGATCGTGCCGTAGTTCCTGAGTTCGGCCGTCTCGCCGAAGACCGTGGCGCCGTAAGCGTAATCGCCATGCGTGATGATGGTGCCATTGTTGTAGACATAGGCCGTTCCATCCTCGGCATCGGCGTCGATACCGTGGGAGTAGTTTCCATAGGTCTCGATGCGCGCCTCGAGCGTCTCGTCCGCTTCGTTCGTCGTCGTCGCATTGACGGCGAGGACGTCTCCCTCGTCCGAGGTCACGACCATGCCCGTGGCGTACTCGCCATGGGTGAGGATGCTCGAACCGATATTGTAGGCACGCGCATCGTTATAGCCATACTCGTCGCCTTCGTTGGCGGCGACCATGCCGACCGAACCGTCGCCATACGTGACGATGCTGGAGGCGTATTTGTTGCCCGCCATGGCGCCGCCTTCGTCGCTGTCCGCGACGACGCCGGCCGCATATTCGCCATAGGTCACGATCGACGAATAGGCCCAGTTGATCGCAACCGCATCCCCTTCGTCGGTTTCCGCGATCAGAGCCGTCGCATAATTGCCGTGGGTAACGATGGCCGCGTGATATTTGTTGAAGGCGAAGGCATCGCCTTCCGAGGAGAAGGCGGCGACGCCATAGGAATAGGTGCCGCTTGTTGCATCGCCATATTCGTCCATCGTGCCGGTCGTCACGTCGCCGTAGAAGTTGCCGGCAAACGCCGTCTCGTCTCCACCCGAAACGGCGAGAACACCCGAGGCAAAGTCGCCCGTGGTGACGATGGTCGAGCGGAAGTCGGCCGGCTCAAAGCCTTCCGTATCGACGAAATCCGCGACGGAGACATGGCCTTCGTCGCCGTAGAAGTAGAAACCTTCGCCGAAATACTGGCCGGGAAAGCTGTTGATCGCGACCGCGGCGCCACCGTAGCCGTTCGAATAGCCGTCGATGTCGCCGAACTCCGTGCCCGTCGCGGCAACGAGACCGTGTGCGCCATTGCCGCTCGTGACGATGGAGCCGCCGAACACGTTATAGGCAAAGGCATCGCCATACTTCGCGACGGCCGCGACGCCATAGGCATCGTCGCCGGCCGTCTGGACCGTGCCGGCATTGCCCGCGATTGCATCGCCGCCATCTCCTTCGTAGCCGCCCGCATAAGCCGCGACGCCGTAGGAGTCATCGCCCGAAGTCTGGACGCTGCCCGTGTTGAGCGCCTGGGCGACACCGTATTCGGAGGCCGCGTAAAGCGCGTCGGAGCCCTCACCGACGGTCGTCACCGTACCGGTGTTGAGCACCAGCGCGCCGTCCTCGCCATAGGCATAGGCCGCGGTGGCGAAGTGGCCATAGACATAGGTGTCGATTTCGTTGGTGTAGGTGCGGCCGGTCGAGATCGAGCCGTAGTTGCGCAGATCGGCGAAACCTTCTTCGGCAGTGACGTTCACGGCATCGGAGTAGTCCTCGGTGGCCGTGACCGTTCCGCCCTCGCGGTTGATGAAATAGGCATTGCCTTCATAGACATTGATGGAGAGGGTCGTCTCGTCGTAACGATCCGAGAAAATGGAGCCGCTATTGTCGACCAGGGCGTATTCGTCGACATCGATGTCGACATTGCCGATGATCGAACCGTTGTTATAGAGATAGGCGGCATCCGACTCGTCGATATCGATGGCCTTGTCTTCGGCCGAATAGATCAGGCCCGTCGCGACGATTTCCTCGTCCACGATGACGACGTCGTTGGTGATGCGGACGGTCGGCCCGAAGGCTTCGATGGCCCCCGAATCCTCGCCATAGGATGCGATGATGCCTGTGTTGACGATCGTCGTGGTGGTGTAGCCATGGGATCCGGCCCTGACGGCATCCACGTCGTAGCCGTAGGTCTTGATGCTGCCGCTGTTGTCCAGCGAGACCGAATAACCATAGATGGCGACACCGTCGGCATCCTCGCCATAAGTGAGGATGGTCCCGGCATTCGTCACACTGACGCTGTCGCCGCTCCCATAGATGCCGTCCGAATCCTCGCCCGAGGTGCGAATGATACCGTCTTCGGCATTGACGATTTCGACGTCGCCGCTGCCCCATTCGAAATAGCCGTCCGCGACGGCGCGGATGCCGTCGGAGTAATCGCCTTCCGTTTCGACCTCGCCCGAATTGTAGACATAGACTTCGTACTTGCCGTAGGCGTAGAGGCCGTGCGCTTCATAGCCGTCGGTGAAAACAAGACCCGTATTCTCGACATTGGCGTATTTGCCGTCGGCATGGACGCCGTGGCTCCCCTCGCCCGTCGTGGAAACCGAGCCCGCATTGACCGCCGTGGCCGTGCCGTACCAGCCCCATTCTGTCGACGCATAGACGCCGTAGGAACTTTCGCCCGTGGTGGCGATGATGCCGGTCGAGCCGTTTTCGGCGCGCGCGTCGTAGCCTTCCGACGCATAGGCGACGATACCGTGATGTCCGCCATATTCGTCGAAATAGTCCCCCGTCAGCACCGTGCCGTTGTTGATGACGGTCTGGTCGCCTTCGCCGCTGACGATGATGCCGATATTGTCGCCGTACCAGCTCGCTTCCTCGTTCGTCGTATCGACCATCGCCCCATCGCCGAGCGTGACCGTCGCGTCCTCGACGTCGATGTCGATGGTTTCGTTGAAATCGCCGATGCAGAGGATCTGCGTGCCGGGGCCCGCCTGCGGCACGCAGGTGCCCGCCCGCGCGGCTCCCGTGCCGGCAAGGCCGACCGCCGCGATCGACGCGCCGGAAAGAAGCGCCGCGGCAAGGAGACGCCGCACACCGCCAGCCGTTGTTGCCCGGCCGCTCGTTCGTACGACGCCGCCGTAATAGCTGTAGGCGGAGTTGAGCAGTGTCTGCTCTTCGCTCCGCACCTTGCCGGTGTTCTTTTCGTTGTTTCGCTTCGTCATCGGGGGCCCCCAAAAAGAGTCAATTCGGGAGCCAGACTGCGCGAGCGGGAAAAGGCGCTCCACTTGAGTCTAAGCCAAATAGGCAAGTGCTTTCGCACCATTGCGGATGAATTCCGCGCGTTAACGGAGTCAATCCGTAGACAGATGGAGTTTTCGGGAGAAAGCCGCGGAAATTGCGGGAATTTGAGTTTTGAAAAGTTAGCGGAGTATGGAAAACCGATTCAATCCGGCACGCGAAACGGACGAAATGACGGGGTGGCGCGGACGGCGGGGGGACACCGTCCGCGCGCCTTTCAGGCGACCGCTTCCTTCGCGGGTGCCTTTTCCATGTTTCCGTCGGCGCCGCGCATATCCTGCGGCGCCCAGTTCTCGATGGAAATTTCGTTTCGAATCGATCCATCGAGAAGGCCCGTCGCCTTGGGGCAGGTGACGCCCGGCAGCACGAAGACGTCGAACAGCTCGCGCACTTCGCCCTTGAGCCTGATCCATTCCACGATGTCGCCATTGCGCATGTCGACGATCTGCACGCCGCACCAGGGATCGGCGTCGCGTTTGGCAAGCTCGTCGTCGAGCTCGAGACCGGAGAAGCTGCCGTCGCGCGGGAGCGACAGGCCGACAAAGGCGTAGGGCCCGTGAAAACCGAGGCCGCGCGCAAATCCCGGCAGGAAGGTGATGACCTCGCGCTTGCCCGTCTGCTCATCGACGCGGCAGAGTTCGCCCCGTCCGGAATTGAGCACATAGAGAGAACCCTCGTGCAGACGCGGCGAATGCGGCATGGAAAGCTCTTCGGTGATCATGCGGTCGTCGCGCACATCCATGACGAAACCGCCCGACGCGCGCCTGTCGCGCCAGCCCGTGACGACATCGCTGCGGCAGACCGCCGTGACGTAGCGCGCCTCGCCATCGGCCATGGCAAGCCCGTTGAGGTGGCAACGGTCTTCCGGCGCGAGGCGCGAAATGAAGGGCGGCTTCCAGATCGGCCTGAAACTGTGCGTGAGGCTGAAGGTTGCGAGGCAGGAGAATTTCGTGTTGACGAAGATGACGCGGCCGCCCTTTTCGACGCCGATCTCATGCGCATCGAGGTCGCCCGTCGTTTGCGCATTGCGCGGCACATAATTGCGGTCGAAGCCGTCAAGCGTCTGCCCCTCGCGAAGGACGTTTTCGAGCCGCCATATCTGGTGCTGGCCCGCGAGATAGAGACGCTGCGGCGTGGCGGCAACGCCCATGGCATGCATGAAGTGGCGCTCGTGGAAGCTGACCTTGCCCCGGGGCAGGCGGCCGACGAGATAGAGCCGGCCGCTCTGATAGGAAGTGAAGCCGAAGCTCAGCCTGTTGCGCTCCATGAAACTGTGAAGCCCGCGCGAGCAGGAAATCTGCGTCGGCTTCTTCTCCGCCGGTTTCTGTTGGGCGGGTTTCAGTTCGGTCACGTTGGGCGCGCCCTTTTTCGGTTTCTCCGTCATCGCGAATTCGTTTCCTTCCATTCGGATGCGATAGCGCGTTGCGCCCGCGGGAGCTTCGCTATGCTTCGCAAATCACGCGGCGGTGACCGGCCCCGCGCCGGATACAACCGCCTGCAACGGAGACAGATTGCAGCATGGCCAACACACGATTCTCGACACGAGTTGCCTCCATTTCCGCATTCATCTGCGGGCGCACGGGGAGGATCTCCGCATGACCCGCATGGCAAAGCCGGCCCGGAACCCAGACACCAGGGCAGAAACGAAGAGCGCCTCGAAGGCAGCGCCGGCGAGGCTGACGGAGGTGGCGCCCGCCGCCGAGAAGCGCCGCAGCTTCACGCCCGAGACATGGTTCCCCTCGCCCGTCTGGTCGCGCCGGGTGCCCGACCATGAGCGCATCAACGCACATATTCTCTCCGTTATGGAGGAACTGGAGACGAAGGGCCGCGCGATCAAGCGCTCCAATGTCGGCGGCTGGCACAGCGCCGCGAACCTGCACGGCATGCCCGCGCTCGGCGAGATTCGCCGCATCATCGGCAACGCGGTCGCGGGCTGCGCGACGCAACTCGCATTCGACTTCGACCACTTCGAGCTTTTCTTTCAGGAGATGTGGCTGAACAAGAACGGCCCCGGCGACTTCAACAAGGCGCATGTGCATCCGAACTCGCTGCTGTCCGGCGCCTATTACGCGAAGGTGCCCGAGGGGAGCGGCAATATCGAGTTCTACGACCCCGTGCGCGAGCGCGTCATGTGCACCTTCCCCGTGAAGGAGCGCACCCGCATCAACAGCCAGGAGATGGAATACAAGGGCAAGGAAGGCCTGCTGCTGATCTTCCCCGGCTGGCTGCAGCATTCCGTGCAGCCGAACCGGAGCGAGGAGTTCCGCGTCTCGATCAGCTTCAACATGGGGTTCAGGCGGAAAGGCGGGTGACGGCCCCGCCCTCTCCCCAAAAGCCCCCGGAAAACGGGGGTTTTTTTGTTTTCCATCAAGGCTGCCGCTGCCCGCGCGCAATAGCGTGGCAGGGGCTTGCTTTTTCGGCAGCGGATGTTACTTTTGAATTATTATAATTCTAAAGTAAGACGATCCAAGGCAACAAAAGGAGCCAACCAGATGAGCACGGCCCAGAAACCCTCAACCGGCGGCAAGTGCCCTGTGATGCATGGCGGCGCCACCACCATGTCGGCGGGGACCACGAACATGGAATGGTGGCCGAACGCCCTCAATCTCGACATTCTCCACCAGCACGACAGCAAGACGAACCCGCTCGGGCAGGACTTCGACTATCGCGAGGAGCTGAAGGAGCTCGACGTGGCGGCGCTGAAGAAGGACCTCCACGCGCTGATGACGGACAGCCAGGCCTGGTGGCCGGCCGACTGGGGCCATTATGGCGGCTTGATGATCCGCATGGCATGGCACGCGGCGGGCTCCTACCGCCTCGCCGACGGGCGCGGCGGCGGCGGCACCGGCAACCAGCGCTTCGCCCCCCTCAATTCCTGGCCGGACAACGTCAATCTCGACAAGGCGCGGCGCCTGCTCTGGCCGGTGAAGAGGAAGTACGGCAACAAGGTGAGCTGGGCCGACCTCATCATCCTGGCGGGCAACATCGCCTATGAATCCATGGGCCTCAAAACCTTCGGCTTCGGCTTCGGCCGCGAGGACATCTGGCACCCGGAAAAGGATGTCTACTGGGGCTCGGAAAAGGAATGGCTCGGGCGCGAACGCTATCGCAGCGACGAGGACGCGACGTCGCTCGCCAACCCGCTGGCCGCCGTGCAGATGGGCCTCATCTATGTGAACCCGGAAGGCGTGGGCGGTAAACCCGACCCGATGAAGACCGCGCAGGAAGTCCGCGAGACCTTCGCGCGCATGGCGATGGACGACGAGGAGACCGCCGCGCTGACGGCAGGCGGCCACACGGTCGGCAAGACGCATGGCAATGGCGATGCGGCGCTGCTCGGCGCCGACCCGGAAAGCGCCGGCCCCGAGACGCAGGGGCTGGGCTGGCTCAACCCGAAGCAGGAAGGCCTCGCGAACCACACGGTGACCTCCGGTCTCGAAGGCGCATGGACGACGCATCCGACGGTGTTCGACATGGGCTTCTTCGAGATGCTCTTCGGCCATGAATGGGAACTGCGCAAGTCGCCCGCCGGCGCCTGGCAGTGGGAACCGGTCGACATCGAGGAAGAGGACAAGCCCGTCGACGCGAGCAACCCCTCCATCCGTCACAACCCGATAATGACCGATGCCGACATGGCGATGAAGGTGGACCCGGTCTACAACGCGATCTGCCGCAAGTTCATGGCCGATCCCGAATATTTCAGGGACACTTTCGCGCGCGCCTGGTTCAAGCTCACGCATCGCGACATGGGCCCGAAGGCGCGCTATGTCGGCCCCGACGTGCCGAAGGAAGACCTGATCTGGCAGGACCCCGTTCCCGCCGGAAGCACGAGTTACGACGTGAACGCGGTGAAGGCGAAGATCGCGGGCTCGGGCCTCACGGTTCCCGAACTCGTCGCAACCGCATGGGACAGCGCCCGCACATATCGCGGCTCCGACATGCGCGGCGGCGCGAACGGCGCGCGCATCCGGCTTGCGCCCCAGAAGGACTGGGCGGGCAACGAGCCCGACCGTCTCGCAAAGGTGCTCTCCGTGCTCGAACCGATCGCCAAGGCGGCGGGCGCGAGCGTCGCGGACACCATCGTGCTCGCGGGCAATGTTGGCGTCGAGAAGGCGGCAAAGGCCGGCGGCTTCGACATCGAGGTGCCCTTCGCGCCGGGCCGCGGCGACGCGACCGGCGAGATGACGGATGCCGCTTCCTTCGACGTGCTGGAACCGGTCCATGACGGCTACCGCAACTGGCTGAAGGAAGATTATGCCGCCACGCCCGAGGAACTGATGCTCGACCGCACGCAGCTCATGGGCCTGACCGCGCCGGAAATGACGGTGCTGGTGGGCGGCCTGCGCGTCATCGGCGTCAATCACGGGGGCGCGAAGCACGGCGTCTTCACCGGCCGCGAAGGCACGCTGACGAACGACTTCTTCGTCAACCTGACGGACATGAGCTATGCGTGGACGCCGAAGGAAACGAACCTCTACGAGTTGCGCGACCGCAAGACCGGCGCGGTCAAGTGGACGGCGACGCGCATCGACCTCGTCTTCGGCTCGAACTCGATCCTGCGGGCCTACGCCGAAGTCTATGCGCAGGACGACGGACACGAGAAGTTCGTGAAGGACTTCGTGGCCGCCTGGGTCAAGGTGATGAACGCGGACCGGTTTGACCTGAAGGTCGCCTAACATCTTTCAGGCTTGATGACAGAAAATGCGCCGCTCACGGAGAAATCCGCGGGCGGCGTTTTTTTGAGTCGTTTACCGTTTCGTGGAAACAATACCGTCATTGCGAGCCTCCCGTAAGGGAGGCGTGGCAATCCATAGGGCGCCTGCTACGGATTGCGGTCGCATGGATTGCCGCGTCGCATCTGCGATGCTCCTCGCAATGACGAGATTGGATTGCCTTTCCAATCTTGAACTCAGCACTTGAATGACGATTCCAGAGAAATTTGGAGAAAAAATTCTCGACAGATTTATAGGTGTCGGCTTTTTCTTGATAACTCCGACTCATCGTTGACAAGGTGAGCCTTGGAGGCATACGCGGATGGGCGATGTCAAAGCACAGATTCGTATCCAGCCGAATGTCGCACGCCTCATAACAAAGCGCGGAAATTAAATATTTTTGAAAATTGGTTTTACCTGTTTTGTCGTTCCCAACTAGTATGTAAGCCCAATATGAAAACATCTGGGTCTCCTATGATTCCAGGCCGTCACACTCACTTGAAAATCAGCGAGGTGTTGACGCCGCCGAAGCGCGATAAACTGCACCAACAATGATCTGCACAAAGAGCAACATGCCCTCCCGGCACAAAATCCCCGCGCGCAAATCCGACCGGGTGAACGGCGAAAGACAGCGTCGCGGGCGCAGAATCTCGCTGACCTTCCGGACCCTCACACTCTCTTGATCTCCGTTTCCCAAAAATCGGGTGGGATTGACGCCCGGCGGATTGCGCTGCTTGCACACCGCATTCAGGCCGAAAATGGAAGACGGACGGGCAATCGATGCAGCCCGTCCGTCGCCAGATTCTATTTCGGTTCCGGCGGCAAAGCCGTATCCGCCGACGACACGGCAACCTCGGGCACCAGCGTTATGTTCACCGGGCTTTCGTATTTGTTGTCGGCGCCGGAAGCGCTGTCGATGGCCCATCCGATGCCGCCGCCGAGGAGCACGTTCCCGACAGTGGCACCCGCAACGTCCGAATGATTCAGATAAGTGACATCGCTGTAGCCGCTCTTCGTGCATTCAATCGTTATGTCGTGTTTGGTTTTTTTGATTGTCGCAGCCCCCGGCGTCGGATTGACACGGGCGATGGAAACACCCTCCCGCATCAGCGAACAATCGGCACCGGCCGGATTGGTATTGACGAGAATTTCCTGACTTGTGCCTTCGATAATCGACGAGCACGCAGACAGAGAAATCAGCAGAATCAGTGCAGCAGATATCTTGGAAAACATAGGCACACCCCCCAGTATGTCCTTCGTAGACTGACGATTTATATTACAATGAACGGTGGGTAAAGACGAACCTCTCTGGCAGTCATGTGCAAATTTCCAGGGATTGAAGAGCGGGATTGACTGGAACCGTATCTGGAACAACGCTCAAGCTCGCGCGAGAGAGAGTGGGCGTGCGTTGCACAATGTCCGAAGCGAGATCGAGGTTCAGCGAGGGTGGGATTGGCGAAAACAGGCTTTGGCCTGTTTTCGTCCTTGGCCTGACGGCCTGCGGATCGAGCGGCGGGGCCGCTCGCCCCAAAACGCCTCCGGCGTTTTGTCGAACATGGGTTCTTTCCGCCCGCTCTTCCGCCATTAAAAAAGGCCCCCGTGAAGGGGGCCGTTTTTAATGGCGGAGAGGGTGGGATTCGAACCCACGGTACCCTTGCGAGTACGCCGCATTTCGAGTGCGGTACTTTCAACCACTCAGCCACCTCTCCGCAGAGGACGGGCAGACCGTTGAGGCCGCCCGTGAGGTCGAAACGGCGCGGAATGTAAACGCCACGCGGGTCCGGCACAAGGCCGGATCGAGGCTTTTGCAGCCCGTAGGTGAAGGCCGTCCGTCCTGCTAGACTGCATGGCTTCGGGGGAGCGGGAAGGGACATGAGCGAAGCGGAACGAGAGCGCGGCGAAGGGGACAAGCGGCCGGCGGCACGCGTGGCGGCGGCCTGGGCGGTTCACGCCTTTACGGCATCGGGCGTCGTCACCGCGCTTCTGGCGATCGCCGCGTTGATCGCGGGCGATCTTCGCCTCGCCCTCTTGTGGCTCGGCGCCGCGCTCATCATCGACGGTTTCGACGGGCCCATGGCCCGCAAGGTCCGGGTAACGGAATTCGCGCCGCGCTTCGACGGGGCCGTGCTCGACCTCGTGATCGACTATCTCACCTATACGGTGATCCCGGCGCTGCTGATCTACCGTTTCGGCCTGGTGCCGCCGGGATGGGAGATCCCCGCCGCCGCCTGGATCATGACGACCTCGCTCTATTGCTTCGGCAACCGGGAGATGAAGACGGCGGACAATTATTTTTCGGGCTTTCCGGCGACCTGGAACCTGATCGTGCTCTGCTTTTACGTGCTGGGCACCGGGCCTTGGGCAAATCTGGCGGTGATCGCCTTGCTCGGTGTCCTTACTTTCGTGCCTTTCAAATATATCCACCCCTTCCGGGTGACGACATTCCGGCCGCTCACGCTGGCCGTAACGGCCCTCTGGGCGCTCTCGACCTTCTGGCTGGTGCTGAGGAGCGGCGCGGGCACTCCCCCGGCGGTGGCCTCCCCCGCCGCCTGGTGGACCTTTCTGGCAGCATCGCTCTATTTTCTGGCGATCTGCGCCTGGCGCACGGCGAAGGACCGGGAAGGGCCGGGAAAGCCTTGAAATCAGGCCCTTTCGCGGCTTGACAGGGCGACCTCCCCCTGTATATTGCGCGCCAATTCGGCCCGTGCCGCTGTCACCGGCGGCCGCAGGGCCTTTTTCGTTACATGGTGGTATCAACGATGTTCGCAGTCATCCGGACAGGCGGCAAGCAATACAAGGTCGCGAAAGACGATCTCCTCGAGATCGAACGCCTCGACGCCAAGGCCGGCGACAAGATCGATCTGGGCGAAGTCCTCATGCTCGGCGCCGAAGGCGGCGAGACGAAGGTCGGCGCGCCGCTCGTCGATGGCGCGACGGTGAAGGCCGAGGTCGTAGACCTCACCCGCGGCCCGAAGCTCACGATCTTCAAGAAGCGCCGCCGCCAGAACTATCGCCGCAAGAATGGCCATCGCCAGGATCTGATGCTCGTCAAGATCCTCGACATCGCCGGCTAAGCGGACTGAAGGAGTAGAAACATGGCTCACAAAAAGGCAGGCGGTTCCTCCCGCAACGGTCGCGACAGCGCCGGCCGACGCCTCGGCGTGAAGAAGTTCGGTGGCGAAGCCGTCATTCCGGGCAACATCATCATCCGCCAGCGCGGCACGAAGTGGCATCCGGGCCGCAATGTCGGCATCGGCAAGGACCACACGATCTTCGCGAAGGTCGAGGGCGTGGTGTCATTTCACAAAGGCAAGAACGAGCGCGCCTTCGTGTCGGTCGTGACCGCCGGCATGCCGGAAGCGGCGGACTGAAACGCGAGGTGAGCCACCTCGCAAAGGTGGCGGCCATCGGGAATTCAAAGGGAGATGGGCCGCCATCTCCCTTTTTTCATGCCCTCACGAGAAGCGAGGGAGGAGCCCGATGCTGGAAGAACTGAAGACGGAAAGACTGCTCTTGAGGCCGCTCGCGCCGGCGGATGCCGAACGCCTGACGGGCCTCGCCAACAACTGGAACGTGGCGGCGATGCTCGCCCGCATGCCTTATCCCTACTCGCTCGACATGGCTGAGGGCTGGATCGCCCGGCAGGCGGCGCAGCGCGCGGACGGCGAGGAATTCGCCTATGCGGTGACCAATGGCGATGGCTTCATCGGCTGCTGCGGCGTGCAATCCCATGCCGACGGCACGCATGAGATCGGCTACTGGATCGGCGAACCTTACTGGAACCGGGGCTATGCGAGCGAGGCGGCAAGCGCGGTGCTCGGCGAGGCGACGAGACGCTTTGGCGCCGGAACGGTCATTGCCGGACATCAGGCCGACAATCATGCGTCAGGACGCGTGCTGACGAAACTCGGCTTCCGCTATACTGGCGAGGAAAGCCGCTGGTGCGAGGCAAGGCAGGAAAAGGTGCGCTGCCTCACCATGAAGCTGGCGCAAACAGGCAAGTGACATGAAGTTCCTCGACGAGGCGAAAATCCATATCCGCTCGGGCAATGGCGGCGCGGGCTGCGTGAGCTTCCGCCGCGAGAAGTTCATCGAGTTCGGCGGACCGGACGGCGGCGATGGCGGCCGGGGCGGCGATGTCGTTGTCGAATGCGTCGAGGGCCTCAACACACTCATCGACTACCGCTTCCAGCAGCACTTCAGGGCCAAGACCGGCATGCACGGCATGGGCAAGAACCGCTCCGGCGCGAACGGCGCCGACGTCGTGCTGAAGGTGCCTGTCGGTACGCAGATATTCGAGGAAGACGGGGAAACGCTGATCGCCGACATGATCGAACCCGGCCAGCGCCTCGTGCTCGCCAAGGGCGGCAATGGCGGCTTCGGCAATACCTATTTCAAGAGTTCGACCAACCAGGCGCCACGGCGCGCCAACCCGGGCCTTGAGGGCGTGGAAAAGACGGTCGTGCTGCGCCTGAAGCTCATCGCCGATGCGGGGCTGGTGGGGCTGCCCAATGCGGGCAAGTCGACCTTCCTCGCGGCGGTGAGCGCGGCGAAACCGAAGATCGCCGACTATCCCTTCACCACGCTGACGCCGGGGCTCGGCGTCGTCACCGTCGACACACGCAGCTTCGTGCTGGCCGACATTCCCGGCCTCATCGAAGGCGCGCATGAAGGCGCCGGCCTCGGCGACCGCTTCCTTGGACATCTGGAGCGCTGCCGCATCCTGATCCACCTGGTCGACGGCACCTCGGACGATGTGGGCGAGGCCTATGGCATCATCCGCAGCGAGATCGAGGCCTATGGCGCGGGGCTGGAGGAAAAGCCCGAAATTCTCTGCCTCAACAAGGCAGATGCACTGAGCGAGGAAGAGCGCGAGGCGAAGAAAGCGATTCTCGCGGCGGAAAGCGGCGGCGAGGTGTATGTGATTTCCGGCGTGTCCGGCGAAGGTGTCACCGACGTATTGCGGCTCGCGGCGGACGAAATCGGCGTACGGCGCGCGGAAGAACGCGCCGAAGAAGCGGATGAAGAAGAGGGCTGGCGGCCTTGAGCATGCAACTTGAAAAAGCGCAGCGCGTCGTCGTGAAGATCGGCTCCGCGCTGCTGACGGACGCGGAGACGGGCAAGCTCAACCGCACCTGGCTGCAGGCGATGGTCGAGGATGTGGCGAGGATGCGCGCGCGCGGGCAGGAAATGCTGATCGTTTCCTCCGGCGCCATCGCGCTTGGACGCCGCGCACTGAAACTGCCCGCCGGAAAGCTGAAACTCGAAGAAAGTCAGGCTGCTGCCGCTGTCGGCCAGATCGGCCTGGCGCAGGCCTTTCAGGAAATCCTTTCGGCATATGGCTTTTCCTGCGCGCAGATACTGCTGACGCTCGAGGACACGGAGGAGCGCCGCCGCTACCTCAACGCGCGCTCGACCCTGCAGACGCTGCTGAAACTCGGCGCCGTGCCCGTCATCAACGAGAACGACACGGTGGCAACGTCGGAAATCCGCTATGGCGACAATGACCGCCTCGCCGCCCGCGTGGCCAGCATGGTGTCGGCGGACTGCCTCGTGCTTTTGTCCGACGTCGACGGCCTCTACACCGCGCCGCCACACCTGCCCGGCGCGAAGCATCTCGCCGAAGTCGCCGAAATCACGCCCGAAATCGAGGCGATGGCGGGCGATGCGGCAAGCATCTATTCGCGCGGCGGCATGAAGACCAAGATCGCAGCGGCGCGCATTGCAACCGAAGGCGGCGCGCGCATGGCGATCGCGAACGGCCGCGCGCTGCATCCGCTGAAGGCGATCGAGGACGGCACACGCTGCACCTGGTTCGCGGCGCATTCGACGCCCTTTGCCGCGCGAAAGCGGTGGATATCGGGCTCACTGAAAAGCCTCGGCACCATCATCATCGACGATGGCGCCGTGAAGGCGCTGACCCAGGGCCGCAGCCTGCTGCCGGCAGGCGTGACCGCCGTCGAGGGAGAGTTCGGGCGCGGCGACGCCGTGACCGTGCGCGATGGCGCGGGCCACGAGATTGCGCGGGGGTTGAGCGCCTATGCAAGCGAGGATGCGCGCGCGATCATGGGCCATCCAAGCCAGGAGATCGAGGAGCTGCTGGGCTTTTCCGGTCGCGCGGAAATGATCCATCGCGACGATCTGGTGCTTAAAAAGCCGTGAAATGAGCAAGGCCCGGGCCCATATGACGCTGGGCCCTGCGGCATTGAAAGACGTGAGGCTGCCTGAAATACTCTTCCAGCCTATCGACGTAGACAGGTGACGACCGTGAGCATCGTGAAACTGAATACCGGCGAGACGAACATCGCGGGCCTGATGGCCGAAATCGGCGAGAAGGCGCGCGCGGCGGCGACGGCGCTTGCCACGACGCCGACGAAGCAGAAGGATGCCGCGCTGCTGGCCGCCGCCATGTGCGTTCGCGCCAATGCGGACGACATCCTGAAGGCCAATGCCGACGATGTGGCGGATGCTCTGAAGAATGGCCTCGCGCCTTCCATGATCGACCGGCTGACGCTCGATGCGAAGCGCGTGGAAGCGATTGCGAAGGCGCTGGAGGAAATCGCCGCTCTGCCCGACCCCGTGGGCTCGAAGATCGCGGAATGGGACCGCCCGAACGGTCTTCACATCGAACGCGTGCGCGTGCCCCTGGGCGTCATCGGCATCGTTTACGAGAGCCGCCCGAACGTGACGGCGGATGCCGGCGCACTCTGCCTGAAGGCCGGCAATGCCGCCGTGCTGCGCGGCGGCTCGGAAGCATCGCGCTCGAACAAGGCAATCCATGCCTCGCTTGTCGAGGGCATTCTCGCCGCGAACCTTCCCGAAGCCTCGATCCAGCTCGTGCCCGTGACGGATCGCGCGGCGGTTGGCGAAATGCTGAAAGGGCTCAACGGCAATATCGACGTCATCGTGCCGCGCGGCGGCAAGAGCCTCGTCGCGCGCGTGCAGGAAGAAGCGCGCGTACCGGTCTTCGCGCATCTCGAAGGCGTCTGCCATGTCTATGTGGATGGCGAGGCCGACCTCGACATGGCGCGCAACATCGTGCTGAACGCGAAGCTTCGGCGCACCGGCGTATGCGGCGCGGCCGAGACGTTGCTTGTGGACGAAGCCTGCAAGGACACGCATCTCGCCCCTCTCGTCCAGGCCCTGATCGCCGAAGGCTGCGAGGTGCGCGGCGATGAGGCGACGCAGAAGACGGACGCGCGCGTGAAGCCCGCCGCGGAAGAAGACTGGTACACGGAATATCTGGACGCGATCATCGCGGTACGCGTGGTGAAGGGCGTCGGCGGCGCCATTGCCCATATCGGCAAATACGGCTCCAGCCACACCGAGTGCATCGTGACCGCGAACGGCAAGACGGCCGACCGCTTCTTCGCCGAAGTGGACAGCGCGATCCTGCTGCACAACGCCTCGACGCAATTCGCCGATGGCGGCGAGTTCGGCATGGGCGCGGAAATCGGCATCGCGACCGGCAAGTTCCATGCGCGCGGTCCCGTCGGCGTCGAGCAGCTCACGAGCTTCAAATATCTGGTGCGCGGCAGCGGTCAGGTTCGTCCCTGACATGCGCCGCGAGATGCTGACGCCGGGACTGAAGGTGGGCCTCCTCGGTGGCTCCTTCAATCCCGCGCATGAAGGCCACCTGCATCTGACACGCATGTGCCTGCAATCTCTCAGGCTCGACCGCGTCTGGTGGCTCGTCTCGCCCGGCAATCCGCTGAAGCCCGAAAAGGACATGGCGCCCTATGCCAGGCGCTTCGCCTCGGCGGAAAAGATGGCCCGCGATCCGCGCATCGTGGTGAGCGGCATCGAGGCTGAGCTCGGCACGCGCTATACCGCCGACACGCTGGCCGAACTGACCGCCCACTTTGCCGGAACCCGCTTTGTCTGGCTGATGGGAGCCGACAACATGCTGCAGTTCCCGAAATGGCGGAACTGGCAGGAAATCGCGGCAACCGTGCCGATCGCGGTCTATCCGCGCCCTGGCTACACGCTCAAGGCGCGCCTCTCCCCGGCCGCCGCCATGCTGCGGCCCTGGACGCTCGATACGAGCGATGCGGCTCTGCTGCCGCTCATGGAACCGCCCGCCCTCGTCTTTCTCGGCGGACCGGAAAACCCCGCCTCGGCGACCGCAATCCGCGCGGCCGGCGGCAAAGCCTGAGCCATTCGGGCCGAACGTCGCCTGCCTGTCAAAATCCCGTCATTGAATTGAAGCCTTGCGAGGCTTATTCTTTAGGCGTTACGGGCATTTCATCGTCCGTTGCGCAAGTTGGTAAACATGTTTGCTGAATAGAGGAGTGTGTTCCTGAGCAGACAATCACCGGACCTCAAGGTCCAGCAAGGGCCCGGCGCGGCAAAGTCCGCCGGAGCAGTAAAACGGCCCCCCGCATCCCGCAAGGGACAGGCGGCCGACACCGGCAAGTCTTCGGAAATGCTCGCTCTCGTGCTCGAGAGCCTGGAGGAAGACAAGGCCGAAGATGTGGTTTCCATCGATCTGACCGGAAAGACACCCATCGCCGATCACATGGTGGTCGCGAGCGGACGGTCGCAGCGCCATGTCGGCGCGGTGGCCGACCATCTCGTACGCCGCCTGAAAGAGGCCGGGTTCGGCACGTCGCAGGTCGAGGGAATGAAACAGGGCGACTGGGTGCTCATCGATGGCGGCGACGTGGTGGTCCATGTCTTCCGTCCCGAGGTGCGCGAGTTCTACAAGCTGGAGAAGATGTGGTCCGCCGATATTCCGGCAGACCAGATGGCCGTTTGAGGCGACAGACCCCTCGAACCTCGCCGGATGCTTCTCCCCGCGTCCGCTAATGGCCGGCGCCATGCCGGACGGGGATTTATGCGCGTCCAGATCTGTGCCGTGGGGCGGCTGAAGAACGGCCCCGAAAAACTCCTTCTCGACGACTACATGTCGCGCTTCGACGCGGCGGGGCGCGGCATCGGCCTTACCGCGCTGCCCCTTGCCGAGGTCGAGGAAAAGCGCCGCAGCGACGCGGCGGAACTCATGGAACGCGAAGCGGCCCTTCTCGCCGCCGCGATGCCGAAAGGAGCGCTCGTCGTTGCGCTCGACGAACGCGGCCGTGTCGAGACGAGCGAAGCCTTCGCAAAAAGACTGGGCAAGTGGCGCGACACGGGAACCGCCGATATCGCCTTCCTGATCGGCGGCGCGAACGGGCTTGCCCCTTCGCTGCGCGACGGCGCCGCCCATGTCATGGCCTTCGGCGCGATGACCTGGCCGCACATGCTTGCCCGCGTGATGCTGGCCGAACAGCTTTACCGCGCCGTCACGATACTTTCCGGCCACCCCTATCATCGCGCCTGACACGATTGCGCGCGATAGGCGGATTTTCGTCTTCGAGTGTTACCGCTTTGCGATTCCATCCGGCCGGGTTCTGCTCTAGGTTTCGGGTTTGCTGCGGGTGCGGCGATTCGAACCTCGGGGTTCGCCAAATTTCATATTTTTCAGGATTGCGATGAGCGGCGTTCGACCAATTGTCCTTGCCTTGCTGGATGGCTGGGGCGTCCGGGCGGAGCGTGAGGGGAACGCGGTCGCCCTGGCGCGGACGCCGATCTACGACCGGCTGGCCGCCACCTCGCCGCGCACGCTGCTCGACGCCTCGGGAGCGGCGGTGGGCCTCGCACCCGGCAAGCCCGGCCATGCGCAGGCAGCCTATGCGACGCTCGGCGCGGGCCGGCCCGTGGAACCGCCGCTCGCAAGGATCAACCGCGCTTTCCAGTCGGACGGCCCCGGCGGCATTGCCTCTCACCCCGTTCTGAAGCAGATCGTCTCGCGCGTGCGACCCCTGGGTGGCGCAGTGCACTTGATCGGCGCGATGACGCCGTCGGGCATCGCCGGACACCAGAACCATCTGGCCGTGCTCGCCGCCCTTTTGAGCCATGAGGGCGTGAAAGTCCGGGTCCATGCCGTCATGGACGGCATCGACACTGATCCGCAGGGCGGCATCGAGCATCTGCGCGAGTTCCTCGACGACATCGCGGGCGCGGAAAATGCCGAACTCGGCAGCGTCTTCGGCCGGAGTTTCGGCTTCGACGAACTATCCGATCCCGCCGCAACGGCGAAGGTCTGGCGCGCGCTCACCGAAGCCGATGCACCGTATACGGAATATCCCACCGCCTATCTCGACGAATGCTACCGCAAGGGGCTCGACGACGACCGCGTGCCACCCGCCCTCGTCTCCTCGTTCCGCGGCATCCGGCCGGACGACGCCCTGCTTCTCGTCAACCTCCAGCCCGATCACGGGCATGCGCTGCTCGGTGCGCTCGCCGATCCGGTCGCCGCCGGACTGTCGCAGAAGGCGTTGCCGTTGAGCGGCGTCTATTCGCTCGTCCGCCTGACCCCGCCGCTCGGCGGCAGCGTCGAACCGCTGTTCGAGGCGATCGAGTTCCGGCCGAGCCTCGCCGAAGCGCTTTCGCGCTCCGGCCTCCGCCAGCTCACCCTTACCGAGAGCATCGCGGAGGCAAACCTCTGGACCTTCGCCCGCGGCGGGGCACCAGCACTCCTTCCCGGCGAGAACGTCCTCGTGACCGATACGCCGCCGCTCGCGCAAGCCGAGAAGAGACCGGAACTGGCTGCGGCGGCGCTTGCCTCCGAACTGCTCTCCGCTCTCAAGACGGGCGAGCACGATCTCATTACGGCGAGCTTCTGCAATGCCGCTGTGCTCGGCCGGACGGGCAATCTGCGCGCGACCGTGGGCGCGATCGAGGCGATCGACAAGTATCTCGGCAAGATCGCCGCGCAGATCGGCAAGCGCGGCGGCACGCTTATCCTCTGCGGGACTTATGGCAAGGCGGAGCAGATGCTGGACCCGGCAACGGGCGCCGCCTGCCGCCGGACCACGGCCGCGCCCGTGCCCTTCGTCGTCGCGGGCGGCACCAAGGTGAGCCTTGCGGGCGGCACGCTCGCCGATGTCGCTCCGACGATCCTGGACCTGCTGGGCGTCGAAGTGCCGGGCGAGATGTCCGGCCGCTCCCTGGCGGCCGAACGGACCGACAAGGTCAGTGCGTGAAACCCTGCATAGGACGCTTGCCCCGCTGCTCCTCGCAGCGGCGCTGACAATGCCGTCGGCCCTGCCCCTTCTTGCCGAAACCGCGGAGCCGGGCGAACTCGAAAAACTGCAAAGGGAAATCGGCACAAGCCTCGAACGGCAGAAGGAATTGCAGGCGCAGGCCGAAGCCGCGCGCGCTGAAGCCGAGGCGATCCGCGCGAAGCTCATCGAGACGGCGGCGCGCGTGCAGACGCATGAAGCCGACGTCTCCGCCTCCGAGGACAGGCTGCAGGGACTGAAGGGCGCCGAAGCCGTGCTGACCGCGCAGCTCGAAAGGCGTAAGGACGACATGGCCGAGTTGCTGGCCGCGCTCACCCGCCTCGACAGGCATCCGCCGCCGGCGCTCGCCGTCCGGCCCGACGATGCGCTTGCCTCGATCCGCAGCGCCCTCCTCCTCGGCACGCTGGTGCCCGAGCTTCAGGCCGAGGCAACCGAACTGCGCGACCGGCTGGAACAGCTTGCCGCACTTCGCCGCGAGATCGGCGAGGAACGGACGGTGCTCGCCGAGGCGGAAGCCATGCTCGACCGTGAGCGCAGCGAACTTCAGGGGTTACTCGACAGGAAACTCGCCACGCAGCAGAAATTTGCCGCCGCCGCCGAGAGCGAGCAGGCGAGAGCCGAACGCCTTTCCCGTCAGGCGACGGACCTCTCCGACCTGATTTCGAAGCTGGAGGACCAGGCGGCCGAGCGCCTGCCCGCGACGCGGCCGGAACCGCGTCCCGAGCCTCAGCCCGAGGAGCCGACGCGGGTCGCGCCCGCCCCCGCCGGCGAGCAACAACGCCAGGTCGCCATCCTGCGTCCGCCCGCCTCTCCCCCGTCCATGCCCTCCTCCAGACGCTTCTCGGACGCCCGGGGTCTCATCCGGCCACCGGTGACGGGCACGGTCATTCGCGCGTATGGCAGCCGGGAGGGCGGCACCAGGACGCAGGGGATAACCATTTCGACACGTTCCGATGCTCAAATTGTTGCCCCATTTGACGGCAAGGTCTCTTATGCGGGGCCATTTCGGCACTACGGCCAACTCTTGATAATTTCGGTCGGAGAGGGCTACCATGTATTATTGGCGGGTATGGCTAGAATTGACTGCTCGGTGGGTCAAAGCATCCTTGCCGGCGAGCCGGTCGGCATGATGGGTCCGCCGCCCGCAGATGACGATCCGGCCGCACAAGACAGGTTGGCGACGCGGGGCGAGACGGACCGCGGGCCGGCGCTCTATATCGAGTTTCGGAAGGACGGCGACCCCATCGATCCGGGACCCTGGCTGCTCATGAGTGACAAGAAGGCACGTGGTTAAATGAACAAGTCCGTCTTCGCCGGTTTTGCGGTCGGTACGCTCCTGTCCTTTGCCGCCATTGTTGGCGTGAAGCAGGGCTTCCTCGATACGCCCGCTCAAGCGAACGAATCGAACACTTACCGGCAGCTCAATCTTTTCGGCGACGTTTTCGAGCGCGTGCGCGCGGATTATGTCGAACCGACAGACGACGCGAAGCTTGTCGAGAATGCCATCAACGGCATGCTCACCTCGCTCGATCCTCACTCGAGCTACATGACGCCGAAGACCTTCCGCGACATGCAGGTGCAGACGCGCGGCGAGTTCGGCGGTCTGGGCATCGAAGTGACGATGGAGAACGGCATCGTGAAGGTGGTGACGCCGATCGACGATACGCCGGCGAGCCGCGCGGGACTTCGCCCCAACGACTACATCACCCATATCGACGGGACGCAGATCCTCGGCATGACCTTGAGCGACGCGGTCGACAAGATGCGCGGCGCGGTCGACACCGACGTCACGCTGACGGTGGTGCGCAAAGGCAAGGACGAACCCTTCGACGTGACGCTGAAGCGCGACATCATCACCATCAAATCGGTGAGGTACAATCGCGAGGGCGATATCGGCTATATCCGCATCACCTCCTTCAACGAGCAGACGACGGACCTTCTGGAAGACGCGATCGGCGCTCTTTCGAAGCAGATCGGAGCCGGCAGACTGAAGGGCTACATTGTCGATCTTCGCAACAATCCGGGCGGCCTGCTCGACCAGGCGATTGCGGTCAGCGACGACTTCATCGACGGCGGCGAGATCGTCTCGACGCGCGGCCGCCATCCCGAGGACACGCAGCGCTATAATGCACGCGGCGGCGATGTCACCGGGGGCCGGCCGATCATCGTGCTTTTGAACGGCGGCTCGGCCAGCGCGTCCGAAATCGTCGCCGGCGCGCTGCAGGACCATCGCCGCGCGACCATCCTCGGCACGCGCTCCTTCGGCAAGGGCTCGGTCCAGACCATCATCCCGCTCGGGTCGGACGGTGCGTTGCGCCTGACGACCGCGCGCTACTACACGCCCGCCGGCCGCTCGATCCAGGCGAAGGGCATCGATCCCGACATCGTCGTCACCCAGACGGCGCCCGAAGAGAAGAAGCAGATCAACCGGACGGGCGAATCCGCGCTTCCCGGCCATCTGGCTGCCGAAGAAGGCGACGAAATGGCCGGTTCCGACAGCTTCGTGCCGAAGGACAAGAGCGAAGACAAGCAGCTTCTCTATGCGATCGACCTGCTGAACGGTGCACGCAAGGATTCGGCCTTCCTCGGCGCCGGCAGCACCTCGAGCGCCATGGCCAACTGAGACGCTGCGCGGAAAAAGCCCGCCGGAGATGAATTGCGAGCATGGTGGCGAAGACAGCGGCGAGCGGCACTTCCGCTTCGATTGACGGCGGACCCGCGGACAATAGCGGGCGCCGCCTTCGTGCGCTTCCCATAGCGGCCGCACTGGTCGCCACCGTTTATGGTGGCACCATCGCCTGGCTTCTCATGTCGGACAGCCGCTTCGCGGGGGAACCCGTCATTCACGTCGCGCTCGCGCCCGAAGCCGCTATTTCTTCCGCACCCGAAGACGCAACCGGAGGTGAGGCGCTTTCCGGCGATGGAATCGCAGCCACGACGCCCGAAATGCCGGCCATAAGCCCTCCCGGTCCAGGCGCCCTGAGCGCGGAGGAACGCGCGCTTTTCGAAGCGGCGCAAAACCTCGACAAGGGCGTCGACGAGGACGTCGCCTCCGAGGTGCGCATCGTCGGCGCCGAAACCGTATCCGGCGACGAAGCGGCGAGCGAGAACGGCGATATCCGCTCCGCCATCCTGTTGCCGCCGGTTCCCGATCCGGCGCTGATCGAGACATCCGCAGACGGCCCTTTGCCGAAAATCGGCCGCGACGGACGCAGACCGTCCGACGTCTACGCGAGGCCGGTGCCACCCGGCACGCAAGCCGACCGGCGCATCGCGCTCGTTGTCAGCGGCATGGGCATCTCGGAGAGCGCCACCGCGCATGCGATCGAGGTTTTGCCTCCGGAAGTCACGCTCTCCTTTGCACCCTACGGTTCCGATCTACAGAAATGGATCGAACGCGCGCGCGACGCCGGGCACGAAGTGCTGCTCGAACTGCCGATGGAGCCCTTCGGCTATCCCCAGAACGATCCCGGCCCCCACACGCTGCTGACGAGCTCCGGGGCGGCGGAAAACATCTCGCGCCTCGAATGGCTGATGAGCCGCTTCACGGGCTATGCCGGCGTCATGAACTATCAGGGCGCGCGCTTCACGACCTCGCCCACATCTCTGAAACCCGTGCTCGAGACGATAGCAGCGCGCGGGCTTCTTTATGTCGACAATGGCGCTTCGGTGCGCAGCATCGCGCCATCGCTTGCCCGCGAGATCGGCCTTCCCGTCGCTCAGGCAAACCGCATCGTCGACCCGGTGCAGAACCCCGAAGTCATCGCAACGTCGCTCGACATGTTGAAAGAAACGTCGCAACAATCGGGAGTGGCACTCGGTGTCGCGTCCGGCTTCCCGGTGACGGTCGATGCGCTTGCGCAATGGGCGGTCTCGCTCGAGAAACAAGGCTATGTGCTGGTGCCCGCGACGGCGCTGACGCGCGATTGACGGGCAGACGCCCAACCGCAATCAGGATGGAATTCAGGTGAACCCGGAAACGCTTCCCTACCGGCCTTGCGTCGGCATCATGCTCATCAATCGCGACGGGCTTATCTGGGTCGGCAACCGCATACAGGAAGTCGATACCGGAAGCGCGCTCACCTGGCAGATGCCACAAGGCGGCATCGACGATGGCGAGAGCGCCGAGGAAGCGGCCATGCGCGAATTGCTGGAGGAAACGGGCATCGCGAAAGCGCGGATCGTCGGCGAGACATCGGACTGGCTCACCTACGATCTGCCGCCCCATCTTGTCGGCGTCGCGCTCAAGGGCAAATATCGCGGCCAGAAGCAGAAATGGTTCGCCATGCGCTTCACCGGCGAGGACAATGACATCGACATCGCCGCCGACGACCACCAGGAATTCAGCGAATGGACCTAGGTGCCCGTCGAGGAACTCGTCGAGTTGATCGTGCCCTTCAAGCGCGGGGTCTACGAACGGATCGTCCGCGAACTCGGCCCGCTTGCCGTTCCGGGCGAATAAGCGCTAGCTCTGCCGCCCGGCGCTCTCGCGCCACGCCGCGCCGATACTGCCAAGCTTGCCGGCCAGCGGCTCTATCCGCGTCCGGAAGGCATAATCGGCATAGTCCCAGCGTTCACCCTTGCGCAAGGCAAAGACGCGATCAAGCTTCTCCTGCACCGTTCCGATCAGCGAAGCGAGCCTGTCGATCTCTTCGCGCATCTCGACGGGGATCTGCGGCCGTACATCTGCAAGCGTCTTCCGCATGGCGCCGAGCCGGGCACTGCTTGCCGCCTCGGGGAGCGTCGCATCCCTGCTCGCAGCCATGAAATCTGCGAGTCCGGCGCGCAGGTCGTCGAGATCGCCCCGAAACGTCGCGAAGGGTCCGACCGGCCCGACCACGTCGGGCGAGGATATGGCGAGCATCGCGTCCATGATCTCCGTACAGAGCGCCTGTGCCTCGCCGAGCGCGGGCCTCACATCCTCCGTGTAGAGCTGAAGACCCGGATAGCGATTGACCGTACCGACGATCGCCGCAACAGCGCGCTGCTCCGCCAGCAACTGGTCGACAAGACGTTGCATCTCCACGAGCTCAACGAGTTTGCGGCCGTCCGTCCAGGTCGACGATTGCCGCCCGAGTGCATCCGACGCCGCCTGCAAGCGGGCGGACGCCTGTAACCATTCGCCGTGAAAGCCTTCGCCATCGGTCAGCAGATATCCGCGAAGAGCGACGAGGCTCGCCTCCTGCGCAGCCTCGAAATCGGCAAGAAGGCTTCCAAAGTCCTGCACGTTCGTCGCGCCGGCTGGAAGACCAAGCTCGGAAGCTTCGAGCGCCACATTCTGGCGCGGTGTTGCGTCGCCGACCGCTCCGCGCAGCCCCGGAGACAAAACGGCATAGACCGCGCCCGACCCCACGACGAGCGCAAGCACGATCCATCCGCGCGCGTGCAATCGCACCAGCGAAAAAACGGGCTTCCTGAAGTGAATCTTCCTGCGGAGTTTCCCGCCGCGCTTCGGTTCGGGGCCTTGTGGGCTGTTATTCGGTCCCGGAGGAAATCCGTAACGGGACCGCCAGTAAGTCTCCGCATCACGCGTTGCTGAAAAAGGCATCACACACCTATTGGTGCCGCGCCCCGAACAGCGACCTTGAAAGATGCTATAGCGAAATCGCACTGCGATGAAAGCGCTCAATTGTGTCACATTGTGACTATTGGTCCTGAACGGCGGATTCCTCTGGCCGCGAGGATCATTTGGTGGTTTGAATGGGCATTGCGGGGTACGCAGACGATGGAACCTTTTAATGGCGCCATCGAAACCGGAATTTTGGTCCGGAGGATGAGATGTTCGTCACCCGCCGCATCTTTCAGATTCTGGCGCTTGCGCTGCTCATGCTGACCGTTCTCGACGAGGACGCGCGCACCATGACGGGCGGCTTCCTGCAAAACGGCTATACCTATATGGCCGGTGGAGCGAACACGCCGGTCCCGCTCGAACGTCCGCCATTTCTCGGTCTCGCCGACCTCGACGATTGCCTGCGCGGCGCAGCACGCATCGACGGCGACGACGCCTATGCGGCTTTCTGCGCGGACCTCGCGACATTCACCGTGAGCGAGACCGATGCGGAAACAAAAAAAGTGACGGTGGCTCACACAACCACCCCCGCACTTTCCCAATCCGCCCCATCCGTGGAACGCGCCCTTGTGGAAAGGGTGGACTGCCTTGTCGATGCGCATGGTGTTCCCGCGCAGAGAACCGATGGCATCTGGATGCGATCGGCAAACGACATCGGCACCGAAAGCGGAACATGGAGCGGCAAACCGAGCCGCCTCGTGTCCGTACCGCCAGGCTGCCGCGTGGAAAGCCCTGCGGAAGGGAAGGTTCTCTATGCGGGTTTCTTCAAAGGCTATCTCGGCATCGTCATCATCGAGACGGCGAAGAAGGAGCGGATCACGATTGCCGGGCTCGGCCGTATCTCGGTCAGCCGTGACGACAAGATCGCTCACGGCGGCGAGATCGGCGAAACGTCGGAAAAACTTGCGCCCGCGCTCGCCGGACAGGCGCGAGGAAAAGAAGGTACGGCGCTGCTCTATGTTGCGGATGGAAGCGCGGCGGCGCCGGCGTCCTGATCAGACGGCTTCCCGCGCAAGCTGCCAGTTGCGAAACTGCCAGTAGCGCCAGGCGAGCGATGTGACGCCTCGCATGACGAGCCCGTGCGGCTTGAGCCCCGCCGCCTTGCCCACCATGGAAATCAGACGCTCGACATGCTGGCGGCGGTAGAGGCCGAGCGCGCGCTTCTCATAGGCTTTCGCGAAGGTCGCGCGCCTGTAGGGCACGCTGCCGTCGATGGGCGTGTTCGCCGCGTAATAGGCACAGGCGAGTTCGTCGTCATCCGCCTCGGATACCCGTCCGACCGCGACACGAATACGGTCGAGCACCGAAGGCGGCGTCTCACCGAGATCGTTGAACTGGTCGTAGAAGAGCTTGTAGTGGCGGAATTCGTCAGCTGCGATGTTCGACGCGATCTGCTTCAGCACGGGTTCGTCCGTGGCGTCTTTTATCGCCGTGTAATAGGAGGAGGTGCCGCTCTCGACAACGCAGCGCGCGATGAGTTCGCCGCCGCGGCTGCCGCGCACGCTCTCGATGGCGTCGGTCGGAATCGAATAGCCGTCGCGGAAACGCTTGAACGCCCGCTCGAAGTTGAAACCCGGATCGGCAAGCTCCGCCCAGCGCGCGAGCGCCTGACCGTGCTGGACCTCCTCATCGCCCCATTGGTAGACCGCTTCCTTGACGTCCGGCCGATCCGAGAAGACGTTGCAGAGATAGGTCACATAATCCGGCGCGTTGAACTCCACCATCGCGGCCGCCTTCACGGCGCGCAGAATGTCGGGATCGACCTTCGATGCGTCGAAGTCCCCCCATTTGATGTCGTCGAGTGTCCAGTGACGGCTCATGAAACCCTACCTCACTCCAGACCGGATGGCCGGCCGCCCATCGTCATGTGACGATAGCAATATAGCCGCCCCGGCCTCCCGGTTTAAGGGCAGGGACAAGGCCGATTGCCGCAGCCCACCGCCGAAAAACTCATTCGTTCCGGAAACGAAAAGGCGGCGCTCCGGGATCCGGAGGCCGCCTTGTGTCGTGTGAGGGCCGGAAAACCTCAGAGCGCCTGACGAAGCTGGGTCAGATAATCGAGCTTTTCCTGCGCAACCCGGCGCTTTTCGTCGGACTTCGCATCCGCCACATCTTCCTGCGCATTGGCGATTTCGCGCTCGAGCGCCGCCGAATCGAGCTCCGCAAGCGGAACCGTGTGCTCGGCAAGCACGGTGAGCCCCGCAGGCGTCACCTCGACGAAACCGCCGCGCACGAAGTAGCGCCGCTCGGGCTGCCCTTCCGCCTCGACGCCGATGACGCCGGGCCGAAGCGTCGACATGACCGGCGCATGGCCGCCCATGATGCCCATATCGCCATCCGCACCCGGCACCGTCACCAGATCGACCTGCTCGGAGAGGAGCAGCCGCTCGGGTGATACGAGGTCGAAATTCAGCTTCTCAGCCATCCGCTTTCACCTTGTCCGGTCAGACGCCTCAGGCGGCTTCCTTCGCGAGACGCTCGGCCTTCGCGATCGCATCTTCGATCGTGCCGACCATGTAGAAGGCGGCTTCCGGCAGATGGTCGTAATCGCCGTTGCAGAGGCCCTTGAAGCCCTTGATCGTGTCCTTGATGTCGACGAGAACGCCCGGCGATCCCGTGAACACTTCGGCGACGAAGAAGGGCTGGCTCAGGAAGCGCTCGATCTTGCGGGCGCGGGCGACGACCAGCTTGTCTTCTTCCGAAAGCTCGTCCATGCCCAGGATCGCGATGATGTCCTGGAGCGACTTGTAGCGCTGCAGGATCTCCTGCACACGGCGCGCCGTGTCGTAGTGCTCCTGGCCGACGACACGCGGCTCGAGAATGCGGCTCGTCGAGTCGAGCGGATCCACGGCCGGATAGATGCCCTTTTCCGAGATCGCACGGTTGAGCACCGTCGTCGCGTCCAAGTGAGCGAAGGAGGTCGCGGGCGCCGGGTCGGTCAAGTCGTCGGCGGGCACGTAAATGGCCTGCACCGATGTGATCGAACCCTTGGTCGTCGTCGTGATGCGTTCCTGCAGCGCGCCCATGTCGGTGGCGAGCGTCGGCTGATAGCCCACGGCGGAAGGAATACGGCCGAGAAGGGCCGACACTTCCGAACCCGCCTGCGTGAAGCGGAAGATGTTGTCCACGAAGAAGAGCACGTCCTGGCCCTTGTCGCGGAAATGCTCGGCGACGGTGAGGCCGGTCAGCGCGACGCGGGCGCGGGCTCCCGGGGGCTCGTTCATCTGACCGAACACAAGGGCGCATTTCGAACCGGTCGTGTCGCCATTGTTCTCGCGCGGGTCCTTGTTCACGCCCGACTCGATCATCTCGTGATAGAGATCGTTGCCTTCGCGCGTGCGCTCGCCCACACCGGCGAAAACCGAGTAACCGCCATGCGCCTTGGCGATGTTGTTGATGAGTTCCTGGATGAGAACCGTCTTGCCGACGCCGGCGCCGCCGAACAGGCCGATCTTGCCGCCGCGCGCGTAGGGCGCGAGAAGATCGACGACCTTGATGCCCGTGACGAGCATCTGCGCTTCCGTCGACTGCTCGACGAAGGAAGGTGCGTCCTGGTGGATTTCGCGGGTGCCGTCGGACTTGACCGGACCGGCTTCGTCCACAGGCTCGCCGATGACGTTGATGATGCGGCCGAGCGTACCTTCGCCCACCGGCACCGAGATCGCCTTGCCCGTATCGCGGACTTCATGGCCGCGGGTCAGACCCTCGGTCGTGTCCATCGCGATGGTACGAACCGTGTTCTCGCCCAGATGCTGCGCGACTTCGAGGACAAGACGGCTGCCGTTATTGTCCGTTTCCAGCGCGTTCAGAATGGCGGGCAAGTGGTCGGTGAACTCCACGTCCACGACAGCGCCAATAACCTGAGCGATCTTTCCGACTGCGTTGCTCATGCTAGTTCCTTCATCTTCCCGTGCGGGACGTTCGATTTCTGTCTTGCCGCATTTTCCGAGCCGCCCGGCGATACCACCGGACTTGAAAATGCTCTAGAGCGCTTCGGCACCCGAGATAATTTCGATCAGTTCTTTCGTAATCATCGCCTGACGCGACCGGTTGTAGGTGATGTTCAGCTTCTTGATCATGTCGCCCGCATTGCGCGTGGCGTTGTCCATGGCCGACATCTTCGCACCGAACTCGCCCGCCACGTTTTCAAGCAGCGCGCGGAAAATCTGCACTGCGAGATTGCGCGGCAGAAGATCCTTCAGGATCTCGCCTTCGTCAGGTTCGTATTCGTAGACGGCGCCACCGAGGTCGACGCCCTCATCGTCCGAGGCTGCGACGCTCGCCGGAACGAGCTGCTGCGCGGTCGGGATCTGACTGACCACGTTCACGAACTTCGAATAGAAGAGCGTGGCGACGTCGAACTCGCCCGCCTCGAACATGTCGAGGACCGTCTTTGCGATGTCCTCCGCCTGGGCGAAGCCGATCTGACGAATGCCCGTGAACTCGAAGGACTTCACGATGCGGTCGCCGAAGTCGCGCTTCAGCGCATCGCGCCCCTTGCGGCCGACCGTGACGATCTTCACCGTCTTGCCTTCGCCGATCAGCCTGAGGATACGCTGACGTGCGAGACGCGAGATCGACGAGTTGAAACCGCCGCAAAGGCCGCGATCGGCCGTGGCGACGATCACGAGATGCACCTGGTCGCTACCCGTACCGGCAAGAAGAGCCGGCGCATCGTCGCGCCCGGCCATGCCGGTAGACAGGTTCGCCAGCACGCGGTCCATGCGTTCCGCATAGGGACGCGCGGCTTCCGCCGCTTCCTGCGCGCGGCGCAGTTTCGCAGCGGCGACCATCTGCATCGCCTTCGTGATCTTCTGCGTCGCCTTCACGCTGGCGATGCGGTTTCTCAGGTCCTTGAGGCTAGCCATTCGCCTTTACCTTTTCGCCTGTTCAGGCGAACGCTTTGGAGAAACTCTCGACCGCGGCCTTGAGCTTGGCTTCCGTGTCGGAGGAAAGCTGCTTCTCGGTGCGAACCGCCTCGAGAATGTCCTCGTGCTTCGTCCGGATGTTGCGGAGCAGTTCTTCTTCGAAGCGGCGCACTTCACCGACCGGCAGCTTGTCGAGATAACCGTTCACGCCGGCATAGATCACGACGACCTGCTCTTCCACCTTGAGCGGGGAGAACTGACCCTGCTTCAGGAGTTCCGTGAGGCGCGCACCGCGATTGAGAAGGCGCTGCGTCGCTGCGTCGAGATCGGAACCGAACTGCGCGAAAGCAGCCATTTCACGGTACTGGGCGAGCTCGCCCTTGATCTTGCCCGCGACCTGCTTCATCGCCTTGATCTGCGCCGCGGATCCGACGCGCGACACGGAGAGACCGACGTTCACCGCCGGACGGATGCCCTGATAGAAGAGGTCCGTCTCGAGGAATATCTGGCCGTCCGTGATCGAAATGACGTTCGTCGGAATATAGGCCGACACGTCGTTCGCCTGGGTTTCGATGATGGGCAGCGCGGTCAGCGAACCGTTGCCATTGTCGTCATTGAGCTTCGCAGCACGCTCGAGCAGGCGGGAATGAAGATAGAAGACGTCGCCCGGATAGGCTTCGCGTCCCGGCGGGCGGCGAAGAAGGAGGGACATCTGGCGGTAGGCGACGGCCTGCTTGGAAAGGTCGTCATAGACGACGAGGCCGTGCATGCCGTTGTCGCGGAAGAATTCGCCCATCGTGCAACCGGCAAACGGCGCCAGGAACTGCAGCGGTGCCGGATCGGAAGCGGTGGCGGCGACGATGATCGTGTATTCGAGCGCACCGTTCTCTTCGAGCGTCTTCGCGATCTGCGCCACCGTCGAGCGCTTCTGGCCGATGGCGACGTAGATACAATAGAGCTTCTGGCTCTCGTCATCGCCCTGGTTCAGCGGCTTCTGGTTCAGGATCGCATCGATGGCGATGGCCGTCTTGCCGGTCTGGCGGTCGCCGATGATCAGCTCGCGCTGACCGCGGCCGATCGGGATCAGCGCGTCGATGGCCTTGAGGCCCGTCTGCATCGGCTCATGCACCGATTTCCGGGGAATGATGCCCGGCGCCTTGACGTCCACGCGGCGGCGCTCGGAACCAACGATCGGACCCTTGCCGTCGATCGGATTGCCAAGCGGGTCGACCACGCGGCCAAGCAGGCCCTTGCCGACGGGAACGTCCACGATGGCGCCCGTGCGCTTGACCGTATCGCCTTCCTTGATGTTCCGGTCGGACCCGAAAATCACGACGCCGACATTGTCGGCTTCGAGGTTCAGGGCCATGCCGCGGACACCGCCCGGGAACTCGACCATTTCACCGGCTTCGACATTGTCGAGACCGTAGACGCGGGCGATACCGTCACCGACGGAAAGCACCTGGCCGATCTCGGAAACCTGCGCCTCTGCGCCGAAATCCTTGATCTGCTGCTTGAGGATGGCGGAAATTTCCGCAGCCTGAATGTCCATCAGGAAGCCTCTTTCATGGCGATCTTGAGAGAATTGAGTTTGGTGCGCAGCGAGGAATCGATCATCCGGCTGCCAACCTTGACGACGAGCCCACCGAGGAGCGCGGCATCGACCTTGGTATCGATATGAACGTCACGGCCCGTGGCAACCTTGAGGGCTGCCTTGAGGCTCTCGACCTGCGCCTGCCCGAGCGGATGCGCGGAGGTCACGTCGGCCGTCATTTCGCCGCGCTTCACCGCCAGTATTTCCTTATAGGCCCGGATCATGTCGGGAAGGACGAAGAGACGGCGGTTCTTGATGACGAGGCCAACGAAATTCTTCACGAGGCCCGAAGCGCCGGCCTTGTCGAGGATCGCGGCGAAAGCCCGGCCCTGCTCCTCGGCGCTGTATATGGGGCTGCGAACGAGACGGAAGAGGTCCTCGCTCTCGTTCATCATGGCACGGATACCGTCGAGATCGGCAGCCACGGCGTCGAGCGCATTCTGCGCTTCCGCCAGCTCGAAGAGGGCTGTCGCATAACGGCCGGCTACGCCAGAAACGGGATGATCGGATGACACGTGCGGCGCTCGCCTGTGCTTTTCGTGAAAATCGGCGCGGTAACCGTGAGCGACCGCACCAATTATTTGAAATCATTAGCTAATTTTGGCCTCAAGAGGAACGGGAAGAGACCCGCCCCCGAGGCCGCGCGTTAGGTAACACATGGTCTTGCCATGCGCAACATGCTGGCCGCGAAATGGGCGCACCTGCGGCATTTTGGGCCTTTTGAGGTCACGCAGGGGACCGCTGCCCCTGCGTCAGCGGGCATTCGCCGCCGGTTCCCCGCTACATGAAACTGTAGGGATCCACATCCACCGAGACGCGCACGGCGTTCGGGATTTTCATGTCTTCGAGCCAGGCGCGGACAAAACTCTGAATATTGACGTTGCGGCCCGCCTTCACGAGGAAGCGGAGCCGGGTCCGGCCCCTGAGAAGCGCCAGCGGCGCGGGCGCGGGCCCGAGCACCGACACGTCCTCCGATCGCGGCACCCGGCGGGACATCTCGCGGGCGATTTTCTGGGCAAGGGCGGCGTCCGGCGCCGAAACGACCACACCGACCAGCCGGCCGAAGGGGGGAAGCCCCACCCGCTCCCGCGCCGCCGCCTCCCGGGCAAGGAACTCGTCCCGCCGACCGGAGACGAGCGCCCGCATCACGCCATGCTCCGGCATGAAGGATTGCAGGAAGACCCGGCCCGGCCGCTCGGCCCGGCCCGCACGGCCCGCCACCTGCTGCAAGAGCTGGAAGGTCCGCTCGCCGGCACGGAGGTCGCCATTTTCGAGGCCGAGATCGGCATCGACCACACCGACCACCGTGAGCCAGGGAAAGTGATGGCCCTTGGCGACGATCTGCGTGCCGATGACGATATCGACCTCGCGCGCCTCGATGGCGGCAAAGACTTCTTCATGCGCGGCCGGACCGCGAAGATTGTCGCTCGAAACGATGGCGACGCGTGCGTCCGGAAACAGTTCCGCGACTTCCTCCGCGATGCGCTCGACACCCGGCCCGCAGGCGACAAGCGCGTCCTCCGCGCCGCAGGAGGGACAAGCCTTCGGCACCGGCGCGCTGTAGCCGCAATGATGGCAGACGAGCTCCCGCCGGAAACGATGCTCGACGAGCCAGGCGGAGCATTGCGGGCATTCGATGCGATGGCCGCAGGTGCGGCAGAGCGTGAGCGGTGCATAGCCGCGGCGGTTGAGAAAGAGCATCGACTGCTCGCCCGCTTCGAGCGCTTTCTGGATCTCGCGCACAAGGACAGGAGAAAGCCACCGTCCGCGCTCCGGCGGATCGGCGCGCATGTCGATGGCGGTAACATCCGGCAGTTCCGCTACGCCGTGGCGTGCTTCGAGCCGCACCCGTGCGTAGCGGCCCTGCTCGGCATTGACCGCCGTCTCGAGCGAGGGTGTCGCCGAACTGAGGACGATGGGAAACTGGCCAAGCGAGGCGCGCACGACCGCCATGTCGCGCGCATGATAGGGGACGCCGTCTTCCTGCTTGAAGGCGGCATCGTGCTCCTCGTCGACGACGATGAGACCGAGTTCGGGGAAAGGCAGGAACAGCGCCGAACGCGCGCCGACGACAACGGGCACACGCCCCTCCGCCACACCGCGCCAGACACGGCGGCGCTCGCGCGTCGAAAGATCGGAATGCCATTCCGCCGGGCGGCAGCCGAAGCGACGTTCGAAGCGGTCGAGGAACTGGCTCGTGAGCGCGATCTCGGGCAGCAGGATGAGAACCTGCTTGCCCTGGACGAGCGCCGCCGCCACCGCTTCGAAATAGACCTCCGTCTTGCCCGAGCCGGTAACGCCGTCGAGAAGCACCGCCGCGAAGCGACGCGCCTCCACATGACCGCGCAGAAGGCTTGCGGCCTCTGCCTGCTCCGGCGACAGCGCAACGCCGGGCATGTCCGGATTGGGATCCGGGAAGGGCGCTTCGGTCGGAATATCGACCGGCAGCAGCGCGCCTGCATCGACGAGACCGCGCACCACCCCATCCGACACGCCTGCCTCTTCGGCAAGTTCCCGCACCGTACGGGCAAAGCCATCCTCCGCCACCTCGACCGCGCGGACCCTCGCCGGCGTCATCCGCTGGGGCCGCGCGGCGCCGAGCCTGTAGGCCGTGCGCATCCGTGGCGGTTCGAGCGCGCCGGGCGCCCGGATGGCGAGGCGGAGCACTGAACCGGGCGGCGAAACGGTGTAGCTCGCGACCCAGTCCACGAAACGGCGAAGCACTTCGGGCATGGGCGGCGCATCGAGCACCTCGGTAACGGGTCTTAACCTGTTATGGCCAACTTCCCCCGTCCCCTCGCCCCAGACGACGCCGATCAGCTCCTGGGGCCCCAGAGGCACGATCACATAGCTCCCCGGCCGCACCTCCATGCCGGCAGGCACCTTGTAGTCATAGGGGCGAGGCAGGGCGAGCGGCAGCAGGACGCTGACTGTTCCCGAAACGATCTCGTCTTCTGTGGATATTTCGGAAGCCATTCGAATTGCCGGGGGGAGAAGGTTCGAAATCGACACGACACTGTAACGCGCCGTAAAGCAAGAGCCACGATGAGACCTTGCGCATGAACAAGGGCGGCGGCAAAAGAAGGAAGCCTTCCGCACCGCTCTCGACTACACTGCGGTCAAAAGACGCGTACCCAACCGACCGCAAAGATCAAGGCATCCATGAAATTCTTCGTCGACACAGCCGACATCGCCGACATCCGCGAGCTAGCCGAAACCGGCCTGCTGGACGGCGTGACCACCAATCCTTCGCTCATCGCGAAATCCGGCCGCAACTTTCTCGAAGTGGTCGAGGAAATCTGCGGCATCGTCGAAGGCCCCGTCAGCGCGGAAGTGACGGCGCTCGACGCAGCAACGATGATCGCGGAAGGCCGCAAACTCGCGAAGATCGCGAAGAACATCGCCGTTAAGGTGCCGCTCACCTGGGACGGGCTCAAAGCCTGCAAGGCGCTCACGGGCGAAGGCACCATGGTAAACGTAACGCTGTGCTTCTCGGCGAACCAGGCGCTGCTCGCGGCGAAGGCGGGCGCGACCTTCGTCTCGCCCTTTATCGGCCGCCTCGACGACATCAATCTCGACGGCATGGAACTCATCCGCGAGATCAGGGAAATTTACGATAACTACCCCGCGCTCAAGACCGAGATTCTCGCCGCTTCGATTCGCAGCGCGAACCATGTGAAGGAATCGGCACTCGCCGGCGCGGATGTCGCCACCGTGCCGCCTGCCGTGCTCAAGGGCCTTGCGACGCATCCCCTGACCGACAAGGGACTGGAAGTGTTCATGTCGGACTGGAAGAAGACCGGCCAGAAAATTCTTTAGGGCAAATACTTTAGAAACGTATTTCGGGGGATGCTGACGCCATGAGCCAGCAAAACGACAGCACCGAAGCAAAGCAGATCGACGACGCGGGGACCACCCTGTCCGCGGACGAGGTGAAGACCTATCTGCGCCAGCATCCGGAGCTGCTCGCAAACGACCCCGATCTCATTTCCTCGCTCGTGCCGCCCTCGCAATCGACCGGCCGCAACGTGCTCGACATGCAGCACTTCATGATCGGCCGGCTGCAGAACCAGGTGCGCATGCTGCGCGACATCCAGTCGGACCTCATCGAGGCCTCGTCGCTCAACAGCATTGCGCGCGAACAGGTGCATGCGGCGGCGCTGCGGCTTCTCGATGCCCGCTCCTTCGAGCACCTGATCGAATATGTGACGGCGCCCGACGGTCTCGCCCGCGTGCTTGGCGTGCGTGCCTCGACCGTCTGCATCGAAACGGCGAGCGGCGTTTCCGGCATCGGCATTCGCGGCGTGCGCGTGCTGGAACCCGGCGGCGTAGATCGCATCCTCGGACTGGGCGAACGATGCCGCCTTTCGGCCCATGTGCGCGGCAGCCGGGGTCTCTACGGAAATCTGGCCGAGGATATCCATTCCGAAGCGCTGGTGCGGCTCGACTTCTCGCCCGCCTCGCCGCCCGGCCTCCTCGCGCTTGGCGGTTTCGACCCGGAACAGTTTCACCCCGATCAGGCGGTGGACCTGCTGGAATTCCTCGCCGATGTCGTCGAGCGCTGCGTGCGCCAATGGCTCGATCTGCCGCCCGCGCGTTGAGCGGCGCCCCCGCGCCGGACGAAGCCGCGAGGGCGATCCCCGCAGCCCCCGACGCGCGAACGGAAATCCGGAACTGGTATGCCCATCTGATGGGTGAGCGCCGCATGAGCGAGGCGACGCTGGTGAACTATCACCGCGACCTCACGCGCTTCTTCGAATTCCTCGTCGATCATCTGGGTGGACCCGCCAGTCTCGACGCGCTCGCCGCTCTCCAAACACGCGACTTCCGCGCCTTTGTCAGCCATCGCCGTAACGAAGGCCTGCAAAGCCGCTCGATCGCACGGCTGATTTCGAGCGTCCGTTCCTTCTTCCGGTTCCTGGACCGTTCGAACGTCTTGTCCAACGCATCGGCGACGGCGCTGCGCTCGCCGAAGCTGCCGCATGCGTTGCCGAAGCCGTTGACGGTGAAGGGCGCGCGAAATCTTCTGGACGAAGCCGAAACCGCTCCCGGCAATCCATGGATCGCCGCACGCGACATTGCGGTGTTGACGCTTCTCTATGGCTGCGGTCTTCGCGTATCGGAAGCGCTCGGGCTCGACCGGCGCGAGGCCCCATTGAAGGAGACGCTCCGCATCACCGGTAAGGGCAACAAGGAACGCATCGTCCCCGTCCTCCCCGCCGCACGCGAAGCGGTGGATGCCTATCTGAGGCTCTGCCCCTTCGGACTTGCGGGAAGCGACCCGCTCTTCGTCGGCGCGAGAGGAAAGCGGCTCGGCCAGCGGCAGGTTCGCGAAACGATGATCGGACTGCGGCGGCGGCTCGGCCTTCCCGAAACGGCGACGCCACATGCGCTGCGCCACAGCTTTGCGACGCATCTGCTTGCGGGCGGCGGCGACCTGCGCGCGATCCAGGAACTGCTCGGCCATGCGAGCCTCTCGACCACGCAGATGTATACCGAGGTCGATGCGGCGCGGCTACTGGAGGTCTATGACAAGGCGCAGCGCCGCCGTTGACGCGCCTACATATGGATCGGCGATCCCGTAACAGCGAGCGCGGCTTCCTTCACCGCCTCCGACATGGTGGGATGCGCGATGCACATGCGCGCGATGTCTTCCGAACTCGACGACAGTTCCATCGCGACGACCGCCTGCGCGATCAGCTCGCCCGCGCCGACGCCGATGATGTGGACGCCGAGAACGCGGTCGGTCTTCTTGTCGGCGAGAATCTTGACGAAGCCTTCGGTCGTCTTGTTCGCTTTCGCACGTCCATTCGCGGTGAAAGGAAACTTGCCGGCATTGTAGTCGATGCCCGCTTCCTTCAACTGCTCTTCCGTCTTGCCGACGGAGGCGACTTCCGGCGAGGTATAGACGACGCCCGGAATGACATCGTAATTGACCGCGCCGTAATGCCCCGCAAGCCGTTCGGCAAGCGCGACACCTTCTTCCATCGCCTTGTGCGCGAGCATCGGCCCCGCGATCACATCGCCGATTGCATAGATGCCGTCGACATTCGTCTTGAACGACGCATCGACTTCGACGCGGCCGCGCTTGTCGGTCGCAACGCCCACCTTGTCGAGGCCGAGCCCCTGCGTGTAGGCGACGCGGCCGATGGCCACGAGCACGATATCGGCATCGAGGACTTCCGCCTCGCCGCCTTTCGCCGGCTCGACTGTCACCTTAACGCCGGACTTCGCCTTTTCGACCTTCGTCACCTTCGTGCCGAGCTTGAAGGCGAAACCCTGCTTTTTCAGCGTGCGGGTGAAATTCTTCACAACCTCGCCATCCGTGCCGGGGAGGATGTTGTCGAGGAACTCGACCACGGTCACTTCCGCGCCAAGACGGCCCCAGACGGAACCGAGCTCGAGACCGATCACGCCGCCACCGACGACGAGAAGCTTGCCCGGCACCTTGTCGAGCTCAAGCGCACCGGTCGAGGAGACGACCGTCTTCTCGTCGATCTCGACACCCGGCAGCTTGGCGACATCGGAGCCCGTCGCTATCACGATGTTTTTCGTTTCGAGCGTGCGGTCGCCGACGCTCACCTTGCCGGGTGCGCCGATCCGTCCCTCGCCCTTGACCCATTCGATCTTGTTCTTCTTGAAGAGGAACTCAATGCCCTTGGTGTTGCCGTCGATGGCCTCGTCCTTGAATGCGAGCATCTGCTTCAGGTTGAGTTTCGGCTTCGGCACTTCGATGCCCATGTCCTCGAAGCTCATCCCCGCCTCGTGAAAGAGTTCGGAAGCGTGGAGCATGGCCTTGGAGGGAATGCAGCCGACATTGAGACAGGTGCCTCCGAGCCGGTCGCGTTTTTCGATCACGGCGACCTTGAGACCAAGTTGCGCGGCCTTGATCGCGCATTCATAGCCGCCGGGGCCCGCGCCGATCACCACAAGGTCGAATGCATCAGCCATTGATTTACCTCAGAGATCGAGCAACAGGCGCTGCGGGTCTTCCAGCACGTCCTTGACGCGAACGAGGAAGGTGACCGCTTCCTTGCCGTCGACGATCCGGTGATCGTAGGAAAGCGCGAGATACATCATCGGACGGATTTCGATCTTCCCGTCCACGACCATCGGCCGCTCCTGGATCTTGTGCATGCCGAGAATGCCGGATTGCGGGGCATTCAGGATCGGCGTCGACATGAGCGAACCGTAGACACCGCCATTCGAGATGGTGAAGGTGCCGCCCTGCAGCTCTTCCAGCTTGAGCGCACCGTCGCGCGCGCGGCGGCCAAAATCGTTGATCGACTTCTCGATATCGGCGATGGACATGTCCTGTGCGTCGCGTAGCACCGGCACGACGAGGCCGCGCTCCGTGCCGACGGCCACGCCGATATTGTAGTAGTTCTTGTAGACGAGTTCCTCGCCGTCGATCTCCGCGTTGACGGCCGGAATCTCGTGCAGCGCATGGATACAAGCCTTCACGAAGAAGCCCATGAAGCCGACGCGCACGCCATGCTTCTTCTCGAAGATATCCTTGTATTGCGAGCGCAGCGCCATGACCGCGCTCATGTCCACCTCGTTGAAGGTGGTGAGCATGGCCGCCGTGTTCTGTGCTTCCTTGAGGCGTGTCGCGATCGTCTTGCGCAGCCGTGTCATCTTCACGCGCTCTTCGCGCGCGCCCTGATCGGCGGGCGCAGGCGCCTTGACCTGAACGGGTGCCGCAGGCGTGGACAACTTCGAGGCAACAGCTTCTTCCGCATCCGCCTTGGTCACGCGGCCGCCCTTGCCCGTGCCCTCGATCTTCGAGACATCGAGATCGTTTTCGGCCGCCACGCGGCGCACGGCAGGCGAAGGCTCGGCATCGGCGGGCTTCGAGGGGGCGGCGGCTTCGGCCTTTTTCGGCTCGGGCTTCGCCTCCGCCTTCTTCGGTTCTTCCTTCTTCGGAGCAGGCGTCGCGCCCTTGCCCTCGCCGATCTGGCCGAGCAACGCGCCGACTTCGACCGTCTCGCCATCCTTGGCGATGATCTCGGAGAGCACGCCCGCCGCCGGAGCGGGGACTTCCACCGTCACCTTGTCCGTTTCGAGTTCGACGAGAGGTTCATCCGCCTGCACCGCATCGCCGGGCTTCTTGAACCACTGCGCGACGGTGGCTTCCGTCACCGATTCGCCGAGCGTGGGTACTCGAATTTCCGTCGCCATAGGGGGGTCTGCCTTTCCGAACGTCTTCCGGTGCCGGATCAGTCGATCCTGAGCGCTTCCGAAAGAAGCTGATTGAGTTCCTGATTATGCTTGCTCATGAGGCCCGTCGCCGTCGCGGCCGAGGCGGGACGCCCCGCATAGGTAGCGCGGCGGTAGCGAGAGCCGATATGATCGAGCACCCATTCGATATTCGGTTCCATGAAGTACCACGCGCCCATGTTCTTGGGCTCTTCCTGGCACCACACGAATTCCGCGTCGGCGAAGCGTGCAAGCTCCGTCATCAGCGATTTCGCCGGGAACGGGTAAAGCTGCTCGACGCGCATGAGATAGACATCGTTGATACCGCGCCGTTCCCGTTCCTCGTAAAGGTCGTAATAGACCTTACCCGTGCAGAGCACGACCCGCTTGATCTCCTTGTCGGAGACGAGCTTGATCTTCTGGCCGGAAAGGATTTCCGCATCGTCCCAGAGCACGCGGTGGAAGGAGGAGCCGGGCCCGAACTCAGTGATGTTCGAGACGCAGCGCTTGTGCCGCAGCAGCGATTTCGGCGTCATCAGAATGAGCGGCTTGCGGAAGTTGCGATGCATCTGCCGGCGCAGAATGTGGAAATAGTTCATCGGCGTCGTGCAGTTCGCGACCTGCATATTGTCTTCCGCGCACATCTGCAGATAGCGTTCGAGGCGGGCCGAGGAATGCTCCGGCCCCTGCCCCTCATAGCCATGGGGAAGCAGCATGACGAGGCCCGACATTCGGAGCCACTTGCGCTCGCCCGATGAGATGAACTGGTCGATCACGACCTGCGCACCATTTGCGAAATCGCCGAACTGCGCTTCCCAGAGAACGAGTGCGTTGGGCTCCGCGAGGCTATAGCCATATTCGAAGCCGAGCACGGCCGCTTCCGAAAGCATCGAATTGATGACTTCGTATTCCGCCTGGGCTTCCGAGATGCCATTGAGCGGCACGTAGCGGTCTTCGGTCATCTGATCGTTGAGAACCGAGTGGCGCTGCACAAAGGTGCCCCGTTCGGAATCCTGCCCCGAAAGACGCACCTTGATGCCTTCGTCGAGCAGCGAACCGAAAGCGAGCGCTTCAGCCGTCGACCAGTCGATGTTCTCGCCGGTCTCGATTGTCTTGCGGCGATTGTCCATGAAGCGCTGTATGGTCTTGTGGACGTTGAAGCCTTCCGGCACCTCGGTGATCTTGAGACCTATTTCCTTCAGCCTCTTGATTTCGACTGCCGTCTCGCCGCGCCTTGCTTCGCCTTCCGCCTTGCTGAAACCCGACCAGCGGCCATCGAGCCAGTCCGCCTTGTTCGGGCGGAAAGTCGCCACCGCCTGGAAATCTTCCTCGAGCTGGGCACGGAAAGCGGCCAGACGTTCGTCAACCTCCTCGGCCGACATCAGACCCTCATCGACAAGACGCCTGGAATAGATCTGCAGCGTCGTCGGATGATCCTTGATTTTCTCGTACATGAGCGGCTGCGTCATGCTCGGATCGTCGCCCTCGTTGTGACCGAAGCGGCGATAGCAGAACATGTCGATGACGACCGGCTTGTTGAAGCGCTGCCGGAATTCCGTCGCGATCTTCGCGGCATGAACGACCGCTTCCGGATCGTCGCCGTTCACGTGAAAAATCGGCGCCTGCACCATCTTTGCAACGTCGGAAGGATAAGGCGAGGAGCGGCTGTGGATCGGGCTCGTCGTGAAGCCGATCTGGTTGTTGATGATGAAATGGATCGAGCCGCCCGTCCGGTGTCCCTTGAGGTCCGAAAGGCCGAGACATTCGGCAACAATGCCCTGCCCCGCAAAGGCGGCATCGCCATGGATGAGCAGCGGAATGACGCTGCCCCGCTGCCGATCGTGATGCTGGTCCTGCTTCGCGCGGGCCTTGCCGAGCACGACGGGGTCCACGATTTCGAGATGCGACGGGTTGGCGGTGAGCGAGAGATGCACCTTATTGCCGTCGAACTCACGATCCGAGGAAGCGCCGAGATGATATTTCACGTCGCCCGAACCATCGACGTCTTCCGGCGTCGAAGAGCCGCCCTTGAACTCGTGGAAGACGGCGCGATAGGGCTTCGACATCACGTTCGTCAGAACATTGAGGCGGCCGCGATGGGCCATGCCGAAGACGATCTCCTTCACACCGAGCGCGCCGCCCCGCTTGATGATCTGCTCAAGCGCCGGGATGATCGCTTCCGCACCGTCGAGGCCGAAACGCTTGGTGCCGACATATTTGACGCCGCAGAACTTCTCGAAACCCTCGGCTTGAATAAGTTTGTCGAGAATGGCCGAGCGGCCCATGTCCGTGAAGGAAATTTCCTTGTCCGGCCCCTCGATGCGCTCCTGAATCCAGGCCTTCTCTTCCGGGTCGCCGATATGCATGAATTCGACGGCCAGCGTCCCGCAATAGGTGCGCCGCAAAATGTCGAGCATCTCGCGTACGGTCGCCGTTTCGAGGCCGAGCACATTGTCGATGAAAATCGGCCGGTCGAGATCGTCAGGTCCAAAGCCGTAGCTTTCCGGCTGCAGTTCGGGATGCTGAGACTTCGGGCGAAGCGCAAGCGGATCGATATCGGCATCGAGATGGCCGCGGATGCGATAGGCGCGAATCATCATCAGTGCACGGACAGAATCGAGCGTCGCCGCGCGGATTTCGTCCTCGCTAGCCGCGGGCCGCCGCTGTTCGATCTTCTCGCGGACCTTGCCGGCCTCGGTCATCGCCGAGCCCCAATTCCCGTCGAGCGCACTCACAAGTTCGCCGTTTGCATGGAGCGGCCAGTCCGCGCGCTTCCAGGAGGCGCCTCTCGCTTCTTTCAGCACATCTTCCGGCGCGTCGCCGAGACCGTCGAAAAAGGTCCGCCATTCGGGGTCGACCGAGGAGGGGCTTTCCTGATAGCGCGCATAGAGCTCTTCCACGAAGAGTGCGTTGGCGCCGTAGAGGAAGGACGTCCGCTCCATGCGGTCGTTCTCACCGTTCTTGCTCATGATGTCTGGTCCATTTGGCTTCGGCGCGGCGCTGGCCGCTCCTTGAAGAGCCGCTTCGTCGGACAGGAAATCGTTCGGCGTCACCTGGCCGCCCGTCGCCTTGTAGATCGCATCGAGCGTCTGCCATTCGGGGCGGCGCTGGCCATTCATACAGCGGGTGACCGTGGACACGGACACGCCGAGCTGCTCGGCAAAGGCACTTGCCGTGAGATTATTCGATTCGAGCCAGTCGGTGAGCTTCATGGGAGGAAATTGCCATAGAGGCAACTGCCCGTCAAACGAGATTTGCCACAGAGGCACATTTTGGAAATGACCCAGACAGCGGGCCAAATCACGTGCCTTGCCTATGAATATAGGAGCTTCGTGAAGATTTCATACCGACGAAGCTGTGAACGGCCCCAAAAAAGGAGCCGAAAAGCGAAGCGGGGCGTCCGGAAAGCCGGAAACCCCGCTCGATCAACCCGGAAACGAGGCCCGGTTCACCTATTCAGCACTTCGACCAGCGTCGTGCCGAGCGCCGAGGGCGACTTCGCGACGGTGATGCCGGCCGAACGCATGGCCTCCATCTTGTCCTCCGCGCCGCCCTTGCCGCCCGAAATGATGGCGCCGGCATGACCCATGCGGCGGCCGGGAGGGGCGGTGACACCGGCGATGAAGCCGACAACAGGCTTTTTCACCTTGGATGCCTTCAGGAATTCCGCCGCATCTTCTTCGGCAGAGCCGCCGATTTCCCCGATCATGATGATCGAGGTCGTGTCGGGATCGCCGAGGAACATCTCGAGGCAGTCGATGAAGTTGGTGCCGTTCACCGGATCGCCGCCGATGCCGATGCAGGTCGACTGGCCAAGGCCCGCCGCCGTCGTCTGGGCAACCGCTTCGTAGGTGAGCGTGCCCGAGCGCGACACGATGCCGACCGAGCCCGGCTTGTGAATATGGCCCGGCATGATGCCGATCTTGCACTGGCCCGGCGTGATGACGCCCGGGCAGTTCGGACCGACGAGGCGCGTCTTCGAAGCCGAAAGCGCGCGCTTCACCTTCACCATGTCGAGAACCGGAATGCCCTCGGTGATGCAGACGGCGAGTTCGATGCCCGCATCGATCGCTTCCAGGATCGCATCGGCCGCGAAAGGCGGCGGCACGTAGATGGCGGACGCTGTCGCGCCCGTCTTCTCGACCGCTTCGGCGACCGTGTTGAAGACCGGGAGATCGAGATGCTTCGTGCCGCCCTTGCCGGGGCTCACGCCGCCGACCATCTTCGTGCCATAGGCAATCGCCTGTTCCGAATGGAACGTACCCTGATTACCCGTGAAGCCCTGGCAGATGACCTTCGTATTCTTGTCGACGAGAACGGACATTATGCGGCCTCCTTCACGGCTTTGACGATCTTCTCGGCCGCATCGGCGAGGTTATCCGCGGAAATGATGGGCAGGCCCGATTCCGCCATGATCTTCTTTCCAAGATCGACATTGGTGCCTTCGAGACGCACCACCAGCGGCACGCCGAGCGAGACTTCCTTCGCGGCGGCGACAACGCCTTCCGCGATGATGTCGCAACGCATGATGCCGCCGAATATGTTGACCAGAATGCCTTCGACGCTCGGATCGGAGAGAATGATCTTGAAGGCGGCCGTGACCTTTTCCTTCGTCGCGCCGCCGCCGACATCGAGGAAGTTCGCGGGCTCCGAGCCGTAGAGCTTGATGATGTCCATGGTCGCCATGGCAAGGCCCGCACCGTTCACCATGCAGCCGATCTTGCCGTCGAGCTTGATGTAGTTGAGGTCGTATTTCGACGCCTCGACTTCGGCCGGGTCCTCTTCGGTGAGGTCGCGCAGCTCGACGATGTCCTTGTGCCGGTAGAGCGCGTTCGAGTCGAAGTTCACCTTCGCGTCGAGGCAGACGATATTGCCCTCGCCCGTCACGACGAGCGGGTTGATTTCGAGCATGCTCATATCTTCGGCAACGAAGGCCTTGTAGAGCTTGTCGATGAGGGCGACGCCCTGCTTTACCTGGTCGCCTTCAAGGCCGAGCGCATAAGCAACCTTGCGGCCGTGGAAGCCGCTGATGCCGGATGCAGGGTCGATCGAGAAGCTGAGGATTTTCTCGGGCGTCTTCTTCGCCACTTCCTCGATATCCATGCCGCCTTCGGTGGAAACGATGAAGGAGATGCGCGAGGTCGCGCGATCCACGAGCACCGAAAGGTAGAGTTCGCGCGCGATCGAGGAGCCTTCCTCGATATAGAGGCGATGCACTTCCTTGCCTTCCGGCCCGGTCTGATGCGTGACGAGCGTCGAGCCGAGCAGGCGCTTTGCCTCCTTCTCGACGTCTTCCACCGACTTCACGACCTTGACGCCGCCGGCCTTGCCGCGACCGCCCGCATGAATCTGCGCCTTGACAACCCACACCGGCCCGCCGAGTTCCTTGGCTTTCGCCACGGCCTCTTCGGGCGTGAACGCCGCATGTCCGCGGGGCACAGGCACGCCATACTTCGCAAGCACGGCCTTGGCCTGGTATTCGTGAATATTCATGAAAAACCGTCCGGCTGGAGAGCGGCGCGGGAACCCGCGTCGCCAGAAGGAAAGGATTGTCCGAAAGCTATGTCGGATGGCTCGGAGTTATACCACCCGAGCGGGCGGGCGCAACCGGCAGATAGCCGCCGGAGAGGGTCCAATCGGGGTACGCCGCTTACAGGAATTTCAGTTGCCGCAGCGCTGCCCGCGACGCCACAAACAGTGACGCAGCGTCACCGCAGATCGCGTTCGACGATCTTGTCCGAGCCCGCCGGAAGCTCCAGATAGAGCCCGTCATAGCCGAGCGTGACGCCCTTGCTCCGAACCTCCGGCACACCACGCAGGAACACCCGCTCGGCGAGCGCATTCGGCAGCCGTGGCACGATATGGGTGTAGACGAGGAGCGTCACACCCGCCTCGTTGGCGACCTCGGCGGCATCGACGGGTGTCGCATGGTAGTCCGGAATGTCGTGCATGACCTTGGCGCGCCGGTCTCCCCTGTGCTCGAGCCCTTCTTCGAGCAAGGCAACCATATGGGTTGCAAGCGCCTCATGGATCAGGACGTCGGCGCCGGCGCCGAACTTCGTGACATTGCTGTCCTTCTTCGTATCGCCGCTGAAGACGACGGAGCGCCCCTTGTACTCGACCCTGTATCCATAGGCCGGGTCCACCGGCTCGTGTGAGACACGAAAGGCAGTGATCTTCACGCCGTCTTCGTCGAAGACGGTGACGCCTGTATCGCGGTCGGGAACATCGACGACGATCGGCAGGTAATTGGCGCCTTCCTCGGCAAAGAATTCGGGGCCGTGATGGGCGATGCGGTAGCCGTCGTCGAGCGAATAGGCGATGTCGAAGCCCTGCGCGATCCGCTCGATGCCGGGCGGACCGTAGAGGGCGAGCGCCTCGCGGCGCCCCGCTGCCCAACTATTGAGCGCGATGTCCGGAAGGCCGCTGATGTGATCGGAGTGGAAATGCGTAATGAGGACGCCGTTAAGACCGCCGATCGGCAGTTGGAACCGCGCGAGCCTGTCCCAGCCGCCAAGCCCGGAGTCGATGAGAAAGACCTTGCCGCCCGCATAGACGATGGCACAGGCCTGTGCGCGGTCGGGATCCGGCATCGGCGAACCCGTGCCGCAAAGAACGACATGAAGCGCATCCTCATTCAGCACCGCGTCGTAGGAGCCCATATTGGAGGCGACGACACGCCTCATCACCGCGTCCTGTGCCGAAGGCGAGAACCAGACGATGCCGAGACCGGCAGCCGCAGCCACCAACAGCAGGCCGATACCGGCCGCCACCACGCGCTTCATTTGTAAGCCTCCCTGCCGACATCGCTAATGCAAAACATTAAATAAGCCTTCCCGCACTCACAATCAAGACATATTGACACTTTATATGCCAATAAAAAAGGCGGGCCCGAGGCCCGCCTTTTCTTCCCGGCTATGCGCCGGATTATTTCTTCTTCGCAGCCGCCTTGGCCTTCGCGGCATTGCCCTTGGCAACGGCCGGATCGATCTTCTTGCAGGCATCGACCAGGCCCTTCACCGCATTGACCGAGTTCATGAACTGCTTCTTTTCCGAAGCGTTCAGATCGATCTCGACGATGCGCTCGACGCCACCCGCACCGATCACGACCGGTACGCCGACATACATGTCCTTCACGCCATACTCGCCGTCGATATAGGCCGCGCAGGGCATCACGCGCTTCTGGTCCTTCAGATAGGCTTCCGCCATCGCGATACCCGAAGCGGCGGGCGCATAGAAGGCGGAGCCGGTCTTCAGCAGGCCGACGATTTCCGCACCGCCGTCGCGCGTGCGCTGGATGATCTTGTCGAGCCTTTCCTTCGTCGTCCAACCCATCTTGATGAGGTCGGGGAGAGGAATACCGGCAACCGTCGAGTAGCGCGGCAGCGGCACCATCGTGTCGCCATGGCCACCCAGCACGAAGGCCGTGACGTCTTCAACCGAAACGCCGAATTCCTCGGCAAGGAAAAGACGGAAACGGCCGCTGTCGAGCACACCCGCCATGCCGACGACCTTGTGGTGCGGCAGGCCGGAGAACTGGCGCAGCGCCCAGACCATGGCGTCGAGCGGGTTGGTGATGCAGACGACGAAAGCGTTGGGGGCGTATTTCGCGATACCCTCACCGACCTGTTTCATCACCTTGAGGTTGATGCCGAGAAGGTCGTCGCGGCTCATGCCGGGCTTGCGCGGCACACCGGCCGTCACGATGACGACGTCGGCGCCCTTGATGCCCTTGTAGTCGTTCGCGCCGGAAAGCGCGGCGTTGTATCCCTCGACGGGCCCCGTCTGTGCGAGATCGAGCGCCTTGCCCTGCGGCAGGCCTTCCGCGATGTCGAAAATGACGACGTCGCCAAGCTCCTTGAGCCCCGCGAGAAGAGCCAGCGTGCCGCCAATCTGGCCGCCGCCGATAAGTGCGATTTTCTTGCGCGCCATGGTGTTGAAGCCTCCGATATGCGTGCGCCGTGGTTAATCTCGCAGCCTAGTAGCGTGAATCCGCGCGTTCCGCAACGGAGGCAGCGGAAAGACCGCACCTTGAGAAGCCGGGATTTTAACCATGGAATCCGTCTCGCGTTGACACATAAGGCCCCCCGCCGCATGATTTTTACTCAACGTAAAGGTTGACCCGCGATGCTCATGGGGCATGCAACGCGGGCAGGCGCAGGATCCGGGGGGACCGCGCCAGGTCCGGGCGGGCATGAAGCTTGCACCCGTTCAGGACCGTTTAGTTGGGGGCGTGCGTTATGGCGCTGAATATCAGTCGCAGCATTTTCGGAAAAGCATCGCGCACGGTCCGCCTTGCGGCGATCGGCCTTGGCATTCTCGGCCTTTCGGGTTGCGCGGCGCCTGCGATTGGCGCCCTCACCATCGGCGAAGTGCTGACCATCGCCGGCATTTCCTCCACCATCATGACAGGCCGCGATCTCGGCGAGCATGCGCTTTCGGCCCTGACCGGCAAGGACTGCCGCTTTCTCGAAGCCGCGCTCCGCGAGGGCCGCTCCTTCTGCGAAGAGCGCAACTCCGTCGCAACGAAGGACGATTTCGGCGGCCTTGTCGCCCTCTTCAAGAGCGATGATGGCGACGTGAAGGAAACGACGGTCGCCGCCGCCGATCTCGATCCGCTGGCGCTCGGCTTCGTGCCGGTGGACCGCCGCGCGGCTCATGAATTCTCGCTCGAAATCGCCCGCGAAGCGGCGCGCCAGGAACCGGAAGAGGCTGTATCTTTCGGCATGATGTCGGCGACCTTCGGGCAGTCCTGGGACTACCGGCTCGACATGGCACCTGACGCATCCTCGCGCAGACTGGCCGACGCCTCCGCCGCCACGGAAGAGCCGGCGACAAGCCTCGGCCTCCGCCCGACGCACTCGCCCTATATGGGGCTCTGAGCGAGCGGAACCTCAGTCCGCGCTTCGGAGCCCGATATAATCGGCGCTCTGCATTTCCATCAACCGCGAGGCCGTGCGTTCGAATTCGAACGCACCGTCGCCCTGCGCATAGAGCTTCTCCGGTGGCGCTTCGGCCGACAGGATAAGCTTCGTCTTCGCCTCGTAAAGCGCATCGATCAACGTGACGAAACGCTTTGCTTCATTGCGGCGCTCAGGCCCCATGACCGGCACGTCGCGGACAATGACGGTGTGGAAGCATTGCGCGATCTTGAGATAGTCAGCCGCACCGAGCGGCCGCGCACAAAGGTCTGAAAAGGAGAAGCGCGCGACGCCATGCATCGCTTCGGGCACCTCGACGGCGCGCCCCTTGAGCGCGAGTGTCATGGGTTCGCCATGAACCGCATCTGTGAGCTTCTCGAAGGCATCGTCGAGCGCGGCATCCGCCGCCTCCCCGAGCGGCGCGTGATAAACCGGCAAGCCCCTGATCCGGTCGAGGCGATAGTCCGTCGCGCTGTCGAGATGCAGCACGTCCATCTTCGTCTTCACGAGGTCGATGAAGGGCAGGAAGCGATGCCGGTTGAGGCCACCCTCATAGAGCCCGTCCGGAGCGCGGTTCGAGGTGGCGACCACGACCACGCCACGCTCGAAAAGCTGCGAGAAGAGACGCCCGAGGATCGAGGCATCGGCAATGTCGTGAACCTGGAATTCGTCAAAGCAGAGGAGCGAGGCTTCCTTCGCGACCATGTCGGCCACCGGCGGAATGGGGTCCGACCCCTTCACCGCGCCTGCCTTTTCCCGCTGGCGCCAGTCGTGAATGCGCTCGTGAACTTCCTGCATGAAGGCATGAAAGTGAACGCGGCGCTTCGGCGCGATCACCGCCGTCTCGAAAAAGAGGTCCATCAGCATCGACTTGCCGCGCCCGACCCCGCCCCAGATGTAGAGCCCTTCCGGCGGCGTCACCGGCTTGCCGAAGCCGAACCGCGCGAAGGGGCCGGCCTTCTGGCCCGGCCGCCACTCGGCAAGCTCGTCGGCGAGATGCTGCAGCCGCGCGGCCACATGCGCCTGCGCGGCATCCTCGGCGATCTCGCCGCGGGCAATCTTGTCGCGATAGGCGGAAAGCGGACCTGAGATCATGACCTGCCGGAACGGAGGGGGGTGTGGTGTTCCCCTCTTATGGACGCGACAGCCGGAAACGGCAAGGTTGCCCGTAAGGGGCGCTTTGTGCCGGAAACCTAGCCGCCGGACATTGCCCGCCACCGGTCGAGATAGGGCTCGATGGCAAGCGCCTTGTCTTCCTCCGAAAGCTCGATGCCGAAATAGCTGTCGAGCACTTCGGCGATCTCGTCCGCACTGTCGAGGACGCGCGTTTCGGCCTTGCCGTCGAGACCACGGATCTTGAACTCGCGGTTGAAGAGCAAGAGCCACTTGCCCTCCTGTGGCCTGCCCGCCAACAGAAACTGCACGAAGATCGACGAGGGATGGGTCGCGGTATACCAGCTCGCCACCTCGTAATCCGTGCGGCGATGCGGCTCCAGCGTGAAGCGGTAGATCTGCGTCCAGCCGCCCGCGATCTTCGCCTGCAGCTCGAGCCCGTCCTCATGCTCGAGAAGGCGGCGCGGTTCATGCGGCGTTTCCTGTTCGGCTCCCGTCTCGAAGCGGATCGGGCCGGTCATGGTAAGACCGCCGAACCCCACATCGGCAAGGAACGGACCCTCCGGAAGCTCGACGCGCATCAGCATATGGGAGCGGGCCGTATCGGCCTCCTCGGGGGCCATCCAGCGAACACGGCCGATCAGCGTCGTGACGTCGAAGCCGAGTTCTTTCAGCACGGCAGCAAAGAGCGCGTTCACTTCGAAGCAGTAGCCGCCGCGCTTCTCCGTCACGAGCTTCTTCTGCAGCGAGGCCGGATCGAGATGGATCGGCCGCTTCGCGAGAACATCCAGATTTTCGAAGGGGATCGACACAGCCTGCGCGTAATGGATCGCCTTCAGCGTGTCGAGTGTGGGCGTCCGCGGTCCGTCATAGCCGATGCGGGAAAAATAGGCGTCGAGGTCGAGTGTCGTGTCACCGCTCATCGCGAGGCGCCCTGCGAGAAATATCCGCTCATATGGGAATGGCGCCTCCCGAAAGAAGCGCCATTTTCGCAAATCGGCCTGGGGCCAATCACTTCATCGTTGGGATGACGAAGGAGGATCCTTCCTTCACGCCGCCGGTCGGCCAGCGCGAGGTCACCGTCTTGATATGCGTCCAGAACTTCACGCCTTCCGGCCCGTGCTGGTTGGTGTCGCCGAAGGCGGAGCGCTTCCAGCCGCCGAAGGTGTGATAGGCGAGCGGCACCGGGATCGGCACGTTGATGCCGACCATGCCGACCTGAACCTTCGAGGCAAAGCTCCGCGCCGCATCGCCGTCGCGCGTGAAGATCGCGACGCCATTGCCATACTGATGCTTCGTCGGCAGTTCGGCGGCTTCCTCGAAGCTCTTCGCGCGGACGACCTGGAGCACCGGCCCGAAAATCTCGTCCTTGTAGCTCTGCATGTCGGGCGTCACATGATCGAACAGCGAACCGCCGAGGAAGAAACCGTTCTCGTAGCCCTGCAGCTTGAAGCCGCGCCCGTCGACCAGCAGCTTCGCACCTTCCTTGACGCCCATGTCGATATAGGCGCTCACCTTGTCCATATGGGCCTTGGTGACGAGGGGACCGTAATCGCTGTCGGCCGCCGTCGAGATGCCGACTTTGAGCGCCTGCACGCGCGGCACAAGCTTCTCGACAAGACGGTCCGCCGTTTCCTCGCCGACCGGCACGGCAACCGAGATCGCCATGCAGCGCTCGCCCGCCGAGCCGTAGCCCGCACCGATGAGATCGTTCACCACCTGGTCCATGTCGGCATCCGGCATGATGATCGCGTGGTTCTTCGCGCCGCCCATCGCCTGCACGCGTTTTCCATGCGCGGTGCCCGTCGCATAGACATATTGCGCAATGTCGGAAGAACCGACAAAGCTGACCGCCCGGATTGTCGGATCGGTGAGGATCGCGTCGACCGCTTCCTTGTCGCCATTGACGACGTTGAGAACGCCCGCCGGTGCACCGGCTTCCATGAAGAGTTCGGCGAGACGGATCGGAACGGAGGGATCCTTCTCGGAGGGCTTCACGATGAAGGTATTCCCGCAGGCGATGGAGACGCCGAACATCCACATCGGGATCATGGCCGGAAAGTTGAACGGTGTGATGCCCGCGCAGACGCCGAGCGGCTGGCGCATCGAATACATGTCGATGCCGGGACCGGCCCCTTCCGTGAACTCGCCCTTCATGAGATGCGGGATGCCGCAGGCAAACTCGATCACCTCCAGGCCACGCTGAACGTCGCCCTTCGAATCCGCGATCACCTTGCCATGCTCCGCCGACAGAAGTTCGGCAAGCTCGTTCATGTTCGCTTCGAGGAGGCGCTTGAATTCGAACATGACGCGGGCGCGGCGTTGCGGGTTGGTGGCCGCCCAGCCCGGGAAAGCCTTCGCCGCCACATCGACCGCCGCGCGCAGCTCGGCCGCGCTGGCCAGCGGCGTCCGCGCCGTCACTTCGCCCGTATTCGGATTGGTCACATCGAGGAAACGCCCGCTCTTGCCGGGAACATGCGCGCCGCCAATGAAATGCATGAGGTCTTTGGCCATCTTTCAGTGCCGCGCGCCGCTTAACGCGGGCCGCGTCTCCCTTCAGTGTGAATTCTTTGCCTGTTTAGCCCGCCGCCCGAGCGGACGGCAAGGCCCCGGCCCCGGCAAGCGCGGCAGGCCGGGCCGTTCCGGCCCCGTACCGGGCGTGACCCAACGTCAACAACCGCAAAAGATTTCCTGTAATCCGGCGTTTCGCGGTAGCGTTTTGCCCCAAATCATCCCTAACATCGTCGCCGGGCGCCTATCCAAACCGTGGGAGAACAAAGCGGGGGCCCCTGATCGGGCCGCATCGCTGCGGCTGGGGTGAAACCAAGGCGAAACGACCGCCAAGAGGAAAATATCATGTCCAATTTCATGAAAACCGCTATCGCCGTCATCGTGATCGCGGTGGTTCTGGTAATCGGATACCGGATGATGAATCCGGAAGATACGACCATGGAAGACGCCATGGATCAGGCTGGCGAGGCAGCGACCGACGCGATGGATGCCGCAGGCGAAGCGGCAAGCGATGCGATGGGCGCGACCGAAGAGGCGGCTGAGGACGCCGCCGAGGCGACCGGCGAAGCCATGGACGATGCGGGTGCGGCCATGGAAGATGCCGGCGAGGAAATGAGCGGCGAGGAAGCGCCGGCGGAAGAAGCCGCTCCGGCGGAAGAAACCGCGCCGATGGAAGAAGAAACGCCGGCGGAATAATTCCGGCACTTCATCCCTACGGACAGGGATCGGGCCCGCGCCTCACGGCGCGGGCCTTTTTCATTCCGCGGGCTGCGGCGAGGAGGCGCCGAACCAGCGTGTGCGAAGCCAGCGCGCAACGCTGACCAGCGCGATCAGCACCGGCACCTCGACCAGCGGACCGATGACGGTTGCAAAGGCGACAGGCGAGGCGATGCCGAAGGCGGCGATGGCGACGGCGATCGCCAGCTCGAAATTGTTGCTCGCCGCCGTGAAGGAAAGCGACACGGTACGCGGATAATCCGCGCCGAGCAGACGGCTCATCGCGAAGCTCACGAGAAACATGATGAGGAAGTAGAGCGCGAGCGGCACCGCGATCCGGAGGGCGTCGAACGGCAGGGCGAGCACCGCCTCGCCTTTCAGCGCGAACATGACCCCGATGGTGAAGAGAAGCGCAATGAGCGTCAGCGGCGCGATGCGCGGCACAAAGCCATTGTCGTAGGCGCCCGCACCGAGACGCGACCTGAGAAAGCGGCGCGTCAGATAGCCACCCGCGAAAGGTACGCCGAGATAGAGGAGCACCGCACCCGCGACGGTCCAGAAACTCACCTCGACCACCTGCCCCTCAAGGCCGAAGATAGGCGGCAGCACGGCGAGGAAGAACCACGCATAAACACTGAAAAAGATGAGCTGGAACAAGCTGTTGAAGGCAACGAGCGCGGCCACGTATTCGTTGCTGCCGCGCGCCAGCTGGTTCCAGACGATCACCATGGCGATGCAGCGCGCCAGACCGATGAGGATGAGCCCGGTCATGTAGGCCGGTTCGTCGCCGAGAAAGAGAACCGCGAGGCCGAACATCAGGAACGGCCCGATGAACCAGTTCTGCACCAGCGACAGCATGAGCACCTTGCGGTCCTCGAAGATGCGCGGCAGCTCCTCGTATCGCACCCGCGCAAGCGGCGGATACATCATGAGGAGGAGCCCCGCGGCGATCGGAATATTCGTCGTGCCGATGGAAAGGCTTTCGAGCGCGGCGGGCAGCGCCGGCAAGAGGCTGCCGAGCGCCGTGCCGAATGCCATCGCGAGAAAAATCCAGAGCGTCAATCCGCGATCGAGAAAACCGAGGCGGCGCGGTTCTTCCGTATGCGTCATTCAGATTGCCTTTTCCGGATCGTATCCGATTTCATCTATGCGCTTCTGCAAGGCAAGCTTGTCGAGAGACGCAAGCGGCAGGTTGGCGAAGATGTCGACGCGCGCCCTGATCTGCCGGAAGACATCGAGGAAGAGAGCGTGCTTCTCCGCATCGCTTCCCTCAAAGGCGGCAGGATCCGGAAAAGGCCAATGCGCCGTCATCGGCTGACCCGGCCAGATGGGACAGACCTCGCCCGCCGCATTGTCGCAGACAGTGACGACGAAATGCATTTTCGGCGCACCCGGAACGGCGAACTCGTCCCATGATTTCGACCTGAGCCCTTCGGTCGGGAGCCGCGCATTGCGCAACACGTCGAGCGCGAAGGGATTGACCGTGCCACCCGGATGGCTGCCCGCGCTATAGGCCTTGAAGCGCCCGCCGGACAGCGCGTTCATGCAGGCTTCCGCGAGAATGCTGCGCGCCGAGTTGCCGGTGCACAGGAAGAGGACATTGTAGGGTTCGGTTGCGCCGGTCATGGCGATTTACTCCGTATAAGGACGATATTAGCAGCGGGCGGGAACGGCCACCCGGTCTACACCCTCCGGAACGCAGGGGGATAAGCTCCCGCAGGCGCCCTGGCAGCAATCGTCGACGAGATAGGCGGTCAGGCCGTGCATGGCGGCGAGGTCCGCCTTGTAGATCAGGGAGCGTCCCTCGCGGCGCTGAACGATCAGCCCCGCATGAAGTAACTCCTTGAGATGAAAGGACAAAGTGGCGGGCGCGACATCGAGCGCGGACGCGATCTCGCCCGCTGCGAGACCGCCTTGTCCCTCCTCCGGCTGATGGGCGCGCATGAGAGCGCGGAAAATCGCGAGACGCGTTTCCTGCGCAAGCGCGGAGAGGGCAGTGACGGCGGTTTCCATTTCCATATTTTGACTATTATCAAAACGATAGGCGGCGTCAAGAAGCGGGGATAAACCGGGGCCTCCGGGGCCCGACTGTCATCGAAATGTCACCAAACTGTCATGAATGGCGGGTGGTGCCACGGCGGGATCGCGGCGAAAAACTTGTCCCCGGTTTCAGGCAGGCGTCGAAAACACGCGCCACCTGCCGGCGAGGGGACGCGGCAACCGGGGGCAGGAGAAAACCGGGCATAAATTTCCCGTACACCCGCGACGGAAAGGAAATCCCCGCCCGTTTGTGCTTTCGAGACCGGCGCCGGTTCCCTCCCCCTCCCTCCGGGTCCGCCTGTTTCTCCCGGCGTCAGCATCCCTCAAGAGCCGACGCCACGGCCCGTACCGCTCCTTCCCCCTTGTGAGCGGTGCGGGCCGGCTTCGGCTTTCCCGACAGATCATCCGCCCACGGAGCGTCATGCCATGCGCCGCACGCCCCTGCTATGCTTCGGGGAAGCAGGCAAGGGAGAACGGCATGATCGTGATAACGGGCGCGGCGAGAGTGGCGGAGGCGAACCGCGCCGAATTCGAGAAGGTGGCGGAACGCCAGGTGCGCCTCTCGCGCGAGGAACCGGGCAATGTCTCCTATGGCTACTACGAAGACCGGATGGAGCCGGGGCGCTACTTCTTCTACGAGGAATGGAGGGACCGCGCGGCGGTCGACTTCCATTTTGCGCAAACCTATTGCCATGAATTCATGGAGGCCACCCGCCGCCTCGCCGAGATGGAGCCCGAAATCGCGATACGTGACGTCACGGTGAAGGAAGGGTAAACCCTCCGGATGCGGAGGGCCCGGAATCCGGCGATCCTCGCAGGCGGGCGCGGCCCGAAGCGCCGTCACAACCGGCCTCGCGTTCACCGCACATTCAGACTTTCGGCTTACGCTTTATCTCAAGACGGCGCCGGATGTACGCGCCTCAAAATTTCGGGTCCCGAGCCCCGGCTGCCTAGACGCCCCGGCATATCTCGGCCCTCCCAGAACCCGGCCCGCCATACGGCGGCCGGGTTTTTCGTTATACTGCGGCGGAACCACGAGGGAGCTTCCCATGATCCGCCGTCTCGCCGCGCTTTTCGCGCCTCTTCTTCTCGCAGGCTGCCTCATTTCCGACGGCGATCTCGTGTCGCCGAAGGAGGCGGATTATCCGGTGGCGGACGGGGCGCGCTTCACCGTCCATATGCTGAACGAAAATGGCGAACGCGCGGACAAGACGCCGGAACAAGCGCGCGTCACGGTGAAGAGCGGCCGCTACACGATGCGGACGGGCGAAGAGAACAAGGCCTTCACCGGGCTGATGAAGGAAATCGGGCCGGACCTCTATGCAGTGATGATCCGCGAGGAAGACCAGGGGCAAGGCAACCTCTACGCGCTGATGCAACGCGACGGCACGACCTGGTGGCGCTGGGGCATGGTCTGCCCGGACTTCGTGTCGCTGGTCGAGGACGAAGGCATGACGCTCGCCGATTTCGGCATGATCGTGCGCAACAGCGACTGCGTGGTGACGGATTTCGGGAATCTGAAAAAGGCGCTGCTGTTTGCCCATGAGCGGCAGAAGCCGGATGCGGAGTATGTGGCGGAGTGAGGGGCAAACGAGAGGCTGCCCCCTCACCCTTCCCACCGACGCTTCGCATCGGCGGGCCCCTTCCCTCTCCCCGACGGGGCGAGGGAGACAGATGCCGCACTTCACCCCTCTCCCCTCTGGGGAGAGGGAGGGAGCCGTCGCAGACGGCGGAAGGGTGAGGGGCACGGCTTACGCTTCTTGCTCCGACAGGAAGCGGCGCTTCGTGATCCAGAGCGGTATGGGCGCTCCGAAGGCGTAGAGAAGAAAAAGGGAAACGAGAAAGCGGAAAGGCGCCCGTAGAATCGCCCGAGGCTCCGATTCCAGATCGTCGATATAGTCCTCGACGGGAACGAGGAGAGCGCGCGCGGCCTCTGCGTCATGATCGAAGACATGGAGATGTACGCCGCCGAACGCAACGACGAGAAACCAGTCGTTGCGGACATGCCAATAGCCGCTCGCCATCGACCTTATTCCATAGGCGGCAAGCATGGCGCGGAGACACGCGACCTCTGCGAGTGAATAGCTGGCGCAGAGCGGAACGAGCCGCGCCACGGGCGAACCCTTAAGCCTGCCGCTCCACCATCATCTTCTTGATTTCCGCGATGGCCTTGGCGGGGTTGAGGCCCTTGGGGCAGGTTTTCGCGCAATTCATGATGGTGTGGCAGCGGTAGAGGCGGAACGGGTCTTCGAGGTCGTCGAGACGTTCGCCGGTGGCTTCGTCGCGGCTGTCGATGAGCCAGCGATAGGCCTGCAGGAGCGCGGCGGGGCCGAGATAGCGGTCGCCATTCCACCAGTAGGACGGGCACGACGTCGAGCAGCAGGCGCAGAGAATGCACTCATAGAGGCCGTCGAGCTTCTCGCGGTCGTCGTGGCTCTGACGCCATTCCTTTTCCGGCGTCGCCGACTTCGTCTGCAGCCAGGGCTCGATGAAGGCGTGCTGCGCATAGAAATTGGTGAGGTCGGGCACGAGGTCCTTGATCACCGGCATGTGCGGCAGCGGGTAGATTTTCACATCGCCCTTCACCTCGTCGATGCCCTTGGTGCAGGCAAGCGTGTTCTGGCCGTCGATATTCATGGCGCAGGAACCGCAGATGCCCTCGCGGCAGGAGCGGCGGAAGGTGAGCGTCTGGTCGATCTCGTTCTTGATCTTGATGAGGGCGTCGAGAACCATCGGCCCGCACTTGTCGAGATCGACTTCATAGGTGTCGATGGTCGGGTTGGCGCCATCGTCCGGCGACCAGCGATAGACGCGGAAGCGCTTGACGTTCTTCGCGTCCGGCGCGGCCTTGAAGGTCTCGCCTTCGGTGATCTTGGAATTTTTCGGGAGTGTAAGCTGGACCATTTCTCACCTGCGCGCCGACTCTATCGGGTTCATCAATCTTCGGAATGTTAACTCGAAGACTTCCAATTCTTCATTTCACAAGCTGGCGACTTAGAGTTCCCCTTGAGCCGCTCCGTAGCGCATTCCATCGCCGGTACCAAGTACTGACCCATTCCACCTACTTGATCCGGGAAGGGGCACTTACGGTACTTTATGAACTCCAAGAGCTTCAGTTGCTCAGTTCTAGAATTAAGCTCAGAGAGCGCCCTATTGGTTGCCCGAGGCGCACTATTGTCTCCAATACCCTCAGCAAATTCCATCGCCAAAACTCGATCCTGCCAGTCGTACTTTTCGACCAGATTTGAGCAAGCCTCTTTTGCTATGCCTGCGCTTGGAGAAAGAAAAGCTCCCACAAAAGCCGCCAATATGACCTTCTTCATCCCCCACCCCGTTTCTATCAATACACTCTTGCTTTCGGCTTGATGTATTCGATGTCGTCGGAAAGCGTCCAGGCGTGGACGGGGCGGTAGTCGAGCGAGGGCTTGCCGCTCTGATCGTCCACCCAGCACAGCGTGTGCTTCATCCAGTTCTCGTCGTCGCGGTTCGGGAAATCCTCACGCGCATGGGCGCCGCGGCTTTCCTCGCGGTTGACCGCGCCATTGACGGTCGCAATCGCCTGAACGATGAGATTGTCGAATTCGAGCGTCTCGATGAGGTCCGAATTCCAGATGAGCGAGCGGTCGGAGACCTTGAGGTCGGGCATCGCGTCGTGAACAGCCGCCACGCGCTTCACGCCCGACTGCAGCGTCTCGCGGGTGCGGAACACGGCGACATCTTCCTGCATGGCGCGCTGCATGGTGAGGCGCAGTTCGGCGGTCGGCGTCGGCCCCTTGGCGTTGCGGAACTTGTCGAGGCGGGCAACGGCATTGTCGCCCGCGCCCTTCGCGAATTCCGGCTGGCGCTGATTGGGGGCGACGAGTTCGGCGGCGCGAAGCCCCGCCGCGCGGCCGAAGACCACGAGGTCGATGAGCGAGTTGGAGCCGAGACGGTTGGCGCCGTGAACGGAGACGCAGGCCGCCTCGCCCACCGCCATCAGGCCCGGCACGATCGTGTCCGGATTGCCGTTCTTGAGCGTCAGCACCTCGCCGTGGAAGTTCGTCGGGATGCCGCCCATGTTGTAGTGGACGGTGGGGAGAACCGGGATCGGTTCCTTCGTGACATCGACGCCGGCGAAGATGCGCGACGATTCGGAAATACCCGGCAGGCGCTCGGCAAGGATCGCGGGATCGAGATGGTCGAGGTGAAGGAAGATGTGATCCTTGTCCGGACCGACGCCGCGGCCCTCGCGGATTTCGACCGTCATCGAGCGCGAGACGACGTCGCGCGAGGCAAGGTCTTTCGCGGAAGGCGCATAACGCTCCATGAAGCGCTCGCCCTCGGAATTGGTGAGATAGCCGCCTTCGCCGCGCGCGCCCTCGGTGATGAGGCAACCCGCGCCGTAGATGCCGGTCGGGTGGAACTGGATGAACTCCATGTCCTGCAGCGGCA
>NZ_BTVP01000008.1:55390-105291 GCF_045863935.1 Parvibaculum sp. | reverse complement strand
GAGTGCTGGCGAACAGGCGTTTCGCTCGCAAAGTCATAGCCTTGAACCAGCCCGGAAAAATTTAAACCGGACAGCAGTGGTGTCATCCCGGGATTTATTCCCGGGATGACATCGTTGTTTTTGTCTCGACTGCGAAACGCCCTACCGCTTCACAAGCCTTTTAATGCTCGTCACATGCCCCGCCTCCGAGCGGGCGATGCGCGACATGGCGATGTCGAGGCGTTCCACGGCGACGCGCATGTGATGGGCGTTGGCGTGGATCATGCGCTCGGCATCCACCATGATGCCGACATGCCCCTTCCAGAAAACGAGATCGCCGCGCGCGAGTTTCGTGAAGTCGATGGGCTCGGGAAGCGCCTCGCCGAGCGTCGCCTCCTGCATGTCGGTATCGCGGAGCGAGGCGATACCGGCGCGCTCCAGCGACATCTGCACGAGGCCGGAGCAATCGAGCCCCATGCTGTCGCGTCCGCCCCAGAGATAGGGCACGCCGGTGAACTCCTCGGCGACGGCAACGAAATCTCGGACATGCGCACCGGCAGCGGCCAGATGCGCGGTGAAGACCCAGCCGCCCGTATCGAGTTCGCTGAAATTGCCGCGCGCGCCGGTGATCTTGAGTTTCGCGTTCATGGAAAGCGGAATGGCGGGCCGCGTCTTCAGGTCGGGCTTTGGATAGATGAAGGTGCGCAGCGCTGCGACCGTATGCGTCGGCGTGGCGGGGCGGGAGACAAGTTCCTTCGCCTCGACATAGCCGACATAATCGTCGAGCAGCGACTGGCCCCAGGCCCAGCCGCTCTTCTCTTCATAGACGCGGAAGGTCTCGCCGTAGAGAAGCTGCGTATCCATCGGCGCGGCGGGCTCCGGGCGGCGCAGCAGCGGCAGGACGGGCGCGCGCACGATGCGGTCCGCGCCCTCCACGAAGCGCGGGGCGTTCACCTCGCCACGCAGATGCGCGGCCGCGAGATCGTCGCGATAGGCGTTGAGGCGATGATCCGGACCGCGCTCGCGGCTCATGCAACAAGACCTCGCGACGACCGCACGATCAGGTCCGCGAATTCCTGCATGAAGCCCGTGCCCTTCACCGTTCGCAACACGAGCACGTTGCGCCTGTCGGCCTCGTCGCGCGACCGCTTCAGAAGATCGAGGCTGCCCAGCGTGTCGAGCGCCCGCGTGACGGCGGGTTTCGAAACGTCGAGAGCGGCCGCGAGGCCTCGAACCGTATGCGGCGGCGGGTCGAGATAGACGGTGAACATGATCGCCAGTTGCCTCGACGAAAGGTCGGGCCCGTCATTGCGGACCGACTGCAGAACGACGTCGTGCCACAGAGACAAAGCCTGTACGGGCTTCAACTCCGGGTTCCCCCCATATGCTAAATCCGGCATAGCCTCCCCCAGCGCTGCCATGATCCCCACCCGTCACCTCCGTTCCGGGCCCGGATCAGTCTAGCTCGCGTTTACGCTGGGGCAAGCCTCAGGCGCCGTAGCGGCGCATCAGAAGGTGGTAGAGGGCGCGAATGCCCTGCGCCTCGCCGCCCACGGGGCGGCCGGGCCTGGGTTTGGGCGCCCAGCCGTAAATGTCGAAATGCACATGAGCCTGCGCCTTTTCGACGAAACGGCGCAGGAAGAGCGCGGCGGTTATGGAACCGGCGAAGGGTCCGTCCGAGACGTGGTTCACATCCGCGATCTTGCTTTCGAGCCAGCCGTCATAGGGCCTCCAGAGCGGCATGCGCCAGAGCGGATCGGACATGGCCTCGGCGGAGACCGCGATCTCGTCTGCCAGCGCGTCGTCATCCGTATAGAAGGGTGGCAGGTCGGGCCCGAGCGCGGTGCGAGCCGCGCCGGTCAGCGTCGCCATGTCGATGATGAGGTCGGGCGCCTCGCTGTCGGCTTCCGCAAGCGCGTCGGCGAGCACGAGCCTGCCCTCCGCATCGGTATTGCCGATCTCGACGGTGAGGCCCTTGCGGCTCTTCAGGATGTCGCCCGGCCGGAAGGCATTGCCGGAGACGCTGTTCTCGACGGCGGGGATCAGCAGCCGCAGGCGGATATCGAGCTTCGCCTCCATGAGGGCCTGTGCGAGCGCGAGCGTGCAGGCGGCGCCGCCCATATCCTTTTTCATGAGCAGCATGGCGCTTGAGGGCTTCAGGTCGAGGCCGCCCGTGTCGAAGCAGACGCCCTTGCCGACCAGCGTGACCTTCGGTGCGCCTTCCCTGCCCCAGCGCATGTCGATGAGGCGCGGTGCGACGGCAGCTGCGCGGCCGACGGCATGGACCATCGGATAGTTTTCGGTCAGCAGATTGTCGCCCTCGATCACGGAGAAGGAAGCTTCATGCGCCGCAGCGACTTCCTTCGCCGCCGCCGCGAGGTCGGCGGGGCTCATGTCGCCTGCCGGCGTGTTGATGAGATCGCGCGCAAGGAAAGTCGCGCGGGCGAGACGGCTCACCTCTTCGCCGTCGACGCCCTTCGGCAGGACGAGCCGCGGCCATTCGCGCGCGCTGCCCGAATAGCGCGTGAAGCGATAGGTGCCGAGCGCGAAGGCGAAGACCGCCTTCGAGACGTCGCCATGCATTTCGCCCGCAAGGCGGTAGTCGCCCGCCGGGAGCGATGCGGGCAGCGCACCCGCGACGAAGGGGTCCGCGCCATCGCCGAGGCCGAGCAGGACGCCCGCAAGGCCGCCCGAGCCGTCCGGCAGAAGCAGCACCTTGCCCGCCTCGCCCTTGAATCCCGAGGTCGTGACCCACGCGGCGCCGGGGCCCGCATGCGTCGCGCACCAGGCTTCCGCCTCGCCCGTGCGGATCAGCCAGACCGGCGTTGCCGCCGCATCCTTGTCGGTGATGAAGATGTCGAGCACGGGCGCTCCCTTCGGAGGAAAGACGTGATTTTGCTGGCTCGGAACCTTATAGAGTGGCTGTAAGGCCTGCAACGGCCACACTTGTGGAGACAGGGGGCAGCATGACCGGCAGCGAATTCGAACTCGTCATCGGCGACAAGAACTGGTCGAGCTGGAGCCTGCGTCCCTGGCTGCTGATGCGGCAGGCCGGCATCCCCTTCACCGAGACCTCGATCCGGCTGCGCCAGACGGACACCAAGGCGCAGATCCTCGTCCATTCGCCAACGGGTTTCGTGCCGGCGCTCAAGTGGCGGGGGGCCGTCATCGGGGACTCGCTCGCGATCTGCGAGACCATCGCCGATCTCTTCCCGGCGAAGGCGCTCTGGCCCGCCGATGCGCTTGCGCGTGCGCTCGCGCGCAGCGCGGCGGCGGAGATGCATTCCGGTTTCCAGAACCTTCGCCGCGAGATGCCCATGGCCGTGCTCGAAAAGCATCCCGGCGTAGGGCAGACGGAGGAGGCGCTTGCCGATGCCCGGCACATCGTCGGACTGTGGCGCGGGTTGCGGGTCCGCTTCGGGCGTCAGGCGGTGGAGGACCAGGGCTTCCTCTTCGGCCGCTTCAGCGTGACCGACGCCATGTATGCCCCGGTCGTGACGCGCTTCGCGACCTACGATGTCGACCTCGAGGCTCTCGGCGACGACGGTACGGTCCGCGCCTATATGAATGCCATCATGACGCTGCCCTCCATGCAGGACTGGCTGAGGGGTGCGGAAATGGAAGAAACGGCGAAGCAAAATCTGTGACGTTTCGATGACATTCCGGTGACAGTCAGGGGGTTTTATCCCCGTCTTCCGGCAACAATATCCCCGCTTCCCGGAAGTAGCGCGCCGCGCCCTCATGCAGCGGTACGGGCAGCGACGCAATCGCGAGACCTTCCTCCTCGCCTTTCTCACCTGGCAGCAATCCGGGCAAGGCAGGGCTGCTCAGCAGCACATGATTGCCCTCATAGAAGAGCGCATTCACGATGCGGTAGACGAGATCGGCATCGGCCGTTTCGTTCACGACCCATATCATCGAGACGCCGAGCGTCTTCGTCGCGGGCACGAAGCGATAGATGCCGTCGGGAATTTCCAGCGGCTGGAAATTCGCACCGGGCCGTGTGAGCTGCTCCATTCCCTCGCCTTCGATCGGTACAATGACGATCGAGCCGCGATCGGCAAGGCTCGCGATTTCCACCGACGGCAGAGCATCGACAAGGAAGAACGCGTCAAGCTGACCGCGCAGCATGAGTTCCGCGGCCGCCTCCGCATCATAGTCGAAGAGCGTCACGGTGCGGCGGCCCAACCCATGTACCGCAAGCACTGGAAGCGCTGCCTCGCGCGTGCCCGAACCGGGCGTGCCGACGGAAACGCGCTTGCCCTCGAGGTCCGCGATGGAAGCGACATTCGCGTTGCGGCTTGCGATGAGATAGAGCGCCTCGCGATAGACGCCGGCAATCGCGCGGAGATTGCGGATCGGTTTCTCGCCGCGGAAGGGCGTTTCGGCGCGCGTCGCAAGATCGAGAACGGGCGCGGCGACGAGAGCGGAATCGTAGTTGCCCGCACTCACCGCGCGAACATTCGCCACGGGACCGGGAGAAGATTTCGCCACCGCGACGAGGCCCGCAACGCCGCAAGGCAGACCGCGTTCGCAGCGCGGCGAGCCCGGCGGGCGGCTGATGGCCGCCGCCAGCCGCTCGCCAACGGCAAAATATTCGTCGCCCGGACTGCCCGTGCCGATCTGGAAAAAGGTGACCGTTTCCGGAGCCTCCTCGAGGCTTGCCGGCGGCCGCAGGTAGAACAGGAGCACGAGAGCGGCGACCACCCCCACGCCGATGGATATGGCCAGATTGCGCGCGGAGATTCTGGATGCGATTTCACGCCCCCTCTCCGCCAGCTGCACTGCCCGTTCTTTCCACTGCCCAATTTCCATAAACCAATCCCAGCACGGCAATGCGGAACAAAAAAGACCAAGGAGCCGGAAATCCGCCAAATCAGTCCGATCTTATAATTAATCCTTTCTTGACGGCTCTCCCCGAAAATCACTTCACAGCATGGCCCTGCCCGACATCGTCGGGGGCCTCCGGAAGCCATGGACCGGGATATGCCATCATGAAGCCATTCGCCGATCAGACCTCGCGACCCGCCGCCCACAGGCGCGGCCTCGCTGTCGCGGCAACATTCTGCTCCGCTCTCGCGCTCGCGGCCTGCTCTTCGGCGGGTACTGGCGCCGGCGCCGGGACCGAACTCAACGCCAGAGACGCCGCGCAGGCCCGGATCGACGAGCCTGCCCTGCGGGAAGCGGCGGTCGAAAGCACCAAGACGCAGGACTATGTCGCCGCGGCCGCCTATTGGGGCGCACTATACGAACGCTCGCCCAACGATACCGGCGTCGCCGTACATTACTCCAAGGCGCTCCGGCAGATCGGTTCGCTTGAGCAGTCGCTCACCGTCATGCAGCGCGCGCAGATCAAGGCGCCGCAGAATACAGACGTTCTTTCGGAATTCGGAAAGGCACTGACTGCCAGCGGCCGGCCCGACCAAGCCTATACCATGCTGACCGAAGCGGCGGCGACCGCACCGCAGGACTGGACGATCCAGTCGGCTCTCGGCGTGACCCTCGACCAGATGGGCCGCTATGACGAGGCAAAGAGCCACTACGGCAAGGCGCTGAACCTTTCGCCGGACAATCCTTCGGTGCTCACAAATCTGGGCCTGTCCCACGCGCTGACGGGCGATCTCGACACCGCCGAACGAATGCTCCGCAAGGCTGTGGCCGACCAGAAGGGCGATGCCTATGCGCGGCAGAATCTGGCGATCGTCCTGGGCTTGAAGGGCAACTTCGACGAGGCCGAACGGCTCGCCCGCGCGGATCTCCCGCCGAATGTTGCCGACAGCAACATGGCCTATCTTCGCGCCATGCTTTCCCAACCTGCACTCTGGAAGCAGATGGAGACCCTTGACGACAAGCCCGCGTCACCGAAAGTTTCGCCGCCGGAGACAAAGGCGAAATCCTCCGAGACCGATCAGGTTTCCTCGCTGCCGCCCGAAACCAGCGTCTCACTGCGCTGAACAAACCGACCCTTCGTTAGACAGAAAAGGCGCCTGTGGAAACACAGGCGCCTTTCTCGTAGGTCGTCTGCTGCACTCAGAACGTAGAGGTCGCCTTGATGATGGCCGGTCCCAGGATGACGCCGAAGAGTGCCGGCAGGAAGAACACGATCATCGGGACGGTGAGTTTCGGCGGAAGGCTTGCCGCCTTCTTCTCGGCTTCCGCCATACGCATGTCACGGTTCTCCTGCGCCATGACGCGGAGCGCCTGGCCGAGCGGCGTACCGTAGCGTTCGGCCTGGATAAGGCTCGTCGTCACCGCCTTGACGCCTGGCAGGCCTGTGCGCGTGGCGAGGTTTTCATAAGCCATGCGCCGCTCCTGCAGATATGAGAGTTCGGCGGTCGTCAGGCCCAGCTCCTCCGCGAGCTCGACCGACTCTTCACCAATCTCGGCGGCAACCTTCTGGAATGCCGCTTCGATCGACATGCCGGATTCGACGCAGATCAGAAGAAGGTCGAGTGCGTCCGGAAAGGCCTTGCGGATCGAGTCCTGGCGGTGGGCTATGACGTTTTCGACGAAGAGGTTGGGCAGATAGAAGCCCACAAAGGCAGCGGCGCAGGAGGCAGCGAAACGCGCCATCGGCTGCAGACCGAAATCGTTCAGGAAGACGAGATAAAGCAGGGTGACGGCGAAGAGGATCGGCGGCATCACGAAGCGAAAGAAGATGAAGGTATACATCGGCCCGGGACCACGAAAGCCCGCCTGCCGCAGTTTGCTCTTGATTTCCGCGTTTTCAAGCATATTGCCCCGAGCAAACATCTCGACGACGCGCTTCTTGAAACCCATCGTCGGCACCTGGCGAAGCCGCGTCTTTTCCTGCGCCAGAGCCTCGCGGGCACGGGCACGCATCGCCTCTCGTTCCGTCGAAACAAGCTTCATGCGCGTGCCAAGCCTGTCGGTGTTCATCAGCGGAGCGGTCAGAGTGAGGATGGTCGCGAAAGCGGCAAGCGCCGTCAGGAGCATCACGGCGCTCTCAACATTGAACATGCTTTCGATGAACTCGAAGAAGGCCACTTTCAGTATCCCTAAAACTTGAAGTCGATCATCTTCTTCATGACCAGAATGCCAATGCCCATCCACATCAGGCCACTCGCGATGATCATGTTGCCCGGCGTGGTGGTGAACAGCACAGTCATATAATCAGGCGAGGTGAAGTAGATCAGCAGCATGACGCCGGGCGGCAGAGCGCCGATAATGGCGGCCGACGACTTGGCTTCCTGGGACATCGCCTGAATCTTCGCACGCATCTTCTTGCGTTCGCGAAGTACCTTCGACAGATTTCCCAGCGCTTCAGACAAGTTGCCGCCGGTCTTCTGCTGGATCGAAAGCACGATCTGAAAGAAGTTCACCTCTGGAAGAGGCATTCGTTCGTATATTTTTTCAAGCCCCTGTTCCAGCGTAACACCGACACGTTGCCCCTCAACGATCCCCTGAAACTCGGTACGAATAGGCTCCGGCGACTCGGTTGCGATGATCTTCAGGCAGTCATTCACCGGCAAGCCCGATTTCACGCCGCGGACGATCACATCGATCGCATTGGCGAATTCCTCGGTAAACGCCTTCTGCCTCTTCTTCATGAGATAGGAGAGCACCCAGCGCGGCAGGCCGAACGCGGCGGCAAAGCCCCCGAGCAGTGCTATGAAAAGAGCAAGACCGGCAAACTTGAGGCCGAGCATCACCACGAGTCCGCAAACCACACTTGCGATATAGAAAATCCGCGGCTCGATATCGAGACCGGCGCGCTCGATGCGCGTCTTCAGAGGGATGCGCTTCTTCTGTTCCTTCTGTTTATCTTCCAGCGTCTTCAGCGTCTCCTGCATCTGCTTTCGACGCTTTTCGCTATTGTCGACGTCGCTGTCGGCAGCGGTCGCGAGGCGCGCGTTTCCCGCCCTCGTCACCCGCGCAACGCGCTGCTGTGATTTCGATTCACCGCCGACAAACACAAAGCCGACGGCGCCGATGCAGAGCGCCGCGAGTATGGCAATCGCGAAGATGATCAACGTGGACGACATACCGGTTCCCTAACCCTGGGCGCGGTCGAGCGCGGCCGCGAGGGCATGATGCTGATTGTAGTAGCGCGCACGATCCCAGAAAGACGGACGCGCGATGCCGGTCGACTTGTGCTTTCCGATGATATGGCCGGTCTCGTCTTCGCCCTCGATATCGTAGACGAAGAGATCCTGGGTAATGATGACGTCGCCTTCCGTACCGAGCACCTCGGTGATGTGCGTAATACGGCGCGAACCGTCGCGCAGACGCGCCGCCTGAATGACCACGTCGATCGAACCGCAGATCATTTCGCGGATCGTCTTAGACGGGAGCTGGTAGCCGCCCATCGTGATCATGCTCTCGAGGCGAGAAAGAGCCTCGCGCGGGCTGTTCGCATGGAGGGTGCCCATGGAGCCGTCGTGGCCGGTGTTCATGGCCTGGAGGAGGTCGAAGGCCTCCGGGCCGCGCACTTCGCCGACGATGATGCGCTCGGGACGCATACGCAGGCAGTTGCGGACAAGTTCGGTCATCGTGACCTGACCCTGCCCTTCGAGATTTGGCGGGCGCGTTTCGAGGCGCACCACATGAGGCTGCTGAAGCTGCAGTTCAGCGGCGTCTTCGCAGGTGATGACGCGCTCGTCGGTGTCGATAAAGCCGGTAAGACAGTTGAGCAACGTCGTCTTGCCCGAACCCGTACCACCGGAGATCAGCACGTTGCATCGCACCTTGCCGATGATACCCAGAACCTCCGCACCTTCCTGCGAGATGGAATTGTACTGCACCAGGTCGTTCATGGTGAGTTTGTCGCGGCGGAACTTTCGGATGGTGAGCGCCGGTCCGTCGATCGAGAGAGGCGGGACAATGACGTTCACGCGGCTGCCGTCAGGCAAGCGCGCGTCGCAGATGGGGCTCGACTCGTCGACGCGACGACCAACCTGACTCACGATACGCTGACAGATGTTCATCAGCTGGCTGTTGTCGCGGAAACGAACGCCGGTGAGTTCTACCTTGCCGTTGACTTCGATGAAGGTCCGCTCACAGCCATTGACCATGATGTCCGCGATGTCGTCACGGGCAAGCAGTGGCTCCAGCGGGCCATATCCAAGGACGTCGTTGCAGATATCCTGCAGCAGGGCTTCCTGCTCGGAAATCGACATGACGACGTTCTTGATCGAGAGGATTTCGTTGACGATATCGCGAATTTCCTCGCGCGCGCTCTCCGCATCGAGCTGCGCAAGCTGCGTGAGATCGATCGTGTCGATGAGCGCGTTGAAGATCGTCGTCTTGATCTGATAGTAGCTCTCGGAGCGATGGTCGCTCGCGCGCGCAGGGGTGGCAGGCTTCGCCGCGGGCGCAGGCTTCACGGGCGCGGGTTTCTGTGGCCCGGCCTTGGGCGCAGTGGAGGCAGCCGGCGGCGGCGCATCCTGCCTGGAGGCGGGTGCCGGTGCGGGCTTGCGCGGAACTGCCTGGCCTTCGGTCCGCCTTCCAAACACGATACGCTACCTCCTGTTATCCCTTGCGGGAGAGAAAGCCGAACAGACCCGGCTTGGTGACCTTCGGCGCCCGAACCTCGCGGCCGCAAAGCTGCTGAGCCAGGAAACGAAAGCCGTCGGCCGTCTTTCCCTTGGGTTCCAGTTCCTCGACCATCTGGCCGTTATTCGCGGCCATGCCGAAGAGCCCCGGATTGAACGGAAGAACAAGCGTCGCCTCGGTGCCGACCGCCTCGGCGAAATCCTTCACGGGGATCTCGGGGCGCTTCGGCATACCGACCTGATTCAGCACGATATGTGCGGCGTTGTCGTTCGGCCGTGCCTGGCGCGTCAGATCGAGAATGTTCTTTGCGTTGCGAAGGCTCGCGAGGTCCGGTGTCGCCGTGATGACGATTTCATCGGCGGCGAGGAGAACCTTCCGCGTCCACGGTGCCCAGACATGCGGCAGATCGACGACGACGCAAGGAACACCCGCGCGCACGATATCGAGGACGCTCTCGCAGCTGTCTGCATCCATCTCGAAGTCGCGATCGAGTATGGCCGGTGCCGCAAAAAGGCTCAACCGATCCGAGCACTTCACCAGAAGGCGGTCAAGCAGGACATCGTCCAGACGTTCAGGCGCCGTCAGCGCATCGGCGATGCCCTGCGCGGGGTCCTGGTTGAAATCGAGCCCGGCCGTGCCGAAAGGCAGGTCCATGTCGGTGATGATGACGTCTTCGTCCATCCCGCTCGAAATGCACCAGCCGACATTGTGCGCGATGGTGCTCGAGCCCGTACCGCCCTTGGCGCCGATGAACGCAATCGTGCGGCCGATCGGCGGCGCATCCGGGTCGATATAGAGACGCGAGATCGCTTCGATCACGCCAATGGGACGAAGCGGCGCGACAAGGTACTCGTTCACGCCCTGGCGGATCATCTCGCGGTAGAGCGAGACATCGTTCATGTGCCCAATGACGACGACCTTCGTACCGGCGTCGCAGACTTCGGCGAGTGCGCCCAGCTGAGCAAAGAGGCTGTCTCCGCCCGCGCGCGCCTCTACCATGATGAGGTTCGGGGTAGCGGACTGCTGATACTGCTCGATTGCCGCCGGAATGCCGCCCATGTGCACCGTGAGATGCGCTTTTGCGAGCCGACGATCCTCACCGGCGCGCTGAATGGCACTGCCCGTGGCCGGCTGTTCGCAGAAGGCGTGGATGGTGATGCGCGGGACGGGCTTCATCACGGCGAGCGATTCCGGTTCCGGCCCGGCGGTGGCCATGGACTGCGCAAGCGGTGGCGCCTCGGGTGCGGGTGCGGGCATCGGCGGCGCTTCGACCGTCGGCTCCTTGCGTGCGAGATTGCTCATTATTCCACCTCACTCACAGCGCCCGAGTCCTGCTCGGTGCGCTGGGTCGCTGTTGGCTCGCCGGCACGGTACTTTTCGAGCACTGTGTTGCGGCGTCCCGCATCGGCTGGCGTCATTATCCTTGGGCCGGCGAGATCTGCCGGATCGGCGACCATCGCCGCGAGATTGTTCTGTGTCGCGCAGCCATGATTGGGGGGCAGACGGTTCGCCGGATCGAAGGCGTAGTCCATGCTCCAGTCGCCGCAGGCGGTGGGCTTCGCCACATAGCGCTTGAACGACAGGATCAACGGCGCGTCATTGTCGGCGCCCGACGCCCGATAGGGCGTGTAGGCGAGGCTCGTCACACCGTTTTCAGCCAGGATGTCGCGGACATCGCTCAGCGCGACGGCCGCAGCGCCTGCATTCGGCGAACCCGAAGGCGTCGAGATGGTGAGAGGTCCGTGACCGCGCTGGCGATAAGCGGCCGCGAACGCTTCGATTGCGCTGCGCTCGGACGGCGCCAGGCCGGGCTGGCCGGCGACGACACCGACATTGAGCGTTGCGACATCTGTCTCAACCGAGATCGGGTGCGTGTAATTCGCGTCGTATTGGGCGTCCTCGATGCCATTGAAGCCACCGCAACCCGCGAGACCCGCGGCCAGCGCGACGGCGATACCCCTGGCAGCATTCCTGACGATCAGCTTTGCCATTTCATTCATCCTTCGCGCTCAGTCCACAACGAAGCCGACAGGCCCCTGCAGCGTTTCCTTGCCGGGTACGGCGCCACGCGTGCCATAGGTTGCGTTCAGCTTGCCCATCAGGATCGTGTCCATATCGCTTGCCGGCGCATAACCGTCCGTCGGCAGCACGAGATTCTTGCGGGACGTCGGATCGACGAGATAAGGCGTCACGATCACGACGAGCTCCGTTTCGTTCTTCTGGTAGTCCCGGCTGCGGAAGAGCTGGCCGAGAACGGGCACATCCTTCGCGCCCGGCACCCCGTCGATGTTCTGCCGGGTCGTATCGGAGAGAAGACCGGCCATCACCAGCGAGCCGCCGCTCGGCAGCTCAAGCGTCGTCTCGGCGCGGCGCACCTTGAGGCCCGGCACCGTAACGCCATCGCCGCTGACCCCCTGCAGGACGAACGCTCCGTCCGAGGAGAGCTCGCTCACCTCCGTCGAAATCCGCAGGCTGATACGGCCCTCGCTCAAGACGACCGGCGTGAAGTTCAGGCCGACACCGAAGGGCTTGAATTCAAGCTGTACGTTGCCGTCGCGATCGCGCGAGGTCGGAACGGGGAACTCGCCACCGGCGAGAAACTTCGCCGACTCCCCCGAAATCGCCGTCAGGTTCGGCTCGGCAAGCGTGCGCAGGATGCCGTCGCGCTCAAGCGCGCGCAGAGCGCCCTCGATGCTGTCGTTACCGCTGGTGAAGCCGGTGCCCTCCGTCGAGAGACCGCCAAGCGACCCGCCCTGGACGCTGAACGAGTTGGATGTCGCAAGCCGAAGCGCGAAGTCGCCGAAATCGGCGGCGCTCGACAGATCGACGCCAAGCTGCTTGATGACGCTGCGCTGCATTTCGGCAACGGTCACCTTGAGCATCACCTGCTCCTTGCCTTCGATGCCGAGCATGTTGAGGACGTTGTCCTTGTCGACACCGATGTAGCGAGCCGCGAGATCCTGGGCCTTGCTGGCCTCGCTTGCGTTCGCCACCATGCCGGAGAGAACGATATGGTCGTTGATTGACTCGACATCGATCCGTGCGCCGGGGAAATACTGGCGCAGCGAGTCGCGCAGGCCGGTCAGGTCTCGCGCCACGCGGATTTCAAGATTGAGAATCTGCTGGCCGTTTTCATTAAAGAAGAATGCGTTGGTCTGGCCGACGGCGAGACCAATGAGGTAAGTCCGCTTGTTGGTGCGCACCACCGCGTCCACGATCGCCGGGTTGGAAACGAGCACATCGCGCGCCGCCACGGGCAGTTCGACAATAGCCGCCTTGTTCAGGCCGAGCACAATGCTGCGCGAGGCCTGCCCCATACCGCCCTGGTCGATCTTGACGAGGCGCGCATCGCCGGCATGCAAGCTTCCCCCTACCGGGGTGAGAGCGAGAGCAAGCGCGCAAAGGATCGCGGCGGCGGCCCGGCCGGGCCGGACTTTCCTTGCGGCGTTACCCGCCTTCAGCTTGTTCCACATCCTGTTCATGCCCAATCCCTCGCCTACTTCACACGCACAGACTGCGTGGTGCCGTAGCGCACAACCTTCACCACAGATCCGCCCAAATTACGCGTCGTATCGTCCGCCGCCGTCGACTCGCTGTCGGCCATGCTGCGCAAGGACAACGACAAAGGCCGATCGGACTGGGCAACAGCGACGAGCTCGACCTGCGCCGGTGTGAGCTCAAGTGTTGCCGTGCGGCCGACGACCACCTGTTCGCCGGCCTTTTCATTAAAGCGCTGGTCGATCGCGAGAACGCGAACGTTGCGCAGAAGGGTCTGTCCCTTCTCGACGTCGACGACGTCCACCCGATCGTTCGGCAGGATGAAGCCACCCGCGCTCGTTTCCGGCGTGATGGCGATGGCCGCGGCCCGCATGCCGGGTTCGATCAGCGCGGACATGAAACCCGCGCCGGAAAGCGTCACGAGCTTCTCGGCGGTTACCGGTTCTCCGCTCAGTACGGCACTCCGGGCCACGCTGTTGGTGAATTCCTCGATCGCCGTCGGCTTCTGCGTGCGGGAGATGTAGGCCGAGTTCATTGCGGCTTCCGGCCAGCGCTGCCAGCGCAGGTCCGACGCCGAAACGCGCTGACCGACATCGAGATTGTTGACGGCGACGAGGACTTCCGAGGTCGGTTCCTCGACTACTTGCGTCACGGGCTGCTCGGTATCCGAGGACATGAGCCCGCGGGCCAGCAACGCCGCGAGGCCCGCGGCGACGATCGCCAGAACCAGAACTCCAATGCGTGCGGCGTTCACTTGCCCAATCCTTTCGTTTCGCGATCCCGCCCTTGCGCGGACCCCGCTTCGTTCAAATCACGCGGCCAAATCACGCGACGTGTGCCGCAGTCGCAAACCAGACGGTCTGCGGGAAAATCATCAACCCGCCGAGAGCGAGCGCGATGCCATAGGGAATGCCGCCTTTGCGATCGTGCAGTCTCGCAATCCACTCCCGGCGCTGCATGAAGAACGGCAGCGGCAGGGTGCGGAAGAAGAGGATGAACAGCGTCAGCGCACCGCCGAAGATCGAGGCCCAGAGGAGATAGATGAGCAGATCGCTCATCCCGATCCAAAGCGCCGTCGCCGCCACGAATTTCGCATCGCCGCCGCCGATCCATCCGAAGGCAAAGAAGACCATGCCCACGAGCAGCATCAGCACACCGGCTGCCACGTGAAGACCGATCTCCTGCAGCGACAACCCCACAAACGGAACAAGCACGGCAAACATCGCGGCAAGCGCGACGGTCAGCACATTCGGGATGGTCATCGTCGTCAGATCCCACAACGCGCCGAAGATCATGGCGAGAGGGAAGACGGCGAGAAGGAACATGCTCATCACGGAAGACGCCCGGTTTCCTCGGGGGCACTCAGGCCCCGGACGAGAGGCCCCATGCCTCCTCGTATAAAACCGATAGTGGGCAATGACCGTAAATTTGGAGTAAAGGACGCTCCAAAGTGAGGCGGAATCCGGGGTCCGTCCGGTCAAAAACGCAATGTTTTCCAAACCTTGGCGTTTTCAAAGGTCGAAAGAGGAAAAAGAAAACCGCCAGACACGAAACATGTCCGGCGGCTTTGTTTTCGTGAGATGCCACGAGCCCGGCCCACAAGGCCGGACCTCGTGTCGAGGGCGGGTATTACTCGGCGGGCTTCACCGCCGCGGCGACTTCATTGAACGTCGCGGTAAGGTTCGTTCCGACGAGCTGGACCGCCGTGATGATCACGACGGCGATGCCGGCGGCGATAAGACCATACTCGATGGCCGTCGCACCGGACTCGTTCTTCGCAAAAGACTTCAAAAACTGGCTCATACAAGCCTCCTTGAATATTTGACTGTCGACAGCACCAACCCTTGCGGACGTGAAGACCGCCGGGCGCCCTTTCGGACTGGAGGCGAGATTAGCGGAGCACCCTTACTCAATTGCTAACGAATACTCTAAAACTACAACCAGTTTTACTAACACTTTAAATGTAATTTCTGTATTCATGGAGAAATTACTGTGCCCGAACGATATCCCAGGAACAGTCCCCCGCAGGTGAACAAAACATCGATGAGAAAAGCCTTATAACGTCGTTAATTCGAGGTTAATCCGCTTTGAGGATTTGGCTACGGAGAAGGCGCCCCATGCGCGGGTCCAGCCTCTACTTCCCGCATACTTGATCGTCGGCATTTTCAGCCTCGGAAAGTTCTTTCAAGCCGTCTCACACAGCGACCGGAAGGCCGCTTCGTCGGTGACGACAAGTCCCGGATAATCGCGGCTGGCGATGCCCCTGCGCACCAGCTCGGCAATCGCCCTGGCAACGGTCTCCTCCGTCGTATCGACGCGAGCCGCCAGGGCCCTGTGGCGTGGCAGCCGGTCAATGCGCAGACACTCGCCACCTTCCGGGTCGCGGTGCGGCTCGGCGAGTGAGAGCAATTCTCTGTATACGCGCTGCGCGCCCGTTCCTTCGTCTTGACGATTGCCCGCATCGGAAGGCGGGGCCCCTGTCTCCCTTTCGCGCAGAAGACGGGCATACTGGCAGAGGAGCGCCCGCGACACCGACTCTTCGCGGGAGAGAAGTTCGAGGAAACGGCTTTCGGGCAAGGTGGCGATCAGGCCGTCTTCCCGCGCAACGGCCGTGAGATCGGTTTCGGTTACGCCGAAAGCAGCCATTTCTCCGAACTGTCCGCCGGCATCGACGTCGGTATAGGCAATGCGCCCGGCGCTGCCCATGCTGCGCGCGAGGCGGACCGAGCCTTCGACAACGAAGACCACGCCGTCCAAGCCGCCGCCCTGAGCGAGATTGAGAATAATGTCATTTCGGGAAACGGGCCGCCATTCGCACTCGACAGCAAGAAGGGCGAGTTCGCGCTGGTGCAGCGAGGAGAGAATCTGGATACCGGCGAGGGAACGCGTGTGATCGGGCGCGATCTCCTGTCCGGCTTGCACCCCTTGTTCCATCTGTCTTTTACTCCCTCGACGACCGACGATGGAGCCTAGGGGACGGCGTTTAATCTCCCGTTAAATTCCTGCACACCCCTTACGGTCAACAGATCCTTTACTCCTTGGACCTAGTGTTGAGGGCAATCGGCGCTTTTCGCGTCCCCATCCATGCCCCAAGGAAGGCAGCAGCAATATGCGTGCTTACCGGATAAAGAAGACTGCCGTGGGTCGCGTCGTCGCCGCGGCTCTCGGTGCGGGTTGCGCGGTCCTCCTCGCAGGCGCCGCGCAGGCCGAGACTTTCAAGGTGGAGATGAACCAGACCAAGGCCCTTCACCTGGCCAAGCCGGTTTCCACGATCATGGTCGGCAATCCGGCAATCGCGGATGTGAGCGTCGAAGGCTCCAAGCTCGTCTATGTGATGGGCCGCAGCTTCGGCACTACCAGTCTCGTCGCGACCGACAGCGATGGAAATGTCATCCTCAACATTGACGTGAGCGTGATCGCGCAGGACGCTTCCACCGTTACACTGACGCGCGGTACCGGGCAGCTCTCGTACAACTGCACGCCGCGCTGCGAGCGCGTTCCGTCCGTTGGCGACAATCCAGAGGACTTCGACGCCATCATGAAGCAGGTGGCCGGCGCGATGAGCACGAGCCTCGGTGCGGCCCAGGGAAATCCGGCCTTGTCGGCACCGTCCGAGGAATAACGCTCCAGCTTTTCCTGCGCGAAAAAGGCCGCCCGGAAGGCGGCCTTTCTATTTCCGGTGTTTGATTCCGTCAGCGGCTGATGCGCAGGTTCGAGAGAGCCATGGCAATGGAGGTAAATACCTCGGTGAGCTGGCTCGTCTGCGTAACGTCGAAATACATCTCCGGCTTGGTGGCGCAGTTCTTCAGGAGCGTCGCGTTACCCTGGATGGTACGGATCGTATAGACCTTGATGCTGGCCGCCCTCATGTTGTCGCAGACCTCTTCGGTCCTGTCGTCGATGGAACCGCCGGACTTCGTCCACCGGTTCTCGGTATTCTGACCGTCGGTGAGGAACACAATCACCTTGTCGAGATCGTCGGCAGACGCTGCCGCCGTCGACAGGGGATGCCCCGGCGTCAGCATGTTCCAGCCCCAGGCAAGACCGATCGTGGTGTTGGTATTGCCGTTCGGGTCCAGCTCGTTGATCTTGGAATTCAGCGTTGTCCAGTTCTCCGTCAGCGGCAGGATTTCCGGGATGTTACAGCTGTCGCCGTCGGCGGGATATTTGGTGGTGTCGCTCGATGTCGGGATCGTATTCTGCGTGTCGTAGTCCTGGTCCCGATCTATGACGCAGCCCTTCCATTTATTGCTCTTGACCTTCACCGTCGTCAGGCCACCCCACCACGAGCTTGTGTCCCGCGCCTCATAGGTCCATTTGAGCCAGGACTCGTTCTTGTTGCTCTTGCCGACGTTGATCGCCGTGTCGAAGGGAACGATCGAAACCTTGATTTCGCCTTCAGGGGCTCCGGAATCCTCGAGAATCTGGAGCAGCAGCTTCGCCGCGTCCTTGAGCGCGGTCATTCGACCACCGCTGGACATCGAACCCGTCACGTCGAGGACCAGCGCAAGCTCGAGCTTCCGTCCCTGTCGCGTTACCTGCGACGAGGCGCCGACGGAAAGCGTATCGATCCCCACGATTCCCATCAGGGATGTCGGCAGTTCGGCGCTGGCGGTCAGGATCACATCGCTGCCGCTCTGAACGACCATGACGGCGCCCGGAACGCCGAGCTTCTCGGCCGGATAATTCGCGTCAAAATAGGCCTGTGCGATTTCCTCAAGCTGCGCTTGCGTCTTGCCCGTGGCCCCGCCGACGGCGAGCGCCGCAGCGTCGAGCGCTGCATTCAGCCGATTTTCAACGATATAGGCGCGCGAGATATCGATCGCCGCACCCGCGGCAACGACAAGCGGGATGGCCGAAAGCGCAAAGATCGTGGCGAAATTGCCCCGACGGTCCGTCCGGAATCTGCGAAACAGAGCTTTAAGGGACCTCATGGACATTATCCGCCCTTGGGTGCCGGACAGGGCTCGCGCCCGGCGCGGCAGAATACGCACCCGTTCGTTTTAGGTGCCGCCCGTTAAGAAGGAATGAATCGGGCCGGGCCGGAACAGCGGCGGTTACCTTTTGGTAAGGCACAAAGCGGTATCAAGAAGGCTGCGCCAGAGCGGCGCTTCGGCGCGAGGTAACCCATGAGCAAGCAACATCGAGGACCGGCCCGTCGAGCGCATCTCCCGCGATGCCGCTGGAGCCGCTTCGCCCGTGCCGACAGCGGCGCGACGGCGGTCGAGTTCGCCTTGCTTGCCGTTCCCTTTTTTGCCCTTCTCTTCGCTATGGTCGAGGTCAGTATCCTCTACTTCGCCACGGCGAACCTCGACAGTGTGGTATCGGAAGCCGGTCGCCTGATCCGGACCGGCCAGGTCCAGGCGAGCGGCATGACCGAAGCTCAGTTCAAGGATTATGTCTGCGGCGAACTGACACTGATCAACGACTGTCAGGCGAACCTCCGCATCGATGTCCGGAATTTCACGTCCTTCGGCAGCGTGTCCTATCCGCCGCTGGTCGACGAGGACGGAAACATCGTCGACAGCACCGTTTTCCAGCCCGGCAATGCTGGCGATATCGTGCTTGTGAACGTCTACTATTCCTATGGCATCGTCAGCCCCGGCATGGTTGGCCTTTCGAATCTCGAAGGCGGCGGGCGGGTTATCGCCTCAGCCATTGCATTCCGTAACGAGCCCTTCGGCAACGTTCTGCCGACGAGTTGAGGGTCGATCGATGTTCGCACCAAAATCGGCTGTCAAACGCGTCGCACGCAAATCGCAGAGACTCCAGCGGCTTTTCATCGACTGTGCCGGCATCGCCGCCGTCGAATTCGCGCTCATCTTTCCGCTGATGATCGCCTTCTATTTCGGCGCGATCGAGACGTCGCACATGTTGACGGCAAACCGGCGCGTGACCTCCGTCGCCTATTCCGCCGCCGACATCACCGCGCAGGCGATGTCCGTCAGCGATTCCGACATGAGCGATATTTTCGCCGCGAGTTCCGCCATTCTCAGACCCTTCAGCACGACGCCGCTGTCGATCCGCATCTCGAGCGTGGTCGCCAATTCGAGCGGTGTGAACAAGGTCGCCTGGAGCGACGGCTATCAGGGGCCGGCCCTTGCGGTCGGATCCACCGTGAGCCTGCCGGCAGGACTTACCAGCCCCGGCACGAGCGTCATCGTGGCGGAAGTCACCTATCAGTATTCTTCGCCGATCAGCCAGACGGTGACGGAAGAGATCACCTTCACCGATACGGCCTATCTGAAGCCGCGCCGCGCCTCTCAGGTCGGCCGCACGAACTGATCCCCCTCTTGGATACTCTGATCAGCGAGCCAGCTCCGCATTAACCATGTTTTGCGGGGTTGCTGTATCAAATCTGCCGCAGCGAAGGCCGCCGCTTGCGGCCGCAACCGCCATCCGCGATGCCAGACAAACATGGCCCGGCCGCGCCGCCATGGGGCGGCACAGGTTATTTTCCGACAACTCGTTGATCAAAAAGGAAAAATCGGCTGGCGGAGGGAGAGGGATTCGAACCCTCGATACGGTTTCCCGTATACACGCTTTCCAAGCGTGCGCCTTCAGCCACTCGGCCACCCCTCCGGAGCGCCTGCTGAGCAGGCGAACGCGGCGGCACTATACGCGACAAAAACCTTGAATCAACCGGAGAAAGCGGGGCTAGGCCATTGATCCGCCAGCCGACTTTTACAACTGTGCTTGTTTGGCACACTCGATCCGGCTACCGTTCCGGCGTTCGTTTCTTAATCACTGCGTTGGGGCTGGGGGGCTCGTGCCATGGTCGTTTTCAGGCTGCTTGGATTTCTTTTCATCGTCGCTGCCTTGATGGCGCTGGGATCGGACGCGTTGCTTTCGCTCGAGAGCGGCGAAGTCACGATGCGGTCGTTCAGCGCCCTGTGGGGGCTGGTGCATGAGGGGAGCCGCGACGGCTTCGTTAGCTGGGCGGGAGCCAATGCGCCGGAGGGCCTGAAAAATCCGCTCGACGCCGTGATGGGCTTCCCCGCATGGGGCGTTCTCGGCATCATCGGTATCGTGCTCGCGGGCCTTATCGCTCTGCTCCGCCGTGCGGACTAGGCACAAGCCAGTACCATTGCAAAAGGCCGCCCCTCGGGGCGGCCTTTTTGTTTTCCGACAGGCGGGAAAGCTGCCTAGTTCGCATCCATCTTCAACGCGGAGATGAAGGCGTCCTGCGGAATCTCGACGCGACCGAACTGCCGCATCTTCTTCTTGCCTTCCTTCTGCTTGTCCAGAAGTTTGCGCTTGCGGCTGATGTCGCCGCCATAGCACTTCGCCGTTACGTCCTTGCGCATGGCCGAGATCGTTTCGCGCGCGACAACGCGGCCGCCGATAGCCGCCTGGATCGGAATCTTGAAGAGGTGCTTCGGGATCAGTTCCTTCAGCTTCTCGCACATGACGCGGCCGCGCTGCTCGGCGCGCGAGCGATGCACGACAGTTGCGAGCGCGTCGACCGGTTCCTCGTTCACGAGGATCGACATCTTCACAAGCTCGCCCGGCTCGTAACCTTCGATCTGGTAGTCGAAGCTTGCATAGCCGCGGCTCACCGATTTCAGACGGTCGTAGAAATCGAGCACCACCTCATTGAGCGGCAGGCGGTAGACGAGCATGGCGCGCGATCCCGCATAGGTGAGATCGACCTGATGTCCGCGCCGGTCCTCGCATAGTTTCAGCACCGCGCCCAGATATTCGTCGGGCACGAGGATCGTCGCCTTGATCCAAGGCTCCTCGATATGGTCGATGCGCGTCGGGTCCGGCATGTCGGCCGGGTTGTGCATTTCCTTTATCGATCCGTCCACCATGTGCAGCTGATAGATGACAGACGGCGCCGTGGTGATGAGGTCGATGTTGAATTCGCGCTCGAGCCGCTCGCGCACGATTTCCAGATGCAACAGGCCGAGAAAGCCGCAACGGAAGCCGAAGCCAAGCGCGGCGGAGGTTTCCATCTCGTATTCGAAGCTCGCATCATTGAGCCGCAGCTTGCCCATCGCCTCGCGGAGATCTTCGAACTCGGCGGCGTCCACCGGGAAGAGACCGCAGAAGACGACAGGTTGCGCCGGCTGGAAACCCGGCAGCGCGGCGGCGCAGGGCCGCCTTTCCTCGGTCACCGTGTCGCCCACGCGCGTGTCGGCGACCTCCTTGATCGAAGCGGTGAAATAGCCGATCTCGCCGGGCGTGAGGCTCGCGACCGCTTCCTTCTTCGGCTTGAAGATGCCGACCTGGTCGATCGTATAGGTGCCGCCCGTCTTCATCATCTTGACGCGCTGGCCCTTCTTCAGCTCGCCGTCGATGATGCGGACGAGAACGACGACGCCGAGATAGGCGTCGTACCAGCTGTCGACGAGCATCGCCTTCAGGGGCGCCGACTGGTCGCCTTTGGGCGCCGGCAGACGGTTGACGATGGCTTCCAGCACGTCCGGGATGCCGATGCCGCTCTTCGCGGAAATCTCGACCGCCTCCGATGCGTCGAGGCCGATCACATCCTCGATCTGCTGGCGCGTCTTCGCGGGCTCCGCCGCCGGCAGGTCGATCTTGTTGAGGACCGGCACGATTTCATGGTTCACGTCGAGCGCGTGATAGACGTTGGCGAGCGTCTGCGCTTCCACGCCCTGGCTCGCATCGACGACGAGGAGCGAGCCCTCGCAGGCGGCGAGCGAACGGTTCACCTCATAGGCGAAGTCGACATGGCCGGGCGTGTCGATGAGGTTCAGCTCATAGGTCTCGCCGTTCCGGGCCTTGTATTCCAAGCGCACGGTCTGCGCCTTGATGGTGATGCCGCGCTCGCGCTCGATATCCATGCTGTCGAGCACTTGCTCCTTCATCTCGCGCGCCTCAAGGCCGCCGCAGAGCTGAATCAGCCGGTCGGCAAGGGTCGACTTGCCGTGGTCGATATGGGCGATGATCGAGAAATTGCGGATATGGGAAAGGTCGGTCATGGGGCCTGCTGTGTTAACAGGCGCCCATATAGCACTGGCCGGGGTGCAAGCCAATTGGGGCCTTTCAAGCCCTCACCCCTGCCACTCGGCCCGGCGCTTCTCCATCCAGGCCTTGACCCCCTCCTTGTAGTCGGGGTGCTTGATCATTTCCTCCAGCAACCGCTCGGCGGCAATCACAGCCGAGGCGGCGTCCCGATGGAGGTCCGTGTAAACCTGTCGTTTCGTCTCCCGGAGCGAGCCCGGCGAGACGCCGTCCGCCATCTTCCTCGCATATTCCATGACATGCGGCATGAGTTCGCCGGCCGGCAGCAGCTTGTTGAGGAACCCCATCTCCATCGCCTCTTCCGAGGTGAAGACACGGCTCGACAGCAAAATGTCGTTCGCATGGGTGAGACCGACGATCCGGGGCAGCACCCAGGAGAGCCCGAACTCGGCCGGGAAGTTGAAGCGGCCATGGGCGGCAGTGAATTTTGCGCCGGGCACGCAGAAGCGCAGATCGGCAAAGGCGGCAAGCACGAGACCGACGCCCGCCGCCGCGCCGTTGATGGCTGCAATGACGGGTTTCGTCAGCCCGAAATGATAGGCGAAGGTCGCATCGAACTCGTCGGCGATGCCATAGCCCGGCTTCGCGATATCGTCCGTCGTCCCGCTGTCGTAGCGGCCCTTCTCCGAATGACCTTCGAGAGCGGCCATGTCGGCACCCGCGCAGAAAGCGCCGCCCTCCGGATCGCCCGTCACCACGATGACGCGCACCTTCGGGTCGCGGTCGGCTTCAGCCAACACCCAGCGATATTCCGTGTGCATCCGGCCCGTCCAGGCGTTGCGGCGCTTCGGGCGCGACAGCGTGACGGTCGCGATGCCGTCCGTCAGTTCATAGCGGATCGTCTTCAGTTCCATGGGCCTATTCCGCCGCTTCAATATAATTGCGGATGATCTCGGCGATGCGCGCGGGCTGCTCCGGCAGCATGGCATGGCCGGCGTTCGGCAGCTCGGCCAAAGTCGCGCGCTCACCGAGACGTTTCTTCAGGTCATGCGCGTTTGCGGAGAGCGCGATCGCATCTTCCAGAGCCTGCACGACGAGGATCGGCTGCCCGCCCGCCTCCCACCAGTCTTCCACGGGTGTCGTGCGCACGGCGAAGGATTGCATCCGCATGACTTGCCGGTACCAGCCGCTCCGCCAGACTTCCGGATCATTGCCCTTCGCGAAGAAACCGTAGCGCACGCATTCGATGTGCTCGTCCGGTGACTGACTTTCGTCGAAGCAGCCGATCAGCGCCTTGCGCGCCTTTTCCGGCATTTCGATGAGGCCGCCGCAAGCCAGCAGTCCCACGCGGGCAACGAGTTCGGGACGATCGGCGGCTGTCGTGCGCGCGAGGCGATTTCCGAAGGCATGGCCGATCAACGTCACCGGCGCTGTCGTCTGCGTCTCGATCACTGCAGCCACATCCTCCGCAAGGTCGTGCAGCGTCAGCCCTTCCATCGGCCCTTCGCTGCCGCCGATGCCGCGCGGCTCCGGCAACGTCACGCGATAGCCCGCACCCGCCAGCATCGCTGCAACTTCATCGAAGTCGCTTCCCGGACGGCCGAGCGAAGCGAGCATGACGATTTGCCGCCCGTTCTCGGGGCCGATGGCACGGCCTGCCAGCGTGACCGCCCGGCCGGCACCGTCTGTTCTGCGAAACTCATAGGATGTGAATGTCATCCCCTGCCCCTACCGTTTTCGTCGAGATCATCTTGCGCCAGAGAGGGCGATGACAGCAAACCCGGTCAGTTTTCATGCTCGCTGCGAGGCCTGATCCGGCGGCCAGCCTGCCTTGCGCGCTCGTTCTGCAACCGCTCCATGAAAGCGCCCGCGATGATGCCCGTCGGAAGCGCGACGATACCGACGCCGACGAGCGCCAGCATGCCGGCCAGAATGCGGCCGAGAACCGTTACGGGGTAGACGTCGCCATAACCGACCGTTGTCAGCGTTATGACGCTCCACCAGAGCGCCCGGCCCACGCTGCCGAAATGTTCCGGATTTACCGCGCCTTCGGCATAGTAGATGAGGACGGCCGCGAGATAGATCAGTCCAAGCGCGGTGATCAGGGTCGCCAGAAGCTGCGGCGCGACCTCGCCCAGGACTTCGGACACAAGCCTGCCGCCCGGCAGGAAGTGAATGAGCTTGAGGAGACGAAGCAGCCGGATCGTTCGAAGACCCGCCAGCGTCAACGGAAGATCGGCGCCGGCATAAAGAAGCGCGAGGAGAATGAGCTCCGGACCGAAAGCCAGAAAGTCTATGAAGAGCCAGAAACGTCCGGCATAAGCGGCGCGGGCGGAGAGCCCCTTCAGGTCGTGCGTTTCTCCCGCCGCGAAGAGCCTCAATGCAAACTCGACAGCGAAAATGAGCAGAACGATCCTGTTCGCGACATGAAGGAATTCGGGGTAATGCTCCAACGCGAGCGGCTCTGTTTCCGCTGCGAAGAGCGCCGCGCTGAACAGGATCACCCCGAAGATGAACCAGTTCAGTGGCGAGAAACCACCGTGAGGCCAGGAGTTTTCGACGAGTTGCCTGTCCAGCCACAATCTCAGACGGTGCATCGCCGTTCCTCCGGCTGGAAAGCTTGAAGACTAACTTCTGAGCGTCCCGCCCGTTGCCTTTTCGACGGCCGCGACGATGCGCTTCGACACCGCCTCGATTTCCTCATCCGTCAGCGTCTTTTCGACGGGCTGCAGCGTCACCTCGATGGCGAGCGACTTCTGTCCTTCGCCGAGCGAGCCGCCCTCGAAGACGTCGAACAGCGAGACGTCCGCAATCAGCTTCTTGTCGACGCCGCGCGCCGCGCGGATCACCTGATCCGCCGTCACGCCTTCCGCCACGACAAAGGCAAAGTCGCGGCGAAGCGGCTGCAAATCCGAGAGTTCAAGCGGCGGCTTCGCACGCGTGGCCTTGCGCTTCGGCTCGGGAATCGCGTCGGGGAAAATCTCGAAAGCGACGACGGGGCCCGCGACATCCATCTCGCCGAGGATGCGCGGATGAAGTTCGCCGAAATAACCGATGACATTTTTCGGTCCTAGACGGAAGACGCCGGAGCGGCCGGGGTGATACCAGGAGGGCGCATCGGCCGAAATCTGGAAACTCGCAACCGGTGCGCCAAGCGCGGAGAGCAGCGCGACGGCGTCCTCCTTCGCGTCCATCGCCTCGACCGGACCGCTCTTCCCCTGCCAGTGACGGCCGGCGCCTTGCGGGCGCGCCGTGCCGCGGCGGATGCCGCTTGCCGCCAGCACCTGACCCGAGGGTTCGTCGCTCTCGAATTGCTGGCCGACTTCGAACATCGCGATATCCGAAACCCCGCGCGCCATGTTGCGCCCCGCCGCGGCGATGAGACCCGCAAGCAGGCTCGGCCGCATATGGCTCATTTCGGCGGAGATGGGGTTCGCGAGCTTCAGCGCGGGCGCGGCGTTACCGCCACCGAAAAGTTCGGCTTCGCGCTCCGAGATGAAGGACCAGTTGACGGCCTCGACGAGCCCACGCGCGGCGAGCGCGCGGCGAGCGTTGCGCTCGCGGCGCTGGCGCGGCGAAAGCACGGGCTTCGCGACCGCATGAAGGCGCGGCAGTGCAACCGACTTCACTTCCGAGAGACCGTGCACGCGCACGACCTCTTCGACGAGATCGGCTTCACCGTCGATGTCGGGCCGCCAGGACGGCACGGAAACGGAGAGCGCATGCCCTGCATCCGTCACGCCGAAGCCGAGCGCGGAGAGAATGTTCGCGGCTTCCGCCTTCATCAGCGAGAGGCCTGTGAGCCTTTCGATGCGTGCCGGATCGAAATTAATCATCTTTGTCGTGTCCGGCACCTTGCCCGCAACAACGACGTTCGACGCTTCGCCGCCACACATCTCAAGGATCATTTTCGTCGCGAGTTCGAGGCCCGGCAGAACGAATTGCGGATCGACACCGCGCTCAAAGCGATAGCGTGCGTCCGACACGATGCCCGTGTCGCGGCCTGTCCGCGCGGTGCGGTAGGGATCGAAGTAGGCGCTTTCCACGAAGACATCGACGGTTTCTTCCGTCGAACCCGATGCCTCGCCGCCCATCACGCCACCGAAGCCCAGCACCTTCTCGTCGTCGGCGATGACGCAGTAATGCGGCTCGACGTCATAGGACTTGCCGTCGAGCGCGATGAGCGTCTCGCCTTTCCGGCCGAGACGCGCGCGGATGTTGCCCTTGAGCTTCGAGGCGTCGTAGACGTGCAGCGGACGCGCGCGGTCGAGCGAGATGAAGTTCGTGATGTCGACAAGCGCGTTGATCGGACGAAGGCCTACCGCCTTCAGCCAATTCTGCAGCCATTCGGGCGACGGGCCGTTCTTCACGCCGCGAATGAGACGGCCTGCGAAAACCGGGCAGGCGCTTGCCGCTTCCGCCGGGAAATCGAGCTCGATGCCGACCGGGCTTTCGAATGTGCCCTTGACCGGCGAAAGGTCGCCTTCGCGCAGGCGCCCAAGACCCGCGGCGGCGAGGTCGCGCGCGACGCCATGGACGCCAAGGCAGTCCGGCCGGTTCGGTGTGATCGCGATTTCGATCACCGGGTCGTTGCGCCCGAGCACTTCGGCGGCCGGCGTTCCCACCTTCCACTCGCCTTTCAGGTCGATGATGCCTTCATGCTCGTCCGAGAGTTCGAGTTCGCGCTCGGAACACATCATGCCGTTCGATTCGACGCCGCGGATCTTCGTCGGCTTCAGCACCATGCCGCTCACGGGGATGGTGGCGCCGGGCGGTGCGAAGACGCCGGTGAGCCCCGCGCGCGCATTCGGCGCACCGCAGACGACCTGCAACTGCTTCACTTCGCCCTCGACCAGCGCCTCGACCTTCAGCACCTGCAGCTTGTCGGCATCGGGATGCGGGCCTGCTTCCAGCACCTTCGCGACCGAAAAGACCGAGAGCTTCTTCGCCGGGTCTTCCACGCCTTCGACCTCGAGGCCGAGCATGGTCAGCTTCTCGACGATCTCGTCGAGCGAAGCGTTTGTTTCGAGCGGCTGTTTCAGCCAGGAGAGAGTGAACTTCACGACGAGAGCCCTCCCGCGAGCGTCGGCACATCGAGCGCGGCGAAGCCGTAATGTTTCAGCCAGCGCAGATCGCTCTCGAAGAAAGCGCGCAGATCGGGGATGCCGTATTTCAACATGGCAAGGCGGTCGATCCCCATGCCGAAAGCGAAGCCCTGATATTTTTCCGGGTCGATCCCGGACGAACGCAACACGTTCGGATGAACCATGCCGCAGCCGAGAATCTCCAGCCAGTCGTCGCCCTCGCCAATGCGGATTTCATTGCCGAGGCGCGCGCAGCGCACATCGACTTCCATCGAGGGTTCCGTGAACGGGAAGAAACTCGGGCGCATGCGAAGCTCGACGCCCTCCACTTCGAAGAAGGCGCGCAGGAATTCCTCCAGTGTCCATTTGAGGTGACCGAGATGCGTCGACTCATCGACGACGAGACCCTCGATCTGATGGAATTGCGGCGTATGCGTCTGGTCGCTGTCGCAGCGATAGGTGCGGCCGGGACAGATGAAGCGGAACGGCGGTTCGCCCGCTTCCATGGTGCGCACCTGCACGGGGCTCGTATGCGTGCGCAGCAGCTTGCGCGCGCCGCTCGCATCCGGCTCGAAATAGAACGTGTCGTGCATTTCTCGCGCGGGATGGCCTTCGGGGAAATTCAGCGCGCCGAAATTGTAATGGTCGGTCTCGATGTCCGGGCCCTGTTCCACGGCAAAACCCATATCGGCGAAGATCGCGACGACTTCGTCCCAGACCTGGGAAAGCGGATGGATGCGGCCCGTCTCGAGCGCGCTGGCGCGGACGGGCGCCGTCACGTCGATCTTCTCGCTTGCCAGCCGCGCTTCCAGCGCCGCCTCGTGCAGCGCATCCCTGCGCGCGGCGAGGGCGTCCGTCAGCCGGTCCTTGAGGCCGTTGAGACGCGGCCCCATTTCCTTGCGCTCGTCGGGCGACATGGCGCCCAGCCCCTTCATCAGGTCGGAGACGCGGCCCTTCTTGCCGAGCGCGGCCACGCGCACGGCTTCGAGCGTGTCGATATCCACCGCATCGGCTATCGCCACGGCGAATTCCGCTTCGAGTTTTTCGAGATCGGCGCTGTCGGTCATCTTCTCACCGGCTTCTGATCGTTTCGCGAAAACGTATTCTCTCATATCGCCCGATGCCTGCCTTCCGGCAGGCTCTCGGGTGACATGAGCGAACGGCGTGCGAACGATGCTATCGACCGGCGATCCGCCTCACCCCCGAGAGCGGCACGCATGCTTCCATGCGGAGCCCGGACGGGTGACCGGCTCTGGCTGCGATGGAAGCGCCTTCAGCTTACTGAAGGGCCGCCTGCGCCTGGGTGACCAGAGCCTTGAAGGCCTCGGGCTCATGGATGGCGAGATCGGAGAGAACCTTGCGGTCCACCTCGATGCCAGCCTTGGCGAGGCCGTCGATAAATCGCGAATAGGTCAGGCCGTATTCGCGGACACCGGCGTTGATGCGCTGGATCCAGAGCGCGCGGAAGTTGCGCTTCCTCGTGCGACGGTCGCGATAGGCATACTGGCCGGCCTTCTCGACGGCCTGATTGGCCGTGCGGAAGGTATTCTTGCGGCGGCCGTAATAGCCCTTCGCCTTCTTGATGATCTTGCGGTGCCGGGCATGGGTGGTAACACCCCGTTTGACGCGCGACATGTGTTCAGCTCCTCTTCAGGTGTTCCGGTTCACGCGTAAGGCATGAAGTTTTTAAGCACGCGGGCGGCATCGGCATCCGCCATGACCGTCGTCCCGCGCTTGTTCCGGATCTGCTTGTTGGTCCGCTTGATCATTCCATGGCGCTTGCCGGTCTGACCGCGTTTGACCTTGCCTGAAGCGGTGAGCTTGAAGCGCTTCTTGGTCCCGCTTTTGGTCTTCAGCTTGGGCATTTTGCTCTCCGTGTTTTGGGAACCCGCTATTGAAGACCTTGAATTCATTGAAGAATTCGGCAGGTTGCGGGTCCGGGTCTTGGCATTACGGGCGGTCACGGCATGCCCTACAGGCCGGCCCGCCCCGAAGGCGCGGATTTATAAGGGAAAAGTCCGGCGCGTCAAGCGCCCGGCGCCCCTTCCGGCTCATGCGCAGGCTTGATGCGCATGATTTATGCGCATAGTCTATGCGCATGCCAAAGAAAGCCGTGAATCTCTCGGTCGATGCGGACCTCCTCGCCAGGGCGAAGGAGATGGACCTCAACTTGTCCGCGACCTTCGAAGAGGTCCTCCGGGAAAAGACCCGCGAGGAAGAACAGCGGCGCTGGGTGGAGGAGAACCGCGACGCCATAGAAGCCTTCAACCGCCGGATCGAGCGAGACGGTGTATGGAGCGACGGGCTACGCCGCTTCTGAGGAAATCTGAATGGCGCAATTCGACGTCTACCGGAATAGACATGCGGCCAGCCGCGAGGCCATTCCCTACTTTCTGCAGCTCCAGCATGACCAGATTCAAACGCGCGCACTGCGTGTTGTCGCGCCGCTCATTCCCTTGTCGCGAGTGGAGGTGCCGATGTCGCGCCTCAATCCGGTTTTCGATATCGAGGGACGGAAGCTCGTCCTGTCCACGCTCGAAATCGCCGGTATCTCCTCCTCCTTTCTCGGCGACGATATCGTAATGTCGCTCGCGGAGCGGCGCGACAACATCATCGCCGCGGTCGATTTCCTCGTGACCGGTATCTGACGGAGACACCCATGAGCCGCTTTTTCGGAAAAGTCTGCCAGAACGGCTATGTCGTGCGCGACATCGAGGCGGCGCTGAAGCACTGGACGGAAGTGATGGGCGTCGGGCCCTTCTATTACATCGACCGGGTGAAGTGCGACTGGTTCACCTATCGCGGCGAGCCTTCGCCTGTCGAAATGAGCATCGCGCTCGGCAATACGGGCGATCTCCAGATCGAGCTCATCCAGCAGCGCAACGATGCGCCGTCCATGTACATGGATTTCCTGAATGCCGGCCGCGAAGGCCTGCAGCATATGTCCTGGTGGACGACCGATTATCAGGCGCAATACGACCGCGCGCTCGCCGCGGGCTTCAAGGTCGGCCATGAGGGGCAGATCGGCGGGCCGCAGGGCCGCTTCGTCTATTTCGACACCGAGACGCATCCCGGTACCGTGATCGAGATGTCCGACATCAGCGGCGCGAAGGGCAAGTTCTTCGAGCATATCCGCAAGGCCGCCATCGGCTGGGACGGGACGGACCCGGTCCGCCCCGTCAAATAATCCCTCAGCCGCAATAGATGCGCGTGACCTTGTCTTCCGCGTCGAGTTCGACATTGAGCCGGTCGGGTCGGAAGTCCTGCGTCACCGCCTGATCGGGACGGATCACCCGGATCGTCGCCACGCCCTCGCCTGCCTCGATATCGCCCTTGGCTTCGTCATAGGACTTGCCGGTCCAGACGCCGAGCGCATCGGCAGCCGACTGGCAACCGGCCGCGGCTTCGTCGGCCGCACCGGTGATGGTTTCGGCATCCGCGCCTTCGGCCGCCGCTTCCTCGCCCATGGACATGTCGCTTTCATCCATCTCGCTCCCGGGCATGCTGCTGTCAGGCATGTCGCCTTCCGGCATGGCGCTGTCTACCGCGCCGGGCTCCGCCGTCATCGGAACGGCATTGTCCACGGCGGGCGCTTCCTCCGCCGTCGCGTCGGCAGCCTTTTCCTCTTCGTTCTGGTCGCAGGCCGCAACCGTCACCAGCGCGGCAATCGCCACCGAGCCGAGCAGGTGTTTGAGCGAAAAAGTCATGTCTCTCTCCCGTTGTCGTGAGCTGTCTCCGGCACGAATGCCTGATTTTGAAGAAAGCCCCCGCTTTCAGGCATTTCGATGGCGGTACCTGCCGCCATGGCACGCGCCGCTTTCCATAAAACACCACTGCGGCCAATCGGTTCCATGATGGAACCCGGGGCCTCTTGAATCCATTTCTCGATAGTGTATATACACTTTCATGAAACCCAGAGGAGGCCGGATATGGCGCACGATCTTGTAGCGGGCAGCGAGGAACATCCCGACGTGGCGCGCTGGCGCGCAAACCGTGCGGCGGAAAGCCAGCCGCTCACATCCGCGAGCTTGCGCGCGTTGATGCTCGATTGCGGTGCGGACGATTGCGGCTTCGTCGCGGTTTCAAATCCCGCCATCGCCGGCCAGCAGGCATGGATCGCCGCGCTGCTCCCCGGTGCGCAGACGCTCATAAGCTTCGTCATCCGCATGAACCGCGACACGGTGCGAACCTCCGTCCGCTCGGTCGTGAACGAGGAGTTCCACCAGACCTATGACGAGGTGAACCATGTCGCGCGACGCGCCGTGCGCCGCCTTGAGAATATGGGCGTCGGCGCGGTCAACCCGGCGGCCGCCTTCCCGATGGAAGCGCAGGCCTATCCGGCGGGCATGCGCGTCATCTCGCACAAGCAGATTGCGGAAGCGGCGGGGCTGGGGCGCATGGGGCTTCACCGCAATGTCATCCATCCGCGCTTCGGCAGCTTCATCCTGCTCGGCACCATCGTCATCGACCGTGTCCTCGACGACGTCTCGGCACCGCTCGACTACGCCCCCTGCCTCGACTGCAAGCTCTGCGTCGCCGTCTGCCCGGTGGAAGCGATCGGCATGGATGGCAGCTTCAACTTCTCGGCCTGCTACACCCACAACTACCGCGAGTTCATGGGCGGTTTCACCGACTGGGTGCATGAAGTCGTGGAAGCGAAAGACGCCGACGACTACGACGCGCGCGTGCCGCCCGGCGAAAGCGTCTCCATGTGGCAGAGTCTTTCCTTCAAGCCGGGCTACAAGGCGGCCTATTGCCTGAGCGTCTGCCCGGCAGGCTCCGATGTGCTCGGGCCTTACATGGACGACAAGGTCGAATACCGCAAACGCCTTCTCGATCCGCTGCTCGCCAAACCCGAAATCGTCTATGTGCTGAAGAATTCCGACGCCGAGGACAGCGTGCCGAAACGCCTCAAGACGAAAGAGGTGAAGGTCGTCGACTACAATATCCCGTCCGCAGATCCCTTCTCCTTCCTCTTCGGCCTGACACTCACATTTCAACGCCGCAAGGCGCGCGGGCTCGACGCGACGCTCGCGCTCACCATCTCCGACCACGGGCCCATGCCGGCAACTGTGCGCGTCCATGCCTCGCATGTCGAAATCGATTTCAAGGCGCCCGCCGCCTTCGATGCCTCGCTCACGCTCGACTGGCGGACGCTGCAGGCGATCTTCAGGGATGGCGTGTCGCTTGCCGAAGCCGTTGCCGAACACGGCGCGACGCTGACAGGCGACATCGCCAAGGCGCAGGCCATCCGCGATTGCTTCCCTGTCTACAGGGTGGATTAGGTTTTCGCGATCAACTGGTGCAGCGATTTCTTCACCGAGGGCCAGTTCGCTCCCAGCGCGTCCTCCACCTGCGTCTGTGCCTCGCGCCAGAGCGGCAGCGCCTGGGTGAGTTTCTTCCGTCCCGCCTTTGTGAGGCGGAGCCCGAGCGAGCGGCCCTCGCCGCTCGGCGCCGATTCGAGGAACCCGTCCTCTTCCAGCAGCTTCACATTGCGCACGAGGCTCGAGCGCTCGAGCGCCAGCATGTCGGCAAGCGCGGTGAGCGACTTCGCGCTGCCTTCCTCCACCGCGATCAGCAGCGTGAACTGGGTGATCTTGAGGCCGACGGGGCGCAGCGCCTTGTCATAGGTCCGCGTCAGCTTCCGCGCCGCCATGCGCGTGCGGAGCGCGGCGCAATTCTCGCGCACTTCCTGTTCGGTGACCGTCTCGCTCATGCCTGCACCCGCTTCATGTGTAGATACACGTTATGCGGGCAGCCCCGGCCGCGCAAGACGCGGCCAGGTTTCATATGCATCTGGCCGCGCAAGACGCGACCGGGTTTCATATGCATCTGGCCGCGCAAGACGCGGCCGGGTTTCATATGCATCTGGCCGCGCAAGGCGCGGCCGGCCCCGTTCCTACTCCGCTGCGCTGGTGCTCTGGTTCACCTGGGCCTTTTTCACCGACGCCTGGACCAGGGGGATCTCATGGTCCTCGAGCGGTTTCATCCAGTTCTTGCGCTTCAGCGCCGCCTCGATATAGGGCGCGAGCTCGGCCTGTTTCTTCGCTTCGCGCGCCGCAAGCTCTGCCTTGAACTCCGGCATGACTTCCTTGGCGAAAAGTTCGAGCGACTGGCAAATATGCTCGTGCTTGTTGCGGCCGGCCTGCTGCATGAAGATCACCTGGTCGACGCCCGCATTCTGGAAGGCGCGCAAATGCGCGCGCATATCGTCGGGCGTGCCGATGCCGGTTGCGATCGCCTCGGCGCGCTTTGCCGCGTCGATCACTTCCTGCGTGCGGTTGCCGCGCGCCTTGATGTAGTCGCCCCACATGTCGGTGCGGCCGGGCACCGTGTCATGCGCGACGAGCGCGTTCAGCGCATAGCCGAAGAACTCGAAGCCCTCATGGCCGCGGCGGATCGCTTCCTCACGGTCCTCGTGCAACGAGAAGTTCGAGACCATGGCGATGTTCGCGTTCACCGTGTGACCGATGGGGCGGCACTCCTCAGACTTGATGATGCCGTAATAGATCTCCGACCAGTTCCTCGCCTCTTCCGGATCGACGAAGGAGAAAGCGAGCGCGCCCACGCCGAGCGATGCCGCCACGCGGATCGTGTCGCGGTTCGTGCAGGCCATCCACATCGGCGGATGCGGGCGCTGCACCGGCTTCGGCAGCACATTGCGGCAAGGCATGGAGAAATACTGACCCTCGAAGCCCGGATAGGGATCGAGCACCATCATGTTCGCGATCTGCTCGCCCGCCTCGATCGCCATGGCGCGCTTTTCCTTCGCGGGAATATTGAAGCCGCCAAGTTCGAGGCGCGTCGCGCCCTCGCCGATGCCGAATTCCACGCGCCCGTTCGACATGATGTCGAGCGTTGCGAGACCTTCCGCCGTGCGGGCGGGATGATTGTAGTTCGGGATCACCTGACGAATGCCGTGGCCGAGGCGAATGTTCTTCGTCACGGAAGCGGCCGCCGCGAGGAAAACTTCCGGCGACGACGAATGCGAATATTCGTCGAGGAAGTGATGCTCCACCTCCCAGGCGTGGTCGTAGCCCAGACGGTCGGCCAGCACGATCTGCTCAAGCGCTTCATGGAACAGACGATGCTCGTCGCCCTCGTTCCAGGGTTTCGGCAATTGCAGTTCGTAGAACACTCCGAATTTCATGGATCGCTCTCCCCGTTTTCCGGCGTCCTTGCGCGAAAGCAAACTTCCGCGGGACGCCTGTTTCGTTTTTCGATGGGAGAGTGTAATCGGCAAAGCGGCGCGCGGCGAATATTGCCGACACCGGGCGCACTTGCCGTCGCGTCAGCCTTGGGTTGGCCGCAGATGCTCGATCAATGAAAGCCGCTCGGCACCGCACCGTCAGGGTGATGACTGCGGCGTGCGGCGCGGAGTTCCAGCTCCCGTTTGGCGGCCTCGCAGCGCACCGCGCTGTCATCCGTTTCGAGAATGCAGCGCAGTTCCTCGTCCGAATGCAGGCGAATATCGACCGGGCCGGTCAGCTCGACGGCACGGCGCATCACCTCCTGCGACTCGTAGAATGAGCGTTTGTGGCGTGTGCGGCCCGTAAGACGCCGCCAGAATTCAAAAACAGACATTCGCTCACCGGCCTTTCGCGGACACTCAAGTGCCTTCGGCTTCAGCGTTTCGATCCCCTCCGGAAGCGCTCTTGAGAACGGCACTTCCCGTCGATCTTGTGTCTGAAAACGAGACTACATCACGAAACAGGGATGTGCCAGACGATACACACAAGCTACAAAGGCTCTGCAAAACAATAGTGACGCCCGTTGCGCCTGCGCGGCCCGCGCGGCACCATTCCGGACCGGTTTTAATGGAGGAGATCAATGCGGACGCCACTACATGTGGCCCATCGCGGCGGCGCGGGGCTCTGGTCGGAAAACACCATGGCCGCGTTCACGCGCGCAATTGCCGCAGGCGCGGACGGCATCGAACTCGACATACATCTCTCGAAGGATCGCAAACTCGTCGTGCATCACGACGAAAGCCTGAAACCGGCAATCGCGCGCGGGCCCGACGGCGCGTGGCTCACGCGGCCGACGCCGCTCCTCAAGAACCTCACCCATGACGAGATGCGGGCTTACGACATCGGCCGGTTGCGGCCGGGTGCGCGCTATGGCGCGCGCTATCCCGATCAGGTGCCGGCCGACGGCGAGCGCATTCCGCTTCTCGCCGAGGTCTATGCGCTGGTGAAGGAGAAGGCGAAGCCGGACTTCCGTCTCTATGTCGAATTGAAGACGGCGCTGCTCGATCTTTCGCAGTCCGCCGATCCGCGCGAACTCGCGGACGCCGCCGTCGCGCTCACCCGCGAACACGGTCTCGAGGAAACGGTCACCTTCGTCTCCTTCGACTGGCGTGCGCTCGCCCGTGCGAAGGAGATCGCACCGTCGATCCTCAATGCCTTCACGACGCTGCCCTTCTTTCAGGTCGATCCGGAGGATGCTTCCGCCCAGCGCGACGAGCCGGGCTCGGAGGACGATCTCATCCGCAAGGCCTCCGCCGCGGGCGCGCCATGGGCGAACGGCTATGACTGGCGCCTGCAGACGGGCGCAACCTTCGCCGAGCGCATGCTGCGCGCCATCGCCGCCGGTCCGGCCGATGGCTGGTTTGCCTGGCATGGCGACGTGACGCCCGCGAATGCGGCGCTTGCGAGGGAACTCGGTCTTGCCGTCTCCTGCTGGACGGTCGACGAGGAAGCGGAGATGAAGCGGCTGGCCGCACTTGGCGTCGAGGCGATCCTCACCGACCGGCCGGACAGGCTCGCGAAGGCGCTTGCCTGACCGGAAACGAAAAAGGCCCGGCAGAGCCGGGCCTTTCCTCATCCTCGATGCGGCTGCCTCATTTCGGCGCCAGCACCATGATCATCTGACGGCCTTCGAGGCGGGGATAGAGTTCGACTTTCGCGATCTCCTCCACCTGCTCCTTGACCTTGTTCAGGAGCTGCATGCCGAGTTCCTGATGCGCCATTTCGCGGCCACGGAAGCGAAGCGTGACCTTTACCTTGTCGCCTTCCTCGAAGAAGCGAAGCATCGAGCGCATCTTCACGTCGTAGTCATGCACGTCGATGTTGGGGCGCATTTTGATTTCCTTGACCTCGACGGTCTTCTGCTTCTTGCGCGCCTCGTTGGCCTTCTTCTGGGCCTGATATTTGAATTTCCCGTAATCGAGAAGCTTGCACACGGGAGGCTTCGCGTTGGGCGATACCTCAACCAGATCCAGCCCGGCCTCTTCAGCCATGCGGATCGCTTCGTCGGTGGGAATAACGCCGCGCTTTTCGCCCTCGGCGTCAATGAGCAACACGGTCGGCTCATCGATCATGTCGTTTATGCGCGGGCCCTCTTTCGTGGGCGGCGCCTGCATCGGTCTGCGAGCTATGAACACTTCTCCTTCTGCCGGTCCGGCCGCCTGATCGCGCTCGGGAAAAGGGCGGTGACGCAAGCACGCTCCAGCGGCATTTGCGTTCCCTCGCCTGCTTCCCGACGGTGTCCACCCGGACACCCTCCAGACAATTGAGCCACAGCTATAGATTTGAAGGCCGCCTGCCGCAAGTCAAGAAAGGGGCAGCGTTCCTTCTCCAGGCACGCCCGGAGGCGCTCTTTCATGCCATTGTGGCCTCGGCCACACACAGAAACGCAGAAAGCGCGTCACACGGCTCACTTCGAGATCGTAGATATGGGCCGCCGACGCCCATGACAAGCGCCGCGCCCGGGCGAGAAAGGCCGAAGCGCCCTTCGCCGCGCCATCCTCCCAGCATGTTCCGGCGAAGCTCCCGAGCGCGCGGCGGCCTTCGGGCGTCGTCAGCAGGATGAGGCTGGCGGCGGGGTGGCCCTCACGGATCGCCGCGATTTCGTCGCGCGCATGGGAGACGCCGCTGCCGCCCAGCCAGATCGCGATGACGGTTTCGCTCACCTCGTCCCCGGCCCGCCGGCCCGGTTCCGCGCGATCAGCCGGGCATAAATCTCGAGCGTCGCGCCGCACATCGCCTCGACCGAGTAATGCGTCCTGGCGTTTTCATGCCCCGCCGCGCCCATGGCCGCGCGCGCCTCCCGCCCCATCGCCATCAGCTTCGCCATGGCGTCGGCGAGCGCCTCCGCATCCCCGGGGGGTACGCGGAAGCCCGTCCGCCCCTCGATCACGGTCTCCTGCTGCCCGCCCGCATCCGACACGATGACGGGGCGGGATGCGGCTTGCGCCTCCACCGCCGTCCGCCCGAAGGGCTCCGGTTCGATGGAAGGTGAGAGCACGGCATCGCAAAGCGCATAGGCGGCCGCCATGTCCTCGCCATGGCCGGCGAGACGCACGCGGGCCCCGAGCCCCGCCTCGGCAATCGCCGCTTCGAGTTCGCCCGCATAGGCATCGCGGCCCTGCGCATCGCCCACGATGAGCAGCATGAAATCCTCCATGCCGCGCGCAACGAGCAGCCGCGCCGCCTCGATCGCGACCGTCTGCCCCTTCCAGCGCGTGAGCCGCGCCGCATGCACGAAGACCGTGCCCGGATTTTCGCCGATGCCCCAGCGCCGCGCCAGCGCCTCGATCCGCGACGGCGTCACGGTTGCATAGGCCTCGATGTCGATGCCGCGCGGCACGGTGAAGATGCGGCCGTCCTCCGGCGCATGGACCCTGCGAATGTTCGCGGCCGTATAGTTCGAATTCGCGATCACGGCATCGCCGCGCACCATCACCGAATTGTAGAAGACCTTGAGGCGCGGCTTTTCATGCACGCGCGAATGATAGGTGGTGACGAATGGCACGTTCGCCCGCCGCGCCGCCGCGAGCGCGCTCCAGGCCGGCGCCCGCGACCGCGCGTGAACGAGGCCGATGCCCTCGCGCTCGATGAGCCGCGCAAGGCGCTCGACATTGAGCCCCATCACCACCGGGTTCTTCGAATGCACCGCCATGTCGGCATGTTCGGCGCCGCAAACGGCAAGCTCAGGCACCATGCGCCCACCCCGGCTCGCAACGATGGCGCGCCCGCCCGCCGCCACGACCGCGCGCGCGACATCGACCGTGGTGCGCTCCGCGCCGCCGGTTTCGAGCGCGGGCACGACCTGAAGGATGACAGGGCGCGGGTCCAGGTTTTCGAAAGGGTTGGCCAAGCCGGGGAATCCCTGTTGGATGCGTGTCGGATTTGAAAACGAAGTATCAGACAATGACCGACAGCCCTTCTCCCCGCAAGCTCGCGCGCCCCGGCCATGACGGCAGCACGGGCGAGGAAATCGCCTGGCTGATCGAGAGCCCCGCATCTCCCCTGCCCACCGGCCTCACCTGGCTCGGCGGCTTCAAGTCGGACATGACGGGCACGAAGGCGAGCGCGCTCGCCGAATGGGCGAGGACCGCGCAGCGGCACTTCCTGCGCTTCGACTATTACGCGCATGGGGCCTCCACCGGCGATTTCGCGAAAGCGACCGTCGGCCGCTGGCTCGACGACGCACTCGCCGCCATCGATACGCTGGCGGAAGGCCCGCAGGTGCTGATCGGCTCCAGCATGGGCGGCTGGGTGGCGCTGCTCTGCGCGCTCGCCCGTCCCGAACGCGTGAAGGGTCTCGTCCTCATCGCGCCCGCGCCCGACTTCACCGAAGAACTGATGTGGAAGTCGTTTTCGCAGGAAGTGAGGGACACACTCTCGCGCGACGGGCTCTATCGCGAGCCGTCTGACTATGCGGACGAACCTTACGAGATCACGATGAGGCTCATCGAGGAAGGACGTCGGCACCTCATCCTCGGCAAACAGATCCCGCTTGCCTGCCCCGTTCGCATCCTGCAGGGCATGAAGGATGCCGACGTGCCGTGGCAGCACGCCATGCGCCTCGTCGAGACGCTCTCGAGCGAGGACGTGACGATCGATCTTTCGAAGTCAGGCGATCACCGCCTCTCGACACCGGCGGACCTCGCCCGCCTCATCCGGACGGTCGAGGCGCTGCTGGAGGAGGTGGAGGGGTAGGAGCACCCAAACAAGGACGTCATGGCCCGGCTCGTCCGGGCCATCCACGTCTTTCTTAAGGGCACATGCCGCAAAGACGTGGATGACCCGCATAAAGCGGGTCATGACGATGAAGAGAACAGCATTGTTACCGCCTCAATCCACCTGAGGCAGCATGCGGTCGGCCTTGCGGAAATAAGCCCGTGCGTAATCGAGAAGTTCGGTGTTGGAGGGATGGTCGACCGTCTCGATGCCGACGACATGCCCGGCGACGGCGCCGTGCTTTGCCTGCAACCGCTTCAGGAAACCGAACTTCGCATTGGCCGGACCCACGATCAGGATTTCACCCGCGCCGGCAAGTTTGTCCGCGACCTCGTCGAAGAAGTCCGCATCTTCCGACTGACGCCAGCTCGCGCGTCCGGTGAACTGCGCATGTTTGCGCGTCGCCTTGTTCTTTGGCGTCACCTTGCCGGCCTCGGCCTCATCCGCGTTGAAATCGAGGATGCGCGCCTCGTGGTGATCGATCCAGACGACGGCGTGGTAGTGTTGGGTCATGGATGCCTCCCGAAAATTTCAGCGATTATAACGAGGTGCGGGCCTGCCGCGCTGCGGCAGAATGGCCTGCGTCATAGCGTCTTCAAGTCATGGCGTCTTCAAAAGCGCCTTCAATCCTTCGCGGTAGGTCGGATAGGCAAGCGCGACGCCAAGCTCGTCGTGAACAAGCGCGTTGGAAACGCGCCGCGAGGCCATGTAGAAGCTCCGCGCCATGGGCGACAGCGCGGCCTCCTCGAAGGGAATTTCGGGTGGTGGCGTCCGTCCCAGCAGTTCCGCCGCATAGGCAACGACATCCGTCGCGGGGGCGGGCTCGTCGTCGCAGACATTATAGATCGCGCCGGGGCGGGGCTTCGCCATCGACGCTTCGAGCACATTGGCGATATCCTCCACATGGATGCGCGAGAAAATCTGCCCTTCCTTCACGATGCGCTTCGCCGTGCCGTCGAGCACGCCCTGAAGCTGGTTTCGGCCAGGCCCGTAGATGCCCGCAAGCCGGAAGATGTGCAGCGGCAGCCCGCTTTCGCGCGCAAGCGCCTGCCATTCGCGCTCGGCCGAGGCGCGCCGGTCGCTGCGCGTCACATTCGGGTCGAGCGGTGTTTCTTCCGTCACCCACTCCCCTTTCCGGTCGCCGTAAACACCCGTGGTCGAAAGATAGGCGGCCCAGCGAATTTCCGGCGCGAGCGCGGCAAGCGCGCCCCGATGCGCGGCGAGAACGGGATCGCCCGCCTCCGTCGGCGGGGTGGAAACCAGAAGATGCGTCGTGCCCTGAAGCGCCGTTTCGGGGGCCTCCAGCGGCTTTCCGTCGGCGAAGACAAACGGTTCGATCCCCGCCGCCCTCAACCGCCCGGCTCCCTCCTCCGTCCGGCAGGTGCCCGCCACGGCGAAGCCGCGCGCAGCGAGCCGCCGCGCAAAAATCTTCGCGCTGTAGCCGCAACCGAAGCAGAAGAGTTTTCCGGCACCCGCCATCGCTTCCTTGCCTTTCTTTAATACTTGCAAGAAGGATGCGCCGGGGCGAGGCTGTGCGCCATGAAAAACCCGTCCGCCCTTCTTCTTATCCTCCCTTTCGTTCTTGCACCGGTCATGGCGTCGGCGCAAGAGACGCCCGCAGACCCCGCGAGCTATGAAGCCTGCGTCGCCCTTGTCGAGAGCGATGCGGCGGCGGCGCTCGACATGGCGAAGACGCTGAAACGCCAGCGCGGCGAGACGGAAGCCGGCGGCACGCATTGCGAAGCGCTCGCCCTGATGCAGCTCGGGCGCCCGGCGGAAGCGGGCGATGCGTTTTTCAATCTCGCCGAGCGGCTACTGCGCGCCGGCGATGCGATGCGCTCCGACATTTATGCACAGGCCGGCGATGCCTGGGTGCTTGGCGGCGAATACGAACCCGCGATCCGCGCCTATGACAACGCCATCGCGCGCACGCCGGACAAGCCGGACTTCTACGAGGGACGTGCACGGGTGAAGGCGCTTGCGGGGAAATGGGAAGGTGCGCGCGACGATGCGGCCGAAGCGCTGGCGCTCGATCCGAATTTCACCGCCGCCATGCTCATTCGCTCGGCGGCGAACCGCACCCTAGGCTACCCGCGCGCCGCGCTGGTCGATGCGAACCACGCGGTCGAACTCAATCCCCACAGTCTCGATGCGTTGCTCGAGCGCGGCCTCGTGCACAAGGCGCTCGGCGACAAGGCAAGCGCCTGGGGCGACTGGTCGAATGCAGTGAAATACGCCAAGGAAACGGGCCGCGCGGACGATCCGGCGGCGCTTGCTGCCGCGCATTATCTGAGCCAGTAGCGCCACTCGCCGCGCACGTCTTCATCTTCTTCCTTTTCGAGCGCCGCCCCCGCAATGCTGCGCACCTCATCGGGTGCCAGCCGCCCGAACGCCCAGACCGCCATGGCGCGCACCAGCGGCGAGGGATCGCCGAGCAGCGCACGCACCTCTTCCGCGAGCGCGGCTTGCCCGGAATTCCCGATCGCAATCAGCACGTTCCGCACAAAGCGGTCGCGGCCGATCCGCTTGACGGGCGACCCTGAAAAGAACGCGCGAAACGAGGGATCGTCGAAGCGCGCCAGTTCGGCGAGAAGCGGTGCGCGCAATTCCTCGCGCGCATGGAATGCGTCCTCGCGCGTGCGATGTGCGAACTTGTTCCAGGGGCAGACGGCGAGGCAGTCGTCGCAGCCATAGATGCGATTGCCCATGGGTTCGCGGAATTCGCGTGCGATATGCCCCTTGTGCTCGATGGTGAGGTAGGAAATGCAGCGCCGCGCATCGAGTTCATAGGGCGCGGGGAAGGCCCTTGTCGGGCAGATGTCGAGGCAGCGGCGGCACTCGCCGCAGCGGTCGGCATGGGGCTCGTCCGCGGCAAGATCGAGCGTCGTGAAGATCGCGCCGAGGAAGAACCAGGAGCCGAGTTTTCGCGACACGAGATTGGTGTGCTTGCCCTGCCAGCCGAGACCAGCCGCCTGCGCGAACGGCTTTTCCATCACGGGCGCCGTATCGACAAAGACCTTCACCTCCGCGCCGCTCGTCTCCGCGAGCCATCGCGCGACCTGCTTCAGCCTCTTTTTCACGAGGTCGTGGTAGTCGCGGTTCTGCGCATAGACCGAGATCGCCGCGCGGTCGCGCCGCTCAAGCGCCTCCAGGGGATCGCTCTCCGGCGCGTAATTCATCGCCAGCATCACGACCGATTTTGCGTCGGGCCAGAGCGTCTTCGGGGCCGCTCGGCGTTCCGCCGTCTCCGCCATCCAGCCCATGCCGCCATGACGCCCGAGGCCGAGCCAGTGCTGCAATCGTTCCGGAAGGTCGGCGCGGGCATCGGCACGCGCGATGCCGATATCGTCGAAGCCCGCTTCCCTCGCGCGCGTGACGAGATCGCCGCGCAGTGCCGTCAGGTCTTTCGGATCAGAAGTCGAGATTGGCATAGAGTTTCGGCGGCGGCATGCCGGCCACATGATCGGCGAGGATCCCCCTGAAGCCGGGGCGCGACTTGATGCGGACATACCAGTCCTTCGCGCCTGGATACTGCGCCCAGGGCACATCGCCCACATAGTCGAGGCAGGAGAGATGCGCGGCCGCCGTGAGATCGGCAAGCGTCAGCGTCTCGCCCGCAAGCCAGTTCCGCTCCTCCATCAGGTAGCAGATGTAGTCGAGATGGTAGCGCAGGTTGTGAAGCGCGGCGCGCACCACGATCATGTCCGGCGCGCCGCCGCCATCCGCCGCGCTGAGAAAGCGCCGCGTCACCTTCTCGAAGATGAGACCGTCCGACACTTCCGCGGCGAATTTCCGGTCGAACCAGTCGACGAGGCGCCGCACTTCCGCGCGCGCCAGCGGCTCTTCCGGCAGAAGCTTCACGTCGGGCGCCGTCTCTTCCAGATATTCCGCAATGGGCGTTGCACCCGAAATGGGCTCGCCCTCCTCCACCAGCACGGGCACCTCGCCCGCCGGGTTCAGCATCAGGAAGTCGTCGCGGCGTTCCCAGTCGCGCTCTTCCACGAGTTCGAAGTCGAGGCCCTTTTCGGCCAGGACCAGGCGCACCTTGCGGCAGGCGGGGGAAATCGGCAGATGGTAAAGCTGGCGCATGGGCTCGCGGGGTTTGCTTGTTATTTCTTGTCGGTTTCGGGGGCGCTTCCTGCGGCGAGTTCCTCGATGATCGGGCATTCGGGACGATCGTCCCCGTGGCATTTGCGCATGAGTGTCGAGAGCGTCGCCCGCATGGCGCGCAGGCCCTCGATCTTGTCGTCGATCTCCGCCACATGGTTCGCGGCAATCGCCTTCACATCGGCGCTGGAACGCTCGCGGTCGCGATAGAGCGCGAGCAGGTCGCGGCACTGCGCCACCGTGAAGCCGAGCGAGCGGGCGCTGGCGATGAAGCGCAGCGTATGCACGTCTTCCTGCGAATAGGCGCGGTAACCGTTCGCCGTGCGATCCGCGCTCTCGATCAGCGCGATGTCCTCGTAATAGCGAATGGTCTTGGCAGGCACGCCGGAGCGGGCTGCCGCCTCTCCGATATTCATGTCTCTCAGCTCGCGTTGATGCGCTCGAACTGTCCGCCACGACGGAAGCGGTAAAGATAGGTCGGCAGCACGATTTCCATCGCCGTCGCCCGGACGCCAAGTCCGGCGAGCGTGCGGCCTTCCGCCTCCGCCGCCTCGCTCACCACATTGTCGATGCCGAGAAGCCGCACCTGGTCGGGCGTCAGCGGCGGATTGGGAATGAACTGCGTGAAGAAGGCCATTGCCTTCGCCGCGAATACCGGGATCGGCAGCAGGACGCGCTTGCGGGCGATATTCACCAGCAGCAGTTCCATCAGTTCACGGAAGGTCTTCCTTTCCGGCCCGCCGAATTCGTACACCATGCCGCCCGTGCCGTCGCGTTCGACGATCCGCGCCACGCCCTCGGCAAGGTCCTTCACATAGACGGGCTGCATGCGCATCGTCCCGCCGCCGATCAGCGGCAGCACGGGAGAAAGCCGGGCCATGCCGGCAAAGCGGTTGAAGAAGCTGTCTTCGGGCCCGAAGACGATCGAAGGCCGCACGATCGCCGCATCCGGGAAAGCCGCGCGCACCGCCTTCTCGCCCGCCGCCTTGGCGCGCGCATATTCGGACGCGCCTTCCTCGTCCGCGCCGATCGCCGAGATGTGGACGAGTGCCGGCACGCCGGCCGCAGCGGCGGCGCGCGCGATGCGGCCCGCGCCTTCCGACATCACCGCCTCGAAGGTCTGCTTGCCGCTCTCGTTCATGATGCCGACGAGGTTCACAACGGCGACCGCACCCGCGACCGCCGCCTGCACGGAAGCCTCGTCGCGGATATTCGCCTGCACGGGTTCCACCTGGCCCACCACGCCCATCGGGCGCAGATAATGCGCATCGTTCGGGCGGCGGACCGCCACGCGCACCCGGTAGCCGCGCCGCGCCAGCGCGTGAACGATGTGGCGGCCGAGAAAGCCGGAACCGCCGAAGACCGTCACCATGCCGCCCGCCGGCCGCGCGCTTTTCATCATTTCCCGGTCCGCGCTATCCACGCTCATCTGGCCTCGCCTTTCGCTCTCAACGCCCCGCCGGGCTCCTCTTTTCCGCCGGAGCCCTGAAATCCCTCCCTTGATAGCCTATGCGGGCGGCGCGGCAAAGAGCGGGCGAACACGCTTGGCGCGCGCCTCCTCCATTGACATTGCCTCGCCCCCTATTTAAGCAACTGCGCACGTGCCCAGGTGGCGGAATTGGTAGACGCACCAGCTTCAGGTGCTGGCGCTCGCAAGGGCGTGGAAGTTCGAGTCTTCTCCTGGGCACCATTCCTTTCCCGCGGCGGTTCCGCCCGCCGCTCCCAATCCCCGTCAGGGGACCAAGCGGAGCCCGAACATGGCGGTCACGCTGCACAGGGGCGATCTTCCGGCAGACCTCGACTTCGGTGCGAGCGTCGCGGTCGATACCGAGACGATGGGGCTCAACCCCGAGCGCGACCAGCTCTGTGTGGTTCAGCTTTCGGCGGGCGACGGCAATGCCCATGTCGTGCAGCTCGACCGGGGCACCTACAACGCGCCCAATCTCCGCGCGCTGATGGCCAACCAGAACGTCCTCAAGATCTTCCACTTCGCGCGCTTCGACGTCGCCATGCTGCAGCGCTATCTCGGCGTCGTCACCTCGCCCGTCTACTGCACCAAGGTCGCCTCCAGGCTCGTGCGCACCTATACCGACCGCCACGGGCTCAAGGACCTGGTGAAGGAACTGGCGAATGTCGACCTGTCGAAGCAGCAGCAGAGCTCGGACTGGGGCGCCCGCGACCTCACGGAAGCCCAGCTTGCCTATGCCGCGTCCGACGTTCTCTACCTCCACGAGGTAAAATCCGTGCTCGACGGAATGCTCGCCCGCGAGGGCCGCATGGAGCTCGCCAAGGCCTGCTTCGCCTTCCTGCCCGTCCGCGCCGCCCTCGACCTCGCCGGCTGGCCGGAAGAAGACATCTTCGCCCATTGACCCCTCCTCCTGCGCGGCGCAGCCCCGGCGGTTTTCCGGCAGTTTCGTTGACGTATTATGGCGTATACGCGCATACTGGCGGCCCGCAGCGGCGGGTTCATCGACCCTGGAGCGACAGAATATGAGCGAGCGACCCGGCGACGAGACAGCCGGCGCCGGAACGGCCCGCAGAAGGCCAGCGCCGCCATCCGCCGGACAGGTGCCCCCCGCGCGCGGGCGCACCGAGCGCCGCGAAGGGCGCTATAGCCGTTTCGTCTCGCTGATGAAGATCGTGCTGCCGCTTGGCGCGCTGCTTCTTCTCGGCCTCATCCTCTTCTATTCGGGCGTTTTCGACCGCAAGGGCGATCTCGACGTCGCCTTCCGCGAAATCGACACGCAGCCGAGTGACCTGCGCATGGTCAGCCCCCGCGTCGCGGGCGTGACGGGCGACGGCTCGCCCTATCTCGTCACCGCCGACAATGCGACGCAGGACCCCTCGGAGCCCGGTTTTGTCACCTTCGAGAACATTCAGGCCGATGTGAAGATGGAAGGCGAGACGGACTGGCTGTCGCTGACCGCCTCCCGGGGCCGGTACAATTCCGAAACGCAGATGCTCGACCTCACGCAGAAGATCGATATCTTCACGACCTGGGGCTACGAAATGCATGGCGAAGAGGCGACGATCGATTTCAGCGAGGGAACGCTCAAAAGCGAGACCGAGGTGCAGGGGCACGGCCCCCTCGGTACGCTGCGCGCCGACCGCATGCGCGCCGACCATGCGATGCAGGTGCTTCGCTTCGACGGCAATGTGAAAATGCTGATCCTGCCGGATCAGCCGAGCCAGGGGGAAGAAGAGTGAGAGCCCATTCAAAAACCGGCCAGCCGAAAACCGGATATGCGGCGGCGGCGTTCGCGCTTCTTCTCACGGGCCTGCTCTTCGGCCAGCCCGCCACGGCGCAGGAAGGCGGCGCGCTGGGCGGCTTCCGCAACGAGCCCGACAAGCCGATCGAGGTCGAGGCCGATGCGCTCGAAGTCCAGGACACGAACCAGACCGCGACCTTCACCGGCAATGTCCGCGTCGTTCAGGGCGATATCCGGATGAAGGCCGACCGGATCACCGTCCATTACGCCAGCGGGCAATCGGGCGGCGCGCGCATCCAGAAGATCGCCGCCTCCGGCAATGTCCTCGTCTCCGCGCCCGACAACCAGACCGCGAGCGGCGAATGGGCGAACTACATGGTCGCCACGCGCCAGATCGAAATGGGCAATTCGGTCGTGCTCCGGCAGGGTGAAAATGTCATCCGCGGCTCGCGCCTTTCCGTCAATCTCGACAGCGGTCAGGCCCGCGTCACCGGCAGCGAAAATGGCGGAACCGGGCGGGTCAAGGGGCTCTTCCAGCCCCGCTCCCAGTCCCCGGCGGAGTGATTTTTCGAAAGAAGTCTTGGTTAATCCTTTCACTTCATACAATTTTAATGCCAAGTGACGTTTCATGGCATTAATGAAGTGATGGGGTCCTGATGACGGGCGAAACGGGGACAATCGGAAGAGGCGAGACCGCAGCGGCTGAAAGCCAGGGCGGACCGCATCTCGTTGCCGACAATCCGGGGCTCTGGGTCGAGAAAATCGGCAAGAGCTTCAAGGGGCGTCCCGTCGTCCGTGGCGTCAGCTTCCATGTCCAGCGCGGCGAGGCGGTCGGTCTTCTGGGGCCGAACGGCGCAGGCAAGACCACCGTCTTCTACATGATCACCGGGCTGATTTCGCCCGACTACGGCACGATCCTGCTCGACGGGCACGACGTGACCGATCTTCCGATGTATCGCCGCGCGCGCCGTGGCGTCGGCTATCTGCCGCAGGAAGCCTCGATCTTCCGGGGTCTCACGGTCGAACAGAACATCCGCGCCGTGCTCGAGGTCGTCGAACCCGACCGCGATCGCCGCGAAGCCGAACTCGACGACCTGCTCGCCGAATTCTCGATCACCCATCTTCGCCGCACGCCCGCCATCGCGCTTTCCGGCGGCGAACGCCGCCGCGTCGAGATCGCGCGTGCGCTCGCGACGCAGCCTTCCTTCATGCTGCTCGACGAACCCTTTGCCGGCATCGATCCGATCGCGATCGGCGACATCCGCGACCTCGTCGCTCATCTGAAGGATCGCGGCATCGGCGTGCTCATCACCGACCACAACGTGCGCGAGACGCTCGAACTCATCGACCACGCCGTCATCATCCATGACGGCACGGTGCTGATGGAGGGCGATCCCTCCGACATCGTCGGCAACGAGGATGTGCGGCGGCTTTATCTCGGCGAACGGTTCAGCCTGTAGTGAGTGAGTGTAGGGGGCTGACAGAGGCATGGCACTAGCACCGAGACTCGAGCTTCGCCAGGGGCAATCCCTGGTCATGACGCCCCAACTCCAGCAGGCAATCAAACTGCTGCAGCTGTCGAATCTCGAACTTGCCGAATATGTCGAACAGGAACTCGAGCGCAATCCGCTGCTCGAGCCCGGCGCCGCCGAGCCCGCCGAACGCAGCGAGGAGCGCGACGCCCATGAGGGCGAACGCGAACAAGTCATCTCCGCCGAAACCTCGCTCACGCTCAGCGACGACGGACCGCTGCCCGGCCGCGACGGCGACCTCGATACCGACTACGACAACGTCTATGCCGATGAAAGCCGCAGCGACGCGCAGAACGATGCGGCGGCGGCAACGCCCGGCCAGACGTCATCCGACTGGCAGAGCGTGCGCGGCAGCGGCGGCGCAGGCTCCGACGGCGAATTCAGCCTCGAAGCGACGCTGACGCGCGAAGCGACCCTTACCGAGCATCTCACCGAACAGATGAACATGGCGCTCAAGACGGCGGGCGACCGCATGATCGGCGCCTATCTGATCGACCAGGTGAACGAGGCGGGCTACATCGTCGTGGATGTCGCCGAAGTCGCCGAGCGTCTGGGGACGGATGTCGAGGATGTCGAGGCGGTGCTGCAGGTGCTGCAGACCTTCGAGCCGACAGGCGTCTGCGCGCGCAACCTGAAGGAGTGCCTTGCGCTGCAGCTTGCCGAGCGCGACCGGCTCGATCCCGCGATGCAGCTCTTTCTCGACCATCTCGAACTTTTCGCCCGGCGCGACTTCGACCAGCTCATGAAGATCACCGGCGCCGACCGCGAAGACATCGCCTGCATGGTGGAGGACATCCGCCTGTGCAATCCGAAGCCGGGCCTCGCCTTTGGCGGCGAGCCTGTCGTCCCCGTCGTGCCGGATGTTTTCGTTCGCGCGCGCGCCGATGGCAGCTGGGCCGTCGAAATCAACTCCGAAACGCTGCCGCGCGTGCTGGTCAACCAGCAATACTATGCGGAAGTCTCGAAGCTTTCGGGCGATGCGAGCGCCAAGGCCTATATTTCGGAATGCCTCAACAATGCGAACTGGCTGGTGAAGAGCCTCGATCAGCGCGCCCGCACCATCCTGAAAGTCGCTTCCGAAATCGTGCGCCAGCAGGATGCCTTCCTCGTGCACGGCATCCAGCATCTGAAGCCGCTCAATCTCAAGACGATCGCCGAGGCGATCTCGATGCACGAGTCGACGGTCAGCCGCGTCACCGCGAACAAATACATCGCGACGCCGCGCGGCATCTTCGAGATGAAGTATTTCTTCACCTCCTCCATCGCTTCCTCGTCGGGTGGCGCGGCGCATTCGGCCGAAGCCGTCCGCCACCGCATCAAGGAGCTGATCGACGTCGAACGGCCCGACGCGGTCCTCTCCGACGACAACATTGTCGACATCCTGAAAGGCCAGGGCGTGGACATCGCGCGGCGCACGGTCGCCAAGTACCGGGAAGCACTCAATATTCCCTCTTCGGTGCAGCGCCGGCGCGAGAAGAAGGCCTACGCCTGAGTCTTGCCGGGCCCCTTTCCGGGCCCTGCCTGCGACCTATATCTTCTTGAAAGATAAGGGTTTTAACGCTTTCTCAGGCATGCGGTTGACACCCATGATAGGGCCAACTAGTTTCCACGCGCTCAAGCGCCCCCGGGGCTCTCGTACCCGGTGGTGAGGCGGTGGGTTGAGCCGCTCCGGCGGCATGTACAATGGCAAATTCGAACGCCCATATCCGACGTAGAGTATGGGCTGCGTTGAAAATGCGGTCGTCCCGCAAGAGGGGCGAAAGTCAGGCCGAACCGTTTCGGCAACCGTCTGTTGTAGCGTAGTGGGCCCAGGAAGGTCTTTCATGCAAGTTCAGGTAAGCGGTCATCATCTCGACGTGGGAGATGCACTCCGCAACCACGCGGTCGAACGTCTCGAGGCCGCCATCACGAAGTATTTCGACCGGCCTGTCGACGGCACGGTTACGTTCACCAAGCAGGGCTACGAGTTCCGCGCCGATTGTTCGGCGCATCTGAGCTCGGGCCTGCGCGTCAATGCGCAGGGCGTTGCGACGGAGGTCTATGCCTCTTTCGATGCCGCGCTGGAACGGCTTGAAAAAC
>NZ_BTVP01000008.1:0-55380 GCF_045863935.1 Parvibaculum sp. | reverse complement strand
GTCTGCGCCGTTACAAGCGCCGGCTGAAGAATCACAATAACAACAACAAGGCCGCACTTCCGGCCGAAGCCTATCCCTCCTTCGTCATCGAAGCCGGCGACGAACATGAGGAGATGGCCGAAGATGCACAGCCCGTCATCATCGCGGAAGGCACGACCTCCATCCCCGCGCTCAGCGTGGGCGATGCCGTGATGCAAATGGATCTGAGCGACGCTCCTTTCGTTGTTTTCCGAAACGGCGGTAGCGGCGGTCTCAACCTCGTCTATCGCCGCCCCGATGGGAATATCGGCTGGATCGACACAGGCCGCGATGCTCAAAAGGCTTGAAACTCTGAAGGCGAAACCCCGGCCCGGCAGCAGCCGCGCCGTTCCGGGCAAGCCCCAGTCGGAGACGCGGGAAACCCCCGTGCGTCTGGCGGCTTCGCAGAACAGGATTCGGATTATGGAGCTTGAAGATCTGGTGCAGCCGGAGGGCGTCATCGCCCATCTGAAAGTCACCAGCAAAAAGCAGGCGCTGCAGGAGCTTTCCGAGCGCGCTGCCAAGGTGACCGGGCTCTCCGAGCGGGCAATCTTCGAAACCCTGCTCGAACGCGAACGCCTCGGCTCGACGGGCGTCGGCCAGGGCATCGCCATCCCGCACGGCAAGCTGCCGGAAATCGACCGTCTCCACGGTCTTTTTGCGCGGCTCGACACGCCGATCGATTTCGAGTCCGTGGACGACCAGCCGGTCGACCTCATCTTCCTGCTGCTCGCGCCGGAAGGCGCCGGCGCCGACCACCTGAAAGCGCTCGCCCGCATCTCGCGGCTCCTGCGCAATCCGTCCGTGGTCGAGAAGCTGCGCGCCTCGGAAGACGCCTCCGCCCTTTTCGCCATCCTCACCGAACCGGCGGCAACGAACGCGGCCTGAGGCCTCTGTCGGCCGCACCAGCGTGGGTTCCCGCTCGAGGTTCCAGCGTGAGTTATAGGAAAGGTTTCTATAACTCACAAAGCGGTATATCGTGAGCTATAGAAAGGGATTTCTATAGCTCATGACCTGGAACTGGCAGCAACCGGACTGGCCGGATTTTTCCTGGAACCAACAGGTCCTCGAGGCCCGGGAAACCCGCTTTCTTCGCAATTCGGGTCTGCTGCTTGGCGCCTTCATTCATCTGGGTGCCGGGGACCGCGAGCTGTTGACGGTCGAACTCATGAGTACCGAAGCGCTCAAGACCTCCGAAATCGAGGGCGAACGCCTCAATCGCGACAGCATCCAGTCTTCCATCCGCAAGCAGCTCGGCCTCGCGGCGGACAACCGCAAGGCCACGCCTGCAGAGCGGGGCATCGCCGAAATGATGGTCGGTCTTTACCGTTCATGGGAGACGCCGCTGTCCGGCGACATGCTTTGTGCGTGGCACGCCCTGCTGATGCAGGGCCGAACAGATCTTCGCGACATCGGTGCCTTCCGGACGCATGAAGACGCCATGCAGATCGTATCCGGGCTCATTCACAAGCAGAAGATTCATTTCGAGGCCCCGCCCTCGGCGAAAGTCCCGGCCGAGATGAAACGCTTCATCGACTGGTTCAACGGCACCGGCCCGGGCAGGGGAACCCCCCTGTCCTCGCTTGCACGTGCGGGCACCGCGCATCTCTATTTCGAGTCCATCCACCCCTTCGAGGACGGCAATGGCCGTATCGGCCGGGCGGTCTCGGAAAAATCTCTCGCGCAGTCGCAGGGCGCACCGGCGCTCATCGCGCTCGCGCGCACGATCGAGCGCAGGCGCAACGACTACTACGACGCCCTCGCGCACGCCAATCGTAGCAATGAGATCACGGATTGGCTGGTCTATTTCGCGGACACTGTACTCGCTGCCCAGGAAGAGACGCATCGCCAGATCGAATTTCTCATCGGAAAGACGAAATTCTACGACCGCTTCCGGGGCCTTCTGAATGAGAGGCAGGACAAGGTTCTTGCGCGTATGTTCCGCGAGGGCCCCGACGGCTTCACGGGCGGATTGAGCGCCGAGAATTATATTTCCATCGCGCAGACATCGCGTGCAACGGCTACCAGGGATTTACGGGACCTGACGACGAAGGGCGCGCTCCTGCGCAGCGGTGAACTCCGGCACACGCGTTACTTCCTGAACATTCCCGAGATTTCACGCAATACGTAAAACAAAAGCCCCGCTCTCCCGAGCGGGGCTTTTCCGTTTGTCGTGTCGTGCGTTCAGTGCACGCTTTGCGGCTCGAGATCGTACTGGCGCGCGCCCGCAAAGGCGGCGTCGCGATCGTCGAGCACGGCCATGCGCTGGCCGTTCGCGGCGTGCACGGAATAGAGACGCGTGTCGGCAGGAACGTCGAGTTCGGAGCCGAGTTCACCCGCCAGTTCGCCGGCGAGGATCTCGCGCACATAAACGATGTTCGGCATGCCTGCCTGTGCGAACATTTCCGGCGTCAGCTTGCGGAAGTCGCTCACGCCCCAGCCGGTCGTTTCGTCGCCTGCGGCATCGAAATCGGATTCGTTCTGCATTGTTCTTCTCCTTTCCGGCCCTTCCTTACTCAACGAAGCGAAGGGCTCACTCGGTCGCCGGGGAGCGGGCCGCATCGCGCGTGACGCGGCGTGCGGGAGCTGCGGGCTCGTCTTCCGCAATCTCGATCGTGCGCAGCGTGCGCGCGGGTTCCGGTTTTTCGAGATCGATCACAAGAAGACCGTTCTCGAGGCGCGCGCCCTTCACCTCGATGCCGTCGGCCAGCACGAAAGAGCGCTGGAACTGGCGTGCGGCGATGCCGCGGTGAAGATAGGTGCGCTCTTCCTCTTCGAGCTGCCGGCCGCGAATGACGAGATGGTTTTCCTCGACCGTGACAGACAGCTCTTCACGGGAGAATCCGGCGACTGCCAGCGTGATCCGAAGCGCCTCGCCCTCAACCGTCGGCAATTGCTCGACATTGTAGGGCGGATAGCCGTCGGACGCCTTCGCGGCTCTTTCGAGCATCCGCTCCAGCGCATCGAAGCCCAGCAGAAAGGGGCTGTTGAACTGCATCACGCGTGTCATGTCCCAAAGTCCCGCATCCAGGCGACTTTGCCATTTGCGGCCCGCCAGGCGGCACCGCTTCGTAGAAATATGTGGGGATCGCGCCCATGCGTTGCAAGGCGAGCGTTCCTCGCGCTTTTCCTCGTATTTTTCCACCCCTTATTCCGGAAAGGCCGTGACGCGGGCCTTGAAACCGGAGGCCCGGCGGTCGAAGTGACAAGGGGAGGCGGGCACTCAAAGGAAAAGGAAACGACGTCATGCTGGAACTCCCTCCCCTTCCTTACGAGAAGAACGCTCTCGAACCCCACATCTCCGCGGAGACGCTGTCGTTCCACTACGGCAAGCATCACAAGGGCTATGTCGACAAGGCGAACTCGATGATCGAGGGCACGGACCTCGCCGGTCTCGAACTCGTGCCGCTGATCCGCAAGGTGGCCGGCGATGACGGGAAGAAGAGCCTCTTCAACAACGCCGCGCAGGTCTGGAACCACGACTTCTACTGGCGCTCCATGGCGCCGAAGGGCGGCGGCAAGCCGTCGGGCGCGCTCGCGGACAGCATCGCGCAGGATTTCGGCAGCTTCGACAAGTTCAAGAAGGCGTTCAAGGAAGCGGCCACCGGCCAGTTCGGCTCGGGCTATTGCTGGCTCGTCATCGGCGAGGACGGCAAGCTCAAGGTCTATGGCACGCCGAACGCCGAGACGCCGATCGCGGACGGGAAGGACGTTCCCCTCCTCACCACCGATGTCTGGGAGCATACCTATTACCTCGACTACCAGAACCGGCGGCCGGACTATGTCGATGCCTTCCTCGAGAACCTCGTGAACTGGGAATTCGCCGAGGCGAATTTCGAGAGGGCCGGCCTCCAGACGGCCTGACCTCGTCTGCGGCGGCGCCGGACCGGCGCCGCTCCACCCTCCTTACCGGCCCTGCCACCCGGCAGAAATGTCACGCGCAAAAGTCCTTACTTTTTGTATGGAGAAATAGCGGTTGCGTCTGTCAATTGCTCATGCTACTGCGAGTCATTCTCATTGATTAGCTCATCCTACGGGCTGATGGGGCTGGGGCGGAAGACCTGTGGACGACTTATGGACATGACCGCCACGGACAGGACGATCCGCGTGACGCGGGAGGGGGCGACCCCTGCCATCGACAGCGCCGACCTGTTCGCGGGGGGCCGCGAAATCGTCATTCGCCACGGGGCCGGGCATTACCGGCTCCGGCTCACCAGCAGCAACAAGCTGATCCTGATCAAGTGAGGAGAACCGGCGGCACGCCGGGATGCACTTAACCGAAGATACCGAGCCAGCCAGACCCGCCTCGCGGGGAGCCAGCCAGCCAGGAATGCTTCCTCTCGCATAACTGGAACTGGCAATGACAAAACACACGGGACCGCGGTCCCTTCTCTCCCTCCTTCTCGCGACGGCATCCCTCCTCGCGATCTCCGCCGCTCAGGCGCAGGAAGCCGGCACATCGGCAACCACGGAAGAAACCGCTCAGCAAACAGCCCCCAAGGCGACGCAGCTCGACGCCGTGACCTCCACCGCGACGCGCAGCCCGACCGCCATCAAGGACGTCGCGGGCACGATCTCCGTCATCACGGCGGAAGAACTCGAGCGCCACAACGCGAACTCGATGGAAGACATCGTCCGCTACGAGCCCGGCGTCTCTGTGGGCGACTCGTCCAGCCGCGCCGGATCGGGCAACTTCGTCATCCGCGGCATCGGCGGCAATCGCGTGCTCGTCCTCGTGGACGGTCTGCCGGTGCCCGACTCGCCGATCACCTCGACGGCGGCCGGCAGCTACACGCGCGACTATGTCGACCTCGAGAGCATGAAGCGCGTGGAAATCATCCGCGGTCCGTCCTCCGCCCTTTACGGTTCGGACGGCATCGGCGGCACCGTCGCCTATGTCACCAAGGACCCGGCGGATTACCTCGAAGGTCTCGACAAGGACTGGTACGCCAGCATCAAGGGCGGCTACGACAGCGCCGACCAGAGCTTCACGGAATCGCTCACCGGCGTGAAGCGCGCGGGCAATGTCGAGATGCTCGGCATCTTCACGCGCCGCGACGGGCACGAGACCGAGCCGAATTCGAACGCGCTCTACAACCCGCAGGACTATTCGTCTAACTCCTTCCTCGGCAAGCTCGTCTTCAACGGTCTCTGGGGCAACTCGCTGAAATTCACCGCCCAGCACGACGAGGACCAGACGGATACTGATCTCCTCACAGATGCCGGCGGCGCGGTGCCCTCGACCTCGCCCTTCTTCTTCTCGACCGTCACCGGCTCCCGGGCGGAGGACGATACGCAGCGCACACTTCTGAGCGCCGCCTATTCGCACAACACGCCCTTCGCCATCGCCGACAATCTGGAAGCGAAGGTCTTCTACACGCGTGTCGACCGCACCGAGCACACGACACAGACGCTCACCGACGGCCTCACCAACTACTACCGCGTGTCGGATTTTGAATTCGAACAGGATATTTTCGGCGCCGACCTGCAGTTCGGCCTCTCGCGCGACTGGGCGGGCGTCTCGCACAACTTCACTTACGGCGGCACGGTCGACTACACCGAAACCTCGCGCCCGCGCTACCGTTCAGAAACGAACCTCACGACGAACACCACCTCGTCCTACTTCCCGTTCAACGACGAAACCTTCCCGAACAAGAACTTCCCGGACACGAAGACCATCAAGGCCGGTCTCTACGTTCAGGACAGCATCGATATCGGGCGGCTCGGCGTCATCCCGACCGTGCGCGTCGACTACTTCAAGATGCATCCGGAAGTGGACCAGCTCTTCCTCAACTCGACGGCGGGCTCGATCCCCGTTCACGATCAGGAAGAGACGGAAGTCTCGCCGAAGCTCGGTCTCACCTTCGACGTGACGGACGAGTACACGCTGTTCGGCCAGTACGCGCACGGCTTCCGCGCGCCGCCCTACGACAACGCGAACTTCGCCTTCTCCAATCCGGGCTACGGCTATGAAATCCTGCCGAACGCCGACCTGAAGCCCGAAACGTCCGACGGCTTCGAGGCGGGTCTGCGCGGCGGCTATGCCGATGGCTCGAGCTTCTCGCTGTCCGGCTTCTACAACACGTATGAAGACTTCATCGACACCGTGTTCGTCGGCTTCTCCGGCGGCGGCCTGATGCAGTTCCAGTACCAGAACCTGTCGGAAGTCACGATCTACGGCACGGAAGCCAAGGGCGAATACCGCTTCCTGCCGGAATGGGCGCTTCGCGGCAGCCTCGCCTATGCGCATGGCGAGGACGACGGCACGGGCGCGCCGCTCGACTCCGTCGATCCCGTAAAGGCCGTTGCCGGCCTTGCCTATGAAGGCAATGTCTGGGGCTCGCAGCTCGTCGCGACCCATGCCTGGCGTCACGATCGCGTCACCACCGGCAACTTCGAAGCGCCGTCCTACACGGTGGTCGACTTGATGGCCTATTACGAAATGTCGGAGCGCTTCACGCTGAACGCCGGCGTCTTCAACATCTTCGACGAGGAATATTACAACTCGCAGGATGTCTCCGGCCTCGCCGCCGGCAGCGCCATCGTCGGCCGCTATGCGCAGCCGGGCCGGAACTTCGGCGTCAACGCGACGATCAAGTTCTGAGGAGCCCGATCCGATGAGCATGACCGCCACCGCAAGCCAGCCAATGATGAAAGGCACGAGCGACCGTTCCTCCGCTCTCGCCTGGAACCATCGCGCGCTGGGCAAGCCGGTGGCGGTCTCTCTTCTTCTCCACGCCACCGTCTTTGCGAGCCTCTTCGCCTGGTGGCACGCGCAAGGCGCGCCCGCGCCGCGCGGTCTCCCGGACGGGTTTTCCGTCACCCTTATCGAACTTTCCGATCCGTCTCCCGCTCCCGCCGCGCCGGTCGAGCCGCAGCCGCAAATCGAATCCGAACCCATCGCCGCGCCCGCCATTCCGGTGAAACCGGAAGTGGCGCTCGACGCCAGGCCCGAACCGCGCCCCGAGGCGCGCGCGGCCCTCGTGAAGCCAGCCGCACCGCAGCAGACGGCATCTCTAGCGCCAACCCTCGCCACGGGCGCCGGGCAAGGCGCCCCGAAGGGCCTCGAGAAAACCAACGGTCAGCAGGCGGATGAAATTCTCGTCCTCAATCCTCGCTATCGCGACAGGCCGCGCCCGCCGCGCTATCCCGATCGCGCCCGTTCCCTCAATCAGGAAGGCATCGTCAAGGTCCGCATCAAGCTCGACCGCAGGGGCGATCCGATGGACGTCGCCGTGCTCGCGAGCTCGGGCTATGCGCTGCTCGACCACGCCGCGCTCATGGCCGCCCGCAAATGGCGCTTCGAGCCGGAGATCCGCAACGGGCGGCCCGTCATCGCCTTCGTCGAAATGCCCGTCGAGTTCGTTCTCACCGGCTCCAGATGATCGGGGCGCCCGCTAACAACGGCAGATGAAAGGAAGCATCATGTCTGTCACCTCATCCACCCAATCCCTCATGGAACGCCGCGCGGCAATCCTCGCCGCGGAACCGAACCTTCGCGCGCGCGATCTCGCCGGGAAGCTCGGCATCAGCGAGGCGGAGCTCGTCGCGCTCGGTAACGAGAAATCCATTGTCACGCGGCTTCGCCCGGAATGGACGCAGATCATCGGCGGCGTCGGCGCACTTGGCCGCGTCATGGCGCTGACGCGCAACGCATCCGTCGTCCATGAGCGCAAGGGCGTCTATGGCGCGCTTGAAGGCGGCGCGCATGTCGGCCTCATCGTCGGCGACGACATCGACCTGCGCATCTTCTTCACGCAGTGGAAATTCGGCTTCGCCGTCACCGAGACCATGCAGGACGAGAGCCTGCGCCGCAGCCTGCAATTCTTCGACGCGCACGGCACGGCAATTCACAAGATCTACCAGACCGAAGGATCGGATTGCGATGCCTTCGACGCGCTGATCGAACGCTTCGCCACCGAGCCGGGGCCCATCGAGGTCACCGCGCGCCCGGCGCCGAAAAAGGCGCTGCCCGACAGCGACATCGATGTCGCGGGTTTCCGCGCCGCCTGGGATGCGCTGACGGACACGCATGAGTTCCACGGCCTTCTCACGACGTTCAAGGTCGAGCGCCTTCAGGGCCTCCGTCTCGCGGGCGATGGCCGCGCGGCCCGTGTGCCCGCCGCCTCGCTCCGCGCCACGCTCGAAACCGCGCGGTCGCGCGAGGTGCCGGTCATGGTCTTTGTCGGCAATCCCGGCATGATCCAGATTCATACCGGCCCCGTCGAGAACCTGCAGCCCATGGGCCCCTGGTTCAACGTGATGGACGAGAAGTTCAACCTGCATCTGCGCGAGGATCACATCGACAGCGCCTGGGTCGTCTGGAAGCCGACTGAGGACGGCACCGTCACCTCGCTCGAACTTTTCGACAAGGACGGCACGCTGATCGCAACGCTCTTCGGCAAGCGCAAGCCCGGTGTTCCCGAAGACCTCGCCTGGCGCGAAATCGTCAACGGCCTGACGGAAAGGGAAGCGGCGTGAGCATGAATATGTTGAAGAGGGACGTATCCATATCCCAAAATCGTCATGGCCCGGCTTGTCCGGGCCATCCACGTCTTTCTTCCTTCAGCCAAAAGGCCAAGACGTGGATGACCCGCATGAAGCGGGTCATGACGAGGAATGGGTACGGCATCATGCTTGTCCTCCCCCTCACCCTCCCCGCCCATGCCGACGAAACCCGCATCGTCAGCGTCGGCGGCTCGACAACCGAGATCGTCTATGCGCTCGGCGCGGCGGACCGTCTCGTCGGCGTCGATACGACCAGCCTCTATCCCTCGTCGGCCGATGCGCTTCCCGATGTCGGCTATGTCCGCCAGCTCTCCGCCGAAGGACTTCTTTCGCTCAGGCCCGACCTCATCCTCGCGGGCTCGGAGGCAGGCCCCGAAGCAGCGCTGACGCAGACCGCCGCCGCGGGCGTCCGTGTGGTGAAGCTGAAGGACGGCTATACGCCCGATGACGTCGCAGAGCACATCGCAGCGCTCGGCGCGGCGCTCGGACGCGAAGAGCAGGCCGCCGAACTCGCCGGCGCCTTCCGCGCCGATATCGCCGCTGTGCAGGCGGATGTAGCGCGCGTGACATCGCGGCCGCGCGTCCTCTTCCTGTTGCAGGCGGGGCGCGGTCCGATGCTTGTCTCCGGCAAGGGCACGGCGGCCAACGCCATGATCGAACTCGCGGGCGCCGAGAACGCCGTCACCGCGTTCAGCGGCTACAAGCCTCTCTCGCCGGAAGCGGCGACGCTTGCCGCGCCGGACGTCATCCTCATGACCGAAGACACGGTCGCGGCGCTTGGCGGGGCGGAGGCCGTTTTCTCGCAGGCCGCGCTCGCGCCGACCCCCGCCGCGCGCGAGGGACGCCTCGTCGCGATGGATGCGCTCTATCTTGCGGGCTTCGGGCCGCGCCTTGCCCATGCGGTCCACGACCTCGCCGCGAAACTTCATCCCGAGCACGATTTCGCGGCTCTCCCGGCGCGCCCCTGGACGGAGGCCGAATGAGCGAGATCGCCGAAAGCAGCCTTCACGCCTCTCGCGCGCTCAGGCGGCCGGCGATCCTTGGCGGCCTTTCCGGGCTGCTCGGCCTCGCCTTCATTCTCTCCCTCGTCACGGGCGCCGTGCCGATCAGCGCCGGCAACGTGCTGCGGGCGCTTTTCGGCTTCGAGGTCGACGGGCAGACCGCCGCCGTCATCCAGATGATCCGGCTGCCGCGCGCGCTGCTCGCCGTCCTTGCCGGCGCGTCGCTTGCGGGCGTGGGCGCCGCCTTCCAGGGTCTCTTCCGCAATCCGCTTGCCGATCCGAGCCTGATCGGGGTTTCAGGCGGCGCGGCGCTCGGGGCCGTCGTCATCATCGTTTTCGGCGGTCTCGTCGCAAGCGCCGCGCCTTTCCTCGCCTCGCCCTTTCTTCTGCCGCTCTTTGCCTTCATGGGCGGCATCGGCGCCACCTTCGCCATTCAGGGTCTGGCGCAGTCGCGCGGCCAGGCCGCGACGGCGACGCTCCTTCTCGCGGGCATCGCCATCAATGCGCTCACCGGCGCGCTCACCGGCTTCACCGTCTATCTCGCCAACGACACGCAGATCCGCGACTTCACCTTCTGGACCATGGGCAGTCTTGCCTCCGGTGGATGGCACGCCGTCGCGCTCACGGCCCTTCCCGTGACGCTCGCTATGGGCGTGATCCTTGCGAAGTCCCGCGCGCTCGATGCCATGCTGCTCGGCGAGCGCGAGGCGCTGCATCTCGGCGTGCCCGTCCACCGGCTGAAGCACACGGTCATGATCGCCGGCGCGCTCGCCGTCGGTTCTTGCGTCGCGGTGAGCGGCGTCATCGGCTTCGTCGGCATCGTCGTGCCGCATGTGGTGCGCATGCTCGCCGGGCCCGATCACCGCATCGTGCTGCCGGGCTCCGTTCTCGCGGGCGCAGCGCTCCTGCTCGCCGCCGACAGTTTCGCGCGGGTCGTCGTCGCTCCCGCCGAACTTCCGATCGGTCTCGTCACGGCGGCCATCGGCAGCCCCTTCTTCCTCTGGCTTCTTATCAACCGCAAGAGGTCGATGTGATCGAGTGTCACGACATTTCCGTTCTCGTCGGCCGCAAGCGTCTTCTCGACGGCGTCGATGCGAGGGTCGCGCCCGGCCGCCTCACCGCGCTGATCGGACCGAATGGCGCGGGCAAATCGACGCTCATTTCCGTTCTCGCGGGCGAGCGCCGTCCGGATGCGGGCGAGGTTCATTTCGAAGGCGCGTCCATAACCGCCGTTCCGGGCCGTGCGCTCGCGCAGCGCCGCGCCGTGCTGCTGCAGGATTCGGCGCTCGACTTCGCCTTCACCTGCGAAGAAGTGGTGGAGCTTGGCCGCCTTCCCTTTTCGGGTACGCCCGACCAGCTCGACGACGGGGCGGCCATCGCCGCCGCCTGCCGTCTCGCGGGCATTGATGCCTTCCGCCACCGCTCGTACCAGACGCTGTCGGGCGGCGAGAAGCAGCGTGTGCAGTTCGCGCGTGCCATCGCGCAGATCTGGCGCCGTCCGGAGGAGACGCGGCGTTCCGCGCGCTATCTCCTTCTCGACGAGCCGACCTCCGCCCTCGATCTTCGCCATCAACGCATGGTGCTCGACATCGCGCGCCGCCTCTCCAGAGAGGGGGTCGGCGTCCTTGCCGCCATTCACGATCTCAACCTCGCCATCGCCTATGCGGATGACGTCATCCTGCTGCGCGGCGGGCGCGTGCTCGCCTCCGGTCCCTCGGAGGAGGTCATGACGGGTCCCGGGCTCGGTGCCTGTTTCGAGGTCGAGGTGGAAATCCTCACCCGCGAGAACGGATCGCGCGCGATTCTCGTCTAGTTATCCCCCATCCGGGCATAAAAAATGCCGGGTACGAATTGCTCCGTACCCGGCCTGTTTTTCAATTGTAACGGTTCGATGACATTACGATGACAGTGGACCGTGTTTATCCCCGGTTCTACTTCCAGCCGGCCCTGTCGAAGATGCGCACGGCTTCCGCCTGGTTTGCGCCCAGCGCGCTCGCGTTGATCTCGTCTTCCTTGAAGGGTCCTGTGCCCTTCACCGGCGACTTCTTCATCGCGCCGGGCACCGCCGTATATTCGTGATTGCTTTCGGTGAAGGCGTTCTGCGCCCAATCGCCCGTCAGGAACTCTATGAATTTAATGGCGTTTTCGCGGTTCGGCGCATATTTCAGCACGCCCGCGCCGGAGATGTTTACATGCGTGCCGCGATCGTCCTGGTTCGGAAAGATCAGTCCGACCTTCTCCGCCGCCGCGACGGTTGCGGGATCGTCCGAACCGAGCATGCGTCCGACATAATAGGTGTTCACCACCGAAATCCGGCACTCGCCCGCCGCCACCGCCTCGATGTTCGACGTGTCGTTGCCCTGCGGCGGCTGCGCAAGATTCGCAACCACGCCATTCGCCCAGTTTTCTGCGGCTTTCTGGCCCTCATGCTCGATGATCGAGGCGAGCAGCGAGACGTTGTAGATGTTCGATGAGGAGCGCATGCAGATCTCGCCCTTGTGCGAAGGGTCGGCGAGATCGGCATAGGTTTCGAGCTTGTCGGGGCGGCCCATCTTCTTGTTGTAGACGATGATCCGCGCGCGCTTCGACAGGCCGAACCAGAGCCCGTCGGGATGGCGCAGATGCGCGGGAATCCTTGTCTCAAGCACTTCCGATTGCACCGGCGAGAAGAGCCCCCCCTCCTCCGCGCGCCACAGCCGCCCCGCATCCACCGTCACGAGAATGTCCGCCGGGCTGTACTTTCCTTCACGCTCGATGCGGGCGATGAGTTCGTCGCTTTCGCCTTCGATCAGGTTCACGCGGATGCCCGTTTCCTCGGTGAAGTGGTCATAGAGGGCGAGGTCGGTGTCGTAGTGACGGGCCGAATAGATGTTGACCTCCTGCGTCTCGGCCTTCGCACCAACGGCGGTGGCAAGACCCGAAGCAAGGATGAGGACGGCGGCAAGCAAGCGAAACATAGGGAAACCGCGACTTTCTTTGATAACGATTTGCAATTGCACTGAAAGCCTAACCCTTGGACAAAGCAGGCGCAAGACGGCCTGGCGGGGCGAAAGGTCGCGTCAGACGCCGAAAATGAAGGTTCCGCGCGGGTCGAAGCGGATCGAGACCATCTCGCCAACCGCAAGGCTGTCGAGATCGGACAATTTGGCGCGGAGCGGTTCAAGCGCCGGGAAGGCCTCGCTTGAAAGCAGGATCAGCCAGTCGCGGCCAAGAAAACGGATGTCGCCGACCTTGAAAGCGTCGTTCGGCCCGCTTGCCGGTTCAAGCGTGACCGCTTCGGGCCGCACGATCACTTCGACCGCCGCGCCATCCTCAAAATCCTCCGTGGGAATGGCGCCATAGGCGGTTACCGCGGCGCCCCGGCCGACAACGGCGGGAAAGCGCTGTGCCTCGCCAAAAAGCGATGCCACCAAAGCACTTGCCGGATTTGTGTAGAGCTCTTCGGGCGTGGCGCATTGCGCGATCCGGCCGCCCTCCATCACGGCGATGCGGTCGGCAATCTCCATGGCTTCAACGGGATCATGCGTCACGACGAGCGTCACCACATCGGCGGCCTTGAGGGCCCGCCGCGCCTCCTCACGAAGCGCGCGGCGGCGCGTGACGTCGACGCTCGCAAAGGGTTCGTCGAGCAGCATGGCAGCCGGCGAAGGTGCAAGCGCCCGGGCAAGCGCCACGCGCTGCTGCTGACCGCCGGAGAGCGTGTGCGGATAGCGTTCTTCAAAGCCCGCAAGTCCCACCGACGCCAGACGTTCGGCGACAATGCCGCGGATCTCGTCCCTGGGCCTTCCGGCAATGCCAAAGGCTATGTTTTCCGCCACTGTCAGATGCGGAAAAAGGGCATGGTCCTGAAAAACCATGCCGAAGGAGCGCCGCTCGGGCGGCACGTCGCGGCCAGGCGCCGCGAGCCGCGCGCCGCCAAGGTCGATACTGCCTTCCTGCAGCACCTCCAACCCGGCGGCCAGCCGCAGCAGGGTCGTCTTGCCGCTGCCGGACGGTCCAAGCAGGCAAAGGATCTCTCCCGGCCGCGCCTCCAGCGAAACGCCGGACAGCACCCGATGACTGCCATAGCTATGGCCGACGTTCCGGAACGCCAGGGACATCAAAGCTCCTCTCGGGGCGGGACTTATCGCCGCATCACATGCAAATGCGTGGCAAAATTACTTTGCCGCCCGCCGCGGTATTTGTCACAACTGCGCCATGTCAGTCACGGAAAAAGATCGCCGCCCCCGCGGCCTGCGCATCGCGGAGCGGGCAAGGCTGCGGCTCGGCTCGGGGTGGACGCTGGCGGCGCTCGCCGTCGCGCTCGTGGTGCTTGCGCCGTCCCTTACCGTGCTTTGGAGCCTGAGCGCTCCGGCCAGCGAGAATTGGGCGCATCTGCGCTCGACGGTGCTTCCGGACTACATCCTCAACACGCTCAAACTCATGGCGCTCGTCGCCACGATGACAGCCCTGATCGGCGTCGGCACCGCCTGGCTCACGGTCTCCGCGCAGTTTCCCGGAAGGCGGCTCTTCAACTGGGCGCTGGTGCTGCCGCTCGCCACGCCGGCCTATATCGTCGCCTATGTCTATACCGACCTTCTTTCCTTCGCAGGACCCGTGCAGAGTGCGTTGAGAGGCATCACCGGCTGGGAGGGCGGTGAATATCACTTTCCGCCGGTGCGCTCGCTTCCCGGCGCGGCGATGATGCTGAGCCTCGTTCTCTACCCTTACGTCTATCTCCTCGCGCGCACCGCCTTCGAGCGGCAGTCGGCGGCGCTCTTCGATGCCGCGCGCATGCTCGGCGCGCGGCCCTGGCGAGCCTTCCTGCGGATCGCCCTGCCCTGCGCGCGTCCCGCCATAGCGGGCGGGCTCGCTCTCGCCCTGATGGAGACGATTTCCGATTTCGGGGTCGTCGACTATTTCGCCGTGCCGACGCTCACCACGGGCATATTCCGGACATGGTTCAATCTTGGTGATGTGCTTTCGGCAGCCCAGATCGCGGCATGGCTCTTCGTCTTCGCCATCGCACTTGTCTTCATCGAAATCATCGGACGGCGCGGGCGCGTCGCCAATCCGCTTGCCCGCGACCGGGCCGCGGAACCGCGTGCGCTCCATGGTGTTGCGCGCTGGGCGGCAAGTATCGCCTGCGCCCTTCCCGTCATTCTCGGGTTCGTCATTCCTGCCGGGGTGCTGCTGCGCTATGCCATTCTTCAAGGCGATCCGCTGCTCGGACGCAGCTTCTTCGGCTTTGCATGGAACAGTCTTTTCGTCGCCGCCGTGGCGGCAGCAATCGCGACAGCGCTCGCGCTTCTACTCGCCTATGGCGAGAGGCTGCACCCCACGCGTTTCAATCGCATATCGATAAGGCTCGCGACGCTCGGCTATGCCCTTCCCGGCGCCATGATCGCTATTGGCATTCTCACGCTTTCGACCGGGATCGACCACGCCTTTGCCGGCGCGATGGACAGGTTCGGCTTCTCGCCTGGCCTCATTCTCACGGGATCGATCGCGGGACTGACATTCGCCTACATCGCGCGGTTCCTGACCGCCGCCTACAACGCGACGCATAGCGGGCTCGAGAAAATTCATCCGACGCTCGATGCCGCCGCCCGAAGCCTCGGCGCGACACCCCGCCGCGTCCTTTCGGCCGTCCACATCCCCCTTCTGCGGGGCGCCCTCGCCAGCGCGGCGCTCATCGTCTTCATCGACGTGATGAAAGAGCTTCCGGCGACGTTGCTGTTGCGTCCCTTCAACTTCGAGACGCTTGCGACGCGGACTTATCGCCTCGCATCTGACGAGAAACTCGGCGAGGCAAGCACCGCGGCGCTCATGATCGTTGTGCTTGGTCTCATACCCGCCGTCCTGCTCAGTCTTTCGATTTCGCGCGGCGGCGCGCGGCCGGTCATTGCGCCTCCCTACACGGACAAGTGAGCCGTTTTCGCTGTGTGAGCCGAAACGACCACAGCCATGCGGCGGCCGTGCGCCTTGACTTTCCGCTCGCCCGGACAAGTTCATGAAGCATGGACTGGCATCAATTCCGTCGGAATAGAATTTCCCAGCCGATTTTCGGCTGGGCGCAGCGCGTGCTGCCGACAATGTCGGAGACGGAGAGTGAAGCTCTCGAAGCGGGCGACGTGTGGTGGGAGGCCGACCTCTTCACCGGCAACCCGGAGTGGCAGCGGCTCCTCGACACGCCGAGACCTGAGCTGACCTCCGAAGAACGCGCGTTCATGGACGGTCCGGTCGAAGAGCTGTGCGACATGCTCGACGACTGGAAGATCACGTGGGAAGACGGCGATCTTCCGGACGAAATGTGGACCTTCATCAAGCGCAACCGCTTCTTCGGCATGATCGTGCCGAAAAAGTATGGCGGTCTTGAATTCTCTGCCTTTGCCCATTCCGAAGTGATCCGAACAATTTCAAGCCGGTCGGCGACGGCGGCCGTCACTGTGATGGTGCCGAACTCCCTCGGCCCCGGTGAACTCCTCATGCAGTTCGGCACGGAAGAGCAGCGCGAATACTGGTTGCCCCGGCTCGCGCGCGGCGAAGAAGTGCCCTGTTTCGGACTTACGAGCCCGGAGGCCGGGTCCGACGCCGCCTCCATGACCGATAGCGGCATCATCTGCCGCGATACATGGAAAGGAGAAGAGGTCCTCGGCATAAGGCTCAACTGGCACAAGCGCTATATCACGCTCTCACCCGTCGCAACGGTTCTCGGGCTCGCCTTCAAGCTGCGCGACCCGAACCATCTTCTCGGCGATGAGGAGGAGCTGGGCATCACCGTGGCGCTGGTGCCGACCGACCTGCCCGGCGTGACGACGGGGCGGCGTCATCTTCCTTCCTTCCAGATGTTCCAGAACGGTCCCACTGAAGGCAAGGACGTCTTCATTCCGCTCGATCACGTCATCGGCGGCGAGGCACAGCTCGGCAAGGGCTGGAAGATGCTGATGGCGGCGCTTGCAGCCGGGCGAGGCATATCGCTTCCTTCGCTCTCGGCGGCGGCTGCAGCCTTCTGTGCCCGCACGACAGGCGCCTATGCGCGGGTCCGCGAACAATTCGGCATTCCCATCGGCAAGTTCGAAGGCGTGCAGGAGCGGCTCGGTGCAATCGCGGCCACGGCTTACCGGCTCGACGCGGCACGACGCCTCACCTGTGCCGGACTCGACAGCGGGCTGAAGCTCGCCGTCATATCCGCCATCATGAAGGCGCATGCGACGGACCAGATGCGCCAGGCGGTGAATGACGCGATGGACGTCCACGCGGGCAAGGCCGTCATCGACGGCCCGTCCAACTATCTCGGCAATCTCTATCGCGCGGTGCCGGTCGGCATAACGGTCGAGGGCGCCAATATTCTCACGCGCAACCTCATTATCTTCGGTCAGGGGGCGATCCGTGCGCACCCCTACCTTCTGAAGGAGATGAATGCACTCGAAGAGGAAGACAGGGAGCTGGCCCTCACCAGGTTCGACGAAGCCTTCTGGGCGCATGTCGGACACGGGCTCAAAACGGCGGGGCGCGCGTGGATACGCAACTGGTCCGGCGGGCTCATCTCTCCCTCGCCAAAGGCCGGGAAGGCGCGCCCATACTACAGGCAGCTCTCGCGCGCAGCCGCCAGCTTCGCCCTTCTCTCCGATTTCGCATTGCTGACGCTCGGCGGCGCACTGAAGCGCAAGGAAATGCTCTCGGCGCGGCTCGGCGACATTCTCTCGGAGCTCTATTTCCTCTCCGCCGTGCTCAAACGCTGGGAGGACGACGGGCGACAGACGGAGGACCTTCCGCTTCTCGCCTACTCGATGGAAGAAGGGCTTGCCACGATCGACCGTCGCTTTGCAGAACTTTTTGCCAACCTGCCCAACCGCTTCGCCGCGGGGCTGTGCAAATTTCTGATCCAGCCACTCGGTCCCCACCGGCATGGGCCAAGAGACAAGGTTGCCGTGAGGTGCGCCGAAATCCTGATGGCTCCTTCAGCTACCAGGGACCGCCTCACCTCGGGCCTCCATCGAGGCCGCGGAAACGACGCCATCGCCACACTGGAGCGGGCATTCAGCCTTTCCGTGCTGACAGAAAAATCAAGAGACGCAATGCGCAAGGCGGCGATCGACGACCCTGAGACCGCCGTCGCCACCGGGAACATCACGGCAGCCGAAGCCGAGCAGGTCGCCGAATACCGGAAGGCCGTGGCCGCCGTCATAGCGGTCGACGATTTTGCGCCGGAGGAGCTTGCCCTTCACGGGATGGGCGGAGAACAGCGCGAAACTGGAAGGTCCGCGCAGGCGGCACGCATGTGAGAGCGGTCGCGTGCGAGGGTGCGCAAGGATTCGTCGGCTGGTAGACTCGCGAAGAACCAGAGGCCCTTGAAATCCCGTGACGGTGCGATCTTGCCCAGATATCCAAAGACGTTCGACGACGCCGCAACCATAGCCGACGCGATCATTGATCGTGTCGGGAAGAAGATCGTCCTGGCGTTGCCGCTGGGGCTCGGGAAGCCAAACCATCTGACCAATGCGCTTGTGCGGCGGGCGATGGAAGATCCCTCGATCTCCCTGCGGATATTCACGGCGTTGACGCTCGAGGTACCGCGTCCATCAAGCGACATCGAACGGCGCTTCATGGCTCCGGTGCTGAAGCGCTTGTTCGAGGGGTATCCCGAACTTGCCTATGCGAGCGCGCTACACGCCGGAACTCTGCCCCAGAATATCCAGGTCAACGAGTTCTTCATGCAGGCCGGGCGCTGGCTCAATTCCCCCCGGCAACAGCAGAACTACATTTCGGCCAACTACACACATGCCCTTCGTTATGTGCTGGAGACGAACGTGAATGTGGTCGCCCAGCTTGTCGCCCCGGCGCCGGCACGCGACCGTTTCAGCCTGAGCTGCAATCCGGATATTTCCCTCGACCTTCTCCAGGCGAGGCGGGAAGGCCGGGCCGACTTCATTTTCGCGGGCGAGACCAATTTCGAGCTTCCCTACATGGCGGGCGCTGCGGAAGCAGAAGCTTCCGAGTTCGACTTACTGCTCGACAGCGAAGCTCTACAGTTTCCTCTCTTCGCGCCGCCGCGCGAGCCCGTCTCGCCCACGGACTACGCGATCGGGCTACAGGTCGCGAGCCTTGTTCCCGATGGCGGCACGCTGCAGATCGGTATCGGTTCCATCGGGGATGCGGTGGGGCAGGCGCTGGTTCTGCGCCACCGTGACAACGGCGCATTCTGCGACATGGCGAACCGCCTCGATGTGCGCGGCGATGAACGCGGCCGTTTCGAGGAAGGGCTTTACGGCGCGAGCGAAATGCTCGTCGAGTGTTTCATCGACCTGATCGAGGCGGGTGTCGTGAAGCGCGAGGTGGACGGCGTCCTCGTGCATGGCGGCTTCTTTCTCGGCTCTCGCACGCTCTACCAGCGGCTGAGGGACATGACCCCGCAGCAGCGTGCACGGATCGCCATGGTGCCGGTCGCCTTCGTGAACGAGCTTCATGGCGACGAGATGTGCAAACGTGCCGCCCGCAAGAAGGCGCGCTTCGTCAACACAGCCATGATGGCGACGCTGACGGGCGCCGTCGTCTCCGACGGGCTTGAAGACGGCCGCGTGGTCAGCGGTGTCGGCGGGCAGTATAATTTCGTGGCACAGGCCTTCGCACTGGGAGACGCGCGCTCGGTTGTCACGATGCGGGCGACGCGCAGCAAGAACGGCAAGGCGACATCGAACATCGTCTTCTCCTACGGCCACACGACGATCCCGCGACATCTGCGCGACATGGTGGTGACGGAATATGGCATCGCAGACCTGCGCGGAAAGACCGATGGCGAAGTGGTAGCCGAAATGCTCTCGATTGCGGATTCCCGCTTTCAGGACCAGTTGCTCGCCCAGGCAAAGAAGGCGGGCAAGATTGCCGCCAACTACCAAATTCCGGAGAGCCAGCGCCACAACACACCTCAGCGGATCGACACTGCCCTCAGCCACGCCCGGATGGCCGGCCTGCTGCCACTTTTCCCTTTCGGCAGCGATTTCACGGAGGAGGAAGTCGCGCTGATGCCGGCACTCGGCCGCCTTCGCGGGGCTTCCAGAGAAGACTTGCTGAAGTTCGTTCTGCGCGGGGGCCCAGAGACGGCGGAGGCCAGGAGAGGGCTGGAACGGATGGGTCTGGCCACTCCCCGAAGCATCAAGGACCGGCTCTACCGGCGCGCGCTGCTCGCCGCCCTCGCCTCCTGACGCGGCAATTACAGGGAAAGACGCAAAAGCAGTCTGCCGCCCTTGATGGGCGCCACCACCCCTCCCTATTTACGCTGGGGAACATTGATTATGGGGTGTTTGAGCATTGTTGCCCTGTCTTCCTCCCTCGCGCGGTGTGACTTCTATGCCGCAGCGCAAAAAATATGGGCGGCGGGAGGAAAATCGGGCCTGTGTGATCTTGGAATCCGGCTGAACCATAATATATAGCCCCGATATATCGCCTCTATATACCTCGGACCGATAGCAGCCCCGGGGCAAGGACAGCCTCTCTATGCAAGTCACGACGCTCTGCCTGGGCGCGCTCGTTTTCGGCGATGCCACGGGATACGAAATCAACAAGATGTTCGAGGATGGCCCCTTCAGCCACTTCCTCGATGCGAGCTATGGCTCGATCTATCCGGCGCTGACGCGGCTGACGGAAGAGGGTCTCGTTACCTGCAAGGCGGAAGCGCAAGAGAAGCGGCCCGACAAGAAAATCTACTCGCTCACCGACAAGGGCCGCCTGAAGTTGCGGGACGCGCTGCAACAGCCCATCGCGGACGACAAGTATCGTTCGGAATTTCTCTTTACGCTTCTCTTTGCACAGCTGCTTCCGCGCAGCCGCGTCCGCCTGATGGTGGACCAGCGCCTTGCGACGATGAAGGAGAAGCTCTCCGAACTCGCCAAGCCCGGAACAGACGACACGCCAGGCATGGATTTCGCGCGCCAGTATGGTTACGCGGTCTACTCGGCTTCCGTGGACTTCCTCGAAAACAACCGACATCTGATCGAAGAGATCGCAACCGAAGAAGAAGCGCATGTTTGACCGGCTGAAAGAGACAACCACCAGAGCGACCGGCGGACGGCTTCACCGCTCCCACATGATTGCGATCGGCATTGCAGTCGCAATCGCTCTCTGGTTCGCGACGGGCATCTTCAACGGCAACGGGAGCACCGGCCCCGAATTGACCGCTGCCGAACAGGATGCCGCCAGCAACGCGGCAGTACGCGTTCGTGTGATGGAATCGGCTGCGACGATGCGCCGGGGCTCCTTCATCATTCGCGGGCGCACCGAGGCGAAGCGCGCGGTCGAAGTGCGTGCGGAAACGCAGGGTACGGTGGCAAAGCTTCCGGTCGAAAAAGGAGAGCGTGTGGTCAAAGGCGATGTTCTTTGCGAACTTGCGCTCAATGCCCGAGACGCACAACTCGCCGAGGCACAGGCGCTCGTCAAGCAGCGGCGCCTCGAATACGACGCTTCGCGCCAGCTTGCGGAGAAAGGCTATCGCGCGCCGACGGTCGCCGCGGGCTCGAAAGCCGCCTACGACGCCGCGCAGGCCCGTCTCAAGCAGATGGAAGTCGAAGTCGGCCAAACGAAGATCAGGGCGCCATTCGACGGCGTCTTCGACGGCCGGCCTGTCGAGGTAGGCGATTACATGCGCGTGGGCGATGTCTGCGGGCTTGTCGTCGAACTCAATCCGCTCCTGATCGTGGGACAAGTCGCGGAAGACCGTGTCGCTTCGCTGCAAATCGGCGAGCACGGCTCGGCTCGGCTCGTCACCGGCGAAACGGCCGAAGGCAAGATCAGCTTCGTCGCAAAGACGGCGGACCCTGCGACCCGCACTTTCCGCGTCGAACTCGAGGTGCCGAACGAAGACCTGTCAAAGCGGTCCGGCGTAACTGCCGAGATCGTCGTGCCGGGCCAGGAAATGCTCGCTCACAGGATCCCGAGCGGCATTCTCTCGCTCGACGATAATGGCGTCATCGGCATCCGCACAGTGGGTGCAGACGAGCGGGTCGAATTCAAGCGGGTCACGCTCATCGACGATACGCCCGAAGGCCTCTGGGTTACCGGGTTGCCCGAGAAGATCACGGTGATCACGGTCGGGCAGGACTACGTCAAGGAAGGCCAGAAGGTCGAGCCTGTCGCCAGCAACCAGGTTGGAGCGTCGTTGTGAACGCTTTTATCGAAGCCGCCATCGGACATTCGCGCACCGTTCTGACATCGATGGTGCTGCTGGTCGCGGCCGGCATCATTTCCTTCATATCGATCCCGAAGGAAGCCGATCCAGACATTCCAATTCCGATTTTCTATGTCTCGATCGTCCATCAAGGCATCTCGCCCGAGGACGCAGAGCGCCTGCTCATTCGGCCGATGGAAACGGAACTGCGCTCGCTCGAAGGGCTGGAGGAGATCACCGCCATCGCCTCTCAGGGCCATGCCGGTATCGTGCTCGAGTTCGATGTGAACTTCGACAAGGATGCGGCGCTGCAGGACGTTCGCGAGAAGGTTGATCTTGCCCGCGCCAAACTTCCGAGCGATACGGAAGAGCCCATCGTCCGCGAGTTCAATGCGGCCCTGTTTCCCGTTCTGATCGTCACGCTGTCCGGCGACGTACCCGAGCGCACGCTCTACAATGCCGCGCGGCGCCTGAAAGACGAGATCGAAGGTGTTCCGACCGTGCTGCAGGCGGAACTCGTCGGCCACCGGGAAGAATTGCTGGAGGTCGTGATCGACCCGGCGAAGCTCGAGTCCTACAATGTCTCGCAGGGCGAGCTCATCAATGTCGTCTCGCTGAACAACCGTCTCGTTGCCGCAGGCAACATCGACACGGGCCAGGGCCGCTTCTCCGTGAAGGTTCCCGGTCTCTTCGAGGATCGCGAAGACGTTCTCAACCTTCCGGTCAAGGTGTCCGGCGAGGGCGTCGTCACGTTGTCCGACATCGCCGATATCCGACGCACCTTCAAGGATGCCGATGGCTATGCGCGTTTCAACGGCCATCCCGCAATCGCGATCGAGATCACGAAACGCATCGGCACCAACATTATCGACAACAATCAGCATGTGCGTCAGATCGTGGACGAGTTCACGGCGCAATGGCCCGAAGCCATTCATGTGAACTACACGCTCGATGCCTCCGACTGGATTTTCCGGTCGCTTGGGTCGCTGCAATCGTCCATCGCAACGGCTATCGTGCTCGTGATGATCGTTGTCGTGGCGGCACTTGGCCTTCGCTCCGCCATGCTGGTGGGCATCGCGATTCCGACCTCGTTCATGATCGGCTTCTTCTTCCTCGCATCGGCCGGCTACACGATCAACATGATGGTCATGTTCGGCATGCTGCTCGCGGTGGGTATGCTTGTCGACGGCGCAATCGTCGTGGTCGAGTATGCCGACCGCAAGATGTCGGAAGGTCTTGATCGGCGCGAGGCCTATACGCTCGCCTCCAAGCGTATGTTCTGGCCCGTCGCCTCATCGACCGCAACAACGCTGGCAGCCTTCCTGCCGATGCTGCTCTGGCCGGGCGTCAGCGGCAAGTTCATGAGCTACCTGCCGATCACACTCATCGTGGTTCTTTCGGCCTCGCTTCTCACTGCACTCGTTTTCGTGCCCACCATGGGCACGATCTTCGGCAAGGCCGAGAGCGAGAATGACGATGTTCTGAAGCAGCTTGCCGGCGCTGAGACGGGCGACATCAGGGCGCTGCCGGGACTTACGGGCTCCTATGTGCGGATGCTCGACCGGCTGGTCCGGTTTCCGGGTCTCGTGCTCGCTGCAACGGGTGCCATACTGGTCTCCACCATCATCCTTTTTTCGATGTTCAGTAACGGCGTCGAGTTCTTCGTGGACACGGAACCGGAGCGCGCCATCGTGCTCGTGAGCGCCCGCGGCAACCTGTCCGCGCAGGACACGCTGACGCTTGCGCAAGACGTGGAGCAGATCGTGCTCGACACGGACGGCGTGGAGACAGTCTTCACCCGCACGGGCCCCGGTCTCGGCAGCGGCTCAACGGGGCGCAACGACGTTCCCAAGGACCTGATCGCCCAGATGATGATCGAGCTGAAGCCCTATGAGGAGCGGCGCAAGGGCGCGATCATCCTTGAGGAGATAAGGCAGAACACGAAGTCCATTCCCGGTATCAAGGTCGAACTGCGCAAGCAGGAAGATGGACCGCCGACCGGCAAGGACATCCAGATCGAGCTAACGTCGACCGACTATCAGAAATTGCTCGCCACGACGGCGCTGATCCGCTCGCATCTCGACAGCGAGGTGGGCGGGCTCATCGACGTGGAGGACGGGCGCCCTCTTCCCGGCGTCGAATGGGTCATGACGGTGGACCGCGAGATGGCGGGACGTTTCGGAGCTGACGTTACTTCCGTCGGCGCCGTCATTCAGCTTGTCACAAACGGCATCATGATTGGCGATTACCGGCCGGACGATGCACAGGATGAGGTGGATATTCGCGCTCGCTTTCCGGACGACTACCGCGTTCTCGATCAGCTCGATCAACTGCGCGTGCAAACGACCTCTGGCCTCGTTCCGATTTCCAACTTTGTCGGTCGCGAGGCGCAGCCGCAAGTGAGCACGATCGAGCGCATCAACGGCTATCGCCGCATCATGATCAAGGCGAACACCGCGGTCGACCCCGTGACGGGTAGCAAGATCAATGTGGACGACAAGGTGGGAGAAATTTCGGATTGGCTTTCGCAGCAGACCATAGACCCTGCCGTGAAGGTCAAGTTCCGCGGCGCCAATGAAGAGCAGGCCGAATCCGCTTCCTTCCTCGGCGGCGCGCTCATCGGCGCCCTCTTCCTGATGTTCATTATCCTGCTGACCCAGTTCAACAGCTTCTACCATTCCGTGCTCACGCTCTCGACCGTTGTCCTTTCGACGGTCGGGGTTCTGATCGGCATGGTGGTGACGGGACAGGCGTTCTCGGTGATCATGACCGGCACTGGCATCGTGGCGCTTGCCGGTATCGTGGTGAACAACTCGATCGTGCTGATCGACACCTATCAGCGGCTTCGGGAAGACGCGATGGATGCCGTCGAAGCCGTGCTCCGCACGGCCGGCCAGCGTTTGCGGCCGATCATGCTGACGACCATAACGACCATGCTTGGCCTGCTGCCGATGGCACTTCAGATCAATCTCGACTTCGTGACGCGCGAGATCGTCATCGGCGGTCCGGTTTCGGTCTGGTGGGTCCAGCTTTCAACCGCGATCATCTTCGGCCTTGGCTTTTCGACGCTTCTGACGCTTGTCCTTGTGCCGGTGCTGCTCGCGGCGCCGAGCGTACTTCGCGCCCGGCGGTCGGCACGGCGTGGAACGGAGCAGAATTGGACGAATGTCGAAGGTCCGGCGCGGCGCGCAGCGGAGTGACGTCAGATTTCGTCGGCGATGGGGTTCGAGAGAAGACCAACCCCTTCGATTTCGATTTCGATGACATCGCCCGGCTTCATCCATAGCGGCGGCGTGCGGGCAAAACCCACACCCGCCGGCGTCCCCATCACGAGCACGTCGCCAGGTTCAAGCGTCATGCACTGGCTGAGCAGCATGATCGTCTCGTCCACGGGGAAGATCATGTCGGCGGTGTTCGCGCTTTGCATGACGGTGCCGTTGAGCCGCGACTCTATCCTGAGTCCTGCTGCGCCGGACGGCAGTTCTTCCGCCGGAACGAAGGCAGGTCCGAAGGGTCCTGTTGCGTCGAAGTTCTTGCCGATGGTCCATTGCGGCGTGCGGCGCTGGTAGTCGCGAACAGAGCCGTCATTGAAACAGGCATAGCCCGCAACGTAGGCGAGCGCCTTTTCCTTTGGCGTATGCCGCGGCACGGGCCGGCCGATCACGGCAGCGAGCTCAGCCTCGAAATCCAGTTGCTGCGAGACGCGGGGCCTGAGCATCGGGCGGCCATGTCCGAGAAGAGAGGTCGCGCTGCGCATGAAGAAATTCGGATAATCGGGCTTCTCGCGCCCGCCCTCGGCGGCATGGGCGGCGTAGTTCAGTCCCAGGCAGACGATCTTGCCGGGCCTGGGGATAACCGGGAGGAAGGCGATGCGGTCAAGCGGGATGCGCGGAGCCGAGGCCGCCGCCCTGCCTGCCGCCTCGAGGCCGGATTTATCCCCCCGGATCGCTTCGAGGAGGGAGGCCGGCGCGCCGGAAACGGCCGAGATATCCGCAACTTCGCCGTCAAAAACGGCACCAAACCGCTCTTTTCCCTCGAACTCGAACGTCGTGAACCGCATCGCATATCCCCACTGTCAGCCACACCGGCGGGCGAGGTTGCCGCGAAGTTTCGGACGAAGTCAACGAAGCGCTGCCGCGGCGGCGATTTTCCTTCGAAAACAAAGAGCTAGCGGCTTTTCCCCGGCTGACTGTCATCTGAATGTCATCGAACTGTCACAATAGGCTCGCGCGCCTATTCCGTGTACGGATTTTCTTTCCGTGAGGCGGGGACAAGTCCGGACTCGGTCGTCCCGTCCCCCGGGGATTACTCGACGATCTGATTGCCGAGTTCTCCCATGCGGGCGACGGAGATGACGATGCGCTCGCCGGGCTGGAGATAGCGGCGCGCGGCGCGCTCCTTCGCGATCTGCCGTTCGACGACATGGGAGACGAGGGTGCGGTCCCAGCCGCCCGCGAGCCAGTCCCATGCCCCGAGCGCCATGGACGACTTGTCGACACCCCGGAAGACGGTGCCGTCCGGCGTGCCGGCGAGGATGGCGGTGCGGGCGGGAACGATGCCGTCCTGGATGGGCAGGCCGACTTCGCGGCCCTCGAAATCCCAGAGCACGTTCTGACGAGCGGCGGACTGACGAACGAGCTCGTCGAAATCCCAGATTGCTTCCGACTGGCGAGCGGACTGCTTCAGTTCATCGCCCCGCCACAGACGCAGTTCGACAGCGGAGGCGAAGGCGCGCAGGTCGCGCGGGATCACGAAGAGATTGCCGACAGGCAGATAGCCCGGCGCGCTCTTGCCGGTGGTGAAGCCCTTGCCGGAGGTGACATCGGAAGCGTCGATGTTGCGCATGAGCTTCGCGCGGTCGGTGACGTCGTTGCAGAGGATGAGACCCGCTTCCTCCGGCGCCTGCGAAATGTCGAAGGGTTCGAGCGCGACGAAGGCGAGTTCGACCTCGTAATCGAGCAGCGCATCCCTCGCCGGTACCGGCGCGTCGAAGGATGTCGGCTCCACTTCCTTGGCGAAAAGGAAGGGGCCTTCCTCGACGGACGATTCTTCCGCATGCTCGGGGAAGTTGGTGCCGGCGGCGATGTGCGAGGCAGTGAGATCGACCGGGAGCCCAAGCTCGCTCACTCGCAACGTCACTTCGCTGCCGGACAAGGCGGCGATCGCGCCGTAGCCCTTCGCATTGTAGAGCGCGACCGGATCGGACGCACCGAAGGCCGCGGTGAGATCGATACCCGCGACCTCACCACCTTCATATGACGAAACGAGGATGAGGCGGGTGCCTGCCTTATCGCGCGCGAAGGTGAGCGCCTCTTCGACGGGCGCGATTTCGACCGTGCCAAAAGTGCCGGCATGCGCCGCATGCGAGGCCGTCATGCCCATCAGCAGAATTCCAACAAAGCGCGCAAACATGTCTTCTCCATCTTCAGTTCACCAGAAGGACGACGCCGGTCGTGTTCACGATCAGGAGTATGACGCTACCGAAGAGATTCGTGTCCACGAGATAGATCTTGCCGAATATATTGAACCGGAAGGGCTTGATGCCGTTCACGTCCTTCAGCGCACCGCCATAAAGCGGCATGGAAGCGAGCGTCGCATAGAAGGCCGCAAGCCAGACATAGTTGAGGATTACAGCGACCCAGATGTGAACCGAGTAGTCGGCTGCCTCCGACCAGAGGAGCCAGAGAATGACCAACGAGACGCCCGTCTGGCTCAGCACCTGCCAGACGACATGGAAGCGCGCATGCGGCGTCCAGAGCGGGTTCGTCGCATGGGTCCTGTTGAAGTCGGCAAAGATCGGGCCGACGAAAATCATGATCGCGACTGCCGAAAAGAGCAGCCGGGGAACGAGAAGCGCATCGAAAGACGTTTCCATTTTCGTTTCCTCAGATGAGACCGGGATAGGTGCCGCCGTCGAGCTGGAGGTTCTGTCCGGTGATGAAGCCTGCCTGTGCGCTGCAGAGAAAGGCGCAGGCGTCGCCGAACTCCGAAGGATCGCCCATGCGCTTGGCCGCAATCGACTCCGCGATTTCGGCGCGCGCCTCTTCCATCGTGATCTTCTTGAATGCCATCGCGAGCTCGGCCATCTTCTTCTGACGATCCGTGTCGAAGCGCTCGGGCAGCATGTTGTTGATCGTGACATTGAAGGGCGCGAGATCGGCGGAGAGGCCCTTGCACATGGCGGTGAGGCCGGAACGCGCGGCGGTCGAGAGGCCCATGACGGAGCGCGGCGCTTTTACCATGGCGGAAGTGATGTTGACGATGCGGCCGAAGCGGCGCTCCTTCATGCCTTCCATCAGCGCCTTGATCATGAAGAGAGGCGCCAGCATGTTGGCGTCGAGCGCGGCGCGCCATTCGGTCTCGCCCCAGTGAGCAAAGTTGCCGGGCGGGGGACCGTCATTGTTGTTCACGAGAATGTCGGCGTCGGGACAGGCGGCGACGAGCTTCTCCCTTCCCTCCTGCGTATTGAGGTCGGCGACGATGGGCGTGACCGATCCTGTCGCACCATCCGAGATTTCGAAGGCCGCCCTGTCGAGCGCCTCCGCGTTGCGGCCGTTCAACACGACATGAACGCCCTCGCGCGCGAGCGCGGCGGCGCAGGCCTTGCCGAGGCCGCGCGACGACGCGCAGACAATCGCCTTCCTGTCCGTCAGACCGATATCCATGAGAGGTTTCCTTTGCTAGATGGCGTGAGCGGGCAGCGCGAGCGCGGGCAGACCGAGAAGCAGGGCCATGCGACGCTGCAATTCCCGGGGCGCATCTATCGGCGCGGCGAAGCGGCAGGCGATGTGGCCGTCGGGGCGGAGGAGCAGCGCGCCTTCGGGTGTCAAGCCGGTGAGCGTCTCCCAGTCCTCGCTGCCGGTGAAGTCCTCCCCCGCGACGAGGCAATGCAGGTCTTGCGCGCGGGCGGCGCTTGCCCAGGCGGCAGCGGCGGGACCGGCAAGAAGCGTGAAGCGCGCGGGATCGCGCAGCGAGAGAAGCGAGACTGTCTTCCCCCTGCAAGAGACCCAGCGATGCGGCAGGTGCGCGCCGACATCCCAGGAAGGCTCGTAGCGGCTGATGTCGATTTCCGAGGCGGGAGCAAGCGGCGGCGCATCGGACAGCGCGGCGGAGCAATAGCGATAGCCGAGCTGAAGATTGAAGCTGTCGAAATGGGGACGCTGCGCCTCGATGGCGGCAGGCAGTTCGGCGCTGGCGGACGGGTTCGCCGCGAGAGCGCCGTAATGTTCCATCATGCGAGCGGGGTCCGGCCCGTAGAGCACCCCGAAAAGCTCGAAGAGTTTCGAGGCGTTCATGAGGCTCTGCTCGCTGTTCGCGACGGCGACCGGGCGGCGCTCGGCCTCGTATGTGTCGAGAAGCGCCTCGCCCGCCTCGCCATTGAGAACGGCGGCGAGCTTCCAGGCGAGGTTCTGGGCATCGACCGCGCCCGTGTTGAGGCCGAGGCCGCCTGTCGGAGGAAAGCGGTGTGCGGCATCGCCCGCGAGGAAGACACGGCCCTTGCGGTACCGTTCGGCGATCTGCGCCGACATGGCCCAGGGGCTGATGTTGCGAATGGAGAAGGAGACCGGCGCGGCGATTGCCGCTTCGACCAGCGGGCGGCATTTCGCTTCATCGAAACTCTCCGGCGCCGTGGCCGCCGGATCGTAAGGGTGCATCAGAACCCAGGTCCCGGCACGATCGTAAGCGACCAGAACGCCGCTTGTGTCCGGATCGAAGAGGAAATAGAGGACGCCCGGCCGCGCATCCGTGAGAGCGCGCAGATCGGCCTCGAAATGGATCATGATGTAGTGCTGAAGCGCTTCGGGCCCTTCCATGGCGATGCCGAGCGCTTCGCGCAGGCGCGAGTTCGCCCCATCGGCGGCAATGACATAGCTGCATTCGAGCCGCGAGGTTCCATTTTCGCCAAGGAGCGTTGCCGTGACTCCAGCGGCGTTTTCTTCCAGGCCCGTGCAGGCGACGCCACGCTCGAAGGAGATGAGCGGTTCGGCGGCGATGGCCTCGAAGAGCGCCGCCTCGAAAACCGGTTGCGGGATGTTGGTGAGCGGAAAGGGCGTGTAGGCGAGCGCCGCATCGTCCTGGCGCTCGTATGGCAGGGCGCCGAATTCTGGCCCCGCCAGCCTGCCCATGAATCGGACGAAGCCGGCATCGTTGGCGCTGGCCCCTGCCCGCCTCAACGCCGCGGCGGAGACGCCGATGCTGTCGCAGATTTCCAGCGTGCGCGGGTTCACGGCATGCGCCCTCGGAGCCGTGCCCGGCGACGGACGGCGATCGACAAGGCGGGACGCCACCCCTTGCCGCGCAAGGAGAAGGGCCGCAAGGCAGCCAACCGGACCTGCGCCGACGACAAGAACGGGGTGGCGGGACATGCGCGGACTCCATAAATGAGATTACTCTCATAATTGAGATACTTCTCATAAATGACTTTTGTCAAGCCCTCTCCCGGGCTATCCTTCGGGCATGAAGGAGAGCGGCGTGCAGCAAGGTTATTTCCAGGGACAGACGGCGGGCGGCGGCAAGCGGGAGCGGACCCGCTCGGCGCTGCTCGACGCGACCGTCAGCGTTGTCGCGGCGAAGGGCATGGAGGCCACGAAGATCCTCGACATCACGGAGGCGGCGGGGCTCGCGAACGGAACCTTCTACAATCACTTCGAGGACAAGGAATCGATCCTGCGCGAGGCTGCCTATGGCATCGCCCTGGCGGTGGGCCGGCAGCTCGACGAGGAGATGACCGGGATCGAGGATGCGGGACGGCGCGTCGTGACCGCGACGACGCGCTTCATCGAGATCGTCGTCCACGAACCCGACTGGGCGCATGTGCTGCTCGGCAGCGCGGAGGTGATGCCGGAAGTGCGGCAGGACATCTACCGCTATCTGCGCAGCGACATCGAACTGGGCGTGGAACAGGGCAAGTTCGACGTGGAGGTGACGGGTTTCCTTCTCGATCAGGTGGCGTCACTGATCGGCGTGGCGCTGCGCGCGCAGATTCACGGCGGACGGAACCTCGCGCTTACACGGCAGACCTGCGAGAGCATCCTTCGGCTTCTGGGGACAAGCCCGGCAAAGGCAAGGAAGCTCGCCTTAGCCGGCTGAGCCGGGCCAGAGGCAGAGCGCCAAAAAACAATCCCCGTGGCTTTCGGGTACCTCAAACGTTCCGGACGCGATAAGGTTATCCCCGGTTTCCCGAGGCCCTCCGAAGAGGCCGGGAACACAGGCTACCCGTCTCCGCCACGCCATAAGGCGCAAGGTTCGCAAACCGCGCGAGGGGTACAGAAGATGAAAGACCTCTCAAGAGCCCGCCAGCGCATGATCGAAGCGCATCTTGAGGCGCGCGGCATCCGCTCGCCGCTCGTGCTCGACGCGATGCGCCGCGTGCCGCGCGAAGCCTTTGTGGAACCGGGCTCGGAAGAGTTCGCCTATGAGGATACGCCGCTCGCCATCGGCGAAGGGCAGACGATCTCGCAACCCTATATCGTCGCCCTGATGATCGAGGCCGCCCGTATCGCGCCCGGCGACCGCGTGCTCGAAGTGGGCACGGGCTCGGGCTATGCCGCGGCGGTGATGAGCCTTATCGCGGAAAAGGTCTTCACGATCGAACGGCACGAGGCGCTCTGCCGGACGGCGGAGAAACGCCTGGCCGAGACCGGCTACCGCAATGTGGAAGTGCGACGGGGCGATGGCACGCGCGGCTGGCCGGAGGAAGCGCCTTTCGATGCAATCCTGGTGGCGGCGGGAGGGCCCGCCGTTCCGCAGGCGCTGAAGGATCAGCTTGCCGTTGGCGGGCGGCTCGTCATTCCGGTGGGCGGCGAGCAGCGCGAACAAAGGCTTCTGCGCGTGACGCGGATCGACCGGGAGCAGTACGAGGAAGAAGATCTCGGCGGCGTCATGTTCGTGCCGCTGATCGGCGAGGAAGGCTGGAAGGCGCGCGAGCGGCCGGAACCGGCCGTGGAGGCGGCCGCGCCAGCGAGGCTCTACCGGCTGAGCGAGGTGGTGGCGGAGGCGGCGGAGCCCCTGCCCGACCCTGACGATCCCCGCTTCGGCGCCTTTTTCGACCGCTTCGGAAGCGCGCGCGTGGTGATGCTCGGCGAGGCGAGCCACGGGACTTCGGAATTCTACCGGGCGCGCGCCGCGATCACGAAGCGGCTGATCGAGGAACACGGCTTCAACATCGTCGCGGTGGAAGCGGACTGGCCGGATGCGGCGGCGGTGGACCGCCATGTGCGGCAAAGGCCGGGACCGGAAAGAACGGAACGCGCCTTCCGCCGCTTTCCGACCTGGATGTGGCGGAACAGGGATGTGGCGGAGTTCGTGGACTGGCTCACCGACTACAACGCGGCGCAAGCGCCGGACAAGCGCGCCGGTTTCTACGGCCTCGACCTCTACAACATGAGCGACGCCATTGCGGCGGTGCTCGACTATCTCGACGCGCGAGACCCGGAGGCCGCCGCCGTGGCGCGTGAGCGCTATGGCTGCCTGACGCCATGGCAGAAGGAACCTGCAACCTATGGGCGGGCGGTGCTGCGCGGAACCTACCGGGACTGCGAGGAAGCTGTGGCGCTGCAATGCCGCGAGCTTCTCGAACGGCGGCTCGACCATATCGGCGACGACAGCTTCATCGACGCGGCGCAAAGCGCGCGGCTCGTCGCGAGCGCCGAGCGCTATTATCGCATCATGTATTATGGCGGCGCGGATGCGTGGAACCTGCGCGACACGCATATGTTCGAGACACTGACCAATCTTCTCGAAGCGAAGGACGGAACGGCAAAGGCCGTGGTGTGGGCGCATAATTCACATATCGGCGATGCGCGGCACACCGACATGGGCTCGCTGCGCGACGAGATCAATATCGGCCAGCTCGCCCGCGAACGTTTCGGCAAGCAGGCTGTGCTGATCGGCTTCGGCACGCATTCGGGCACGGTGACGGCGGCGAACGACTGGGACGGCGAGACGCAAACGATGCGCGTGAGGCCCTCGCGCGCCGACAGCTATGAACGCGTGTGCCACGATGCGGGGATCGCACGCTTCCTTCTCGACATGAAGCGCAACGACGAGCTGCGCTACCGGCTGAAGACGCCGCGCCTCGAACGCTTCATCGGCGTGATCTACCGGCCTGGCACGGAACTCGCGAGCCATTACGCGGAGGCATCGCTCTCCGAGCAATTCGATGCCTATGTCTGGTTCGACGAGACGCATGCCGTGGAGCCGCTGGGGCCGGAACACATCAGAGCGGATGTGCCGGACACTTATCCTTTCGGCGTCTGACGCGGACCGCCCTCGTTCGCTTCACCGTCAGCCGCCGACCGGATCGCCGCCGTTTGGATGCAGCACCTGCCCGCTCATGTATGAACTGTCCTCACAGGCGAGGAAGAGAAGCGACGGCGCCACCTCATTCGGCTGGCCGGGCCGGCCGAGGGGCGAACTCTTGCCGAAGTTCTTCACCTTGTCTTCCGGGAAGGATGCCGGAATGAGCGGCGTCCATATGGGCCCCGGCGCGACGCCGTTCACGCGGATGCCCTTCGACGCCAGATTGGCGGCGAGCGCGCGCACCAGCGCGAGAATGGCGCCCTTGGTGGAGGAATAGTCGAGCAGCACCGGCTGGCCGCGATAGGCGGTGACGGAGGTCACGCAGATAATCGAGGCGCCCTTCTCCAGATGCGGCAGCGCGGCCTGAATCACATGAAACTGGCCGAAGACGTTGGTCTCGAAGGTCCGCTCGATCTGCTCCTCCGGAATTTCCTCGAACTTCGGCTGGAAATGCTGTTCGGCCGCGCCGCAGACCACGACGTCGAGACGCCCGAACTTCCGCAGGGCTTCATCCACGAATGCCCGCGCGACGGCAGGCTTGGCGACATCGCCGGCCAGGAGGAAGCATTCGCCGCCTTCCTTCCCGATCAGGCCGGCCGTCTTCGTCGCGTCTTCCTCTTCCGTCTTGTTCTTGTAGAGGATGCCGATGCGCGCGCCTTCGCGGGCGAAGAGCACTGCCGTGGCGCGGCCGATGCCGGAATCGCCGCCGGTGATGATGGCGACCTTTCCCTCGAGCCTGCGCGAACCGGGATAGCGCGGGTCGTATTCCGGCGGTGGATGCATCTGCGCCTCCGAACCCGGCTGGCGATCCTGTTCCTGGGCGACGGGAGCTTCCTGTTTCTTCAACATGGGATCTTCTCCTGTTCTTCCTGGGGTGCGCTATGCGCGTCTTCGATCAAGCGATGGCGGGATAGCCCTGCTCGCGAAGGAGCCGCGCGAGATGAGCGGCGTTTCGCGCGAGCATCTTCGCGGCCGAGGACACGGCGTCGGGTACCTTGTCGAGATCCTTGAAATCCGTGCCGCCCATCGCTTCGCCGACCCAGTAGCAAACGGCATTGGGCGCGAGCGAGAAGCCGACATCGTTCAGCGCCTGATAGAGCTCGGCGGAAACATGATGCGCACCGTCCTCGTTTCCGACGACGGCGACGGCCGCGACGCGGCCGTAGGACACCATCCGGCCGCCGTCGTCCTTCTCGGAGAGGAAGGCGTCCATCCGTTCCAGCGCGCGCTTGGCGATGCTGGAGGGTTGGCCGAGCCAGACCGGCGTGCCGAGGATCACGATGTCCGCATCGAGAAGGCGGGCGCGGATGCCGGGCCATTCGTCGCCCTCGCCTTCATCCGACCTGACGCCTGGCCTTATGTCGCAATCGGCAAGGCGGATAATCTCGCCCGTCACCCCTTCCTTGCCGAGATGTTCCAGAACAAGTTCGAGCATCCTGTCGGTCGAGGACGGCTCGCCGCCGCTCCGCTTCAAGGTTCCGTTAAGCGCGATGGCTTTCATCTTTCCTTTCCTTCGCCGCTGCTTTCACAAATCAAGTCATGGGCGGGATATTGGTTCCCTCCGGCGGCCTCTGGCGCGTTTCCTGTCTGTTCCCCGAGCGAACGGCGTTTGACAGGCGGGCCGCACCTCCCTACTCAAATTGTCAAAAGCAATTGATGGGCGAGGGAGGCCCTATTCCATGAAAAGCCTGTTGATCGCCAATCGCGGCGAGATTGCCGTGCGCATCGCGCGCGCGGGTGCGGAACTCGGATTGCGGACCGTCGCCGTGTTCGCCGAGGACGATGCGCTGTCGCTGCATGTGCGGGCCGCCGACGAGGCGCTGCCGTTGACCGGCACGGGCGCCGCCGCCTATCTCGACATCGCGCAGATCGTCGCCGAGGCCAAAAAGGCGGGATGCGACGCGATCCATCCGGGCTACGGGTTCCTGAGCGAGAATGCGGCTTTCGCGGAAGCCTGCGCCAAGGAGGGCATCGTCTTCGTGGGGCCCTCGCCGGAAGCACTTCGCCTGTTCGGCGACAAGGCGAAAGCGCGCGCATTGGCGGAGACGCTCGGCGTGCCGCTCTTTCCCGGCACGAAAGCTGCGACGAGCCTCGATGAGGCGCGCGGTTTCATGGAGGGGCTGGGGCCGAACGCGGCCGTGATGCTGAAAGCGCTGGCGGGTGGCGGCGGGCGCGGCATGCGCGCGGTGAGCGACCCCAAGGACCTTGCTGAAGCCTATGAGCGCTGCCGCTCGGAAGCGGTGGCGGCCTTCGGCAGCGGGGATATCTATGTCGAGAAGCTGATCGCACGCGCGCGGCACATCGAAATCCAGATCGTGGGCGACGGGAAGAACGTCGTCGATCTCGGCGAGCGCGAATGCACGCTGCAGAGGCGCAACCAGAAGGTCGTGGAAATCGCGCCGAGCCCGACGCTCGACGATGAGATGCGCCAGCGGCTCGTGCATGCGGCGCGCAAGCTTGCGAGTGCCGCCGCTTATAAGGGTCTCGGCACGTTCGAATTCCTGATCGACATGGAGGCGGCGACGCCCGACGCCGCCATCGCCTTCATGGAGGCCAATCCGCGATTGCAGGTGGAACATACCGTCACCGAGGAAGTGACGGGCGTCGACCTCGTGAAGACGCAACTCAGGATCGCGGCGGGCGAGACGCTGAAGGATGTGGGGCTGACGGAGACGCCGGCCCCGCGCGGCTTTGCAATCGAGCTTCGCGTGAACATGGAGCGGATGAACGAGGCGGGCGAAGCGGTGCCGACGGGCGGCACGCTCACTTCCTTCTCTCCGCCTTCGGGACCGGGCATCCGCGTGGACACGTTCGGCTATGCCGGATATCGCACGAGCCCGCATTACGACTCGCTGATCGCGAAGCTCATCGCGCATTCGCCCGCGCCGGACTATGCCTCGGCCGCTGCCCGCGCGCGGCGCGCGCTCAGCGAATTCCAGATCGAGGGCGTGACGACCAATCTTTCCTTCCTGCAGGCGCTGATGGCGCGGAGTGACGTGCAGGCAAACGAGGTCCATACGAGCTTCATCGCCGAACATGCGGGCGAACTGGCGAAGGCGGAAGCGGAGGCGCCCCGCTTCTTCGCGGGCAACGGCCATGCGGCGGCGGAAGCGGCGCGACATCATGTGGAAGGACCGGCGGGGACGACGCCCGTTCCCTCGACGATGCAGGGCAAGGTCATTTCCGTCGACGTGGCGGAAGGCGCCCGCGTGGCGAAAGGGCAGCAGATCGCCGTGCTGGAGGCGATGAAGATGGAACACACCATCGCCGCGCCCTTCGGCGGCACGGTGCGCAAGGTGGCGGCGATTGCGAATGCGACGCTGATGGAGGGCGAACCGATCCTCTTCATCGAGGAAGGCGCGGACGGCGATGCGCTGACGGTAGCGGAAGAGACGGTCGATCCGGATTACATCCGGCCGGACCTGCAACACGTCATTGACCGGCATGCACTGGGCCTCGACGAGAACCGGCCCGACGCCGTGGCGCGGCGGCGCAAGCGCAACCAGCGCACGGTGCGCGAGAACATCGCGCATCTCTGCGACGAGGGAAGCTTCATCGAATATGGCGCGCTGGCGCTTGCCGCGCAGCGCCGGCGGCGGAGCATGGAAGAGCTTCTGAAGATGAGCCCGGCGGACGGGCTCGTCTCCGGGATCGGCACGGTGAACGCCTCGCTCTTCGGCGAGGAGAAGGCGCGCGCGCTCGTCATGGGCTACGACTTCACCGTGTTCGCGGGCACGCAGGGCGCGATGAACCACAAGAAGATGGACCGCATGCTCTTCCTTGCGCGGGACCAGAAGTTGCCCATCGTGCTGCTGGCGGAAGGCGGCGGCGGAAGGCCGGGCGACACGGACGTGGCGGGCGTGGCGGGGCTCGACACGCCGAGCTTCCACACCTTCGCGACGCTTTCAGGCAAGGTGCCTCTCGTCGGCATGACGGCGGGGCGCTGCTTTGCGGGGAATGCCGCGCTGCTCGGCTGCTGCGACGTCATCATCGCGACGGCCGATTCCAATATCGGCATGGGCGGGCCCGCGATGATCGAGGGCGGCGGGCTCGGCGTCTATCAGCCTGAAGAAGTCGGCCCCGCCGAGGTGCAGCGCAAGAACGGCGTCATCGACATTTTCGTGCAGGACGAAGAAGAGGCGATCGAGGCCTGCCAGAAATATCTCTCCTATTTCCAGGGGCCTGTGGAGACATGGGAAGCGGGCGACCAGCGGCTGCTGCGCCACGCGATCCCGGAGAACCGCCTGCGCGCCTATGATGTCGGGCGCGTGATCGAGGGGCTGGCGGACAAGGGCTCGGTGCTCGAACTGCGCAAGGATTTCGGCATCGGCATCAAGACAGCGCTTATCCGCATGGAGGGGCGGCCGATGGGGCTGATCGCGAACAATCCCTATCATCTGGGCGGCGCCATCGACGCGGAAGCGGCCGACAAGGCGGCGCGCTTCATGCAGCTTTGCGACGCGTTCGGGCTGCCGATCCTGTCGCTCTGCGATACGCCGGGCTTCATGGTGGGCCCCGAGATCGAGAAAGAAGCGCAGGTGCGGCATGTGAGCCGCATGTTCGTGACGGCGGCGAATATGACCGTGCCGCTGTTCGCGGTTGTGTTGCGCAAGGGCTATGGGCTCGGCGCGCAGGCGATGACAGCGGGAAGCTTCCACGCACCCTTCTTCAATATCTCCTGGCCGACGGGCGAATTCGGCGGTATGGGGCTCGAAGGGGCGGTGAGGCTCGGCTATCGCCGCGAGATGGAGGCGATCGAGGATATGGAGGAGCGCGACGCCTTCTACCGCAAGATGGTCGACCGCTATTACGAGAACGGCAAGGCGACCAACATGGCGTCGTTCCTGGAGATCGATGCGGTGATCGACCCGGCGGAGACGCGGCACTGGATCGTCCGCGGACTGAAGTCCCTGCCGCCGATGGAAGCGAAGCCGTCTCGCCCGTTTATCGATACGTGGTGAGGGCTCAGGCGGCTTCTTCCACGACGAAGCCCTTCCAACCCTTCATATAGGCGATGAAGGCAGAGCCGAGCCCCTCGTCGCGGAGATGCTGTTCCGTGACCGGGAGCGAGGGCGCGACATAGGCGGCGTCTGCCAGGGCCCGGCGCGGGAAATCGTGGTGCAGGATCGCGGCGCGGCCGATCACCGCAAAGTCGCATCCGGCCTCGATGACGCCGGCGGCGTCCTCAGTGCTCATGATCTTGCCCGCCGCCCCGAGGCGGACATTGCCGCGGGCCAAGTCCGTGAAGAAGCTCATCAGCGAACGGCCCTGGAATTCTTCCTCGACGGGTTCCTTCTTCACGTCCCATAGCGACATGTCGAGGAAGTCGATCTTCGCGGCGGAGAGAAGTTCGGTCGCGACGTCGCGCACTTCGGCGAGCTTCAGGCCGAAACGCTCCGGCGACAGGCGGATGCCCAGCTGGAAGTCCGGGCGGCAGGCGGCGCGGATGCCGTTGACGATCTCGAAAATCAGACGCGCGCGGTTTTCGAGCGAGCCGCCATAGATGTCGTTGCGCTGGTTCACCTCCGGCGAGAGGAACTGCGCGAGAATGTAGCCATGCGCGCCATGAACCTCGACGCCATCGAAGCCTGCTTTCTCCGCACGCTTTGCCGCAGCAATGAAATCGTCGCGCAGCTTTTCGACCTCGGCAGTCTTGAGCGCGCGACCGCCGGTGTCCTTGTCGTCCGAAGCGCCGACGACATCGCCCACGATGTCCTTCGGCGAGCGGATGCCCGCGTGGTGAAGCTGGAGGGACGAAACCGAATCCTGCGCCTTGATGGCGGCCGCGAGACGGGTGAGGCCTTCGAGGTGCCTGTCGTCCCAGACGCCGAGCTGGCCGGGAAAGCCCTGTCCGCCCGCCTGGACATGGGCCGCGCAGGTCATGGTGAGGCCGAAGCCGCCTTCCGCGCGCATGGTGAGCCAGCGGAATTCATCGTCGGAGAGGCGGCCATCGGCATGGCTCTGCGTGTTGGTGAGCGGCGCCAGCATGAAGCGATTCTTCATGGCCGGTCCGTGCGCGAGAGAAAGCGGCTCGGCAAGCTTTTCGGTCGTCAGCATTCCTGTCCTCGATACGAAAGCGGAAAAAGATGCGGTCAGCTTTCGGCCTTCGCGACTTTCTCGAAGTCCGAGGCATCATGCCGCTCGGGAAGCTGGCTTCCGGGCTCGCCCCAGGTGCGGTTGACCATGCGGCCGCGCTGAACGGCGGGGCGCGCTGAAATCTGCTCGGTCCAGCGGTTGACGTGCTTGTATTCGTGGACGCTGAGGAATTCGGCCGCGCCGTAGAGGAGGCCTTTTGCCAGCGCGCCGTACCACGGCCAGATCGCCATGTCGGCGATGGTGTAGTCGGGGCCGGCGATGTATTCGCTTTCGGCAAGGCGCCTGTCGAGCACGTCGAGCTGGCGCTTCACCTCCATCGCGAAACGGTCGATGGCATATTCGATCTTGACCGGCGCATAGGCATAGAAATGGCCGAAGCCGCCGCCGAGATAGGGGGCCGAGCCCATCTGCCACATGAGCCAGGACCAGCATTCGGCGCGCTTCGTCAGATCCCTGGGCTGGAAAGCACCGCCGAATTTTTCCGAGAGGTAGAGAAGGATCGCGCCGCTCTCGAAGATGCGCGTCGGCGGGTTCGTGCTGCGGTCCATGAGGGCGGGAATTTTCGAATTCGGATTGATGGCGACGAAATCCGAGCCGAACTGATTGCCCTCGCCGATATTGATGAGCCAGGCGTCGTACTCGGCGCCCTTGTGGCCCGCTTCCAGCAGTTCTTCCAGCATCACCGTGACCTTGACGCCGTTCGGCGTCGCCAGCGAATAGAGCTGGAGGGGATGCTTGCCGACAGGGAGCTCCTTCTCATGCGTCGCACCGGCGATCGGCCGGTTGATGTTGGAGAAGCGGTTTTCGTTCCGGTCCTTTTCCCAGGTCCAGACCTTCGGCGGCGTGTAGGCGGTATCGGTCATCGGACGTCTCCCTGATTTTCCTGCCCGGCGCGAGGGCGGCCGAAATGCGTTTCCGGGAGGATAGCAGAGCTTTGGGGAGAAGACGCAAGGCACGACGGAAGGGACCGCCGTCCGGCGGTCCCATTCCACAGCGCGAGCACGTATTGTCAGAACTGTCCGAGCGCCACGCGGCGCACGGCGTCGCTGTCGGTCGGCTGGTGGCCGACATTATGCGCAGGCGCGGGCGCTTCCTGCACCGTGTTCGAGATGCGGCCGATGCCCGTGACCTCGACCTCGACGACGTCGCCGATATTCATGGGCCGCGAGTTGGCGGGCGTGCCCGTCAAGACGATGTCGCCCGGCAGGAAGGTGATGTGGCGCGAAAGGTCGGCGAAAATATAGTCGATGGGGAAGGTCATTTCGCTGACGGGACCGTCCTGCACCGCCTTACCGTTGATATAGGTGCGCACTCTCTCCTTGCGGATGTCGACGCCGCGCACGATGCCCGGACCGACGGGGCAGAAGCCGTCCTGCCCCTTGACGCGCAACATGGAACCCGCATCCGTGTCGCGGAAATCCTGCGCGCCGACATCGTTGGCCGGGGCGAAACCCGCGAGGCAGTCCCACACTTCGTCGGGTGCGACATTGCGCATGGGCTTGCCGACGATCGCCGCGATCTCGCCTTCGTAGTTCAGGTAGCGGCAATCCGCCGGACGGTTCAGGAAGCCGCGATGGGAATTGAGCGTCGTCAGCGGCTTCTGAAAGTAAGTCGGCGTGACGAGCGGCGGCGCCTTGAACTCGACGCGGCGCGAATCGTAGTTCAGATGGATGCAGATGATTTTCGTGGGATCGCAGGGCGGAAGATAGGTCGCACTTGCTTCCTCCACCGTCCGCCCGTCTCCGAGACGTAGCTTGCCGCCCTCCTCCGGTTTCACCCAGACAGGCGTTCCCTGATGCAGGATGCGCCGCCATTCCTCGCGCGGACCGTCCAGAACCGACATATGTTTTCCTCCCTCTTTTGTTCGGCGATGTGGAATGGACGCCCGCGTCACACTTCCATCAGCCCCTTTTTCATGACTTCTTCGTTCTGCTCATGGCCGTAGGTGTCGCGCTGGTAATATTCCGACTGATGCGTCGCCTCGCGCGCGCCCCAGCCCACTTCGCACATAAAGCCGGACGGGTTGAGGAAGTAGAAGGAATACATGTGATCGTTCGCGTGGCGCCCCGGCGTCATGGTGATGGGGATGCCCGCCTGACGGACGATCTCATAGGTGAGGCCGACATCGTCGAAACTTTCCACCTCGAGCATCAGGTGGTTGATGCGCTTTTCGCCGGGCGGACCGAAGGCCACCGTGTGGTCGCGCGTGTTGCAATGCATGAACATGAGGTCGAACGGCCTGTCGAGGCCGGGGAAGGGAATGCGGTATTCGATGCCGCCGCGCATGCCGAGCAGCTTGTAGAACTCATAGGTCTTGTCGAAGCCGACCGTTTCCTTCTGGATAAGATGGCCGAGCCCGCCCTCGCCCGTCTTGAAGCGGCCATGCATGCGCCGCCCGGGATGGAAAGGCTTGTCGGACTGAACCTGCGGCCCGTGGAAAATCTCGATCGGGAAGCCGCTTGCATCCTTGAGCTTCATCACTTCGAGGACGCGGCGGTCCGCCGCTTCTTCATAAGAGCCGATCCGCACGTCGATACCGGCATTGACGAGCTTCCTGTGCATCTCCCGAAACTCCTCGACGCCCGCGACGCGGAAGCCGAGGAAATTCAGATCGTCCGTGCCGTCCTCTTCGAGGATGATGCGGTGATGCCAGTAGTCCATGCGGAGATAGCAGCGGCCCGCCTCGCCCTCATCGGCGACCTCGAGGGCGAGGATCTTCGTTGCGTAGTCCTTCCAGTCGTTGAGGCTCTTCACGCCGAGCCCCATGTAGCCGAGTTCCGTTACCTGAACCATGTATGCCTCCCCTCAGGCGAACGATCCCTTGCGGACCGAAATGTTTTTTATGTCTGTGTAGAAGTCGAAGCTCCAGGTGCCGCCCTCGCGGCCAAGGCCGGAGTCCTTCGCGCCGCCGAAAGGCGCCGCGAGATCGCGGACGAAGAAGCAGTTGACCCAGAGCGTGCCGGCCGTGACGCGCGAGGCAATGTCCATTGCGCGCTTCTCGTTGCGGCTGAACAAGGTGCCTGCGAGACCGTAACGCGTGTTGTTGGCAAGCTCGATCACCTCGTCGTCGGAGGAAAAGCTCTGCCAGGTGAGGACCGGGCCGAAGACCTCGCGCTGCGCGATTTCGAGTTCCGGCGTCACATGAGCAAAGAGCGTCGGTTCGAAATAGAGTTCGCCGAAGTTGGAGCGTCCCCCGCCCCAGAGCGGTACGGCGCCATCCGCCCTGGCCCGCTCGACGAAACCGGCGACGCGCTCGAAGTGCTCCTTGTGGATCAAGGGACCGACGCGCGTATCCTTGTCACGCGGGTCGCCGACGATCATGTGGCTTGCGGCGCCGCGCACTTTTTCGAGGAACTCTTTCTCGATCTTCTTCTCGACCATGATGCGGGTGCCCGCGAGGCAGACCTGACCCGCATTCATGTATTGCCCGGCGACCGTTTGCGCGGCTGCATCGAGATCGGCATCGGCACAGACGATGAAAGGCGACTTGCCGCCAAGCTCGGCGCTCATGGGCGTGATCGAACGCGCGGCGGCCTGACCGATGATCTTCGCCGTGTCGGTCGAGCCGGTGAAGCTGATGCGGTCGACGTCGGGATGGTTCACAAGCGCATCGCCCGCCTCCTCGCCGATCCCCTGCACGACGTTGAGAACGCCGGCCGGCAGACCGGCCTCATGCGCGATATCGGCCATGAGGGAGCAGGTGAGCGGCGCCCATTCCGGCGGCTTCACGACGACCGTGTTGCCCGCCGCGAGTGCCGGACCGACCTTCCATGTGGTCAGCATCAGGGGTGCGTTCCACGGTGTGATGAGCACGGCAACGCCGGAAGGATCGTATTTCACATGGTTCACGACTTCGGGCCCTTCGATCGAATGCCCGTCGAGCGTCAGCGCCCAGTCGGCGAAGAACTCGATATTCTGCGCGGCACGCGGCACGACGCGATGGACGTTGCCCATGAGGAGCGAGCCATTGTCCATGGTCTCGACCGCAGCGAGTTCGTTCACCCGCGCCTTGATGCCCTCGGCGAACTTCTTGAGGATCGGCAGACGCCCCTTCGGGCCGAGCGCCGCCCAGGCCGGAAAGGCCTTGCGCGCCGCTGCGACCGCCGCATCCGCCTCCGCCTCGCCACCTGCCGACAGGTCGCCGAGATGCGAGCCGTCGACGGGCGAGAAGTCGGCGAATTTCTGCTTCGAGGCGACACGCTTTCCGCCGATCCAGTGATCGGCCGAAACCTCGACGCCTGCAACTTTCACGGTACCGGCCATCACACCGCCTCCGCGAGCTGAAGTTCCGGCGCCAGGACCGTGTCTTCCTTGATGAAGCGGTCGACGAGCCGGTCCGCGCGGGCGCGGTCGGCGATCATGTGCGCCACCTGCTGGTTGCGCGCGCCGGAGGCGAGGTAGAAGCGTTCATACTGCTCGCCGCGGCTGCCGAGCGCGCTGCCCGTGAAGTCCCAGGCGAGGCGAAAAAGACGCGAGCGCGTTTCTGCGTCGATCCCGTTCGCGCCATGCATGTAGCGGTCGATCAGGGGACGCAGCTCGGGATTGGCGAGCTGGGCCTCTGTGGGCGCGGCAAGGAGATTGTGCGAGCCGAGGAGGCGGATGATTTCGTTCACCCGGGGGAACCAGGTCGGCAGCATCGACTTCAGGGCCGTCATCGGCGCGCCATGCGGGAACCAGACGCCATTGCCGAACTCGTAGGCGTCTTCTTCGGCCCTGTGGATGCAGGAACGCGCGAATTCGCCGTAGCTCCAGAGTTCGCCCAGCATCTGGACGGAGGGCGGCTGAAGTCCGCCGACGGCTTCCGTCATGCGCGTGGCGATGCCCCAGGCGAATTCGAGCTTGGTCTGCGCCCGGATCATGGTCTGCTGCATGACGTTGGGGAACCAGCCCGTCGACATGACCTGGTTGTAGACCTGCACATTGCAATTGATGTGAATGCGGTCCCACGGCACTTCCACGTCGTCGAAGATCGCGAAGGCATCCTGCTCGTCGAAGCGCGAGGACAGCGGATGGTCGTGGACGTTCAGCGTTCCCGAGCAGCTGTCGCGGCAGAGAAACTTGAGACCGGGCGTGCTCATCGGGATGCAGAAGGCGAGCGCGTAGTCATGCGCGTCGGGGCGCACGGGATGCGCCGGATAGACGGCGAGCTCGTCCGCGAAGGGCGCAAGCGTCGCCAGCACGCGGGCGCCGCGCACGATGATGCCGTGCTCCGTCTCCCCGACCTTGTGCAGGGGCACATCGTTGGGCGGGCCCACGAGATCGCCGCTCGCCTTGTCGACGGTCGGGTGGATGATCGTGTGTGTGAGCGAGATATCGTTGCGACGCAGGAATTTCTGATAATTGACGAGATTCTCCGCGCCTTCCTCGTTGCCGTTCGCGCCCCATTCGTCGGCGCGGCCGGCGAAGCCCGCATAGGTGACGTTCATGTAGTCCGGCGAGCGGCCCATGACCCCGACGGTATATTCGGCGTGACGCTGCAGCGCCTTGTGGCGGCGCAGAATGTCGTCCTTCGAGCGCGGGATCATGTGGCTCGCGTTGATCATCTCGCCCGTTTCCGGATCGGGCATCAGGCACTCATCGGCATGTTCGTGCTGGAGATCGAACAAGGCGGCGAGACCGCGCGCCGCACCGGCAAAGGCCGGATGGTCGACAATATCCGCGACCTTTTCGGAACCGAGCCAGATTTCCCGGCTTCCCCTCAGTCCCTTCAGAAACTCACTGCCTGTCCGTGCCGGCATGGCGGCTCCTCCCCTCGATTAGCGGCTTCGCCTGCAGGGGCGCGCCGTTTGTGATTCAATTCATTTGTGACTACACTCATTTTTATGCCGGGAGTCAAGCCGGAGAATGTGCTGCGAATGCGAGAGGCGCGATTGACAATGGGGTACGATCAGCCAAGTTGTTCCGCTATCGAAACTCCTGACGGATTTGCGAGAAAGAGCAGGCTCGGCGTGACCAAGGCAGGGACGAAACCGGCGGCGAAGCGCGCGCCCCAGAAGGCACCTCCGATGGGACGGCGCGAGCGCAACAAGCAGGAAAAGCTCGACCGTATCCTCGCTGCCGCCAAGGATCTTTTCGCCGCCAAGGGTTTCAACGAGACGACCACGCAGGAAATCGCCGATCGCGCCGATATCGGCACGGGGACCCTCTTTCTCTACGCCAAGACCAAGGAAGACCTGCTCATCATGGTCTTCAAGGACGAGATGATCGAGACGTCGCAGACGGCCTTCCGGAAAGTCTCATCCGATGCGCCGCTGATCGATCAGCTCATGCAGGTCTTCGGCGCCATGGTCGCCTATCACAATCGCGACCTCCCGCTCGCGCGGGCGCTCATCCGGGAAATCACCATCCTGTCCGGACCCGAGCGTCGCGAAGACGTGCGCCTGCTGATGCGCATCATCTATGACGGCATCGGCGACATCATCGTCAACATCCGGGCGCGGGAGAAGATCAGGTCCGACATCGACCTCACGCTCGCCGGCGAGACCTTTTTCGGCATCTACTATCTCGGGCTCATCGGCTGGCTCAGCGGGCAGACGACGAAGCAGGCATTCCTGAAAAGGCTGCGCACGAAGCTCGCGCTTTCGATCGACGGGCTGAGACTGCAGGGCGTGGAGACGGCGAAGCGGCGCATCGCGCCGTAGGCGGCGCGGCGGCGAAGCCCTATTGCTGATTTTCATCAATTCTGATTACACTCAGTAATTGCGGCTGCAGGTGGCCGCGCTCCCGGGGGAAGCGTCGTCTTGTCGAAGTCATTGAAAGCAAGCTGGGCAAAGGGCGAGGTCACGCTCGGCGCCTGGTGCATGATACCCGAACCTCTCACCGCCGAAGCGCTCGGCCGCGCCGGTTTCGACTGGGTGCTCGTCGACATGCAGCATGGCTGTATGGATTACGAGACGGCGCTCAACATGATCCGCGCCATCGACCTGACGCCCGCCGTGCCCATCGTGCGCGTGCCGTGGAACGACCCCGGCATCATCGGCCGCGTTCTCGATGCGGGCGCGCTTGGCGTCGTCATTCCCATGATCCAGACGGCCGAGGACGCGAAGCACGCGGTGGAGGCGTGTCTCTACCCGCCGAAGGGGCGGCGGAGCTTCGGCCCCGTTCGCGTCGGCATGCGCGACGGGCCCGGCTATTTCCTCGAAGCGAACAGCCGCGTTGCCGTCGTCCCGATGATCGAGACGCCGGAGGCGCTGGCCTCCGTCGAAGAGATTGCCGCGGTGCCGGGCGTCGACGCGCTTTTCGTCGGCCCGTTCGACCTGTCGATCGCGCTCGGCCTGCCGCCGGGCGACAATGACGGCAAACTCGCCTTCGACGAGGCCATCGCCCGGGTGTCCGCCGCCGCCCGCGCCGCCCATATCGCGACGGCCGTTTTGTCGAATGCGAAGGTCGCGCCGCTACGCATCGAACAGGGCTTCCAGATGATTTCAACCACGACCGACATCAACGCCCTTTCCATGGCGGCGCGCGGCGATCTCGAAGCGGTGAAGGCCGCGCAGAAAGAAGGAAACTGAGATGCTGGACAACGCGACGCGGGAAAAAATCGTCGACGATTTCTTCGAGGTCTATCGCAGCCGGCAGCCCATGCCGCTTTTGACCAAGACCTGGCCGGGGATCGAGGTGGAGGACGCCTACCGGATCCAGCAGGCCTTCGTGGCGCGGAAGATTGCCGCAGGCGGCAAGGTGAAGGGCTACAAGGTCGGCCTGACCTCCAAGGCGATGCAGGAATTTTCCGGCACGACGGAGCCGGATTTCAGCGCCGTCACCGACGATTTCTTCGTGCCGGAGAGCACGCCCATTCCGATGTCCCGCTTTTTCGCGCCGATGGTCGAAATGGAAATCGCCTTCGTGATGAAGGAGCCGCTCAAGGGGCCGGGCGTGCTGCCCGTCGATGTCATCCGCGCGACGGACTTCGTGCTTCCGGCCATCGAGATCGTCGATTTCCGCGTTCAGCGCGAGCCGGGTCTCAATGTGATCGACAATATTGCGGACATGGCCTTCTGCGGCGCGGTGGTGCTGGGCGCGAACCCGCGGCGGCTCGACCAGATCGACATCCGGCGCGTCAGCGGCGCGCTGCACATGAACGGAAAGAAGGAACTGGAGGGCGAAGCCTCCGCCGTGCTCGGCAATCCGGTGACCGCCGTCGCCTGGCTCGCGAACAAGCTTGGCGAGTTCGGCACGTCGTTCGAGCCGGGAGACACGATCCTCACGGGCTCCTTCGTGCGCGTGCTTCCGGTGACGGCGGGCGACGAAGTTCTTTGCCGCTTCGATCAGGGGATCGGCGAGGTCGCGACAAGCTTCGTGTGAGCGGCGAGACCGGTCACGCCGGCCGGAAGTCCGGGCGACGTTTTTCGATGACGGCCCTGAGGCCCTCGGCTGCGTCGCTGCCAGCGAAAAGGCTCGCCTGCAACATCCGTTCGTGATCGAGAAAGGCGGGCAAGGTATCCGTCAAAGCCTGTGCCGACATCTGCTTGAGCGCCACGACCGCGGATTTCGGCGAGGACGACAGACGGCCGGCAAGCTCCGCAGCTGCCTCTTCGAGGTGACGATCCTTGACGCAACGCCAGATCAATCCCCAATCGGCCGCCGTTTCGGCATCCAGCGGGTCGCCCAGCAAGGCGAGGCCCATCGCGCGGGCCGCGCCGATCCTGTTCTGGATAGAGGCGAAGCCTCCGAGGTCGGGAACAAGGCCGAGCTTCGGCACAAATGGAAGGCTGAAATAGGCGGACTTCGCTGCCAGCACGATGTCGGCTGCGAGCGCGAGCCCGACGCCGCCGCCGACGGCGGGACCGTTCACCAGCGAGACGACCGGGCCGGGAAACGCCCGCAAATCCCGAATGAGCGCATGGCCTTCGAGCAGCGTGCCGTTCATTTCCTCGTAGCGCCTGTCCTCGCCGGCTTCGCTCTCCTGCAGCATTCGCTCCAGAAATTTCAGATCGGCGCCCGCGCAAAACGCACGGCCCGCGCCGGTCAGGACAATGACGGTGGCACCGCTCTCGCGAAGTCCGGCAAGCGCCTCCCGGCACTGGGCCAGCATGTCGGTGCAGAGCGGGTTCAGAATATCGGGCCGATTGAGGGTGATCCGCCCGATGCCGTCCTTTTGTTCGACGAGGATGTGCGAGCAGGTCATGCGACACCCTCTAGAGCGATGCGCCGCCGCTCACAGCGATGACCTGGCCGCTGATGTAGTTCGACTCGGGCGTGCAGAAGAGATAGACGCCGTTCGCCGCTTCTTCCGGCGTACCGCCACGGCCAAGCGGGATCATCTGCTTTTCCATCGCGTCGATGAAGGCGGGCTGCACCCCGACCGCAATCTTGCGGCCTTCGACATCGATGTTGGCGCCCTCGCCCGTCAATGGCTGCGTCAAGCGGGTCTTGATGAGGCCGAAGGCAACGCAGTTGACGTTGACCTTGTAGCGCCCCCATTCCTTGGAGAGCGTCTTTGTCATTCCGGACAGAGCCGCCTTTGCCGAGGAATAGCTCACCTGTCCGGCATTGCCCCCGAGCCCTGCCAGAGAAGAGATGTTCACCACCTTGCGGAAGACTTCCTCACCCCTTTGCGCTTCGTTCTTCGCGAAAATGCGGATGGGCTCGGCGGCGGCCCGCAAGATGCGGAATGGCGCCATGAGATGAACGTCGAGCATGGCCTGGAACTGGTCGTCACTCATCTTCTGAATGACGCTGTCCCAGGTATAGCCCGCATTGTTCACGATGATGTCGAGACCGTTATAGGTATCGAGCGCCGTCTTGACGAAGCGGTCGCCGAAATCCGCCTCGGTGACGCTGCCGATGCAGGCGGTCGCCTCGCCGCCCAGACCGCGAATCTCCTCGATCGTCTCCTGCGCGGGGTCCTTGTCCATATCGTTGATCACGACGCGCGCGCCTTCGCTTGCGAGCTTCAACGCCACCGCGCGGCCGATGCCGCGGCCCGAGCCGGAAACGAGCGCGACCTTGCCTTCGAGTTTCTTCATTGTTCTGTCCTCAACTTGAATAGGCGACGACGGCTTCGCCAAGCAGTTTCACGTCGTTGTTCTGGTCGACGGCGCTCAGTTCCAGGCGGGCGCGGTCTTCCCCACCCTCCTTGAAACGCTCCAGCAGCTTTGCCGTGCAGGTTATTGCGGCGCCGAGCTGCGTGATCGAGGTGAAGCGCGTCGAGAAGCTGCGCAAGGTCGTCTGCGGCACAAGATCGGTGAGCAGGCGACCGAGATAGGCCATCGACAACATGCCGTGCGCGAAGACGTCTGGCATGCCGGCCGCCCTGGCGAAGTCGATATCGACATGAATCGGGTTGTGATCGCCAGAGGCCCCGCAATAGAGCGCAAGCGTGTGCCGGATGATGGGGGCCGTCGTCAGCTGACCGATGACCGCGCCTTTTTCAGCCGTTCGAATATTCGTCATTTCCATCCCCTAGCCATGCCGCACGACAATGGAACGGCGCATGTCGGCAACATGCGCGCCATCCTGATTTCGAGCTTCGGTGTCGATCACCAGGAATTCGAGCGCGCCGCCCTTCTTGTCGTAGATATCCGCGATTTTCGATTTGAGGGTGATGCGATCGCCCGCGCAGATCGGCGCGTGATAGGTGAATACCTGCTCGCCATGCAGAATCTTCCCGATGTCGATGTCGAGAAGCTCGAGAAAGTCGAAGGGATTGTCCCGATCCATCTCGAGGGAGAAGAGAAACGTGGGGGGCGCCGGCAAGGCGCGGTACCCGGCCTTCCGAGCCGCCTCTTCATCCGAATAGATCGGGTCCGTGCTTCCCGTCGCCTTGGCGAAGAAGCGCAGCCGCCCCTTCTCCGCCTCGACGGTGACCGGAGGAAATTCATGGCCGATGAAATTCCTGTCGATCATGACGTCTACTCCGCGCGCTCATACATGGTGACGACGCAGGCGCCGCCCAGACCCAGATTGTGCTGAAGGGCAACGCGCGCGCCTTCGACCTGCCGCTTGCCGGCCGCACCGCGCAACTGCCATGTGAGTTCCGCGCATTGGCCGAGCCCGGTGGCGCCCAGCGGATGCCCCTTGGACAGGAGGCCGCCCGACGGGTTCGTCACGACCTTGCCGCCATAGGTGTTGTCGCCGTCCCAAATGAACTTTTCGGCGCCGCCTTCCGGGCAAAGGCCGAGACCTTCATAGGTGATGACTTCGTTCGTGGTGAAGCAGTCGTGCAGTTCCGCGACGTCGACCGCTTCCGGTCCGATGCCCGCCTGCTCGTAGACGCTGCGCGCGGCTTCCTTCGTCATGTCCGAGCCCACGACCTTGATGAGGCTGCGCTCGGAGAAGGTCGAAGGGTAGTCCGTCGTCATTGCCTGACCGGCGATCCTGATCCGCGCATCGACATTGTGCTTGCGCGCGAAATCTTCCGAACAGATGACGGCCGCCGCCGCGCCGCAGCTCGGCGGACAACACTGCAGCCGCGTCAGATTGAGAAACATCTTGGGCGACTGGAGTACTTCGTCGACCGTCACATGGGTCCGGAAGATCGCGCGCTCGTTATGGATGGCATGCAGGCTTGCCTTCTCGCGCACCTTGGCGAAGGTCTCGTCCTTCGCGCCGTATTTCTGCTGGTATTCATATCCCGCGCCGCCAAAGAGACGCAGCGCCATCGGCACCGTATCGGCGCCCTGGAAGGATTCATCGGCAATTTTCAGGAATTCGTCGAGCGGTCCCGGACGATCGTTGAAGACGGTGCCGAGTGCACCCGGCGACATCTGCTCGAAACCGAAGGCAAGCGCGCAATCGACGATGCCGCTCGCGACGGCCTGGCGCGCGAGGAAGAGCGCCGACGAGCCCGTCGAGCAATTGTTGTTGACGTTGACGACCGGAATGCCGGTAAGGCCGACCTTGTAGAGCGCGGCCTGACCGGAGGTTGAATCTCCATAGACCCAGCCGGCATAGGCCTGCCCGATCGTTTCATAAGAGAGCCCCGCATCCGCCAGCGCGAGACGGATCGCCTCGGCGCCCATCTCGTCGTAATTGGCGCTCGCTCCAGGCTTTACAAACGGGAGCATGCCAACCCCCGCCACGACGACGCGATTACTCATCGATCCGTTCCTTCGCTAGTTGACGTTTCGACCCTTGTCCGCCCAATAGGGTTTGCGGAGGTCGACTTTCAGAATTTTTCCCGCGCCGGATTTGGGCAAAGGCTCGCTTCGCACATCGACGCTGCGGGGACATTTGTATCCGGCGATGAGCGCTTTGCAGTGGGCGACGATGTCGTCGGCCGTCACGGCATGTCCCTCTTTCGGCACGACGATCGCGTGCACCCGCTCGCCCCATTTCTCGTCGGGCACACCGATGACGGCGCATTCGCTGACGGCGGGATGCTGCATCAGCGCGTTTTCCACTTCCGCCGAGAAAACATTCTCGCCGCCGGAAACAATCATGTCCTTGATGCGATCGACGATGTAGAGGAAGCCGTCCTCGTCCAGATATCCGCCGTCGCCCGTATGAATCCAGCCGTCGACGAGCGTTGCCGCCGTCTGCTCGGGCTGGTTCCAGTAACCGAGCATTGCGTTCGGACCGCGGACGCAGACCTCGCCAACCGAGCCGCGCGGCACTTCGCTGCCATCCGCACCGACGATCCTGATCTCGACACATAGTCCGGGCCGCCCGGCCGAACGCAGCTTGCCGGCCTTCGGGCCTTTAAGGACATGCCATTCGGAGCCGAGAACCGTTGCCAATGGCGAGAGTTCCGTCTGGCCATAGGCCTGAACGAAGCCGATGCCGGGCAGGAGTTCCATGGCCGTGCGCAGCAGCGACTCCGCCATGGGCGAGGCGCCGTAGACGAGGCGTTCGAACGATGAAATGTCGCGGCTCGCCAGATCGGGGCAATCGAGCAGAAGCCGGATCATGGTGGGGACGAGCAAGGCATGGGTGACGCGCTCGGCCTCGACGAGGGCGATGAAGGCGCTCGCGTCGAAAGACGGCAGGAAGACATGCGATCCGCCATAGATCGTGGCGGCATAGGTCATTCCGCCGTCAGCCAGATGAAACATCGGCGCGGCGTGAATGTAACGCACCGAGGAGGTGAGGCCGATGCCAGCGCCGATGCTGAGCGAACTCGTCCACAGGCTCTGATGCGACAGCATCACGCCTTTGGGAAAACCCGTCGTGCCGCCCGTATAGAAGATGCCGGCGAGATCGTTGCCATTGCGTCCCGCGTCGGGTGCGGGGGCGGCTTCCGAGACAAGCGCCTCATATCCGAGAAGACCTTCGGGGACAGGCCCGTCACCGGCATAGATCACATGGCGGATGCGCTCACATTCCTTCCGGACGGCCAGACCGGTCGGAAGAAAGACATCGTCGACGATGAGGATCGTCGCGCCCGAATCCTCGATCGAATAGACATGCTCTGCGACCGACCATCGGACATTCATCGGCACGATGACCGCCCCCGACCAGGGCACGGCGAAATATGTCTCGAAGTAGCGGTCCGAATTCATTGCCAGTATAGCGACGCGGTCACCCGTGCCGACGCCAAGAGCCTGCAGGGCGCCGGCAAGACGCGCGACGCGTTCCTTCACCTCGGTCCAGCTGCGATTGCGGCCTGCGCATGTCGTTGCAACGGCGCTTGGCGTCGTCGCGGCGGCGCGATGAATGGCTTGCGTCAAATACAAGGACAAATCTCCCCACCGGCCGATTTCCGACGACCGTTTCTACTTCTTGGTAACATAGTTTCTGGATGGTATCTTGTCAAATCAAAGCCCCGCTCTATGCTCGCGAATCCGAGAACAAGGAGAAGAATCGATGTCGGGTCAGGCAATCTCGTCGCCGTGGAAAAAGGCACCCGATCGCAGGAGCGAACGCAACCTGAAGCAAGAGGCTGTCCTGGCGGCGGCGGCGCGGGTATTCGCGGAGCGGGGCTATCACCGCGCCTCGCTGGACGAAGTCGCGCAGATTCTCAACGTGACAAAGCCGACGCTCTATTATTATTTCAAGAACAAGGAAGCGATGCTGTTTGCCTGCATCCAGCACGGGCTCGATACGCTGGAAGCCGCGGGCGAGGCGATGCCGGACGCAGAGGAGACGACGGGCCTGGATCGCCTGGTCGCCTATCTCAAACGCTATGCCGGGATCAACGAAACGGATTTCGGCCGTTGCGCCGTTCGCATCAGCGACGCCGAATTGTCAGACACCAGCCGCAAGAAGGTCAGGCGCGTCAAAACCGAGATCGACCGCAAACTTCGCGAGCTGATTTCCAATGGCATCGCCGACGGCTCGATCGCCCCGTCAGACCCGAAGATCACGGCTTTCGCGCTCGCGGGCGCGCTCAATTCAATCGGTCACTGGCATCAACGCGACACCGAACTCGCCGGCCAGAAAATGATCGAGGAATATATCGCCCTGCTCGTGAACGGCCTCGCGCCGCGCAGAAAGTAGCGCGCGGCGCGGGATCAATCCCGGATTATCGCGGGCAATTCCTCGATGCCCTTGATGAAGTTGGAGAAGACGAGCTTCGGCTCGCCCACCACCTCGATAGGCTTGTCCGGCCAGCGCTTCAGGATCTCTTCCCACACAATTCTGAGCTGCATCTCGGCAAGCCGGTTTCCCATGCAACGATGAATGCCGAAGCCAAACGAAAGGTGCTGGCGCGGCCGGGGGCGCTCGACGATGAAGCTGTTGGGATTTTCGATCGCGTCTTCGTCCCTGTTGCCGGAGACGTACCACATGACGACCTTGTCGCCCTTCCTGATCTGCTTGCCGCCGAGCTCGGTGTCGCAGAGCGCCGTGCGGCGCATATGCGAGAGCGGCGTCTGATAGCGGATGATTTCCGGGACCATATTTTCGACGAGCGCTGGATTGTCCCGCAGCTTCTTGTACTGGTCCGGATTCTGGCTCAATGCCAGCAGGCCGCCGCTGATCGAGTTGCGCGTCGTGTCGTTGCCGCCGACGAGCAGGAGAAAGCAGTTTCCGAGATATTCTTCCTGAGACATGTTCCGCGTGGCCTCGCCATGCGCCAGCATGGAAATGAGATCGCCGCCCGGCTCGCTCGCGTTGACGCGTTCGTTCCACATGCCGAGGAATGCGGCGGCGGCCTCACCGAGTTGCGCCGTTCTCTCCTCTTCGGCTTCCTTGCTCAGATAGGCTTCTTCCGACGTCACCATGTCCGACCAGCGGGTGAGGTTCCGACGCTCCTCCCAGGGGAAGTCGAACAGCGTCGCCAGCATCTGCGTCGTGAGCTCGATGGACACGCGGTCCACCCAGTTGAAGGGCTCGTTCCGCGGGAGCGAGTCGAATATCTTCCCGGCGCGTTCACGAATGGTGGCCTCGAGCTTCGCCAGATTCGAGGGAGCAACGACCGGGCTCACGACCTTGCGCTGCACATCGTGCTTGGGCGGGTCCATGGCGATGAACATCGGCAGCATCAGGCCGGCATTGCCTTCGCGCAGCGTAACGCCGCCATAAGCGACATCGGATGAGAATACGTCGTGACTGGATTCGACGTGCATGATGTCCTTGTACCTGGTCACGGACCAGAAAGGACCATAAGCGCTGTTGGCGCAGTAATGCACCGGGTCTTCATGGCGCAGCCGCGCGAAGTAAGACCACATCCGGTTCGATCTGTAGAGCTCCGGATCGCTGACGTCGATCCGGTCGAGCGGAATCGTGTAAGGATCTGGTGCGACCCTGTCGTTCACGGATGATGCGGAAGATCGGTGCTGTAGCCTCCATGACCATGTGTCAGCAGGCAGCGGTGAATCGTCTGGAAAGCGGTCTTGGGCACCCACCATTTGCACATCGCCGCCTCGGCGGTATGCGGCAGACCATTTCCCTGAGCCAGAGCGTCTTGTAACAGAGCAGTCTGGCGGCCTCGAGAAAGGTCTCGGCTTCGGCGAGCGGCTCCGTCACGCCCTGATATTTTGCGAGCGGATTGCCAAAGGCCGTCCGCTCGGTGATGTATTTCCAGGTTTCTTCCAGCGAGGCGGCGGCCGATCCGGGGCATTGCAGGCCGATCAGCGCGCGCCCTGTAGCCGGGCGCAAGCCGCTCACGCGCAAATCGTGCCGCGAATGGCTTCCTGGTCGGACGTGAATGCCAAGTCCGAGATGCCACCTACTTCATATGCTTCCGGAATTCCGGTTTGCGCTTTTCGCTGAGTGCCTTCACGCCTTCCTTAGACTCCTCGGTCTCGTAGAAGAGACGCAAGGCCTGAAGGCCGAGGCCGCCGATGCCACGGATATTGTCGCTGTCGGCATTGAAAGAGCGTTTGGCGATGGCAATCGCCGTCGGACTGCGCTCGACGAGTTCGGCGCACCAGGCCTCCACTTCCTCATCCAGCTTGTCGTCAGGAACGACCGCATTGACGAGACCCATCG
>NZ_BTVP01000007.1:0-109433 GCF_045863935.1 Parvibaculum sp. | reverse complement strand
TACCCGGCAAACCCGAACGCGATGGGTTTCGCAGAGGAATCCCGAGGGGAGGGTCGAAAAATTCAAGCGAAGCGCAGGATTTTTCGGGGAGGGGTAAGCGGCCGCAACGGAAAGAAGTCGTTCGCTGGCAGGCTTGTGTCACAAAAGGGCTTGCACGAGGTTGCTCGCGCGGCCCATACCTCCTCCGCGAGAGGAGTGATGGATGTCGAAGAGCCCTGAAAGCACGCTCGACCGCTTTGCGCGCGAAAAGCTCGACGCGCTGGAAGCGCGCGCGCTGCGCCGCCGTCTCATCGAGACGGATCGCCGCGAGGGTGCCATCGCCTTCCGGGACGGCCGCCGCCTCGTCTCCTTCTGCTGCAACGACTATCTCAACCTCTCGCAGAACGAGACGGTAAAGCGCGCCGCCATCGAGGCGACGGAAACATACGGCGTCGGCTCCGGCGCCTCGCGCCTCGTCTCCGGCAATCATCCGCTCTTCCGCGCGCTGGAGCTTCGCCTCGCCGAATGGAAAGAGGCGGAAGACTGCGTCGTCTTCGGCTCCGGCTACATGGCGAATATGGGGATCATCCCCGCGCTCGTGCGCGAGGGCGATCTTATCCTCGCCGACGAACTCGCCCATGCCTGCCTGCTCTCGGGTTCGAAGCTTTCCGGCGCCCGCGTCGAGATCTTCCGCCACAACGACATGGAGCATTTGCGCGCGCTCCTCGCCGCCCATCGCGGCGCCGCGCGGCATTGCCTCATCCTCACCGACGGCATCTTCAGCATGGATGGCGACGCCGCGCCCGTGGAGGAAATGGCGGACATCGCCGCGCGTCACGACGCCTGGCTGATGACGGATGATGCGCATGGGCTCGGCGTCGTCGGCAATGAAGGCCGCGGGTCGAGCTTCATGGGCGAAACGAAAGCCGCCGTGCCGCTGCAGATGGGCACGCTCTCGAAAGCCATCGGCGCCTATGGCGGTTATCTCTGCGCGAGCCGCGCCGTCTGCGACCTGATCCGCACCCGCGCCCGCACGCTCATCTATTCGACGGGCCTGCCGCCCGCCACCGCCGCCGCCGCCATCGCCGCGCTCGATTTCATCCGCGCGCATCCGGACTATTGCAGGCGCCCGGTCGAAAAGGCGAGGGCCTTCACCCGCACGCTCGGATTGCCAGATCCCGAAAGCCCCATCGTACCGCTGATCCTCGGCGACGCGGAGGTAACGCTCGCCGCCTCCGCCCTGCTCGAAGCGGAAGGCTATCTCGTCACCGGCATCCGCCCGCCGACCGTGCCCGCAGGCACCGCGCGCCTCCGCTTCACTTTTACGGCCGAGCATGACGACGCCGACATCGCGCGCCTCGCCTCCCTCGTCCGCGACCGCATTCTCCCCCGCCGCGCTGCCGAGTAATCATGCCTCCCATCTTCGTCACTTCCTCCGGCACCGAGATCGGCAAGACATATGTCTCCGCCATGCTGACCCGCGAGTTGAAGGCGCGCGCGATCAAGCCGCTGGTGAGCGGCCTCGACGAGGAGACCTTTCCCGGCAGCGATCCCGCGCAATTGCTCGCCTCCATGGGCGAGCCCGTGACCTATGAGAATGCGGGCCTCGTCTCGCGCTGGCGGTTCCGTGCCGCGCTCTCGCCCGACATGGCGGCGAAGCGCGAGGGCCGCGCCATCGATTTCGATGAGCTCGTCGCCGAATGCGTGTCAGCGGCAAAGCGCCACGATCCCCTCGTCATCGAAGGCGTCGGCGGCCTCATGGTCCCGCTCGACGAGCGCCACACGGTGCTCGACTGGATGACGGCGTTGAAGGCGGAGACAGGCCTCGCGCCGCTCCTCGTCGTCGGCGCCTATCTCGGCACCATCAGCCACACGCTGACATCGCTCGCCGTGATGCGCGCCGAAAACATCGCGCCGCGCGCCATCGTGGTGAGCGAGAAGGAGCCCGGCCCCGTCCCGGTCGGCGAAACGGCGGCGGCGATCGCGCGCTTTGCGGGACGTATCCCCGTCCGCATCGCGCCGCGCGGCGGCGCCGTTTCCCTCGCCGATCTCTTCTGAGCCTCAGCCAGGCAGCTTGTCGCGGATTTCCTTCAGCCTGTCGTTCATCGACAGGAACACGAGATACATCTCGCAGATCACCCGCCACAGCAGCACGCCGAGCGCGCCCGCCACCAGCGCCACCACGAGCTGCAACAAGCCCAGCGCGCCATTATAGCTCATCGTGCTGATCGAGCCCGACATCGACGCCAGCACGAACATGACGATGATGACGAGGCCGAGCCAGTAGAGAAACTTGAGAATGTTTCCGGAAAGAAATTTCTCGAAGCTCAGGAAATCCTTGAAACTCATGTTGTCCTCTCGCATCGGAAAGCCACCCGCTCGCGCCTGTCGCGGGAGCGATTCATACGTATACGGATGATGGTGCCGCGCCTATTTCGGGCCGAGCAGGAACCAGAGAATGAGGCCGATCACCGGCAGGAAGAGGACGATGACGATCCAGATTGCCTTCCACAGGGGTTCTGCGCCGCTCTGCACGATGCGGATGATCGCGTAGATATCCAGTATCAGGATGATGATGCCGAGAATGCCGCCGTAACCGTCGCCGATCATCTGAGTCCTCCAGGTCATGAGCTCCCCCGGCACCGAACCTAGCGCGATTTACGGTGTGAGGTAAGTTCCGGATGCGGCATATTGGGTGGAATTGTGTGATCGAACGTCAAACGAAGCTGGGCGTCTCGATTCCCTCGAATTCCAGCAGCCACTTCTTCGTCGGCAAGCCGCCGCCGAAGCCGGTCAGCGATCCGTCCGCGCCGATGACGCGGTGGCAGGGCACGATGATCGGAAGGGGGTTCCGCCCGTTCGCAAGCCCCACCGCGCGAACGCCTTTCGGATTGCCGATCGCGCAGGCGATATCGCGATAACTCCGCGTCTCGCCGAAGGGAATGCGCGCAAGCGCCGCCCACACGCTTTTCTGGAATGCCGTTCCTTCCGCCGCCAGCGTCAGACCGGCAAAATCCGTCTGCTTCCCCTCGAAATAGCGCTCGAGCGCGTTGACCGCCTTGTCGAGATGCGCGCGCGCTTTCGCGCTTCCCTCCCGCTTCGGAAAGGCGATGTCTTTCTGGTTTGGAAACAGCACGGCCGCCAGCCCCGTTTCGGTTGCGGCAAGGCGCAGCTCTCCGATGGGCGTGTCGAGCGTTGCGGTGGCAAGTGCCGGATCGTCGGGAAGTTTCATGGCTTTCTCCTTGCGTGCCGTCAGGTCGTCCACAGCGCGAGTGCCGCATAGCCGCGCCAGGGGCGCCAGCCTTGCGACATCGTTTCGAGTTCGGCGGTGGACAGGGGCGCGCAGCCGCCCGCCGCCTTGCGAAGCCCGAGATCGGAAGCCGGAAAGGCGTCCGGCTCGCCAAGTGCGCGCAGCGATATGTAATGCGCGGTCCATGCGCCGATGCCGGGCAGCGCCGTCAGCTCGGCGATCTTCGCCTCCAGACTTTCGCGCGGCGTGAAGTCGAGTGTGCCCGCCGCGACCGCGCCCGAAAGTGCCTTCAGCGTTGCGATGCGCCCGCCCGTGAGGCCGAGGCCCGAGAGATCGGCGCGGGCAAGCGCCTTCGCCGTTGGAAACAGCCGCTCCACGCCTTCGCCGCCGGAAATTTTCTCGCCGAATGCCGTCACGATGCGGCCCGCGATCGTCGTCGCGCCCTTCACCGAAATCTGCTGCCCGAGTACGGCGCGCACGGCAAGCTCGAAGCCGTCGAACGCGCCCGGCACGCGAAGCCCCGCGGCGCGTTTGAGGCGCGGCCCGATCAGCGGATCGCGCGACAGTGCGGTGGCGATGGCGGAAGGCTCCGCATCGAGATCGAAGAGACGCCGCAGCCTTGCCCCGATTGCGCGGATGGGCAGCGCGCGCGGTCCCGCCTCCAGCACGGTAATCCGCGCCTCGAGCGCCTGTCCGCTCGCGGCGGGGGTGACGTTGACGATCCCCTTCGCGCCGCCAATGGAAAAGCTGCGCGCATAGCTTTTCCCGTCCACCCGCTCCACGCCCGGAATGGCGCGCGCGGCGAGATAGGCGAGAATGCCGGGAAAATCGAAAGGCGGCCGGTAGCCGAGCCGCAGCCGGATCGTGCCGCCCGTCTGTGCGTCCGAGGCGCGGCGGATGTCCGTCGGCGCCACGCCATAGGCCGTGCGGATCGCATCGTTGAAGCGGCGCAGGCTTTGATACCCCGCCGCATGCGCAACCTCCGAAAGCGGCATCGCCGTATCGCTGATGAGCTGCTTTGCCGTCAGCAGCCGCCGGTTCGCGGCAACGGCCTGCGGCCCCGCTCCCACATGCGCAAGGAAGAGCCGCCGGAGCTGCCGCTCGCCGAGCCCGAGCCGCGCGGCGAGGTCCTCGAGCCTGCCCTCGTCCAGCGCGCCTTCCTCGATGAGGCGCAACGCGCGCGAAACCGTCGCCGCCGTGCCCGCCCAGGCGGGTGTTCCGGGCGCCGTCTCCGGCCGGCAGCGCAGGCAGGAGCGGAAGCCCGCCGCTTCCGCGGCGGCAGCCGAGGCGGCGAAGCTGCAATTCTCGCGCTTCGGCACGCGCGCGGGGCAGACGGGCCGGCAATAGATGCCGGTCGTCGACACACAGACGAAGAAGCGCCCGTCGAAGCGCGCATCCTTCGCCTGCATGGCGCGGTAGCAAGCGTCGGGGTCGAGCGGCGATGTGGGAACCGTCATGTTCATGCGCAGCAGTCTAGATCGGCGCCTGCCGCCGCGCTCGCCAAAATCGGACATGTCCATCCATGACGCCGCCGTCACGATTGTACCAACTCGTTCATCGCGCTCTCTTCCCACCCGCCCCTGGGGGCGGGTCGAGAAATTCGAGCTTGCGAAGAATTTCTCGGGGCGGGGGATGCGGCATTCGCAGGAATCTCCGTCCGGTTCCGCTTGAGTTCCCGTCCGTCGCTGATACGCTCCCTCCCACTGGAATTTACGAACACTGGAATTGAAATCGTAAAAGTCGCGCATGCGGGGAGGAGAACCGGCACGCGTGGACTTCGGGGAGGAATTCATGACGGACAGGGCAGGCGCCGTTTCGGGCGCCGCGGGCGGCATTGCGCCGTCGCAGGGCTTCACGCCCGCCTATCGCAACTATGCGCTCTTTGTACTGATGACCGCCTATACGGCGAATTACGTGGACCGGCAGATCCTTGCGATCCTGCTGCAGCCGATCAAACTCGATCTCGGTCTCAACGACACGCAGCTCGGCTTCCTCTCCGGCATCACCTTCGCCATCTTCTACGCCACGCTCGGCGTGCCGATCGCCATGTGGGCGGACCGCACCAACCGGCGCAACATCGTGGCGCTGGCGCTCACCATCTTCTCGACCATGACGGTCGTCTGCGGCTTCGTGACGAATTTCGCGCAGCTCGCGCTGGCGCGCATTGGCGTCGGCGTCGGCGAGGCAGGCTCAAGCCCGCCCTCCCACTCCATGATCTCCGACATGTTCCCGCCGGAGAAGCGCGCCTCCGCCATGGGCATCTATTCGCTCGGCATCAATATCGGCATCCTGATCGGCTTCCTTGTCGGCGGTTGGGTCAGCCAGTGGTATGGCTGGCGCGCGGCCTTCTTCATCGTCGGCGCGCCGGGCCTCCTCATCGCGCTCCTCGTGCGCTTCACGCTGAAGGAGCCCGAGCGCGGCCATGCCGATGGCATCTCGTCTCAGGCATCGGCCGCCGCGCCGAAAGTCATGGAAGTCTGGCGTCTGCTCTGGTCGCAGAAGTCCTTCCGCCACATCGCCTTCGGCTGCGCGCTCGCGGCTTTCGGCGGCTATGCGGGCGTCACCTGGATCCCTGCCTTCCTCATCCGCTCCTTCCAGATGAGCCCGGGCGAGATCGGCACCTGGCTTGCGCTCATCATCGGCTTTGTCGGTGGCGCCGGCACCTACCTCACAAGCTGGCTCGCCGACCATTACGGCAAGCGCGATGTGCGCTGGAATCTCTGGGTGGTGGCCATCGTCATGGCCGTCTGCTTCCCCTTCGCCATCGGCATGTATCTGTCGATGGACAAATACGGGGCGCTCTTCTTCTTCCTCGTGCCTGCCTTCGCGGGCGCGGCCTATATCGGGCCGAGCCTCGCCATGACCCAGGGCCTCGTCACGCTGCGCATGCGCGCCGTCGCCTCCGCCGTGCTCTTCCTCATCCTCAACATGATCGGCATGGGGCTCGGTCCGCAGGCCGTCGGCATCATCAGCGATCTCTACGCCCCGGCTTACGGCGACGAGTCGCTGCGCTACGCGCTTCTCACCGTCATGATCGTCTGGCCCTGGGCCGCCATCCATTTCATCCTCGGCGCAGAAACGCTGAAAGAAGACCTCGCCCGCGCCAAGGCCTACAGCCTGAAGTAACGCACATCCCGGCGGCAGGCTTCATGTCTGCCGCCGGGACGACATTCAGAAAAACACGTCATGGCCCGATTTATTCGGGCCATCCACGTCTTTGCGGCGCCGCACCGCGACACCGTCCCCCTCGAACACCCGCTCCCTTTGTGAAACCATGACCCGCAAAGGAGCCCGACCATGCCCTCTCTCCCGCAAACCATGCGCGCCATGCTGCTCGATGCACCGGGGAAGAAGCTGCGCCTCGCACAGATACCCGTGCCGCATCCCGGCCCCGGCGAGGTCGTGGTGAAAGTGGAAGCCTGTGGCGTCTGCCGGACCGATCTTCATGTCGTCGACGGCGAGCTGCCGGGTCCGAAGCTTCCCCTCGTGCCGGGCCACGAGATCGTCGGCCGCGTCGCCGCGCTGGGCGAAGGCGTCACTCATCTCCGCCCCGGCGCGCGCGTCGGCATTCCCTGGCTCGGATGGACCTGCGGCGAGTGCCGCTATTGCCGCGCGGGACGCGAAAACCTCTGCGAACGCGCGCTCTTCACCGGCTATACGCGCGACGGCGGCTATGCCGAATTCACCGCCGCCGATGCGCGCTTCTGCTTCCCCGTCGCTGAAAGCTACAGCGCAGCGGAGGCCACCCCTCTCCTTTGTGCCGGGCTCATCGGCTACCGCTCGCTGCGCATGGCGGGCGAAGGCAGGCTTCTCGGCATTTACGGCTTCGGCGCCGCCGCGCATATCGTCGCCCAGGTCGCGCATCACGAAGGCTGGCGGCTCTTCGCCTTCGTGAAGCCGGGCGACGAGGCGGCGAAAGACTTCGCGCTGTCGCTCGGCGCGGAATGGGCAGGCGGTTCCGATGAGGCGCCGCCGGAACTTCTCGACGCCGCCATCATCTATGCGCCCGCGGGCCCCCTCGTCCCCGCCGCGCTCAAGGCCGTCGCGCCGGGCGGCCGCGTCGTCTGCGCGGGCATCCACATGTCGGACATTCCCTCCTTTCCCTATGACATCCTCTGGCGCGAACGCTCCATCCATTCCGTCGCGAACCTCACGCGCAAGGATGGCGAGGCGTTCCTGGCGCTTGCGCCGCAAGTGCCTGTCGTCACCACCGTCGAGACGCTGCCTCTCGAAGAGGCAAACGAAGCGCTCGCCCGTCTTCGCGAAGGCCGCCTCACCGGCGCCGCCGTGCTGGTGATGTCATGACATCGCGAAGGCTTGCATCTCGTCCCACCCTCCCCTCGGGGAGGGTCGGAAAATTCGGCAGAATTTTCCGGGGCGGGGGATGCGGTAGCCATGGCGTCATGCGCCTGTCGCAAAACCCCGTCACGCCTTGACGTCTTGTGTCTCCACCGGAAACATCCAGCCATGCGTCACGCCATCCTTCTTGCCTGCCTCTCCCTCTCCGCCCTCTCCCCCGCTTACGCCGTGGACGAGCGCTACCCGGACTATGCCGTCCGTCCCGGCCTCGCGGGCGAGGCGACGGTCGAGGGCGCGCCCGCGCCGGCAAGCCTCATGCTTCTCTGGCCGGAAAGTTTCCGCATGTTGCAGCCGGGCGTGGCGCTGCGCACCGGTCCCGTCGAGGGCGGCGTGCGGATCAAGGCGGCGGTGGAAGCCGTCGCCATCCTCGTCCATGCGGAGAACCCGCTTGCCTGCATTTCGCTCGAAGAGCTCAACCGTCTCTATACGGAGGAAAATCCGAAATGGGAAAGCGGCGTTCCCGCCTTGCCGCTTGCGCGCGAGGCAGGACCGGGCGAGGGCGATTTCTTCGCCGAAGCCGTCCTCCGTGGCGCGCCCTTCGCGCCGGGTGTTACGCGCGTCGCGCGCTATTCCATGCTCCTCGACACCATCGCGTTGGCGCCGGGTGCCATCGGTTACGCGCCCGCCGGCTATCGTGGCGACGGCGTGAAGGCGCTTCGTGTTTCGGATGGCGGCGATTGTGCGGCCCCCAGCGCGGCGACCGTCTGGCGCGCCGAGTACCCGCTCGCGCGCTTCGTCTATCTGCGCGGTGGGGAAAGCGAGGCGGGCAGGGCCTTCCTCGACTACGTGCTCTCGCAGGCGGGTCAGCGCGATGCGGTCATCGCGGGCTTCTACTCCCTGCCTTACGTCTTCGCGGCCGAGGAGCGCGGGAAGCTCGGTCTCGACTGAACCCTCCCTTTATCCCCGCTGTCGCTCATCGGCACCGGTTGCGTCCGCCGCTGTGGCTTTTGTGCCGTTGTATTCTTGCCGTTGTATTTCTGCAGGCACTCATGCAGCGCTGCCACAGCGGGGACAAGCCGCGCCTGTTTGACAGTTCGATGACATTTCGATGACAGACGCCCGTACTTGTCCCCGCATCCGGGCATAAGAAAACCCCCGGCGATTGCTCCGCCCCCGGCGCGGACGCACAAAAGAAAACCCCCGGTGGATTTCTCCACCGGGGGCTGCCGCTTGACTGATCTGCGAGGATCGGATCGAGCGTAATTTTTAGAACGTGAACTGCGTGCGCAGCGCGATCGCGTCGTGGCTGAAGTTCGGGTTCGCTACGTTCGCACGATCTTCGACGTCCACGTTCAGGTAGTTGAGCATGAAGCGGACGTTCTTGTTCGGATACCAGTTCAGGCCCACCGTGATGATGTCCTGCTCGCCGCCCTGATCGCCAATGCCAAGGTCGCTGTCGTTGAGGTCGGCCTGGCTGTAGCGCGCCGCAAGTTCCCACGCGCCCATGCCGCCGCCGGCAAGGAACGGATTATCGGGGCTCACGCCGGAATAGGCGGCCTTGCTCATGCTGTACTTGTAGGACTCGCCGGTGAGGATCCACGAGGCCTGCAGATACCAGGCATCGAACTCGGCATCGGGCGAACCGGCAAGGCCGTCGGTGGTGTAGATGTAGTATTCACCCTGTGCGCGGAACGGGCCGTAGTTGAAGGCGAGTTCCGGACCATAGGCGAGCGCGCTGTCGGCGGCGAACGACGTCGTGTTGATCATGCGGGTTGCATCGACGCGCAGTTCCGGACGGTCGCCGAAGCTGATCGAATCGTTGGCCAGATTTGCGGCATAGGTGCCCGACAGGCCGATATGGAAGTTCGGGCCTTCCTTCGGCGAGGTCGCGAAGGCGACGCGGCCAAGGATGTTCGACCTGTCGCCGTCCGTCGTGCTGCCGGGTCCAACCGAACCCATCGTGTAGTAAGCGGCAGCGAAGAAGTTGTCTGTATTGCCCGCACCGCCGACTGCCATGCGTCCATCGCCTGCGCCGATGGAGGTCATGAGGTTCGCGGCGGTCGCACGTTCGATGAAGGTGATGTCGTTCGACGAGGTCGAGTCGTCGAGCGTGAGCTTCGGCTGGATCGCGCCGATGCTGAGCTTCACGCCGTCGATGCCGATATAGTGCAGAGCGGCTTCATAGATCACGCCGTTCTGTTCGTCGCCCGAGTCGCCGAAGTTGAAATACAGGTCGTAGGCGAAGTCCTTCATCAACGTGCCGCTGGCACCGAAAATGGCACGGCGGAAGTTCATGTTGTTGCCGAGGCCGCCGAAGTTGGCTTCGCTGTTGTCGTCCTGGTCGTAACCACCCCAGTCGAGATGGGCGCGGCCGGAGAGTTCGAAGGTGAAGTTGCCGTCAGCCGACTCGAAGGAGGGGCGGCCGTTCTTCAGGCCGACGATGACATCGCTCTTGCGCTCTTCGAGCGACTTGATCGCGTTGCCATGCTGGATTTCGACATCGTCGACTTTCCGCTGAAGCGCTTCGATCTGCGCCTTCAGGGCGTCGAGTTCGGCTTGGGTGTTGCTGGCGGCAAAAGCAGGTGCCGCAAGGAAGGCGGCAGCGCCGATCGCCGTGCCGGCCAGCAGAATGTTTCTCAACGTCATTAGACGTCTCCGTGTTGATGAGCTTCTGTTGCAGGATCGGCAGCCGCGGCGAAGACCGCGAACACCCCCCATGGCGTCGCTCGTAACAGAGCCATGTGACGGTTCGCATTCACTTTTGTGACAGTGGAATGACGGCCCCCATGTGTGGCCGCAGCGCACCTATGCCTAGCTTGGCAGAAGGGCGGGGAGCATGGCCAGAAGCGATAAAAAGACAAGCGATTTCAATGGGATAAACTCGGAGCCCGGACCCCGGCCGTAAAGACACAGCGGCCGGAAATTCGTACGGCACACTGTGGCTTCTCCCCAAATGCAAATGCGGCAGGGCCTTGCGAGCCCTGCCGCTTTTCGTCTCTCGAAGTGAGAAGGTCAGAAGGTGAAGCGCACACCTCCGAGGATCGTTCGGGGCTTGCCCGGCCTCGCCCCTGCCGGGTCGAACGAGACGAGGTAGACTTCGTCCGTGACGTTCTCGACGATCGCCATCAGGCTCACGCCCGGCACGACGTCCAGCTCGGCGGAGAGGTCGACGATGATCCGGTCGTCGATGCGCTGGTCCGCCGGGATAGCTCCCTGGCCCGCGACGGACCGCGTTTCATCGACATAGTTGGCGATCACGTTCGTCCGCCAGGTCTCGCCTTCGACGCCTGCCGTCAGGGTCAGCTGGTGCTCCGGCACATAGGGCAGTTTGTCGCCCGCCGTGACATTGCCCCAGGGGCCGAAGCCGCTGTTGAAGCTCGTTTTGAACTCGGCGTCCGTATAGGTGTAGATCGCCGCGAGCGGTACCGAAAGCTTGGTGCCGAGGCTCTTGCCGGCATCATATCCGGCGGTGAATTCCAGCCCCTTCACGTCGACTTCGCCGCCGTCGAACTGCGCGCCGATGGTGCAGCCTCCGCCCGTCGAGGCGGTGCAGGTGCCGAGCAGGTTCGAATAATCGTTGAAGAAACCGATCGCTTCGAGCGACAGGTCGCCCGCGCCGTAGCGGACGCCTGCCTCGTAATTGACGGAACGCTCCGCATCGGAAGTCGACCCCGGGCCCGGCGCTGCAAAGCCGCGATGAACGCCGCCGACAAGCTGCCATTCATCCGTCAGATGATAGACAGCGCCGACGCCGGGAATGAGAACGTCGACCGAGTTCTCCGCGACGGTCGCCGGGCCGGTCCGGCTTGGATCGGCCGTGCTCCAGCGGGTCTGGCGCAGACGGATCGTCTCGTAACGAAGGCCCGGTGTCACCGTCAACCGGTCCCAGTCGATCGTGTCCTGAACGAAAAACGCCCAGGCCTTCGCGTCGCCGACGCGGTTGTCCTGACTGCCCGCCGCGCCCGCTGACGTGAGCGTCATCTGCCCGCCGGACATTGTGTAGATGTCGTCGTTCTGGAACCGGTCTTCTTCGTCTTCATGGTAGCGCACCGAGAACTCGAGATAATGCGCGAGATCCCCCGTGACGAATGCCGATCCGAGAACGGACTGGATGCCGGCCGAATAATATTCGCGATTGTTGTTGCGGACGCGTATCTCGCCGGCGGCTCCTTGCAGAACGGCATATTCGGCGGCATTCGTGACGGGATCCGAAACGATGCTGGAAATGCTCGTCCATGTCGGCGCGCCGGTGAGCCTCGCGTCGTTGATCTTGTACCAGGCACGGCTCGTGTCGTTGTAGTAGAGCGTCGTCGTGAGGTTGAGGTCGTTGGAGAAATCGACGCGGTGCGAAGCCTGCAGCGTCAGGTGATCGACATTCATTTCGTCGACCTGGCTGGCGGCGTAGCGGCGGTAGGGGTTCGCGTTGAAATCGGCAAGCGTCAGGCCGAGATAGGTTTCATCCGAAACCTCATCCGACCGTTGCACCTTGAATTCGAACGATTGACGCAGGCCGGATTCGGCGGTGCTCCGGAAGGCAAGCTTCGCCAGATAGTCCTGAATGCGGTAGCCCGTATCGCCGCCGCCATCGAGTTCCTTGAAGCCGTCCGTCCTGTCCTGCAGTGTTTCGACCAGAATACCGACATCCCACGCGTTCGACATTGGCATCCATCCGCCGGCATAGCCATGGACGCGAAGAGTGCTGTCTTCGCCGCCGAGAGCCGTCACCGAACCGGACAGCCCGCCCTCTTCATTGTCGGGGATGGACGTCGAGAAAAGATTGACCGCACCGGCGACGGTCGAAGGTCCGTACTTGATCGCAGCAGGACCCTTGACGACTTCAATCGCTTCCATGCGGCCCATGGACGGGAAGTAATAGGCTGCGGGCGCGGCATAGGGCGCCGGCGCCATCAGCACGCCATCTTCCATGATGACGATCTTGTTGTTGCGGTCGCTGCCGGACCCGCGAATGCCGATATTGGGTCTGAGGCCGTAGCCGTCTTCTTCCTGGAGCTGGACGCCGGGGACAAGGCGCAGGGTGCGGTTGATATCGGTATAGGAGAATTTCTCGATTTCCTCCTTGCCGATGAAGGTTGCCGACCCGCCGACATCACCGACATCGCCAGCCGTGCCTGTCACGGTCAGGCCCTCGAGGATGTGCAGCTTCGCTTTCGCGGTTTCCTGTTGCCCGGCATCGGCGCCGCTCTGTGCGTAGACGGGGAGGGTCCATAGAAGAGCCGCAATAGCTGTCGCGGCCGGCTGACGGAAATACCGTGTGTAGTGAAAAGACATGCATCCCCCTTGTCTGGCGCAACGGCGCGCGGGGGATGTCATACAAACTTCAAAAAAGTCTGTAAATGATATTGCTTCTCATTTTTGTTATCAGAAACGACGATTTTATTATGGCCGAGGTCAATTTTCGCCCGCAATCTTCGTGACCACAACGGAACTCGCTTCGAGGGTCCGGTGAACCGGGCATTTGCCTGCGATTTCAGCCACTTTTTCGGATAGCGAGGGGGCAAGGCCGCCCGCAATCCGGATGGTTCTTTCGAAGCGATCGACATAGCCGTCATGCCCCTCCGCGCATTCGGCGCAGTCGCGGGCATGTACCCTTTTGTGGTCCACCGTGACGGAGATGGCGCCAAGCTCCAGCTCCTTGCGGTCGGCATACATGCGCAGGGTCATGGAGGTACAGGCGCCGAGCGCGATGGACAGGAAATCGTAGGGCGTTGGCCCGGAGTTGAGGCCGCCATGTGCCTCGGGTTCGTCGGCCGTCAACTTGTGCGGACCGACAGTCACGCGCTGCTGGAATTTTCCAAGCCCCGTCTCCGAAACGATCACGACGTCGTCCGCTCCCTCGTCCCGCACCTCCGCCTCGCGTCCGATATATCGGCCGGCCCACGCGGCAAGGACTTCCGCCACATAGAGCGCATCGCGCCGCCGTGTCAGGAGGTGATCCGCATCGTCGAGCGAGACAAAACTCTTGGGATGCTTTGCGGCGTCGAAAATCCTCCCGGCATTCTCGATGCCGACGATTTCGTCGCGCGGCGCGTGGAATATGAGGAGAGGTTTCCGGAGAGCGCTTATACGTTCGCCCAGATCGTGCTCGTTGAGGTCGTCGATGAACTGTTTCCGGATTTGAAAGCGCCGCCCGGCAAGCTCCACCTTCGCCTCACCGTCCTCTTCGATCCGTGTGAGGTCGGCCTGAAAGCTTTGTACGACGTGCCGGGCATCTGCCGGAGCGCCGATTGTCGCGACGGCCCTGGCCTCCGGAATCTCGCTTGCCGCAGCGAGGATCGCGGCACCCCCGAGGCTGTGACCGATGAGGATCTTCGGCGCCTCGAGATTCTGGCGCATGAAGTCGACCGCACACAGAAGATCTCCAATGTTTGATGAGAAGTTGGTGTTTGCGAATTCGCCACCACTCATGCCGAGGCCGGTGAAATCGAAGCGGAGCACGCCGATGCCAAGCTCCGCAAGTGCGCTCGAAATGCGGGCTGCGGCGAATATGTCCTTCGAGCAGGTGAAGCAATGGGCAAAGACAGCATAGGCATGTACGGGGCCGGCCGGCAGATCAAGAAGAGCCGCAAGCTCGGCTCCCTGGGTGCCGGTGAAGGAAATCTTCTTCGAACGTGCCGACATGCCATGTCTCCCGAAATTGCTTTCGAACGGAAAGCCTATAGCAAAGAGGGAACCCGAACCCGGCCAAAGCGGCGTTGACCGCCACTCGGGACAAATCTGGCATCAATGCAGCGAAAATAAGATTGTGGAACACCGCATCCCGCGAGCCGTTTTCAGGTCAGTAGCCGCGCCATTCTCGGTGCGGTGTGATTGGAGAAAGGAGAAACTTCATGAAAAAGCTCCTCACGACGACTGCGCTTGTGGCCTCCGTGGCACTCGCTTCGGCGGGTCATGCGGCACCTGAGGATGCGAAGAACGCACCCCTGGAAGTAACGCCTGCGCAGCAGCAAAGCAGGCCCGGATTGGAGACGCCGGGCGAAATGCCGAGTGCCGCGCGGGAAGAAGCCGGTTCGGATGTGCTGACGATGCGCGGCAATGCCGCCATTCTGTCGGGAACGGCTAGTGCGGCGGGCGAGATCATTGGCGCCGATGTTGTTGGTCCCGACGGCAAGAAACTTGGCGCGGTGGACGACCTGGTCTTCGATGAAAACGACGTGGTGAAGCAGGTCATCATCGCCGACGGTGTCATGTTCGGCTTTGGCGGCAAGATGGTCGCGATCGATTTCGAAGGCACATCGATTACGCACGATGAGAACGGCGACCGTATGGTCCGTATCGGCATGACCGGCGAGGCACTCGAAAACGCGACCGAATTCGACAAGGCGCCGCTGGAAAAGACCGGCGGCGAACTCGCGAGCTCCTACCTCGGTCGCGAAGTCGCGCTGGCGACGGAAGAGGACGGAACGGGCAAGATTTCCGACGTTATCCTCGATCGAAACGGCGCGGCCAAATATGCGGTCATCGAGTATGGCGGCACACTTGGAGTGGGCGACAGTCGCACGGCCGTCGAGTTCGAGCAGCTGACAGCTGCGCGTGCCGAGGAACCGGTGAAGCTCGCCATGACGCTGGATGAGCTCAGGCAGCAGCCGGCCTTCTTCTACAGCGAGGAAGAGGCGCCCAAGGCCGGCGAGATGTAAGCACCGATGACGTGTCGCAGAAGGTCCGACCGGCGGGAAACCGGCCGGGCTTTTTGCGTGTCCGCGCCTCCGCATATGGCGGTCAGGAACGTGGCTGGGATCGGGGAGAAAAATGCCCCCGGTCCAGTGGGGCTTGGGGGGGCGGGGATGATACCGGACCGGGGGGCCTGCAAGGATTTTGCCGTCTCTCGGGAGACTAACCTCGCAATAGCAGGGAGATAACGTCCGCTATCTGGGATGGTTCCCGGGCAAATGAAAATAGATGGAAAATTTTTGCTCAGATGAGCAGGGGGAGATCGACCGTCACCACGCAGCCCGGCTCGTCGACGTCAATATGCGCGCGCAATTGCCGGACCAGCCCCCGAAAAAGATTGATGTGTCCCTCGTCCGGTCGACTCTCCATCAGCCCTTCGAGCACCGGCTGATCGACCTTCATGGTAAGCGTGGAGCCCCGCCCGGGACGCTCCGTGAGTTCGAAATCAATCTGGGTTGCCGGATGGCCTTCCGGTGACAGACGCACCGTCGCTTCCGCAATGAGTTCGGTGACAAGGAAAGCGAGCGTGAGGGCAGCGTCTGGAACACCATATATGGGTTCCGGGCACCGCATCGACAGAACCGGACGCCCCCACTCGGTGGAAAGGTGACGCTCAGTCGAAAGGCAAAGATCCTTCAGCAGCACGCCGAGGTCGACGGCTCGAAAGTCGTTGGCCTGATAGAGCGCGGCGTGAACGGTGCCGAGCGCGTTGAGCCGCCTTTGGACATCGAGGAAGATCGCCGCCTGGTCTGGTGTCTTGGCGCGGCGGCTTTGCAGATTAAGAAGGCTGTTCATCACCTGAAGATTGTTGCGCACACGGTGATTCACCTCGCGTACCAGCGCCTTCTGGTGGTCGAGCGCCGCTCGAAGCGCTTCGTCGCGAACCTGGATCTTGTCGGCCATGGTGTTGAACTTCGTCGCGACCGCTTGAACTTCCTCCGTCGCTTGCGGGTCGTACTCCACGCGCGCGCCGTCATCACCCGCGATGTAACGGCGGATCGCGAACCGTACCTTGTTGAGGGGCTCGATGACGATTTGCCCGGTGGCCCGCCCGGCAAATGCGCTGGCGGCAATCAAGACAAGCAGGGGGAAGGCGATGGCGAAATAGAGAACCGCGCGCACCGCCACAGAAAGCTCCTCCGGATTCTGAGCATAGAGACCGAAGACATTGCCAGGGAGCGCGGCGACCACATAGTTGCGAGCGAGGCCGTCCCGGCCTTGCTGAGAGAAAGTGCCGGACATGATTTCCGGTCCGGCCGCGGCGCTGAAGGATGCGGGCAGCCATCCGTCGACCTGCCTGCCTCTGGTGCGCTGGGCGAGAACATTCCACTTCGCATCGAGCAGTGCGAGCGCGGCGGCATCCGGCAGTTCCACTTCCTGCATGGTGAGCGTGAGAGACGAGAAGGGCACCGTTGCAGCGAGAATGCCTGTCGTCTGCCGGTCGGGACCGTAGATCGGGAGGGTGGCGACAAGCCTCGCGTTCGCGGAGCCTTGTCCTTCCGAGCCGACATCGTCGCTTCTCTGCATCCATATGGAAAACTGCTGCGACTGAACGGCGTTGCCCACCCATTCCGGAAGGGGCGCCTCTTCATCGCCTGTGGCTATCGCCGGCGCACTACACAGGGTCTTTCCATCAACGCCGATCAGATGGAGAGAGGAGACATCCTTGTTTTGCAGGATGATGCGGCGGAATGCATCGCTGCAGACTTCGCCGTCGGCATGGTCGCCGAGCGGCAGGGCGGAAATCGTTTCGAGCAGGATACGCAGCTCTTGAAGCGCGGTGCTCTGGTGGGCAATAGCGGCCTCTCCTCGCGCGATGAGCGCGCGCTCGCGAAGCTCCCGGTTGTGAACTGTGTTGACGTATTGCGCGACCCCGGCCGCGAGGCAAAGAGGGAGCATCGCCGCGGCAACCCGCAACGCGATGCGCGATCGCAATCCCGGCGGAAGATCCTGCGATATGCCGATCCGGCCTAGCCAGCTTCTTCGAGGTTTGGATTCCGCTACCAACCATCAGCCCCTGATCTGGCCTTGCCTATCCCGACAGGTTTATCCCCTCGCCTAAGGCCGGCCCCGCCTAATCGCCATTGTCCCCCCCGGCGTCGGACAGACGGCTCAAAAGTGCGGAAAACTCGTCGGGAACGGGCTCGTTCAGGACTTTTTGATAGGCGCGGCGCAGCCCCGTCCCCAGCGCTTCGCGCCGGGCGCTCTGCTCAAGCTTGTCCCGCGTATTCGCAGATTTGCCATCTTTCTCCGGCTGACTCTGCATATCCTTGTCGTTCGCCACTTTTTCACCGCGCCATTGGCGTCGACTTCAACACGTTCGCGATCGGTAAATGCTGAAGGCGAGGAAAATATTTCAATAAGGGATGAAACTCTTTTGTTTTCCGAGGGTTCCCTGAGATGAGGGAGTTTTTACGAATTTAGTTCGCGGGCCTGAATCTCGCAAGGCGGCGAGATTTGGCTATGATCGAACCCAAACGGAGAATGCACTGGAATGTCGCTCGCAGACCAAATCGCACCTCTTCTTCCGCACCTGCGCCGTTATGCGCGCGCGCTCACCGGTAGTCAAAAACGCGGGGACGCCTATGTGCGTTCCTTGCTTGAGGCGATTGTTGCAGACGAAAGCGTCATCGGCCGCGAGGCCGATGTGCGTACAGGGCTGTACAAGGCATTTCACGGGATCTGGTCGACTGCAGACCTGGACGTCGCCCAGCCGGAGGAAGCAGGCGGAGTGGAGAGCATCGTGTCGCAGCGCCTCTCCCGGATGACGCCGATCAACAGGCAGGCCTTGCTGCTGACGGCGATGGAAGGATTTACCAACCGCGAAACGGCGCAAGTCCTGCAAGTGGACGAAAGCCGGGTTTCATCGTTGATCGATGCCGCGCTGAAGGAAATCGACAGTCAGATCGCGACCACCGTCCTCATCATCGAAGACGAGCCGATCATTTCGATGGATCTCGAGCAGATCGTCAGAGACCTTGGCCACGACGTCCTGGCCACGGTGGTGACGCGTGACGAGGCAGCCAACGCCATTGCAACGAAGAAGCCGGGCCTTGTGCTTGCGGATATACAGCTCGCCGACGGAAGCTCGGGTATCGACGCCGTGAAGGACATTTTCGCCCGGTTCTCTGTTCCCGTTATCTTCGTGACCGCCTATCCGGAGCGATTGCTGACGGGGGAACGCCCGGAGCCGACCTTCCTCATAACCAAGCCCTTCCTTCAGAGCACCGTGAAAGCGGCCATCGGGCAAGCGCTCTTCTTCAACAGTGAGAAAAGCGAAGCCGCCTGACGTCTGCACGCTAGCGCGTCAGCTTGTCCATGGCGTCCATGATGGCGTTCGTCGTGTCGCCGGCCCTGAGCGTACTGTCCGCCCGCGCAGGCAAGGCACCGTTGTCGATCATCTCGTCAAGAGCCGCTCTCGCGCGGGCCACGCGGCTTTTTACCGTGCCGATGGCGCAGTCGCATATATCTGCCGCCTCCTCGTACGAAAAGCCGCCAGCTCCCACGAGTATCAGAGCCTCGCGTTGTGCCTCCGGCAGTCGCATCAAAGCCCGCTGCAAATCGCCCAGCTGCATCTGGTGGTCCTGATGCGCTGGCGAGGAGAGTGTGCGCTCTGCAACGCTCTCGTCCCACTCGCCCTTGAAGCGGGCGCGCCGCATTTGCGACAGAAACTGGTTACGCAGAATGACGAAAACCCACGCGCGCATATTTGTGCCCGCTCTATAGCGCTTGCGTGCCGCCCAAGCCTTGAGGAGGGCGTCTTGCGCCAGATCGTCGGCAACATCTGGCCTGCCGCAGAGATTTCTGGCAAACGCGCGCAGATGGGGGATGAGCGCCTCCAACTCCTGTTTGAAATCGGCATCGGACAGCGGCTCCGCTTCCGCCGGTTTTTCAACCTGGTCCCTCATGCGATCAGTTCTCATCACCTGCTTCAAGCTGGTTTAGTAACCGAATGAATTCCATGGGGACGGGCTCTTGAGCCGCGCTGCGATAGAGCGCCCGCAACTCGCGACCCATGTTCCCGCTGCGGGCTAGCCGTTCGCGACGCAGTTCGTCGCCATGCCGTCCCGCCTTTGTTCGATCATCGATCATCTCAAGCCATGTCGCTGTTCGGGCGCCTCGCCTGGCGCGCAACGGAATATTCGACCTGTCAACGCCCGATTACGACGATGGTTCAAAAATCGTTCATCTGCCTCAACATTCAGGGGGATGTCTTCTCCCCTCGATGCCGACCATAAGCTTCATCATGGCCGCAATGTGGCGGGCGGAATGCCGTCATGGATGAGGTGTAGTACTCCGTAAACGGACGTAGATGCGTCCAGTGCAGGAAGCGCCAGTCTTCTCACTGTCTGCGGAAGACTGGCGCGGCAAAGCCGAACTCTGCGATTGCTATTGGCGAGAAAGCCAGCTGTCGATCTCTTTCTCGACCTTCTCTTTTTCTTTGCCGTAGCGCTCCTGAAGAATGCCGGCGAGCCTCTCACGTTTGCCTTCGATCTTCTGGAGATCGGAATCGGTAACGTCGCCCCATGCCTCCTTTACGCGGCCCTTCATCTGCGTCCAGTTACCTTCAATCTGGTCCCAATTCATCGATGTACTCCTGTTACTGCTGCATCACCGTGGCTGGCCTCGTTATCCCCTCAAAGCGGAGGGCCCGGGCGCCTCGTGTACCCGAAGATGAGACTCACCAGGAAAAGCACGAGGAAGATGACGAAAAGAATCTTCGCGACGCCGGCCGAGGCTGCCGCAATACCGCCAAAGCCGAAAACGGCGGCGATCAAGGCGATCACGAAGAAGACTGCTGCCCAGTAAAGCATGGTTCACCGTCCCTTGTTTATGGGTCCGCCTACCGGCGGTTATCCGTCCGGCTGGCCGCGCCGATCGTATCGGCGACGAAAGCCCGTCGGCATGCATATGAAACTGGCGGAAGGCGTCAGGGTTCCATGAAGTTCCGCGCACTTGTCGTCCTGCCGGAAGTTCACCGGTCTTCTCCGCGGGCAGAGGATTCATCTTTGCCGGTGGAGAAGTGCGCCTCGAGAGGGCGAATTGCCACGAGGATGACTGTGGCAAGAAACAGACCGACAAGGGCGACGAGATAATTCTCCGTGCCGCAGGCAACGCCTAAAGCGCCCGCAAGCCACATGCCGGCGCCTGTGGTGAGGCCTTTCACCTGCCCCCGCGCCTGTATTATGGCGCCAGCCGCGAGGAACGCCACGCCTGCAGTGACCGCTTCGATGATACGGATCGGATCGGCATTGCTGTCGGGATTTCCTGCCGCGAAGGTTACATACAGCTCAAGCGTGAGGACGGTGAAGATCGACGCGGCCATCGCCGTCATCATATGGGTGCGCAGTCCGGCGGGCCTGTCTCTTGCTTCGCGGTCGATGCCGATGATACCGCCCATCAGAGCGGCGGATCCGAGCCTCAATGTGTAGTTGAAGACATCGGATGAAACGATGGTCTGCCAGATGTCCATGGAGCTGTACCTCAGTCTCCTTCGCAGCTTCTCGGCGCCGCCACCACCTTCGGGATCGTCGCGGCGATACGCGAAGGGATGAGGCGGCGTATCTGCTCGGTGGCGCGTACCCGACAAACGGGCTTGCCTGAGAAAGGCCAACTGTACGGAACGTCCACCCAACTCATCCGTACACGGCTTATTGATCAGATTCTTTGGCGTCGGCGTCCGGCTCGCTTATCGAAAACTCGCTGTCCGCGAGCGAATCCGCTGATCGCGATCGCGATGCGACAGAGCAATCTGCAACAGCAACCAGGCGACGCCGCTCATCGCCAGCGCCGAGAAGAGCGAGATGATGGCGAGAGGAATGAACCACCGCATCGTCTCGAATGACTCTGTCAATGGCCGGGCGGCAAGAATGCCGGCGATGAAGAGCGTGCCGCCCACGATCCAGAACGAACGAAGACGCCGCTCCCACTTCTGCTGGGTGACCTCCGACATGACGCTCATGCTGTAACTCCCTTCCGAGATCGTGTGGTGGCCGGACTTATGGCGACAACGCGGTCCGGGCGAATCCGTTGCATGAGGGCTGACTATTCGGCCATCTGCTTGCGACTTAATGGCAGGCATTTTTCTTCGCCCCCGACGCCCGGAACGAATTGCGGGGGAACGCGTTGTAAGGATGTCCGGAGGAGGGTGTGTGGGCGACGGTTACATAAATCGACTGAATTCCCCATGACTTGCCCGGGGGCGTCGCGACAATTGCAGTGAGTTGAATGGAAGGCTGTCGGAGACGGACCCGGGCGCCGGAAATCATGACCGGCGGCAACAGAGGAGAGACAGGCGCGCTTGCATATTCGGCGACCTCACGAGCCCCCCACTCTGCACACAAGGTCCCCTGGAATGCATCGAGCCGGCCTCATTCTCAGCCGCCGATCTCTGGTTGCCCTCCCCCGGGGCAGTGATGCGGAAAAACGAACCCCACGCAGCGCGGCCCCGGGGCTTCCCATTCACGATCCAGAAGAATGGCAGGCGAGAAACGAATGTCCCAAGAGCCCTACTACGTACAGTCAGCTTATCGCGCCCGACAAGGCGGAACAGTGGCGCCAAGCCGTTCACGCTCTGTGACGGAAACGATGGAGTCGGAAGAATTCTGCAGGGAGCTTCTGGAAAGCGCTCGGTGGCCGGAAGGACCTGTCTGCATGAATTGCGGCGCGAAGGGAGCGGCGAGCCGCCTTACGACGCGGCCCGGTCTCTGGACCTGCAAGGCGTGCCGGCGGTGTCAGTACAGCGTAACCTCCGGCACCCAGTTGCATCGCTCGCGCCTCCCCGTCTCGGCCTGGGTGAAGCTTTTCTACGCAACGCAGATCAGAAATCAGAACCTCACGGCCTCGCAAGTAAGTCGCCGTTTCGACGTAGCCTATCTGACGGCGAAGAGCATGCTGCGCCGGATAGAAGCGCTGCGGCGGGAAATGCCGGAAATGGCGGATCGGCTCGAGCGTTCCCTGCGCGATCTTGCAGGCGGCAACACTCGTAACTGACGCAGAGATAACTTCGCAGAGGTTTAGAATGTGCTGCCGCGCGCCGGCGGTGCTTCCGGAAGGATCGGGTATTCTCCCCTGTAGTCTGTAAGCGGCCGATATTCGCCTTCCTCGCCACCTTCCACGATAACGTCGTTCCGGCCCTCGTCTTCCCGCGCCCACTGGGCAACACCGGCGGCAATATCCCGAATGCCAGAGGCCAGACGGGCCGCCAGCTCCCGTCCCGACTGACAGGCGAGCGGTTCACGTTCGCAGAAACCAGTGACGTCGCGCGCCGCATGCGATACCACGATCTGTGCATTGGTGAAGGTCGAGAGGTTCGGCGACATGTCGGGTCTGGGATCTGCCGGCCCTTGCGCATAAGCGGCAGGCATGAAGCCGGGTTCCGCCGTGGCCGGCTCGGCCGGTTCCACAAGCTTGATTGCATGGCCGACAAGGACCAGCACTACCAGCGATTTGATCACGAACTTGATCATGCCTGACCTCGTCCAATGAGGTTAGGCGGATCGTATCACTTTTCAACAGGTTAAGAGCGTCGAACTTGGTGGATATGGGTTCCGGCCCCTAGGCGGCGTCGGCCTGTCCCAAAGCGGAACGAAGGAAGTCGGTGATTTTGGCAAGCTGGACCGGCTTGCGGAACACAGCGACCGCGCCACAATCGGCCAGACTCGCATAGTGGTACGTTTCGCTTTCTGCCGTCATCAGCATCACGATGACCTTGTGGTTGAGGTTGCGCGCGGCTTCCGCCACGCGAACGCCATCCCATCCCGGCATGTTGACGTCGAGCATGAGAATGCGCGGCCGCTCACTGGCGATACGTTCGATTGCCTCATGACCGTCAGCGGCCGTGATGACATCAAGGTCATTCGCCTGGAGAAACTCCACCATCTCCTGAAGCTGAACAGGATCGTCGTCGGCGACGAGCACGCATGCACGCATTTCGAACTCCACTCCATGCGCGGGCAGCCCCTGCACCGCTTGTCCCGACATCAAAGCCTTTTGGGCTTAACCGGCGGTAAACCGAGTGTTCCGAAGCGGCCCGTCTCTGTCGACATTTGTAAGACCTGGAAAGGTTCACCGCGGAGCGCTGCGGCGGGAAAGCAGCCTGTCGAGATCCGGCAGGCCGAAGGGCTTGGGCAGTGTTCCGAGAAGCGGAATATCATGGGCGCCGCAAAGCGAGGTGCCCGCATCGAGCAGGTTGTCCCGCGCGCCCGACATCATGATGACGGATATGTCGGCCTTGCGCGGGTTCTCGGCGAGGGCCAGCAAAGCTTCGAACCCATTGAACTCCGGCATGTGCACGTCGAGCAGGATGAGATCCGGCTCAAACTCGCCAAGCAGCTTCGTGAAATCTGCGCAATCGCCGCGTATTCGCGTCTCGAAGCCGCGGGTCTGCAGCGCTTCCGCGCATTCGAGGGCAAGATCGTCGTCGTCGTCATAGATGAGCGCGCGCATGAGCAAACCACCGCTGAATATCGATGTCCGGTTCTAGGCGTTCCTGCGGTAACGGTGTGAGTTACTTTGAAGAGTTGTGTGGGCGCGTACAGTTAACTTACGAGCGTCGGCGCCCGGCACTTCGCGCCATGGACGAGCATGTCCATCGCGCCGAGCTTGACGCCGAGTGTGGTGAGAAGGGAGTCCACAACGGTATCGAGTATTCCCAATGCGCTGCCGATAGTCGTCGTAAGCGTCGACAGTAATGCGGCAAGGCCGGGGATAGGTATTCCGAGCAACGTCACCTGACCTATCGACAGGGCTCCGCCAAGGCCACCCAAGATGTTCGAACTGGAACTCACCGTTTTGATGTTCTGGTTCTCAATGTCTGCTTCGGTGAAATTGACATCGGTGGGACCGCTTGCTGCGATCGGATAAGAGCCACTGGCGCTCAAACTCATGACTTCCAAGCCGGCCACGACAATACGAGCAATTTCCGGTGCCGCATTGGACTCCGTTCCGTAGCGGGCGGCGACGGCACCGGTCGTGCCGGACAGGACGGCGATGTTCCCGCCGGGCGCGCAGGGGATGCCCTGAACCGCTGCCGTTCCTTCAGCTGCGACGATGTAGATCGGGACACTGATCTGAGAATTGAGAAGCTGAGTGATGCCGGTATCGATCTTCGCTTCGAGCTGCACCGTTACCTGCGATGTCCTCACACTGTCACCGACCTTGCCGATGGCTATATGCGCCATCGGCGCGCCGACGGTGACGGTTCCGGAAACCGACGCGAGCGATCCGAGGTTGACGTCCGTATCGAACCCCACCACCTGGCCCTCGCCAAGCGCCACGGCGGTGCCGGAGACGAGGTCGAACAGGTTGAAGGGTACATCGTCGCCAAATGCCGACCCGATCGACCCAACCGTTCGTTGCGCAACGGGGGCAAGATCGAGAACATCGCCGAGGTCGACTTGCGTATTTCCCACGGGCGAGAGTGCCGTCTGGAGAGCCAATGTCGCAACCGAGGGGTCGCCTTCGAAACTGTCCCCGGTCAGAACCTCGACAGCTGCGCTGAGTATATCGCCGACGGTTACGCCTGCCTCAAGGAGATCTCCGTAGGTGTCCGATCCCGCTTGCAGGCCAACCTCGGTCGCCAGTGCATCGAGAAATTCAAGCGCATCAATATTTGCGTCGGCGAGTGCATTGTAGTCGATGAGCGAAAGATTGATCGTCGTACCAAGGAGCCCGCCCAGAATCTGATTGGCAAGGCCTGCGTCCAGCGAGGCAACGCGCGTTCCGGCCGAGAAGGAAACGTATTTGGTATAGGCGGCGACCGCTTCGGTATCGATCTGCGTGAGATTGCCGAAGCCGAACAGCCGTGCGAAATAGGTCGGCGACTGGGAACGCTTTGTCACGCGAACGGCATTGAAGCTCGACCCGCTGACCACGGTACCGTCGCTTGCTGTCTGACCCTCTGTGAAGAACCTGTCGTCCGGCGCGCGCGCGGGATCGGCGACATAATAGAGGGGAGTGGCAACCATATCCCCGGCGTCGAAGCGATTGAGGTTGAAAATTGTCTCGGCGACGTTTTGCGCTTCCGCGATCTGCCGCACCGCGCCGAGAGCCGCCGCGTCCGTCGCCGCCTGCTGATTGCGATATGCAGACAGCATGGCGCCGGTGTCGACGACGATCATGGCGACGGCGAGCGCAAGCACCAATGCCCCCACCGCCATCACGGAAATGACGCCGTCCTGTTCGCGGGCGTAGCGCCGCAGAAAATCTGTCAGCGAGCGCGTCATCTTCTCCTCCACGTCAGCCGCGCCGCCGCTTCTTTCTCGCCGGAAGCAGAGCGGTACGGATGAAGCTTAACTGTCAGTTTATCTAACCTGCCCCGAAGTTAGCGAACAATTAAGTGGAATAGGGCGTGTGCTGACAAGAAACCTCATGTCTTAAGCAAGGGCACACAAAGAGACACAACACCACACCCTTTCATAATGCGCCGTTCTAGAAGAAAGGCAGGGAAATAAAGGCGCGGCAGGCCTTCCCGGCCCGCTCGCGGCAATGGAGGAGGAAATCGTGTCAGGAAGAGCCCTTGTTGCCTCCCTCGTCTGTGTCGGCCTCGCGGGCTGCATGACCGACAAGATTGCCATGTCGTCGGAGGTCGGAGGCGGCGGAAGCAGCAGCGTTTTCGCGCGGAGTGCGGGCTCGGGCGGCTTTGGCGGTGAAGGGGGAGACGCGGGTCTCGGCGTCATCGGCGACGGTGGTGTCCTCGATAATGTCGTGGGCGTGGACCCGATTGGCGGGTTGCTGGATGGCCTGGGCCCGGACAATCCCCTCGAAACGATCCTTGGGGGAGGCTCCGCAGGGCTCATCCCCTCGGCGGCCGCGGCGCTCGCCGGCGATCCCGATGCTGAGGTCGTGGGGCTTGGTATAGCAGGAGAAGGAGGCCTCGTTGCCGACCTTGCCGGCACGGACCTCCTCGGCGGCATGCTCGATACAGGCGGCGTCCTGACCGCGAGCATTGCGGGTGGGAACGACGGTCTGCTCGGCGCACTGCTCAACGACAAGGTGGGCGAGCCCCCGCTCGCCCCTGTTGCCGGCCCGCTGGCTGCGGCCCTGCCTTCCTCGGCGCTCAACGACGCATTGGCGCAACTCCCGGCGCTCGGCCTGACCGGCAGCGACGGTCTCATTGCAGACCTGACGGGGACCGATCTCGTGGGCAATCTTCTCGGGCCGGACACGCCGCTTGGCGGAGGCAATGGCGGTCAGCTGGGAGACATCGTTCCTGCGGGAGAACCGCTTCTCGGCTATGTCGGTGACGCGACGAACGGTCTCTTGAATGTCGTGGCAGGAAACGAAATTTCGCCGGCAGACAGCCTGCTCGCGCCGGCCGTCCCGGTGCTCGACAATATTCTGGGCACCGGCGCCAGTGTCATTGGCAGCGTGGCGGCGCCGGTCACAGACGCCCTCGGCGGCGTGCCTGTCGTCGGTGATGTGGTGGGCGGACAGTCCGCCGGTGCACTGACGGCGGCGCCCGATACCGGTGCGCCGAGCACGACACCTGGCATCCTCGCGCCGGTTACAGGTCTTGTCGGAGGTCTTGTCGGGGGCCTCTGATACTTGCCGACCCCCCGGGGGCTCATGCAATTGTGTAGCCCTCAAAATGGAAAGGCCCGGCAGAATGCCGGGCCTTTCTTATTGGTGCGCCGACACAATCGGCGTCAGAACTTAACCTCGAAAGAGACGAAGAGCCGGGGATCCTTGTCATTCTGGGAGGCGGGCGTCTGGTTGATCGGCTTATCGAGTTCCAGCCCGAGAGAAAACCAACGAAGATTGGAAAGGGTGACGCCGATGCCGGTGGAAAGCAGACGATGATCGCCTTGGCCGTCCACGTCGGTGTTCCAGACTTTCGACTGATCGACGAATGTGTAGGGGGTCACAGCCCATCCGCCGAAGGCTTCGACATCGAAGCGGTAGCTCGCCTGGATCGAGCCGCCAAGACCGCTATCGCCGCTGACTTCTGAATTGTTGTAGCCGCGGGCGAAGCGCACGCCGCCGAAACTTATCTCCTCCGAACTGTAAAGCGAGTCAGGACTGTACTGTCCTTCCGTTCGAAAGCTGAGAAGCAGCCGTTCCGTCGCAGCATAGTTTACCGAAAAGCCGCTCTGCAGTTTTGTGAAGTTGGGTGTTGCTCCGAGTCGCGAGTGGAGCGTGTTGTTGGGACCAGCGCCACCGATCGGAAGTCCCTGCGTCAAACGGACATGGCCGCCAACCGAGAGCCGCTCGTTCATCTGCGAGGCATATGTGCCGCCGATATGCGCCGCGCGTATCGCGTCTTCGCTGAACTTGAAGCCATTCAACTCGTTCTTGGCATTGGTCAGGTAAGCGCCGAAGAAGGTGGTCAGCGTTTCCCTGGTTGCGCGAATGATCGGATAGCTCAGCAGAAAATCGACCTGCGTGCTTGTGCTGACGAGTTCGATGCCCGGCGGCAGGTCTGGCGTTTCGGAGCTCGCATATGCCGCCCCCATTGTCGCCCGAAGGCCATCCGTGCCGATAAAGCTCGAGAAGGCGGCGCGGAAATACTGCTGTGAATCGATTTCCGGAGTTGCAAGACCCGTCAGGGAAATCTGGTCGCCCGTTCCGAAGATATTGTTGAGCGAGCCGGTGAGATAGGCGGCAAACGGCGAATTTTCGAGATTCGCGCGGTTATCGACTGCGGTCGACAGCACCACTTTCTCGCTCTCGACGTTGAGCGCAAGCGTGGCCGCGCCGGTATAGACATTCATGCCCGTCAACTTGCCGCCGAGTGTCGCTCCCGGAATGTCGTTGATGAGCAGCAGATAGCGCTCAAGCGTTTCGGAGCGGAGCGGCTTCTCGGACACGATCCGTCGGCTGAATTCCTCGATCATGTGGCGAACGGCGGGATCATCTGCGGTAATCTTGATTTCGCCGACAAACCCTTCGACGACCCGGACGATCAGCGTGCCGCGCTGGATGACCTGGACGGGGATGTAGGCCCTGCCCAATGCGTAGCCCGCCTCAGCATAAAGCTGGTTGGCACGGTCGAGAGAAGAGCGCAGGTCGCCCGCCGTGATTTCGCGATCGAGAATATTGCTGAACTGTGCCGCGATCCCTTCTTCCTCGATGACTGTGGCGCCCACGACCCGAACGCGAGAAATGCGAAAGTTGAGAACTTTCTGCGACCCATCCGGCAGGCCGAGTTCCTCCTTCAGCTCCGGCACTTCGCGTTTTTGCAGGTCGGGAGCGGGAGGCGGAGGCGTCAGCACCGTTCCGGGGGCTGGCGCGTTCAGCGGCGTCGTGCTCTGCGCTACGGCGGGGCTGCACATCAGCGCAATGCCCGACACGGCGACAAGTAGTTTGCCTGTTTTCCGGATCATCTTCCCTCCACCTCATACGAGCTTCCCTCGTTTCAATCGTACAAAGCGAGCGGGGACAATAAAGAAGAGTACTGTATTTAATTTGAGTAACACGGAACGGTCCGTACACGGTTTGTCGAGGAGTGTCGCGCTGCTTCGATTTCTGTTGGATGTTCCTCGCACCAAATCCCGCGATACATCGCGTCGGCCAATCTCGATATCACTAGAATCACATTTTCAAGGCGGCGGAACCGCAGGCGTGTGAGTGTGTTTAAAGAGACGGCGGGCCGTTGGTTGCACATGCTGGATGCGAGCGGCCCCCTTACCTTTGTGCGTGGGAGAGGGAAACTCTTGGTCAGCATTGTTTCCATACTAATGACATGGTTTTCAGGTCTTTGCTGTTCAGGTCGCTATTTTCCTAATGATGGCAAAGTTCTCGGCCTTCCCGCGCAAATGCATGTGTAAAGTTAAGACTCTATTGAGCAGAATGACTCGTAGAATGTTTCGTCAGGTGTACGGGAAGTGCGCGTGAGTGGGGCGGCCGCGGGAGGAGGGACGAGATCATGAATCTTGCGCAGCGGATTCAGCGAAACCCGATAATTCTTTTGGGCGTGGGCGTCGTGCTGATCGCCGTTGCCGTCGCTCTCATCTGGCTTAATTTGTCTGCGCGCGATGCGGCGACAGTCAGGACCGTCGCGCCTCAAGGGGACGAAGGGCTCGCCACAGATCGTGCTGTCAGTGTGCTTGTCGCGGCACGCGATGTGGTACGCGGCAGAGTCCTCACAGCGGAAGATTTGACCCTTCGAAAAATGGAGGCGCCCGCGCCGGCCGGCAGCATCAATGAAGCAACGGCGGCGGTCGGCCGCGTCGCAACCGCGGACATTCGTGCCTCCCAGATTATCTTCGGCGGCGAGCTCAGTGCCGGACCGGCAGGCGCTGGCATGGCTGCCCTCGTTTCCGAGGGACAGCGCGCTTTCGCTATCCGCGTTGCCGAAGAGGACATCGTTGGAGGATTCCTGCAGGCGGGCGACAGGGTTGACGTCTTTGCGACTTTTCCCGGTGCGGTCTATGGCCAGCAAGCGGGTATAGGCCAGACGAAGGCGGATCAAAGCAAGAGTGCGCTCCTTCTGCAGGATATGGAGGTGCTCGCCGTCGGCGCCGCTCTCTCGTCCAAGGGCGGTGAGGTGAACAGCGGCGCACGCACCGTGACGGTGGCGGCGCCTCCGGATGCGCTCGCGAAGCTCGCATTGGCGGGACGTCTCGGCCACATCACGCTGGCGATCCGCAATCCCGATGATCGGGAAATTGCGCCGGCGGAGCTGGTGGCGCTCGACGATTTGCGGCCGGGCTCGGCCTCCGTGGATCCCGAGCGGGAAACGGAGGCAACGGGATCGTCTGGTCACCGCATCACGATCTATTCGGGTGCAAACCAGTCGACGGTAACGGCACCGAGGTAATGGAAGGATGCCGGAGGGGATGAGACATATGAGAGCGGGAGGGAAGGCAGTGGCGGGCAGGTGGACCGGTATATCGGTTGCGGGGACACTCGCGCTCTTTCTCGTAGCATTCCTGCTGGGTGGCCAGGCGGCGTTTGCGGCAGAAAGAGCTCTCGACATAGCCGTCGGTGGTCAGCGGATACTGAAACTAGAGCGTACCATCGACCGGATTGCGATTGCCGACCCGGGGACGATAGACGTGAAGGTCGTTTCCTCGCAGGAACTTCGCGTGCTGGGACAAAAGGAGGGAACGACCGATCTCACCATCTGGTTCGCCGGCACCGATGCCTCCCTTTCCTATCATGTCGTCGTTGGCGCGGACCTGAAAGGGCTTCAGGCCGAGTTCAGCCGCGATTCCGCGCTTTCAGGCGTCAAGGCGGTGGAGACCGGGAGAGGCGTCGTTCTCAAGGGGCAGGTTTACAGTCTCGAGGATCGGCAGAAAGCGCGATCGCTCGCGCGGTCCTACCTCGGCAAGGACGCGGGCGATATGATGACCGTCGCCGACCGCCGCATGGTAGCGGTCGAGGTGCGCTTCGCGGCCGTTTCGACAAGTACGCTCAAGGCTCTCGGTCTCAACTTTCAGAGTCTCGATAACAACATTCAGGTTGCGGCGATCGGGCCGAGTTCGAACACCGGCTTTGGGTATACGCCCGGCAATATCGAGACGACCAATCCCGGTGGCGACTATGCCGGTTTCGATCCCAATACCAATCTTCCCATCGGGCAGGCGTTCAATCTGCTGATGGCATGGCCCGGCTCCAACATCCTCGGTGTCATAAGCGCGTTGAGCAACGCAAATCTGGCGCAGTTGCTTGCCGAGCCGACCCTGCTTGTCCGCAGCGGCGAGGACGCGGAGTTTCTGGCGGGCGGCGAAATTCCGGTGCCTGTTCCCCAGTCCGGCACAGCCAACGGAACTGTCACGATCGAATACAAGAAGTTTGGCGTGCAGCTCGACGTGGCAGCGACCGTCCTCGATAACGATCGCATCGTCCTCAAAGTGAGCCCGGAGGTCAGCGAACTCGACTATACGAACGCGCTTGTCGTGCAAGGCTTTCGCATTCCCGCGCTTCGCACGCGGTCGACCCGTACGACCATTGAGCTCGGCGACGGGCAGAGCTTCGTCCTCGCTGGCCTGATGTACTCCACGTCCGGGAATGTCGAGGATCGCGTGCCGGGTATCGGCGAACTGCCGATCATTGGCAGCTTTTTCAAACGCACCCAGAACGCCCGCGAACGCCAGGAGCTTATCATTGTGGCAACGCCGCGCCTCGTCTCGCCGATGGAGGCGGGAGAAGTGCCCGCGCTGCCTGGCGAAGGACAGGTCTACGATCCCGACTTCGGCGATATTCTGCTTAACGTCGAATCCGTCGGCGACCACGTCGTCAAGCACGGCCTGATGAGGTAACGCGGCATGTATCGCTTTCTTCTGATCTCAGGCGACAAGAATCTCACTGCACGGATCAAGCTGGCGCTTGAATCCGTTTCGACCATCATGAGTGCCGATCCGGCCATCGATAACGTCGAGGAACTGGCTGCACAGTTTCGGCCGGAAGGTATCCTGGTCGACAGCGATATCCGCATGGGTGCGCGCACGGCCTTCGAACGGCTCGCAGTGGTCAGGGAGTGGTTTCCGGCGCTGCCGATGATTGTCATCGGCAATGAATCCGGCGCCCAACTCATTCTGACGGCAATGCGCGCAGGCGCGCAGGACTTCATCGACAGAGACGCAGCAGAGGACGGTATTCGGGAGGTGGTCATTCGGCACGTGGCAGTCGACAGGCCGCGTGCAACGGCTTCCTCGCGCATTGTTACGGTGCTCAGTGGAAGCTCGTGCGAGGAAGATGCTGACTTCGCGGTCAATCTCGGTGCGGCAATTGCCTCGGCGCGGCCCGACGAAGGAATTCTTCTTGTCGATCTTTCGCTTCCGGCAAGCAGCGCGGCGATTTCGCTCGGTCTAGATCTTTCTTTCCGTTTGAAGGAGGCGGTCAAGGAGATGTCCCGCCTTGATCGTGCGCTTCTCGATTCGGCGCTGGCGCGTTGCCCGCGCTCGGGGCTTTACGTCCTGCCTCTCGCAGTGCATGGCGATGTCGAATGGGCTGTCAACGTCCACGATCTCCGGGCGTTGCTCGAAATCTGCCAGTCTCTTTATGACCTCGTGATTGTTTCCTGCGGACCCTTTTCCCGTCAGGAAGAGCTGTTGAGTTTGCCTGACAAGGGTGCGCTTTTCCTGCTTCCCTGCAACCAGCGCTTCACCTCGATCAAGGGCGCCGCTGAACTCATGCGCCTGATGCGGCAGTTCCGTCCCGAGGGTGAGGAGCCGGTACTTGTCGTGCAGGAGTTTGCGCCGGGCATGGCGCCGGATACGGCCGGTATCGGAAATGCGGTCGGCGCGGCGCGCACCATAGATCTCCCGGTTCGCTGGCAGCAGTTGGCAGAAAGCGTGAACAGGGGCGAACCCCTCTCGCTCGACACATCCACGCCCTACGCTCAGCACCTTGTCCGGCATCTGCAGGCGCTCAATCTCGTCCCGCATCACGACGCCGACGGTGACCGGATGCAGCCACTCAGGAGCTGGGCGCGGAAGTTCGGGGTGTTATCATGAAAACCCTGCAGCCATACATGCTCGGGACGGGAGATGCGGCGAGCGATATTGGCGTGTCCGACCGCTACCAGGAAATCAAGTTCCGCGTTTTCGATCTGACGCTGGAGTATCTGGATCAGCAGGGCGTCGAAGGCGAGAGCATTCCCGCGACGGCGCTTCAGGATGAAATCGCCCGCGCAATTGCTGTCGTTCTCATGTCGCGAGGCATCGCACTCAATATGAGAGAGCGCGCGCAGCTCATAGAGGATGTGCAGAACGAGATAGTCGGTTTCGGACCGCTGGAACCTCTTCTGCGCGATCCGGCCGTGGATGACGTGATCGTCAACGGGCCGGCAAATATATATGTCGAACGGTATGGTGAGCTCGAGCCGGTTCAGACGCGTTTCCGGGACACCACGCATCTGATGAATGTCATTCAGCGGATCGTGAGCCCGATCGGTCGGCGCGTTGACGAAGGAACTCCCTACGTCGACGGGCGTCTGCCGGACGGCTCGCGCGTCAATGTCATTATTCCGCCCGTCGCCCTGGACGGCCCCATCCTCTCCATCCGCAAGTTCAAGCACATTCCGCTGACCGGCGAAGACCTCGTGCGGAATGGCTCGATGTCGTCGGAGATGCTGAACTATCTGTCGAATGCCGTTCGCGGCAAACAGAACATCCTCATTTGCGGCGGCACGGGCTCGGGCAAGACGACCCTGCTCAATGTCTTGAGCTCCTATATTGGCGCCAAGGAACGCCTCGTCACGATCGAGGACGCGGCCGAGTTACAGCTGCAGCAGTCGCACGTCGTTCGCCTCGAGACGCGTCCTTCCTCGCCGGATGGTTCGACGGAGGTGACGGCGAGGGACCTCTTGCGCAACGTTCTGCGTATGCGCCCGGATCGCATCATTCTTGGCGAGGTCCGCTCAAGCGAAGCGATCGAGATGCTTCAGGCTATGGGCACGGGACATGATGGTTCGATGGCGACGCTGCATGCAAACGCGCCGCGGGATGCGCTTGAGCGGCTTGAGATGCTGATCGGATTGCATGGCTTCTCCACAGACCTTCAGGCAGTGCGCCGGTTCATCTCCGGCGCCGTTCACGTCATCGTGCATACCGCACGCCGCGCCGACGGCAAGCGGAAGGTGGTTTCCATCTGTGAAGTGGTGGGGATGGAGGGCCCAACCTACTCGCTGCGAGAAATTTTCTCGGACGGAGAAGAGGAAAAGAGACGGGTCGTATAGGAAAGTTGACGGACGTATGACGGGGTTCTCGACGGTAATTCTGGCTTTACTGTGCCTCGGAAGCGGCGCCTATGCGTTGTTCTTGCTGTGGCGAAGCCGCTACGACCGTGAGGTTGAAGAACGGCTTGAGGAGCTCGTCGCACGATCGCCCGCCGTGGCGAAGCCATCGTCGCCTTTCGGCTCATGGCCGGATTCGACGCGCTACCTCCCTGCGTTCGCGCGCACCCGGCTCTACCAGGCCGGAATCGAGCTTTCGGCCGATCGGCTTACTGCCTTTGCTTTCTTTGCATTCTGCCTCTGGATTGCGATTACGCTGCTGTTCTCCTTCTTCGTCTCGACCCTTCTTGTGCTCAGCGTAGTTCTCGTCATCGCTGCGGTCGTGGACTATCGGGCGCGGCAGCGCATGAACACGCTTTCGGATGCGATGCTTGGCTATTTCGATCGGGTGAGGCAGCTTCTTGTCGTGGGAAACAGCCTCTCGGTCGCGCTTTCGCGCGCCACGCAGTCTTCGCCGCCGATCATTGTGGAATTTTTCTCTCCGACCATGCGCCGCATCGCGAATGGTGCAGGCGTGACCGAAAGCATCGGCCAGCTTGCCGACGAACTCGATCTCTACGAACTTCGTCTGTTAGGGGCCGCGGTCGAAACGAACTTGCGGTTCGGCGGATCGCTGACGGCGATCCTTGCCAATCTTATCGAGAACATTCGCCGGCGCGCAGCGGTCCTGCGCGAAGTGCGTGTCAGCACGTCGCAGATCAGAGCAAGTGCCTGGGTGCTCGGCCTCCTGCCGATGATCGTAGCTTCCGTCGTTATGGTGCAGAGCCCCGACTATGTTCGATGGTTCATCGACAATCCGTCGGGACGGACATTGCTGATTTACTGCGCTGTTTCACAGGTGCTTGGAGCGGTCATGATGCGGGGCGTCGTCAAGAGCACGTCCTACTAGGAAAGGGAAGAATCGCGTGTTGGAAGGTATGACATGGATGGTGGCTCTGCTCGCAGTGATGGCGGGCGTAGCCGTATTCCTGTCTACGGTCCCGGTGCTTCTGCGCCGACATGAAGTTGCCGAGCGCCTCTCACATCTCTTCGCGCCCGACCGCCCGCGCGGTACTTTTGCTGATGCAGTTCTGCAAGGACTTGAGCGGGCAGGACGCAGCATTGAAGGTGCGAGAACCAACCGCGAGTTGAAAGCTCTTGTACTTCGCGCCGGACTGTTTCAGCCATCCGCGCTGTATATCTTCGTCGCCTTGCGTTACGCGACTGCACTTGTCGTCGGCCTCGGGGTAGTCGTTGCGCGGCTGGGGGCGAACGGCATTTCCCCGGTCGATATCCTGCTGGGCCTGTTCTTCGGCTATCTGTTCTACCGATATGCATTGATCGCGCTCAAGGTTTATGCGGACCGCCGCGCGAACGTCATTCGGCGTGAATTGCCGCCAGTTCTCGACATCATGCTGATGGCACTGGATGCGGGTGTCAGCATCGATCAATGCATGCGCTATGTCGCGAATGTCGCTGCGCGGACCGCACCGGTGACGAGCGAAGTTCTTCGCCGGCATATAGCGGATATCGATGGTGGCATGCCCTATGATGCCGCGCTGGATCGACTGGGACAGCGCCTCGGCCTCGACGAAGGCCAGGATCTTGCGGCAACGATCAAGCAGGCCTTGTTCCAGGGCGGCGAGCTCGGGACGACGCTTCGGCGTTTCTCGGCGGATTTGACGGACAAGCGCATGGCGACGGCGCGCGAACAGGTCGGACGGAAGGCGCCTCATCTGACGCTTGTCATGATCCTCTTTTTCATGCCGGTTCTGCTTGTGGTCCTGGCCGGGCCTGCCGTGGTCGATTTGAAGGCGGCGTTGCGGAGCGCCGGCGAGCAGATGGCAAAGTCGAGGGCAGTGGAATGAAGAAGATCATTGCAGTAGCGGCGTGTCTCTGGGTTTCAGCCTGTGCCGACTATGGTTTCGATCCTATCGAGGCGGTCTCCCCCGCCGCGAACAGCGTGAAGCCTCTCGATGAAGCCTCGACCTCGCGGCTCTACCTGAGCGTCGTGAACGGGCTCATCGAGCAGGGACGCTACCGCGCGGCACTTGCATATCTCGACCAGTACGCCGTGCAGGAGAAGAAGACACCGTATTTCCTCCGATTGTACGGCGAGGCGCTTCTGGGGACGAAGCAGTACGACGCTGCGGCTGAAGCCTTTTCCGATCTCGAACGTTCCGACCTGAAACCGGACGGTCTGAACGGGGTAGGCCGGGTGAAGGCGGCGCAGGGCCACTGGGCAGCGGCTGTCGACTATTTCCAGAGAGCGGTCGCTGCGCGTCCCTCCAGCGCCGAGTTCCTCAACAATCTCGGTTACGCGCAGCTATGCGTAGGCAAAGACGGCATTGCCGAGGCTGAATTCAACCTGCGCCAGGCGCAGGAGCTGGATCCAGCCTCAACGTCCATACGCAACAACTTGGTGATAGCACTCATGATGGCAGGCAAGGACGGCGAGGCGAGACGCCTCCTCTCGGGCATCTCGACCACGCGGGAAAGGGCCGAGGTTCAAGCGTTTGCCACGGCATGGCTTGAGCAACGGTCGCGAACCGAAAATACAACCGAGGAGGACATGTGATGGGGCGTTTGGTTCCGAATAGCTTCGCGGTTGCTTTTACCGTCCTTGGGCTCACCTCCCTCGCCGCTTGCGCGGAGCCCCGCGACACCACGGTAGTCCCGCCGGAGTCGCGGGCGAAGGCCGTTCTCGATGCGCAATATGCGGCAGAGGGCCGCCAGCCTCCCATGCAATCCGCCGAAGCGGACCGGATCTACGACGCCTACCTCGAAAGTATCGGCAAGAAGTCGGAGGAGAAGACGTCAGGATCAAGGTAGTGAAGACTGCCGTGCATTGTGTGCGCCAAGGTGAAGAAGATTCCGGGCCGTCTCGTGTGCTGCAAGAAACCATGTTTGCGTTGTGGTTTTATTGGTGATTAGTAATTGAAGAGCAAGATTACCCCTAATCGGGGCGGCCGAAACTGCTAGACTATTTACAAGGTAAGACAGTGCAGAGTGGAGGAGCCGGGCTGGGGGGCCCGGTGAAATGGGTGGCCGGAAACGGCCGTGAACAAAGTGGAGGGTTCGATGTCTGAAAGCACAAAGGCGCTGCTGCGCCGGTTCATGAAGGATGAGAGCGGTATCTCCGCAGTCGAGTACGGGCTGCTCGCGGCGGGTATCGCGGTCGGGCTGTGGGCGATTGTCGGTGGCCCAACCGGCATTGGCACCAGCCTTCAGAGCGTTCTTGGCGACGTTCAGGCCGATCTGACGACAGCGGCGGCCGATTAAGGCTATTGCATGTATTTGCGTTCACAGAGAATGGTTGGCGCTTCTCCTCCGGGAGAGGCGCCACCCCTGCAAGGGATGACCCGAGACGAAAGCGGCTCTGTCGCGATCGAGTTCGCATTCGTGGCTGCCGTCTTCCTCGCTATTCTCTTCGGGATCATCTCCTACGGATTCCAGTTCGCGACCCGCATCGCCTTGTCCTACGCGGTGACCGAGGGTGGCCGTGCGGCCGTTGCGGGCCTCGATGCGGGGCAGCGCGAAACCTATGCGACGAATGCGATCAACCGTGCGCTCGTCGCCTACTCGCCTCTGATCGACCCCGCATCCGCTGCGCTCGATTTCCAGGAAACCGAAGACACGCAAGGCAACCGTCTTCTCGTCCGGATCGACTACACTGACACGCGATTTTCCTTGTTGCCTTTCATTCCTACTCCCGAAGCAACGATGCGGGTGGAGACGACCTTCGTCGTCACCGATCCGTCAGGCTAGACCGTCATGACAGTCGAGAGCCGGCGCGCACGGGGCGATCTGGAGCATGGTCCGGCGGAGATACTGACTTCGTTTGCCGATGTCTCGCTCGGGCTCGCTCTTGCGCAGACCGAAAGCGAGTTCCGGACCGCGCTGGAGAGTGCGACGTCCCATCTTGCGCACATGGCTGCGGGAGCTGTTGCAATAGGCGAGCTCGGTCTCTCGGCCTCCGGCAAGGCAAGGCTCCTGTGGTGCAGCCGCAGCGGCGGTCTCGCGATCGGTGATGGTGATCTGTTCGAGGACTGGCATGCACGGACGAGCCGCCGGGACAGCGACCCGTTGCCCGCGAAGTCCGGATCATGGCAGGGGCTTCTATCCGACGGCGCATTCTCCGGTGACACGGGTCTCCGCATAGCCGTCTTTTTTCACATCGGCGATCTATCGCGGGAATGCGTCGTGCAGGGCCGCGCTATTGCCAATGCAGCAGCCGTGGCAATTGTCCGGATTCGAAGCGCTATGGCAGCCATGCTGGATCGGCGACGTTTCGAGGATCTCATTAGTAGGACACAGTCCTGGTTGGAACTCGACGCCGATATCCTCTGGGAAGCAGGAGAAGACGGCATCGTCCGGGTCCGGCGCATCATGAACGGCAGAAGCGATGTGGCTTCTCTGGTCGACGGGGTCAGCATTACCTCAATGCGAGCCGCGGACGACAGGCGAAGCTTGGCGGAAATCCTCTGTGAGCGGAGGAGCATTCGTCGCCTGCGCGTTGAGTTCGATAGCGGTTCTCCCGACGGTCTCTACGTTTCGGCGGTCACTCGCGAGGATGACCTGGGAAACTCCCGTTTTGTCGGAGCGCTCGCGGAAGGCGGCGGCGATGCGCGTCACCACTCTCGGGAAACGGCGGCCATGATGGTTCTGATGCGGGGCGCGCGTCTCCGGGAGGAACGTCAACGCCGGGAAGCGGAAGCAATGCTTCAAGGACTTCGACTGCTCCTCGCTCAGGACTCGACGCGCGAGAAGATGGAGCAACTCGTCTCCCTCGTCTGCGAATGCATTGGCGCGAGCGGTGCCTGTGTCGTGCAGCGAGGTCTTGATGGCAGGGTTCGCTTCCTCATGCCACGGCATGGTGCGCCTGGCAGGGATGCCGAGAGGGCGCTCGATCTGATTGCGGCGGGGGAGCGGGGCGGTGCCGCCGCTGCGTACGACGCGGAGACGGCCACAGGTCGGTGTCTCCAAAACGCATTTGGTCTCGATGGCAGGCATTTCGCGGCCCTGCCCCTTCCGTTGCGGGGCGACGCTGCTTTCCTCCTGTGCGCGACACGTCGCGCGGAAGGCTTCTTGCCGGAAGATCTCGATTTTGCGGACAGACTCACACTTCTGTTGCGGCAGGCGCTTCTCCTCCGCGAAGAGCAGAGCCAGCTCGCGCAGACGGCCAAGATGGCCGCGCTTGGACAGATGTCGGCGAGCATCGCGCATGAGCTGCGTCAGCCACTCAACACAATTTCGCTTGCGGTGCAGAATCTCGAAATACTGCTGGAAGCACCCGAGGTGGACGGTGAGGCCGTTGCGTCAAAGACGAAACGTGTCCTCGCTCAAGTGGAGCGCGCAAGCGAAGTGATCGACAGAATGCGCCGCTTCGGCCGCAAGAGCGCCGGAGAGCAGGCGACCGTTTTGCTTCGCGACCTCGTTGAGAACGTCGAGGCGATCATGCATCACGTACTCTTGCGTGCAGGCGTGCGCTTCGAAGCCGATGTGCCTGAAGGCCTGGCGGTCATAGGCGATCAGCTTCAATTCGAACAGGTTCTCGGCAACCTCATTCAGAACGCAGTCGACGCGATTTCCGGCATCGGTGCAAAACACGAGCGTGACGAGGGGGTGATCCGGATTCGTGCCGCTCCCTCTTCCGGCGGCAAGGGTGAGATCTCACTGCGCGTTGAGGATAGCGGACCCGGCTTCCGTCAGGAGGTATTGGCCCGCGCGCTCGAACCCTTCTTCACGACAAAGTCGGCAGAGCATGGAACGGGCCTTGGCCTCGCTATCTGCGATACGATCATCCGCGAAAGCGGCGGCCGCATCGAGCTTGGCAACCATGAAGGCGGTGGCTACGTCGCGCTTGTTCTGCCGCGTGCTCCGGGCTGACCAGCCTACTCCGTACTCGGAAAGCCGGTGAAGAGGTAACCCTTGCCTCGTATCGTCTTGATTACCATCGGATGGTCGGGATTCGGTTCCAGCTTGCGCCGAAGTTTCACGACAATGCTGTCGAGGCTCCGGTCGTAGGGTTGCCATTGGCGATTGAAGACACGGCGGCAAAGATCCTCGCGCGTTTGAGGATTTCCTTCATGCGCCACAAGCTCGATCAGCAAATCGCACTCGGCCGTAGTGAGCGGAACCAGCGACCCGTCCGGTGTCGAGAGCCGGCGGCGATGCGGATCGAACTTCCAGCGGGACGCGGCTTCGCCCTGATCGTCCGGACCGGCAGCATGCTTGCGTGAACTGGATCCGCCGGAATTGCCGCTGCGGCGAAGCAAGGCGCGGATGCGTGCGAGCAACTCCCGAAGGTTGACGGGCTTCACGACATAATCGTCGGCGCCAAGCTCCAGACCTACAACCTTGTCGGTAGCTTCTCCCTGACCCGTCACCATGATGCAGGGCGTCATGTGGGTTTGACGGATTTCACGAAGAACATCGAAACCATTGTCGGATCCGAGGAGGAGATCCAGCACGACAAGGTCGAACTTGTTCTCGGCAAAAGCCTGTAGCGCGGACTGGGCATCGGCCGCTTCGGTCACAGCCATGCCGTTCGCGCTCAGATATGATTTCATTTCTTCCCGGATTTCGGGATCGTCATCGACAAGCAGAAGTGATGCTGCGTGCACACCGGCCGAGTTTGCCGACCCATTCTGTTCTGCAGTCACCGTCATCTTTTCCCTCCCACCGCACTGAACAACAGCTGCCAAATTACGGAATCAAGGCACCCTCATACCCACATTCACAACCTCACCGAAGTCTAGTCTCTCGTCGTTTAAGAATCCTATACCAAATCGGACGTCACGAACTTTCACCTTAGACTCCAGGCTTTGCGTTCTTTTCTTAAAATCAGTCACACAGATACAGATGATTTCTTGAAACTGCGTATCTGTGCTCCGCTTTCCTTGATCACCGGAAACCGGGAGTCATTTTCTTCCCCCGCATTTACCAATCCGTACAGTTTTCTACACCTTGCGGCGTGTTTTTCCCGGCAAGGTCGAACATGTTCTGCACCAAGGCGGCTGCGACTCGAGTAGCGTCATACTGAGGATCAGGCCATGAACTCTGATTGCGACATCATGGATACCAGCCAGAATCCTATCGACGATCGCGCGACGGACCTCGCCGGCGCCGTCGAAAGTCTGAGCGACGATGAACTTCGGGACCTTCTGGTGGCGCTGCTCTCCGAGTGGCGCAAGCGTTGCGATGTAAACGAAGGCTTCCATAACTAGGTTCCACCCGGTTGTTTGGGCGCCTATTGGGCATTCTTCTTCTGGCATGAGTAACCCCAGGCAAGGCTCGTCGCGAGATCGAGATTGGCGGGCAAGTCCCGGATTTGCGGTCGTTGCTCCAGAAGCGCCAGGAAGAGCTGGCGAACGTTCTCCGCACTGACGCCTTCGGCCGGCAAGCAAAAGCCGGGTTCATTCATGCTTCTGCGGGCGATCGCATAGTGCCCGAGAAATCCCTGGATGTAGGATCCGCATATGGCGAGCCGCTGCCGGTCGTCGTCGCTCAGCAACTTCGCATCCGAAGGGGTTGCGCACACCCGCGCCAGATCGGCGCCGGTTTGCAGCGAATAGGTCTCCACCGCGATGGCGGGGTGGAATGAGATCAGCGCCACAGCAAGGACGCAGGTTGCAGAGATTCTCCGGGACATTCTGCTCATGTTGTTTCTTCCTTTCGTTGAGCCGGGGCTTGCGCAACTTTCCGGCGGAACGTTCGGGAGAAATCTAGCAAGCTGAGTCAAACAACTTGATTTAGTGTTGTCGCCTTTTGTCGAGTGATGTCGTGCAGCTTTGGGCGAGGCGTCAGCGCTAGGCATCGATTCTCCGAGGAGAAACAACTGCTTCCAGCGGAACATTCGGCCGGAGAACGATCCGCGCCTGCGGCATTACCTTGGCCGCATTCAGGATCTTGATCCGCGCGCGTTGTACATAGGTGCCGAGGATGAGAACTGCTTCCATGATGGCGAAGCTCATGCCGATGCAGATGCGTGGCCCGCCGCCGAACGGCATGTAGAGTTGCCGGGGCCGTCCTGCGGCCTCTTCGCCTGTAAACCGCATGGGGTCAAACAACTCCGGATCCCGCCAGTATCGCTTGTGACGGTGCACTACCCATGGCGACATGAGCACGGTGTCGCCCTTTCGGACCTTGATGCCCGGGGCCACCTCGATCGATGTGACGGCCCGCCGCAGCAGGTTCGGAACAACCGGGTAAAGCCGCAACGTTTCGTCGATGACGGCTCGCGTCAGCGGAAGCGAAGGAACATCGTCCGCCGTGAGGCGTCTGCCTCCCGTCACGCTGTGAACTTCTTCATAGAGCCGATCCTGCCATTCCGGGTAGAGGGTGAGCAGATACCATGCCCAGGAAAGGGTCGTGGCGGTCGTCTCGTGGCCGGCAAGCAGAAAGGTCGCAACCTCGTCGCGCACCTCGTCCAGGCTCATGGCGTGGCCTTCCTCGTGCTGCGAGGCCGACATCAACCGGTGCATCAGCGTTGTCTCGCTTCCCGCCTCTTTCGCCTCCTCGATGATGGCGCGTGCAAACAGGTCGAGTTTTTTGCGGCCGGGTTGAACGATCGATTCGATGAACCGGTTGCGGAGCTTCGACGGGAGGTAGGCGGAAGCGAGGAACATCGCCGGAAATTTGTCCAGTACAGCGGTGACCGTGTGAGAGATGTCATCGATGCTGTCATCAAGGTCTGCGCTAAGCACCGCTTCGCCAATGATCTCCAGTGTAAGCTTCGTCATCTCCTGGTCGATCCGGTAGACACCCTGGCGTTCGAGCGTGCGGCGCGCCGACCTTTCGGCGGCGCGCACGAAGAGCGGCGCGAAGTCACGCACGCTTGAGTGTTGGAAGATGGGGGCGGCAAGCTTGCGGTTGCGCCGCCATGTCCCACCCTCAGCCGTCAGGAGGCCATTGCCGAGGAGAGGTTTCAGGATGGCGAGCTGATTCTCCTCTTTGGGGAAATTCTCGGCGTCCGTGACCAGAATCCGCCTCAGGGCTTCCGGGTCGTTGATGACAATGCCCCGTCCGCTGCGCGACAAACCGACACGGAAGTCGCAATGGCGTACCTCATACCAGTACTCCGGAAAGGAAGCGATGAGGTTGGCGAGGAGATGGGGCTTCGTAAGCGTGGCGAAGAGACCCGGCGGCGCCTTGGGAGGCACGGGCCGGGCCGGAATGACGCCAGGCCCGTATATGGCCTCCACTGCTTCGGCCCGCATCGCCATCGTCTCTTGCCTCCCTCTGGGCGTTCGGTCAGATCGGGTTGACGGCGCCGCCGCCGAACTCGGACATCACGGAGGAAACGAGTTCCCGGTTGTCGTGGTCCCAGGGATGGAAGTCTTTCTTGTAGAAATCGAGGTAGGGCCGCAGCAACCCGCGAAGAGCGCCTTTGGCGCCGAAGAGAAACTTCAATCCGCCAAACCAGAGCTTCATGCGCGATCCTTCATAGTCACGCAGAAGAAGCCGCATGTTCCGGATGACGTGCTGCGTGAATTCGAGCGTCACGAGAGCCATGGACAGGCGCCTGCGCCAGGTCGATCCGTCGACCGCGACGAAAACATCAAAGGCAACGGATTTGTGCTCCGTCTCTTCAAGGGCATGCCAATGCCACAGAGCCTTCATTTCCGGGTGGGCTCCCTCCAGCCCCTCCGGATTGCGGAAGGTGGCGTCGGCAAGTATTGCCGTCAGATGTTCGAGCGCAACGGTGGCGCTCAGTCTCTGGATCGGCCGGAGGTGGGTGCGCGCGAACTCCTGCCGGCGCTCTACGACGGCTTCCATCTTCTTGAGTGGGACACCCCGCGCGCGACAGAGGATTTCGTTGTAGCGCTGGTGCTCGCGACGGTGGATGGACTCCTGAGCCATGAAGCCGCGAACCCGGCGTTGAAGTTCCGGATCCTCGATCTTTTCACGAAACTCTTTCACGCTATCGATGAAGAATTGTTCGCCGAGGGGAAAGAGAATGGACATCGCGTCGAAAAACGCTGTTTTGAATGCGTCATTGCTATGCCAGTTCGTTGCCAGCACTTCCTCGATGTTGAATTGCCGGTTCCGAGGCACAATTTCGACATTTTGTGGCGTGCGGGAGAGGGAAGAGTTGTGCATCTTGATCCTGCCTTTGCGAAGGAAACGCTCCGTCAGCGTTCGATGACGCCTTAGATAGGGAATTTCTCCGCAGGCAGGAGGTCATGTTCGGCCAAGCTGGGGGTCAGATTCGGACACGCAATGCGCATAGAGCCCGGTTATGTCGAGATTGTTTCCGCCGTACTGCGTGATCTGAACCACGATCCCGCGCTCTTCCCCGTACCGCGTACAGGTGCGGTGTCGGAAGATGAATTCCGCGAGATGTCGGAGAACCTCGTGGCGTTGACGCAGGAGCCAACGATCGCCCTGCGTCTGGGCTCCAGCATGCACTTGGGTACACACGGGCTTCTGGGGCACGCCATACTGAGTAGCCGAAGCCTCCGTCAGGCGGCCGGATTGATGATCCAGTATAGCCCCCTGCATGGCGCGCAGGGATGCATTCAGCTCGCCTTCACCGGAGATAAAGCTGTCCTGACTTTCGAGCCGCCCTTCGAAGTCAAGGGCGCGCCGAATTTCATGGTGGAGCTGTTTTTCGCCGGCGTCCTCGCTGCCTTGCGTCAGTTGATCGGGCCGCTCCCGGAGGAATGCAGGGTCGAACTCGCCTATCTGCCACAGATGCCAGAGGAGGCCTATAGCCGCTACTTTGGTGTTCGCGTCTCTTTCGGTCATCGCGTCAACCGCTTCATTGGCCCGAACGCGCGCATAGATCAGCCGCTTTCTGCCGCCGAAATTCCGGTTGCGGATATGTATCGCAGACAGTGCGAACGGCTATTGCGCGACATGAATGCGGCGAGCGGTCTGGGTGGCGAAGTGCGGCGCATGATTCTCGGCGCGCGCGGCCGGTTCCCGGGAATGGACGAGGCCGCGCGGCGTCTCAACATGAGCGAAAGAACATTGCGTCGCCGCCTTGATGCAGAGCGCTCTTCCTATCGGGCTATCGTCGACGACGTACGGAGCTATCTGGCGCGCGAATATCTGCGCGAGACGCCGCTCACGGTTGCCGACGTTGCCTCGCTTCTCGGCTTCGACGATGTCGCCAATTTTCGTCGCGCCTTTCGCAAATGGAACGGCTGCTCGCCCAAGGACTTCCGTGCCCGGATAGAAGGTCAGAATGGCACACTCGGTCAGCGCGCTGACCATTCCGTACGCTGCCAACAAACGCGCACGCAATCGCACATGCTTCCACACCATAAAACCTATGTGTGACCTAGGCTCTCTCCAGTCCCACGCGAGGAGAGGATTAGGCTGATGAATGGAAACACATTGAAGGCGGCCGTTGCGATAAGTGCGATGCTTGTTGCAGCGGCCTGTTCCTCCGACGGTTCGTCCGCTTTGGGCGGCGGTGGCGGAGGCGGCGGTACGCCGTCCACGGTGACGGCTTTGGGCGTGACCGGCGAAGGCGGCGTTACGGAGGCGCTCGGGCTTTCAGAATTGACGGACCCGCTTCTGGGCACGGAGGGTGTCCTGGGCGGCGGTGGCGAAGGAGCCGTTGGCGGCCAGCTGCCCGAAGAGCTCGTCTCGGCTCTTGAGCCGCTTGCGTCAGGTTTGGCGCCGGTCACCGATGCGCTCGGTCAGGTGCCTCTCGGCACGGTCACCGAGCAGCTTCCGGCGCTCGGCGCCTCCGGCGAAGGCGGTCTCGGCGAGGATCTGCTGGGCCAGGATTTGACGGGTATGCTGCTCGGTGAGACAGGTACTGTCCCGGCGCTTCTTGCGGGCGGTGAGGAGGGCGCACTTGGCGCACTGGTTCCGGAAGGTGCCCTTCCGGGTCTTCCGGGGGGCGACGGCGGCGATCCGCTTGCTCCGCTCACTGATCTCCTTGGCGGCGGTCTGCCCGGCGGTGACGGCGGCGATGACCCGCTTGCGCCCGTAACGGATCTTCTGGGTGGTCTCGCCGGCGGCGAATTGCCCGGGCTTCCGGGCGGTGGCGGTGATGACCCGCTCGCGCCTGTAACGGATCTTCTTGGCGGCGCCGGAGGTCTTGGTGTCACGGGTGACGGCGGACTGCTTGCCGACCTTTCGGGTTCCGATCCGCTTGGCTCCGCGATCGAGCCTGTGCCGGTGGTGTCGACCTTGCTCTCTGGTGGCGAAACCGGCGCATTGGGCGGCCTCGTGCCCGAAGGCGGCCTGCCTCTTCCCAGCGCTCCCTGAGCGTACGAAACCGTCGGACATTTCCGGCATGACGATGTGCGGAGGCGGGATTTCGATCCCGCCTCTTTTCTGTTGGCGTGTCCCGTCGCTAGTCTGCTTCGCGCAGGAAATGCCCCAGCCAGGCATCGGGGCCGCCGTTGCAGCAATCTGCAGCGCCCGTCTCCGGTTGCTCGTCCTCCTCGATATGCCACCCGGTCCCGTTCCGTACGAGGCCCACCGCGCGCGTCGTTCTCGCATGGGCATCGCGCCAGATAGCCCGCATTTCCACACCGCGCTCGAGCGTCACTTCCCACGGGATGCCGACATCGAACCGAAGGGAAGGATCCTTGATGAGCCGCATGGTGCCGGGCTCATTGAGAGCGTCGAGCACCTGCGGAACGAGGTCGAGGTGCATGAGATAGGCCCTGTCGCCGCGCAGATGGGCGCGCCACGACGGCAGCCGTTTGGGAAAGACCAAAGCTGAAGGCTCGTCATCCGCCTTCATACGTTGTTCCGCCACCCGTTGCGCGAGACGCATGGGCTCCGCTTTGCTCAGGACGAATACCCATTGCCGGTAGCGCTTGTCCGCTGCAACTGCGCTTGCCGGTATGCTCGATTGAAGAAATTTCATCAGTCGGCCGGAATCCCCGAAAAGAGCGGTCGCTACGAGCGACATCGATCCTGTAAGGACGATCGTGTCCTCGCGGATATCGCTCAGCGAAGCTGACTCAACCGGCTTTCTCTTCACGGTGCCTCCCGGTAACGGGCAAGGGAAGGCCCCACCACCCTGACCTTCGAAAAGCGGCGCCCGCTCTCATCGCGAAAGCGGGCGCCTTCTTCCTTCGCGGATTTGCGCGAATCCTTCGGCGATTTCCCGGGGTGAGGGATGCTGCATCGAGATCGAGAAGAACCTTCATGATCGAAATGACAGCTGGGAAAGCGGCGATAATCCGGCCCTCCGCGGCGGAAGTGCGATTTCCTGATCGTTGCAACGGCACGCAGCCGGAGTCCATCGGATTTACAAAGAATTACACTCACACAAGAATGCCATGCGCACTACATGCGGTGCGTTCTCCGACGGCATATATTCGTATACGGATAAACACGCATCCTGTCTCCACCCCCAAACATATCGCCACATTTCTCTACACCGTCTCTGCCGATGAATTTGCTACGCAAGTTCACACGGGAGGACGTTGTCATGAGATCATCCATCATTGCGCTTTGTGCGGCGGGCTTCCTCGCCGGATGCAGTTCGGGGGGCGACTCGCCCACTGCCACAAGCCCCGATTTCGCGCCCACCGCCATGGCGCTCGGCGGTATGCAGCTGGGCGTTTCCGGCGAGGGAGGCGCCTCGGAGGAACTGCTCGGCGTCGACGTCGTCTCGCCGCTTCTCGGCGATGGCGGCCTGATCGGCACCACGCTGGGTGGCGGTCCGGACGGCATGCTTGTCGGCAACGTGCCCGCGGGTGGTCTCGTTCCGGAAGACGCTCTTGCGCCGCTGACGGACGGTCTCGCACAGATCGAATCGCAGGTGCCCTCGCTCGGCGTCTCCGGTGAAGGCGGCCTCGGCGAGGATATCTTCGGCCAAGACATCGCGGGCATGCTTCTCGGCACCGAGGGCGGCCTGGTCTCCAATCTTCTCACCGGCGGAAACGACGGCCCGCGTGGCGACATCGCGCCGTCCGGCAGCGCGCCGCTTGCCCCCGTCGGCGATCTCGTCGCGGACGTCATCACCGGTGCGCAAGCGACATCGAGCACGGATCAGTTGGGCGATCTCTCGCCGGTGCTGAGCCCGGTCATCCTCGGCCTGCTCGGCGTCGGTGGTGAAGGGAGCGGTCCCGTGCCCGGCGTCGAACTGCCGGCACTTCCGCTCGCGCAGCTCGAGCCGGTCCTCGTGCCGGTAACGGAGCTTGCCGTTCCGTTGCTTGCCACGCCGCTGCTGCCGAACGGCACCACCGCTTACGACATCGTCTTCCCGGTGGTGTTCGGCGCGGGCCTCGGCATTGTCGACAGCACGCTTCCATTGGAGAGGGTCAACGACATCCTTGTCGGGGTGCTGCCGTAATTGTCGCGTTGAGGGGCGCGGGCGAAAATTGGGATCAGGGAGGAATGAGAACATGAAGTTTCGGGTAATGCGTCTGCTGGTTCCGCTGGCTATGTCCCTTGCCATACCGGCGATTGCCAATGCCGCCGAGATCAAGGCCGGCAGTGTCGACATCCAGCTCACGACCACCGTCTCCGCCTCCGCCAGCATGCGCGTGTCGAAACAGGGTTGCGAGTTCATCTCCGTCTTCAATGGCGGATGCATTGCGTCGGGGGGCACGGACTACGACCAGAATGCCGACGACGGCAACGTCAATGTCGAGCAGTGGGAGTTCATCTCCGCGCCGGTCAAGATCATCTCGGAAGCGGACGCGAAGTGGGACAATCTTGGCTTCTTCGTTCGCGCCAAGGCATTCTACGACTATGTCGGCGACAAGGTACTCGGTCACGGCGATGGCAAATATGGTCCCGTCGCCGCCGGTTATCCGCAGCGCCGCGAGCTTGACGACCAGTTCCGCGGCGACGATGCGCTCAATCTTCAGGGCCGCTCGTTCGATCTTCTCGACGCCTTCGCCTATGGCAACTTCCTGATTGCCGATATGCCGACGACGATCCGTATCGGTCGCCAGGCGGTCAACTGGGGTGAAAGTCTCTTCATTCCGGGTGGTGTCTCATCCTATCTCCCGCTCGACGTATCGGCACTGGTCCGTCCCGGCGTCGAACTGAAAGAAGTCTTCCTGCCGCAGAATTCGATTTTCGCCAGCGTCGGGCTCCCGGCCAACCTCACTTTCGAAGCGCAATATGTCTTCGAGTGGGAGAAGTCCGTCCTGCCGGCTTGCGGCAGCTTCTTCTCGCCCAGTGATGCGGCCGTCGGCGGTTGCCGATACGCGGTGTCGGGCGGAGAAGTCTACAATTTCGGCAATGGCACGAGCTATTCCCCTGTGGCCTTCGTGCCGCGCGGTCCGGACGACCGGCCGCGCGATCAGGGCCAGTTCGGTTTCGCGCTGCGCTACTATGCGGACTGGCTGAACAAGGGCACGGAACTGTCCGCCTACTATGTCAACTTCCACAGCAAGCTGCCCTTCGGCACGCTGACGGCATCGACGCCGACCGTGACGACCGCCGTGTTGCAGTTGTTCTGTAATCCTGCCGTTCCCGGTTCGCTTTCGGGTTCGGGTTGTACCGATGCGGCCCCCGCCCTTCTGGACGACAACGGCCGTCCCGTCTCCTACGGCCAAGGCATATTCGCGGAAGCCGCGGGCGCCAACAAGAACCTGATCGTTCAGTATCCCGAAGATATCAAGATGTTTGGCGCGAGCTTCAACACGACGATCCCCGTCCTCGGCGACGCGACGGCGCTCTCCGGCGAACTCGCCTATTACCCGGACATGCCGTTCCAGCTCGACACGAACGAAATCCAGGGTGTGGACATCGAGAATTTCGGCTACACGCCGGGACCGGGCGAGGCCTCCTACTACGATGGCGAGCCCGTGCCGTTCGGCGCCGTCATCCCCGGTTACCGCTACACGGAAGCGCTGCACGGCCAGCTCTATACGCTGAGCACGCTGACGCCGTCGGACCCGATCGTGAGCCGGCTTGGCGGCGATCTCCTGATCCTCGTCGGCAATGTCGGCTTCCAGTATCTGCCGGATGCCAGCGGTAATCGCTTCGCCATTCCGCGTTCGGGCGAAACGCATCCCAACCCCGGCAACGCCGCCACCTTCGGCGACAATTGCAACAAGGGCGGCACCTGCAGCATCTCGCCGCTTTACGCGAGTACCTTCTCTTGGGGTTATCGCATGCTGGCGATGATGGATTATCACTCGGCCTTCGGCTCGCCCGTCACGCTCAGCCCGATGGTGGTCTGGAGCCATGACGTCAGCGGCTATTCGGCCGGTCCCATCGGCCCCGGCTTCGTCGAAGGCAAGAAGGCCGTCACCCTCGGCGTCACCGCCAGCTATCTCGACACGTACCGGCTGTCGGTCGACTACACCAACAACTTCGGTGCCAAATACCGCAACGGCTCTTTCGACAAGGACTTCGTCAGCTTGACTGCGTCCTACACGTTCTAGCGGTATTTCCGATCCGGCGGCTGCTAACTGACCGCGGGAAATACAGTCGAACCGAGAGAGAGGCCACTCTCTGCCTGAGGCCAACAGCCTGGCCTCGCGTCGCGGCCCGTTCCCGGGAAACCGGGGGCGGGTCGTTGACATTTTTCCAACGTCAGTTTTCGCGCGGTGCAAGATACCCGTGCATCAGCACTTCGAGCACGACGTCGGCGTAGCGGCGTTGCAGGGCTTCGTCGATTTCCTCGACTCCATGCACGAACTTCAGGATGGAGCGGTTGGCGAATATCTGTTCGCAAGCTCCCAGAGCCGCCATGTAAAAGAGATCGGGATCGACCGGGCGGATGGTGCCGTCGGCGATGCCCGCTTCCATCACCTCCTTTGCCGTTCGCGCGAGCGGCTCGGCAAAGAAAGTCGTGATCTCACGGGCATTCTCTTCCGAGCTGTCGCGCATCAGCGCCGCCAGCAGGCGGTAGAGATAGGGATAGCGGAAGAAAGTTCGGATGACGCCGGCGAGGTGACGCCGGAGCTTCTCGGCGGGGCTGATGTTAAGCGAAAGGAGCCGGTCAAGCTCGTCCAGGGCCTTTGCAGCATCCCGCTTCGCAAGCGCGAGCAGGAGGCCGTCTTTGCCGCCGAAATAGTAGCTTACCAGCGCAACATTCACTTCCGCGTGGGCGGCAATATCGCTGAGCGGCACGTCGATCGTCTGCCGCTCGCTCATGACGGCGCTTGCCGCCTCGAGGAGCAGTTCCCGCGCCGCCGGCCGCTGGGGAGCGGCTCGCGCCTTCCCCTTTTCCTGAGCCCCCACAGGCGCCTCCTTGATTCCGTCTCGATTTCAATTTAAATGTAGATTTAAAATTTTAAATGCGCCATTAAAATATGCCCGCAATGAAGGGGATCAGGGAGGCGGAGAATGAAGGTGACGGCTGCCGTCGCGCGTGCGCCCGAGGCTGGCTTCAGCATTGAGGAGCTGGATATCGATGAACCGCGCGATGACGAAATTCTCGTCCGCGTGATCGGCGTCGGCCTTTGCCACACCGATCTTGTCTTCAAGGCGACTTCGACTATCGCGCCGCCCGCGGTTTTCGGCCATGAGGGATCGGGCATCGTCGAGAAGGTCGGAAGCGCGGTGAAGAAGGTCGCGCCGGGTGACCGTGTGGCGATTACCTTTCGCTCCTGCGGCGAGTGCGTGCGTTGCAAGCAAGGCTTGCCGGCCTACTGCCACACCATGCCCATGCTCAACTATGCAGGAATGCGCACAGACGGTACCAAGGCGCTGCATGCCGCCGGCGAGGACATCGCGAGCAACTTCTTCGGTCAGTCGTCCTTTGCGACCCACTGCATCACTTATGAGCGCAATGTCGTGAAAGTCCCGGAGGACTTCCCGCTCGAACTCGCAGGGCCGCTCGGTTGCGGTATCCAGACAGGCGCAGGCGGCATCATGAATTCGCTTGCCTGCGAAAAGGGATCCTCGGTTCTCATTCTGGGCGGCGGGGCCGTCGGGCTCTCGGCCGTCATGGGCGCGGTCATACAAAACTGCGGCACAATCATCGTGCTGGAGCCGCATGAAGAGCGCCGCAAGCTCGCGCTCGAACTCGGCGCGACACACGCGCTCGACCCTGCCGAAGCAAAGGACCTCGCTGCCGCAGTGCGTGCGATCCTTCCTGCCGGCGTCGATTACGCATTCGATACGACCAGCATCCCAGACCTTTTGCAGGCGACCATGGCTTGCCTCGGCCCACATGGCACGTTCGGCATTGTCGGCATAGCACCGCCCGGCACGCCCGTGCCCGGCGATCTCATGTCGGTCGTCACTTTCGGCCACACCATCAAGGGAATCATCGAAGGCGACAGCGACCCCGATGTTTTCATTCCAAGGATGATCGAGCTGTACCGGGAGGAAAAACTTCCCTCCGACCGGCTGGTAAAAACCTACCCGTTGGAGAAAATCAATCAGGCCGTGGCCGATCAGCACGCCGGTAAATGCGTGAAAGTCGTACTCACCACGGGTCAGCAGTAAAATCGAAGACCAGAAATACAAACAAGATAGCGAACAGGAAGAAACTTGAATGTCTGACGCATATATCATCGACGCCTGCCGTACACCGCGTGGTATCGGCAAGGTAGGCAAGGGATCGCTCGCGCACCTTCACCCGCAGCATCTGGCTCGCACTGTGCTGGCCGCGATTGCCGAGCGTAACAATCTCAACACGGCCGAGGTTGACGACGTTCTCTGGGGTACGTCTTCGCAGCGCGGTGCGCAGGGCGGTGACATGGGACGCATGGCCGCTCTCGACGCAGGCTACGACATCAAGGCATCGGGCGTTACGCTCGACCGCTTCTGCGGTTCGGGCATCACCACGGTGAACCTCGGTGCTGCGCAGATCATGTCCGGCATGGAAGACCTCGTCATTGCGGGCGGCACCGAGATGATGAGCTACACCGCCGCAACCGCCGATCTGAAGAGCCCGCCGATGATGGATGCCGGCAATCTCCATCTTCGCAAGCAGCATCCGCAGTCCCAGCAGGGCGTCTGCGCCGATGCGATCGCGACGATGGAAGGCATCGACCGCAAGGCAGTCGACGAACTCGCCCTCACGTCCCAGCAGCGTGCGGCAAAAGCGATTGCTGAAGGTCGCTTCAACAAGTCGCTTGTCACCGTCTACAATGATGACGGTTCTGTCGCTCTCGATCATGAGGAGTTTCCGCGTCCGGAGACGACCCTCGAGGGCCTCGGTAACCTGAAGGCCACTTTCGCAGCCTGGGTGGACATCCCGGTCGATGCCGAAGGAACAACCTATGGCGACCTCATCCGCCAGAGATATCCGCAGCTCAAGGAGTTCAACCACATCCACCACGCCGGCAATTCGTCGGGTGTCGTGGACGGCGCCGCGGCGATCCTGCTGGCCTCGAAGAAATATGCGGAGAAAAACGGTCTGAAGCCGCGTGCCCGCATCGTGGCGACGGCCAATATGGGTGACTGCCCGACCCTCATGCTCAACGCGCCTGTGCCCGCTGCAAAGAAGGTGCTCGCCAAGGCCGGCCTCACGGCGAACGATATCGATCTCTGGGAGATCAATGAGGCGTTTGCCGTCGTCGCCGAGAAGTTCATCCGCGATCTGAAGCTCGACCGCGACAAGGTGAACGTCAACGGCGGCGCCTGCGCGCTCGGTCACCCGATCGGCGCCACCGGCTCAATCCTCATCGGTACCCTGATCGACGAGCTGGAACGTCGCGGCAAGCGCTACGGCCTTGTCACCATGTGCGCCGCCGGCGGCATGGCGCCAGCCATCATCGTCGAAAGCTTGCAGTAACCGGGAACCGGAGGCCGCGGTGCGCCACGGCCTCCGCTCACTTTTCGGAGGTTTCTTCTGAAATGACTTACACGATCACCGACTTGGCCAATGAATTCGGCATCACGCATCGCACGCTGCGTTTTTATGAGGAAAAGGGCCTGATCGAACCTGAGCGGAAGGGGCAGACGCGGCTCTATTCGAAGCGCGACCGCGCTCGCCTTCAACTCATTCTTCGCGGGCGTGACGTCGGTTTGACGCTCTACGAAATTCGTCAAATTCTCGATCTCTACCGGAACGGCAAGGACATCGAGGAGCAGAACCGCCTGGCAGTGTCCTTCTTCAAGAAGCGTCTGGCCGCCGCAAAGGAGCAGCGCGCCCAGGTAGATCACCAGATCGAACGTCTGGAGGACGCCTGCCGGCAATTTGACAGCCACACGATCTTCGCCTCGCATCCGCACCGCGAGGAGCAGGCGCTTCGGACCGGCACACACTGAAGCCGGCACGGAATCGCCAAGCTTGCCGGGTGAGGTTAGACTGCGTCCGGTGTGATTTATGAAATGCTCCGGCCAACGGAGCTCACAGGGAGAAACAAGGGATGAGCGAATACAAACTCCTCATCAATGGCAAGCTCGTCGCCGGAGCAAGGGTCTCCGACGTTCTCAACCCGGCGACGGAGGAGCCCGTCGCTTCCTGCCCCCGCGCCTCCGAAACGCAGTTGAATGAAGCGGTCGCAGCGGCGAAAGCCGCCTTTCCCGCCTGGAGCGCGACACCGATTGCCGAGCGCAAGAAGGCGCTCAGTGCGATCGCCGATGTCATTGAGGCCAATGCTCAGGATCTCGCGCGTCTTCTGACCCAGGAGCAGGGAAAGCCGATCGGCGATGCGACGGGAGAAGTCTACGGCACGGCCGCTTTCTTCCGTTACTTCACTATGCTCGACCTGCCGGTAAAGATCATCGAGGACAGCGAAGGCAAGAAGGTCGAGGCGCATCGCCGCCCCCTTGGTGTCATCGGGGCGATCGTTCCCTGGAATTTCCCGATGATTCTCATGGCGTTCAAACTGCCGCCGGCTCTGCTCGCGGGAAACACGGTGGTGCTGAAGCCTGCACCGACGACGCCGCTCACGTCGCTGAAGCTCGGCGAGCTCATAAAAGACATCCTGCCCGCAGGTGTTGTGAATGTCATTGCCGACGAGAACGACCTCGGGGCGGCGCTTACGGCGCATCCCGACGTTCGCAAGATTTCTTTCACCGGTTCGACTGCGACCGGTCAGAAGGTCATGGCCGGTGCCGCCGGTCTTCTGAAACGCATCACGCTTGAACTCGGCGGCAATGATGCGGGCATCGTTCTCGGCGACGTCAACCCGAAAGAGACCGCGCCGCAACTCTTCCAGAGCGCGTTCCAGAATTCGGGCCAGGTCTGCATCGCCATGAAGCGGCTTTATGTGCATGAGTCGATCTACGACGAAATGTGCGATGAGCTCGCGAACATCGCGAACAACACAATCGTCGGCGACGGCCTGAAGCAGGGCACGCAGCTTGGGCCGCTCCAGAACAAGATGCAGTTCGAAAAAGTGAAGGAGCTTATCGACGACGCAAAGAAGACGGGAAAGGTCATCGCCGGTGGCGATACGCCGGAACAGACTGGTTATTTCATCCGGCCGACCATCGTTCGCGACATAACGGATGGCACGCGCCTCGTCGACGAAGAGCAGTTCGGTCCCGTTCTCCCGGTCATCAAGTATTCCGACCCGGAAGATGCCGTCGCCCGCGCCAATGCCTCGCCTTACGGTCTTGGCGGTTCCATCTGGTCGTCCGATCCGCAGAAGGCCTACGACCTTGCGACAAAGCTTGAATCCGGCACGGTCTGGGTCAACAAGCATGCCGATCTCGCGCCGAACATCCCCTTCGGCGGCGCGCGCTTCTCCGGCCTCGGCACCGAACTTGGCGAGGAAGGTCTCGCCGAGTTCACGCAACTCAAGATCATCAATATGGCGAAATAATCGTCGCGTTCATTGCTAAACTGGAGGCCGTCTCCCGGAACGGGAGGCGGCCTTTTTTTGCTACGCGCGGCGTGGAAGTTCGGGTTTACGCGTCGGGACGTGTCCATATCCATGTCCCGCCGATAAGTGCGGCCGCCAGTGGCATCAGAGAATAGGGCAGGGATACGAAAAGCAGCGCGATGAGGGCGCTTGCGGCGAAGGCGGCCAGGGCCGCGCGCTTTCCCTTTCGGGAGATGGCCCCCCGTTCGCGCCACGATCGGATGTGACTGCCGAAAGTCGGATGCTCGACAAGCCACCGCTCGAGCGTCTCGTCGCTGCGGGCAAAACAATAGGCAGCCAGGATGAGAAAGGGGACCGTTGGCAGAAGCGGAAGCACGATGCCGACCCCGCCCAGTCCGAGCGCGAGAAATCCGCCAATTTGATAAAGCGTTCTGGACAATGGATTCTCCGCCGCGTCCTTTCCGGCCAAGCTGCGGATACCGGGAGCGGGTCTCTGCAATAAAGCGGCCTTTGAAAGCTGGCGCAACGCGGAATATTCCACCGGTTGACCGGGGGACGATCTGCCGCGCATGGCGCCGCGCTCTGGCATCTATTTGGCGAGGCCGAAAAGGCCTCGCTCCCCCGGAAGAACGCGAAACGCATCGGAAATGCCCACCACCGTTTCTGCACCGCCGAGGCAAAGATAGCCCCACGGGCGCAGGACTTTGGCGAGCCCCGTGAAGACGCGCTTCCGCGTCGCCTCGTCGAAGTAGATGAGAACGTTGCGGCAGAAGATGATGTCGACGGGGCCGATTCCGCTTGTGGAAGGTTCCTCCAGCAGGTTGTAGTGCCGGAACTCGATCATCTCTCTCAGGCTGTCCTTCACCCGGAATCCGTTACCGTCAGGCTTGAAGTACTTTTCCAGCATGGAATCGGGAAGCCCGCGCGAAACCTCAAAGAGCGAGTAGCGGCCCTCCTGCGCCCTGGCAAGCATGGCCTCCGAGATGTCAGTGGCGAGGATTTCGATTGTCCACCCGGCCAGCGCGGTACCCATTTCAGCCATCGTCATGGCAAGAGAATAGGGCTCCTGTCCGCTCGAGCATGCCGCACTCCATATCTTGATCCGGCGCGACGTTTTCGCCATCGCCATGACGTCGGGCAGAAGGCTCTTGCGCAGGCGCTCGAAAGGCCAGGCATCGCGGAAGAAGAGCGTTTCATTGGTTGTCATCGCGTCGACGATCTGCTTCAGCATCACCTCGTCGCGCGTCCGCCGCGCTTTTTCGATGAATAGACCGACGCTATCCAGCCCGCTGTGCCGGGCAAGCGGCGCAAGGCGGCTCTCTATGAGGTATCCCTTCTCCGGCGTGACGACGAGGCCGGACCGTTCGTAGAGAACCTGCTTCAGATAGTCGAATTCGAGATTGTTCATTTTCCTTCTCCCGTGGCGATCCGCAAGATCGCCGGTCCTATCTGCCGCAGGGGCAGGATTTCTTCGCAGATGCCTGCCTGCGCCACAGCGCCCGGCATCCCCCAAACGACACTGCTCTCGCGGTCCTGTGCAAGCACGCGTCCGCCTTCTTCGAGTACGACTTGCCCTCCCTTCAATCCGTCACTTCCCATTCCCGTCAGGATCACGGCAAGCAGCCGTTCCTTGAAATGCCGGGCGAGGCTTCGGAGCATGGGATCGACGGCAGGCTTGCACGAATTCTCGGGCGGTCCGTCGTCGAGGCGGAGGATTACGCCGCCGGCCGCTCGCGGTTCCACCAGCATGTGCTTGCCGCCCGGTGCAATGTAGATACGCCCTTCCTCAAGCGGCTCGCCGTCCCGCGCCTCGGCCGCAAGGCGGCCTGAGTAGCGCGTCATATGCTCGGCGAGGAGCGCCGTGAAAGTTGCGGGCATGTGCTGTGTCACGAGAATGGGCTGTCTGAGGACGGGGTCGATGTCCTTGAGCACTTCCGCAAGCGCCTGCGGGCCGCCGGTCGAGGAGCCAATGGCGATCGCGGCGGGGCGGGAGAGCTTGCGCGCGGCTCGTGTGATTGTTGCAGGCGATTTGACTGGAACCTTCGCCTCCAGTCGAGGTTGCGCTGTCTCGGACTTCTTCCTCGGCGCTTCCGAGACGCAAGCGCTATGCGCCCTGACCTTGCTCAGGAGTTCGGTGCGAAAACTGTCTGCGCCACCGAGTCCCGCCTTCGGCTTCGCGACATAATCTGCGGCGCCCATGGCCATCGTCTTTAGCGATATGTCGGCGTCGCGCTGGCTGGCAGACGAAACCATGATCACTTTCAGATCCGGCTGCATTTCCAGCAAGCGGGGAAGCGCTGCGAGCCCGTCGAGTTCCGGCATTTCGATATCGAGAATGACGATATCGATTTCCTGTTTTTCGATCGCCTTCAGCGCCATCAGGCCGTTGGATACTGAGGCAACGACTTTGATGCCTGTCTCCTCCTGTAACGTTCTGGTAACGATCCCCCGGGCAACGGCGGAATCGTCCACGACCATCACCCGGCATGGATGCTGCGGCTTCAAGCTGCGACTTACGACTGAATCTTTACTCATCCCTGTGCTTCTTGCTTTCCCTTGTCGTCCGCGAGAATTCTGTCCACGGCATCCTGCTCCATGCCGCCGCCGGGCAGCGCTGGACCGTTAAGCAGTGTCTGGTCCTCCGGACGAGCGGCTTCGGCGGGGCCGTCCGACAGAAAGGTAAGTGTGTCCTCAATGGCACTCAGTGCCTCATTCACCTGAGACATGCGTTGGCCGGTTATGTCCTGGAAGCAGCAGGCTTCCACAATCTCGTCGCAACATTCGGCCACGCGCCGTGCGGCATCGCCGCTGTCGGCGAAATCGATCTCGGACATCTTCTCCACTGCCGTCATGATGCGGTCGACCGCCATCTCCATTTCGCCGACAGCGGCTTTTTGCTCGTTGAGAGCGCGCTGCAGCTTGTGCGCGCGAAAGGAGGGATCGAGAAGCGGCGCAAGGTACTTCCGCCCGCGAAGTACCGCCTGGCACACATCGATGCATTCGTTGGTCAGGCGCTCGACCAGATCGAGTTTCCCTTTGCCCGCCATCAGAAATCCCCCAGCACCGTCTTGAGCTTCGCCTTCAGAACTTCAGCGCTGAACGGCTTGATGATGTAGTTGTTGACGCCGGCCTTGCGCGCTGCGATGACGTTCTCGACTTTCGATTCCGCGGTCACCATCACGAACGGCAACGACTTTGTGCTGTCGTTGGCACGCACCTTCTGGAGCAGTTCGTAGCCCGTCATCGGCTGCATGTTCCAGTCCGAGATGATGAGCCCGTAGCGGCGGCCCTTGAGCTTCTCCAGCGCGTCCGTCCCGTCGGTTGCCTCGTCTATGTCGGAGAAACCGAGCTTGCTCAGCAGGTTCCTCACGATCCGTAGCATCGTCTTGTAGTCGTCCACGATCAGGATCGGCATTTTCATGTCGACGGCCATTGTTGTTCCTCCGTTACGCTAAATGCACTGGCGCGGTGCAAATCGCTCCGAGCACGCTTGTGACGCTCAAGACCAGCAGCAGCCGGTCATCAAGGCGATAGATTCCCTGGGAAACCTCGCGCCAGCGCTCATCAAGCGTGGCAGGTACGCTCTCGCGTCGTCGCAGTGGGACGCTCAAGACCTCGCCGACCTCGTCGACCAGGAGGCTGAATGGCTCGTCGTCATGTTCGACAACGACAGCCATGGCCCGTTCAACGAAGCCCTCCGAGGGCAGCCCGAGGCGGGTTCGCATATTGATTGCCGTTACGATCCGGCCCCGAAGATTGAGAGATCCGGCGATCTCCGGCGCAGCCAGCGGAATACGGGTGATGATCTGCGGGCTGAGTACGTCTCGGACGTTCAGCACAGGAATGCCGAAACTCTGGCCGCCGATAATCATCGTCACATAATCCTCGGTCGTCGCTTCCACGGCGCCGGTCGATGCTGTCCTGTGAAGAGCGGTGTTCATGCTGCGTCCTCCTTGCGATTCTCTTCGGTGTGCGCGCGAGAGAGAACGTTTAGCAGCGCCGTGGGGTCGAGCTTCGTCACATAGTCGGTGAAGCCAGCCTCCCTTCCGCGTGCAATGTCTTTCGGGTTGGCGTGGGAGGAGAGAGCGACGATGGGCACGGCGCTCATCCTCTCGTCGGCACGGAGCTGGCGCACGAGGTCGAACCCGGAAAGGCCTGGCATCTCGATATCGGAAACGATGACGTCGAAGTTGCCTCCTTCCTTGCAGAGCGAAATGGCGGCCTCCGCGTGCTCCGCGACAGTCACCGAGTAGCCGGCGACCGTGAGCATGGGGATGAGGAGATTGCGGAAGAAGGCACTGTCTTCGACGAGCAGCACGTTTCGTTCGCTATCCGCCCCGAAGGGGCTCTCGGTCTTGACCTCGAACCAGTTGGTGTCGCTCTGGCGCAGATAGTGAACCGTATCGACGATGTCGGTTGCGGCCCCCGCGATGATCGCGCTGCCGAGAGTGCCGGGCCGTCCGCCGCCCGAGAGCTGCAGGTCGAGCGGCGCATCCACGATATCGACCACTCTGTCGACCACGAGACCGAGCATGCGTTGCCCATCGACAAACACGAGGATCGGCCGCTTGCCTTTGCGTTCCGCCGGGTTGCCGTCGAGGTCGATGAGCGGCATCAGACCGCCGCGATATTGCAGCACGGTGAGCGAACCCGCCTTCTCGGCGGTTGCGAGATCCGTTTCTTCAAGGCGTGCGACGAGAGACAGCGGCACGGCCTTCGGGCCGCCGTCGCGCGCTTCGAAGACCAGCATCGAAACGGCCTCATCCCTGCGCGAGCCGCGTCCGGCACTGCCGGCGAGGGCGGCCGCTTCGGCATGCGGCGACGCGGAGACCGCCGAGGCAAGGCCGTTGGGATCGAGAATCATGATCACACGCCCGTCCCCGAGAATTGTCGTGCCCGAGAAGCACGAGATGTGACGCATGCAGCGCGAAACCGGCTTGACGACGATTTCCTCGGTGTCGAAAACCTTGTCGACAATGATGCCGAAGACGAAGGCGCCCACCTGCGACACGACAACATACATGCTGTCGGCCTCGCCCGCGTCTATGGGAGATTTGATCTCCGGCTCGGGCAATCCGAGGATCTCGCTCAGCGAGACGAGCGGCAGCAACCGGTCGCGCAAGCGGTAAACGGGGTGTCCATTGATGTTCTCGAGCCCTTTGCTCGCGGCGCGATTGATCCGGACCAGTTCCACAACGCTGTTCTGCGGCAGGGCAAAGCGCTCACCCTCGCATTCGACGATGAGCGCCGAGACGATTGCGAGCGTCAGCGGAATCTTGATGGTGAAGCGGGAGCCGACACCTTCTGTCGACTGAAACTCGATGATCCCGCCAATCTTCTCGATGTTGTTCCGAACGACGTCCATGCCCACGCCGCGGCCCGATACGCTGGTCACGGCGGCCGCCGTCGAAAATCCGGGCCTGAAAATGAACTGCTGAATCTGCTGTTCGCTCATGCCCTCGAGCTGGGCCTCCGTCGCGAGCCCGTTTGTCAGCACTTTCTCTCTGATCCGCGCGGTCGGCAGGCCTCGTCCATCGTCGGCAACCACGACAACGATGTGCCCGCCTTCATGCCGGGCCGAAAGTTCGATCGTGCCATGCTCGGGTTTCCCCGCGGCGAGCCGGTCGGCTGCCATCTCGATTCCGTGATCGGCGGAGTTCCGGACCATATGCGTGAGCGGATCGCGGATCGACTCCAGAACCTGCCGGTCGAGTTCCGTATCGGCACCCGTCATCGCAAGCTCGATCTTCTTGCCGACTTCCTGCGAGAGATCGCGCACCAGGCGGGGCAGCTTGCCCCAGGCGTTCCCGATCGGCTGCATGCGCGTCATCATCACGCTTTCCTGCAGCTCGGTCGTTACCTGGTTCAGCCGCTGCAACGGCGCCGCAAAGGGGCTGTCGCCATGGCTGCGCATGATCTGGAGGAGCTGGTTGCGCGTCAGTACGAGTTCGCTCACCAGCGTCATCAGGTCTTCGAGAACATTGATGTTGACCCGCAAGGTCTGCGTCTGTCCCTGTGCCGCCGCATCGTGCTTCTCGGCACTGGGACTTGTTGCAGCCGGTGCCGCTGCCACGGGCTCTTTCTCCGCCTGCAGCGCTGGCGCGGCCTGAGGAGCATCCTGCGCGCCGCGATGGAGCAGCGCGAGCAACGCGGCAACGTCCTCTTCCTCCACGCCGAGGGACCGGAAGCCCTGCCCGATTTCCGCTTCGAGGAGGGAGATGTCTTCGTCGGTCCAGCCATTGTCGGCAAGGCAGGTCAGTACGTCCGCAACATCGATCCCCGGTGTCTTCTGGAGCGCCACCTCGAAGCCCTTGGTAAGCGCGAATTGCAGCTTCAGAAGTTCAGGTTCCAGCGCGGCTCCTTCGGCGGACTTCGCCGCGAAGCCCGCGCAGGCAAGTTCGCAGGCGGTGTCGATGCCCGATGCCGTGCCGGCACGCTCGAACATCGTTCCCTTCTTTTCGGGGGTGGGGGTGCTGGCCGGAGCGTTTGCCTCGCCGCTCGCGATGCGTCTCAACGCGTCGATGACCTCGCGATCCTCGCCCGCGGGCTCGCTGCCCGTCTTGCTGAGAGAGGCGACGAGTTCCTTGATGCGGTCGAGCGCCACCAGCACCTGCGATATCACGTCGTGAGAGACCGCAAGTTCGCCGTCGCGGACGCGGCCAAGCACGTCCTCCGCCGCGTGCGCCACGGCTTCAAGCCGGGGAAGCCCCAGGAAGCCGCATGTGCCTTTGATGGTGTGCATGACGCGGAAGATGCTGCCGAGAAGCGCGGGATCGCCGGGCCGCTGCTCCAGCTCGACGATTTCGCTGTCCAGCACATCAAGCGCCTCGCAGGTCTCAGCGAGAAAATCCTTGAGAAGATCGTCCATGTCGACTAACCCATTTCCACATTTATTTGAAAACAGGCTAGTGAATTGAGACTAATTGTTGGTAAATACGTAGAATATTATTATTATTACTTTATAAATACTTTGAGGCACGACGACTGGGACTACATGCCAACTGCCGACAGGCGCGGCTCATCGGTCGTCAGCGTTCGTGATGCGGGGAAGGCGACTTCAACGCGCGTTCCCTTGCCTTCGGCGCTCATAATCGAAAACTTGGCACCGTGTAGCTCGGCAAATTGTTTTGTGAGTGCGAGGCCCAGGCCCACACCGTCGAAACGGCGGGAGAGATGGCTCTCCACCTGCATGAAAGGCTCGGTGACGCGTTCGATGTTTTCCGCCGCAATGCCGATCCCCGTATCCTCGACGGAAAGAACCAGTGCGCCGTCTGCCGCAATTTCCGCACCCAGGCAGACGGTGCCGCCGGCTGGCGTGAACTTGACGGCATTGGAAAGAAGGTTGAGCAGAATTTGCCGCGTAAGCCTCAAGTCTGCCTTGAGTTTCGGAAGGTTCGGTGCCGATTGCTGGATGAGCGCCAACTTTGCCGCCTTGGCCCTGCCTTCCACAGTTCTTTTGCAGAAGTGATAGATATCCTCGATATCTATTTCCGCCTCCTCAAGCTCCGTCACCCCGACCTCAATCCTGCTGAGATCGAGAATGTCGTTCACGACGGCAAGGAGATGCAGGCCGCTATCGTGAATATCCTTTGCATAGGCTTGGTACTGCGCCGTCTCCATCGGGCCCATGACGTCGGTGGCCATGAGCTCTGAAAAGCCGATGATGGCATTGAGAGGCGTCCGCAGTTCGTGGCTCATATTGGCTAGAAACTGGGACTTTGCATGGTTCGCATATTCGGCCTTGTTGCGTGCGGTCCGCAACTCCTCGGTCACCTTCTGCAAATCCGTGATGTCGAGCACGGTGCCGATCACCTGCTCGATCTCACCGTTGCGTCCGCGGATCGCCTCCGCTTCGCAGCGAACGTACCGCATTTCGCCGGTCGGAGTTGAGATGCGATGCGTTATGCGGAACGGCGTCCCTTGCTCGATAGCGGTGCGCGCCGCAAGGCGCAAGAGGGGTTCATCGGCGGGATGCACCTGTCCCAAGACACGCTGCAATGTGGTCTTCCCGTCCTCTGAATTGCCCCCGAGAATACGGAGGGCCGCGTCGGAACAGGAAATCTCCATGGTGCTGACGTTGAGCTGCCAGTTTCCCAGATGGGCGATGCGCTCCGCTGCAGCGAGATTGGCAGCGCTTCTGCGCAGTGCTTCCTCGGCGCGATACCGGTCTGTCACATCGTAGCATCCGATCAGCGTTAGCTGTTCTCCGCCCATGCTCATTGCCACTGCGGAAACCATGCACCAGATATCGTCTCCCGCTTCCGTGGTGAATGGCGCCTCAATGCCGTCCAGGCGGCTGTCCGCACCTTCCCCTGCCAGCAGGCGCGCGCTGAGCGCTGCACCGGCAAATTCGGCGATGTGACGGCCTGACAATTTCCTGCGGTCCGCATCCACCAGGGCACCGAAAGCGCTGTTGACGAACAAAATTTCGCCCGTGGTTCGCAGCGCGACCGCGATGCCGAAAGGCATCGTCTCGATCACCATGCGCATCTGAAGTTCGCGTGCGCGCAGTGTCTCTTCGGCCCGACGGAGCACTGTGAGGTCTCGCACGACAGCCGTGAAGATCATCTCGCCGTCGATCGTGATGCGCGAGATGGAAGCCTCGGCTGGAAACTCGGACCCATCTTTGCGTCGGCCCTTGACTTCTGGCCGATGGCCCATGAGCTTCGTTGGCGTGTCGCCGCGCGTGAAGCGCGCTACATGTGTACGATGCCGTGCCCTCACGCTTTGCGGCAGAAGGACGTCCATTTTCTTGCCGATAATTTCTTCGGCGCTGTATCCGAAGATCGCTTCGGCGCGTTTGTTGAAAATGCGGATAACGCGCTCGCGGTCCATCGCGACGATGGCGTCGCCGGCGGCATCCAGAAGTTCGTCGAGTTGTCGCCGCGCACTCGCCGTTTCCTCCGCGTTGATGCGGCACTTGAGCGCCATACCGACATGGTCTGCGATCCGGCCAAGCACTTCGAGCGTAAGCTTGTCGCGAGGCTGCATTCTCAGGGTCGCGAAGGTAAGTACAGCGATGACGTCACCATTCGCCTTGAGTGCGATAGCGATCGTGCCGCTTGTCTTGTCGTGGTGAGTCTCAGTCTCGCCGCTCTGCCAACATCTTTCGGCCAGCTCTCGCTCGGCGCCGGATTTTTCCGCCGGGCCGATCTCCGTTCCGCTGCGAACGAGTGTTTTCCGCAGCGAAAGTCCTTCCTCCTTTACGATCCAGGCCGCCCCCTGTCGCCATCCGCTATAAAGCAGGACGGCATGCAGCATGCGCCCGAGTGCGGTGGTAAGGGAGTCGGATTTCATGAGCCGGTCGATGAGCGTCTGCGCAAATCGCAGCTGGCGTTCCTCCTGTACCGAAGCCGTGATGTCGGTCACGATGAGAGTGGTGCTCGATCCAGGTGTCCATATCCGTGTGAGCGTAAACTCGCTGCTGTCCGGCCGCCGGCAGCGCTTGCGCAGTTCATAGTTGCGTTCGCCGCCGTCCACGACCGTTTGAGGCGCTACAGTGACCTTGCTGTCCTGTAGGAGGAGACGCTCGACGGTCGACAGTGTCGGCATCTCGTCGTTGCCCCAGCCCAGTACCGCAAGGAGCTCGCCCGCACTCGCATTCTTCGAAACGAGCTGATTGCTCGCGGGATCGAAGACGAACACTGCGGGCGGGCGGGGCAGGGTAGACGGACGGCGGCTCACTTTCTTCTCCCGAACCGTTTCTCAGGCCACTCGTGCGCGGCTGAGGAACGTGTCGACCTGCTGACGAAGCGTTTCGGCCTGTCGGGCAAGAATGTCGGACGAGCCGGAAATCTCGGCGGCCGCCGATCCTGTCTCGGCAGCGGCTTCCGCCACCGCGACGATGTTCGATGATACGTCCTGCGTGCCGCGCGCAGCCTCCTGCACGTTGCGCGCGATTTCGTTGGTCGCGGCGTCCTGTTCGTCGACCGCGGCGGCGATCGAGGTCGCGATCTGATTCATCTCGGTGATCGTCTTCTCGATCGACTTGATGGCGTCGACGGACTCCTGCGTTGCCGCCTGCATCGTCTTGATCTGGTCGGCGATTTCCTCGGTTGCCTTGGCCGTCTGGTTGGCGAGGCTCTTCACTTCGGAGGCGACGACGGCAAATCCCTTGCCGGCCTCGCCGGCGCGCGCCGCTTCGATGGTCGCATTGAGCGCGAGCAGGTTTGTCTGCGCCGCGATATCGTTGATGAGCGTCACCACATCGCCGATCTTCTGCGCCGCTTCCGCAAGCCCCTGGACCTTGCTATCGGTACGATGTGCCTCTTGAACGGCCTGCCCGGCGATTTTGGTCGAGAGCGATGCCTGCCGTCCGATTTCCGTAATCGAACTCGAAAGCTGTTCGCTGGCCGAAGCGACCGTCTGCACATTGGTCGAAGCTTCCTCGGAAGCCGCCGCGACGGTCGTCGTCTTGGCACTTGTCTGTTCCGCCGTGACGGACATGGCCTGCGCGGAGGCTTGGAGTTCGGTTGAGGCCGAGGCAACCGACTTGATGATCTCGTTCACAGCGACATCGAAATCGGAGATGGCCGATTCCAGTGTCCTCTGCCGGCCGGCCCGTTCCTCGACCATCGCGTCCTGATAGGCGGAAATAGAAAGGTCCATATCAAGACAAACGGCAGTATTCACCGCGCAAAGCACCTGGGAAAGCTGTCCCGGCGTCCAGCGATACTTCTTGACTGCTATGTCGACCAGCCTGTTCATCACGAACTTGTAGCCGCCGATATACCAGCGCGGCTCGAGTCCGATGCGGTTATGGGTAAGGCCGATCGTGTGGACACTCTGCATATAGGTGTCGTCGAACGTGCCCGAGAAAAGCCTCCCCCAGTGTGCCCCCTGGGCTTGCTTCAGGCGCGGTGCCTGACTGCCAAGGAGCTTGGAAAGCTCGGGCACGGCGCCGATGTGCGCATAGAAGCTGTCGAGTATCTGGGGCAGGTGCGGCTCCAGAACTTTCCAGAAATCGCGGAGCGCGGCCCCGGTTTCGTCGGATACCTCCATGAAGCGCAGGCGAGATGCCCGGTCCACGGCCGATGTGTCGTCTTTCGTCATGCTGACCCCCATTTAACAACGGCCCGGCCCTGCCGGGTCCTGCTCTCCCGCCCTGAAGCGGAGATAAAGTCAGCGATTACTGCGACTTTTTGTCACCGATTCGGAGCAATTAATATCAATATTAGGGGTGGACATGAAATAAATGGTTAATAATATTGTAGTCGAAAAAGATTTATTATAACGAATATTTATATAGTGTGTTTATAACGCAAGTTAAAAAACTGATTTTAGTCAGGTTTAGTCTGGAAAAATTGGTTAGGACTCTATAACTGTCTCAGGGAGAGACAATTAAACGACTTTTGACAAGCCGGGGCCTACCCGGCGGCGAGTATCCCGTGAGTAGCGATGACGGCGGCGCCCCGCTTGGGGAGGACAGCGCACAGGACAGGACGAAGATCGACGCTTCATCGGAAGGTTGCGACACCTGCGTATTACGGAATGTCGGCTTTTGCGGCGCAGTCATGGGCGCAAATCCGAATGCGAAGCGGCGTCGCAAGACGTCTGGTTCTGTTCTCGCGCGCCAGCACATTCTCAGACCGGGCGAGGCACCGGGGCGCATCATCATTCTCAGGCAAGGCTGGGCGCTTCGCTCGGCCATGACATCGGACGGACGCCGTCAGGTTCTGTCCATTTTGCTGCCGGGCGACATAGCAGGCGGCGAGCTCGTCATGCGCGATAAAGTGCGCATGCCGGTGCAAAGCGTGACCCCGGTCGAGTACTGCGCCTTCGACATTACCCATCTCAAGGAAATCGTGGAGGAGGACACGGCGCTTGTCTGGACCTTCATCGATATCTGCCTGTCCAGCAGAGAGGCAAGCGATGCGCGACTGATTGATCTCGGCCGTCACAACGCGGAACAACGCCTCGCGCGTCTCATCCTCGACCTTCGACGGCGCTTGAGGGCAAGGGGGCTCTCAGATGGCGCCACGATCCCTTTTCCGCTCCGCCAGCAAACCATTGCCGATGCGCTGGGCCTGACCCAGGTGCATGTCAGCCGGGTCATGCGAAGTCTCCGGCAGTCGCGCATCCTCCAGACGAAGGCAGGACAGCTCACGATTCTCGACATGGACGCGCTGATGGCCGTCGCTGACGAGTTCTACGAGACCTGACGCCACCTTTTGTGGCGTGTGCATGGATTTCGGTGAAATGGGGGAATGGTGCACCCGACACGATTCGAACGTGTGACCTCTGCCTTCGGAGGGCAGCGCTCTATCCAGCTGAGCTACGGGTGCCAGGGCCGGACGAGGGCCGTCCGGCGAAGCGGGCGCAAGGTAGAACAAACCGTCGGCCCTGACAATCTCCGGTCCTTGGCTCGAAATGGAGCCGCGCCGCCTCCTCAGGCAGAGGTCACACGTTCGAATCGTGCCGGGTGCCGGGTGCTGGGGGCAAGGTGGCCAAATCCGCCCATCGTGAATTCGATCTCCAGTAGCGCCGCGCCGGCCCCGAGGGGTGCCGGGCCAAGCCCCGCGATCCGCTTCAGCCCGTAAAGAGCGCCCACCGCCATCAGATGCGACTGCCCCTGCGGATCGAGGATCGTCGCCCGGCGGCTGACCTTGCGCCCCGGCGGCTTCCCCCTCGACTTCGATGACGATCTCATGCGGAGCGCCCGTGCCTGGCTGGTTTGAGCCCGAGTTTGAGATCAACCGCAACTAGCCGGGTGGACAACATTCAAAAAAAATGCTTCGTGACAAACAAAAAAGCAGTCGTCGGGGGCAGTTTCCATTGAATATTCAACAACATAAGAAACTCACGGACGAAATCTGGGAGATCGCAAAGCGGCTGCGCGGGCCCTATCGTCCCCCGCAATACCGCCTCGTCATGCTCCCCATGGTAGTGCTGCGCCGCCTTGATTGCCTGTTGGAGGATACGGTTGACCGAGTCCACGCCAAATATGTCCGCCTTAAAGCCGTAAGCACGCCAGAACCGGCAATGGTGCGGATGCTTGCCCGTGTGGCCGATCCCACACGCAAACAGCCGCTCTACAACACAAGCAAGTTCACATTCGATCGCCTGACCGCCGACGCAGAAAACATCGCTCCGAACCTCGTCGCCTATATCAACGGCTTCTCCCCTATTGCCCGCGCGATATTCGAGAAATTTAATTTCAGCGAACAGATTGAGAAGCTCGACGCGAGCAACCGTCTGTTCAACATCGTTCGGCAGATGGCCACTTTGGATCTTCACCCCGATCGGGTGGACAACCTCCAGATGGGCTACCTGTTCGAGCATCTGGTGATGCGTTTCAACGAACAGGCAAACGAGGAGGCAGGGGATCACTTCACCCCTCGCGAGGTCATCGAGCTGATGGCGAACCTCGTCTATACAGGCGAACAGGACGTTTATAAACCCGGCATCTACCGCACCATTTATGACCCGACCTGCGGCACGGGCGGCATGTTATCGGCGTCCGAGAGGTTCATCCGCGAAGGCAACAAGGCCGCAAACCTCGCTCTCTTCGGGCAGGAATACAACGACGAGAGCTGGGCAATCTGTTGCTCGGACATGCTCATCAAGGACGAGGATACCGACAACATCGTCCTTGGCGACACTTTGGGTGATGGCAAGACCAAGGATGGCTTCGAGGGCAAGCGGTTCCATTACATGCTGGCCAATCCTCCGTTCGGAGTGGACTGGAAAGACCAGAAAGCCGTAGTGGAGAAGGAGCATAAGACCCTTGGCTTCAATGGCCGATTTGGCGCGGGCACGCCCGACATCGACGATGGTTCGCTGCTCTTCCTCCAGCACATGATCTCAAAGATGCATCCGAGCCCCGAGGACGGTGGCGATGGGTCGAAGATCGTCGTGGTGTTCAATGGCTCGCCCCTCTTTTCGGGTGGCGCGGGTGGCGGACCTTCCAGCATCCGTCGCTGGATTATCGAAAACGACTGGCTGGATGCGATTATCGGCCTCCCTGACCAGTTATTCTACAATACGGGCATCTACACTTATGTCTGGATGGTGACGAACCGGAAATTGCCCGAGCGTCGCGGCAAGGTGCAATTGATCGATGGCACGCTCTTCGCTGAGCGAATGGAAAAGAGCCTGAACAACAAGCGTCACCGGATCACCGAAGATCAGATCGCGCGCCTGACCCGCATATACGGCAACTACCGCGACGGTGAAAAGGCCGAGGTCGTGGTCAACAAGAAAACCGGCGAGCGAAAAACCCACACTGTCTCGCGCATTTTCAAGAACCACGAATTTGGTTTCCTGCGCATCGTCGTCGAACGCCCTCTGCGGATGAATTTCCGCACGACGCCTGACCGCATCGCACGACTGGAGAGTCTCGATGCCGATAAGCACCCGGTTGCGGACCTGCGCGCGGTGGTTGAGGCGATGGATGCCGCTCGCACTTACATGGACCTTGCCGAATTTGACGCCGACGTGGTCGAGGCGGCGGCCAGTCTTGGGATCAAGCTGGGCAAGTCCGCGCGCAAGACGCTGTGGATCACCATCGGCAATAAGGACCAAAAGGCCGAGAAGTGCGTCTGGGTGAATGATCGCCCCGAGCCTGATCCCGACCTGCGCGACACCGAGAATGTGCCGTTGCCCGATGGGAGTGAGCTTCCTCTGCCTATGCCTTTTGGCCCCGATCCGCAGAATAAGTTGAATGGTGAGGTGGTCGAGCTGATGACCCCGGTGATTGATGCCTACATGGCAGCCGAGGTTTTGCCCCATGTGCCTGATGCCTGGGTGGACTACAGCAAGACTAAGATCGGCTACGAAATCCCCTTTAACCGCCACTTCTACATCTACCAGCCACCGCGCGAACTGGGGGTCATCGAGGATGAGATTGAGACGCTGGAAGGCGAGATCGCCGCGCTGTTGAAAGGACTCGTGTAATGAGTTTCGTTGCGCGAGTCGAAAACACGCCTCCATGGGCACAGGACTTGCCCGAAGGCTGGCGGACGGATTGGCTGAAATGGTCGGTCGAGTTCGCTTCGGCCAAGTCCGAGGACACTGAAGACGGTGCCGCCGAACGACTGCCCTACATCTCGAACGAGGATATAGCGTCGTGGACAGGCAAGCTGTTGAAGGAGCAGCCGGAACCGGTCGACAAGGACGGAAGGTTGTTTCGACGCGGGGACGTTCTATTCAACAAGCTGCGCCCCTATCTCGCCAAGGTCTATCTCGCAGAGTTCGAAGGGATTGGTTCGGGCGAGCTGTTGAACCTGCGCGCCTCTGACAGGATATTGCCTCGCTTCCTGTTCTACGTTCTGTCCTCGTCCGCCTTCATTGATACGATCAACGCAGAAACCTTCGGCACCAAGATGCCGCGTGCCGATTGGGAAACCGTAGGGCATCAGCCCCTGCCGCTTCCCGATCTCGATACCCAGCGGCGGATTGCGCAGTTGCTGGATGACAAGACCGCACGAATTGATGCGTTGATAGAGAGGAAGCGGGCGCTTCTGGACCGTCTGGCCGAAAAGCGCCAGGCCCTCATTACCCGCGCCGTCACCTGCGGTCACAACCCTACCGCCCCACTGAGAGACAGCGGTGTTGACTGGCTGGGCAAGATTCCGGCGCATTGGGAATGTTGGCCCATCAAACGTTATCTGACAGAACGCGAGTATGGTATCTCGGAGGCTCTTTCCGAGTCGGGAGCCGTCGCAATCCTGCGCATGGGCAACATCCAAGGTCTTGAGCTGGACCTTTCGGAACTGAAGTATGTTGAAGAGGTAGAGCCGTTCTTGCTGCTTCGGGAAAACGATGTGCTTTTCAACCGAACGAACAGCATTGATCTCGTTGGAAAGTCGGCAATCTATCGTGGCAACTTTGATGGTGATCTTTCGTTCGCATCCTACTTGGCGCGCTTCCGCTTTGATCCGCGATACCTGCCTGAGTTCGCAAACTACGTCTTCGGAACAGAGCAGCTATTGGCTTATGCGAGAACGATGGCTCTCCGCGCAATTGGGCAAGCCAACTTGAATCCCTCACGGTTCGCGGAAATCCCTGTCCCAGTTCCGCCGATTGAAGAACAACGGCAGATCGCGCAGTTCCTCCGAACCCAAGGGGAGAAGATCGAGGAAGTAAGACAGAAAATTTCAGCCTCCATCGGGAAGCTGACTGAATACCGTGCAGCCCTCGTCACCGCCGCCGTAACAGGTAAGATCACCTCACTACTGATCGACAAATCTCTCAAGCCTGCCAAGAAGGAGGCTCCCGCTGCCTTCAAACGCTCGGTGCTGGCCGCCTATATTGCCGACACGTTGTGCGATCACCCAACCTTTGGCCGGGTAAAGTTTCAGAAACTTTTGCACCTATCAGAGGCCCACCTTGCGATTGAGGAGGTCGAGGGAAACTACTACCGCGACGCTGCGGGCCCTTTCGACACGCAGATGATGCGCTCGGTTCATTCGCAGCTGGCGCGACAGAGCTGGATCATGGCGGAGGAGCGCAAAGGCGGCAAGGGCACGTCCTATCGGCGTGGCGATAAGGTGCAGAGCTATAAGAGTTATTTCGACCGCTATTTTGGCGACCGGCAGGAGGCGATTGATGACCTGCTTGCCCTTTTGAGAGCCGCCGGGACTCAGCAAGTTGAGATTGTCTCAACAGCCTTTGCGGCCTGGAATGACCTGCTGTTGGAAGGCAAGACGCCAACAGATGACGAGATCGTCGAGTTGATCCTGAACGACTGGACCGACAGCAAGAGAAAAATCGCACCCGAGCGGTGGCGCCGCGCTCTTGACTGGATGCGCACAAAGAAGCTTGTCCCGCGGGGGCTGGGAAGACATACGAAGAAAAAGGCGGTCGAAAGGTAATTGTGACTACAGGCCTCGGGTGCAATGACGCATTCGGGAACTCTGAGGCAACGGGAATGGCTGGGCATAACGAAGCAGCATTCGAGATGGCTATCGAGCACGGGTTAACTTCTCGTGGGGGATATTTGCGGCGTTCACCCGCCGACTTCAATGAGGAGCTCTGCCTATTTCCTGCCGATGTGATCGAGTTCCTCAAGGAGACCCAAGGACAGAAGTGGAATCAGTTGGGAATTCTTTTGAAAGGTGAGGTCGAAGCGCAGGTTTTGTCCGATCTGACCAAGGAACTGGCCACCAAGGGCACGTTGCATGTCTTGCGGCATGGCTTCCGCTGCTATGGCAAGACTCTCCGGCTCGCGTATTTCCGCCCGAATTCCGGCATCAACCCAGAGACTGCTGCGCTTTATGCAAAAAACAGACTTACCATCACACGGCAAGTGGCATTTACCTCTCTGATTAAGGCTCCCGGCGGCGGCAACCGACGCTGCATCCTCGATGTAACGCTCGCCGTAAATGGTCTGCCAGTCGTTACGGTCGAGCTTAAAAATCCGATCACCGGGCAGCGGGCCGAAGATGCCAAAAAGCAATACATGCGTGATCGTGACGAACGTGACTTGATGTTCAAGTTCAAGGAGCGCGCGCTTGTCCACTTTGCCGTAGACCCGGACGAAGCGTGGATGACAACGCATCTCAAAGCTGGTGAGACCTCCTTCCTGCCTTTCAACAGAGGTTTTAACCGTGGTGCAGGCAACCCGCCCGTGGAGGACAACTGGAAGACGGCTTATCTCTGGGACGAGGTTCTTGAGCGAGATAGCCTCTTGGACATCCTGCAGCGGTTCATGCACCTTGAGATAAAAGAAAAAAAAGTTTCAACAACTCATGGACCGAAAACCGTCCGTAAGGAGACGATGATTTTCCCTAGGTATCATCAGCTCGACGCGGTGCGAAAGCTGGTGGTCCATGCGAAGGAGCACGGCGCGGGTCGAAATTACCTGATCCAACATTCGGCGGGTTCGGGGAAGTCCAACAGCATCGCATGGCTAGCTCATCGCCTTGCGGGGCTACATGACGACACCGACGCTAAGATATTCCACTCGGTCATTGTCGTGACAGATCGGCTGGTTTTGGATCAACAACTCCAGAACACGATTTATCAATTCGAGCACAAGACCGGGGTCGTCGAGAAGATCGACGAGAATACCCAGCAGCTTGCCCGTTCGATCTCGAACGGTGTGCCGATTATCATTTCCACTATCCAGAAATTTCCCTTCATCGCCCAGGCGTTACGAACCTTGGAGGAAAGAGGCGAGGAACTGGCCCTTCGCACCTCCGGCAAGCGGTATGCCGTAATTGTGGACGAGGCGCATTCTTCCCAGACCGGAGAAACCGCGACGGCCTTACGCGGGATGTTGAACAAGGATGGTATTGAAGCTGCGATAGCCGGCCAGTTATCGGATGTCGAGGATGGTAGTCTGACCGAAGAATCGAAGCGGGCGATTTTACGCGAGACCCTGAAAAGGGGCCGTCAGCCGAATCTGAGTTTCTTCGCCTTCACTGCCACGCCTAAGTTCAAAACCAAGGCAATGTTCGATGAGCCGGGACCGGATGGGCAGTCGCCCTTCCATGAATACACCATGAAGCAAGCTGTAGATGAAGGCTTCATCATGGACGTTCTCAGGAACTACACGACCTACAAACGCTTTTACGGATTGGTGAAGCAAATAGAGGGTGACCTAAAAGTGCCGAAGCGGGCGGCGGCGAGGGCGCTGACGCAGTTCTTGACTCTTCATCCGCACAATATCGAACAGGTTGTGACCGTAATCGTGGAGCACTTTCGCGCTAACGTGATGCACGAAATCGGGGGGCGCGCTAAAGCGATGGTCGTCGCAGGTTCTCGTCTTGAGGCGGTTCGATACAAGCTGGCCTTTGATAGATATATCGCAGATCGAGGCTATACCGGCATCAAGTCTCTCGTTGCATTTTCGGGAACTGTTGAAGATCCCGTCCTCCCAGGTAGCGCCTATACAGAAGTAGGTCTGAACAATGGGCTTCCAGAGGTGGAGCTGGCGGAGACATTTAGTGGTGATGAATTTCGGGTTCTCCTGGTCGCAGAAAAATACCAGACAGGCTTCGATCAACCGCTCTTGCAGACCATGTATGTAGTGAAGAGGCTCGCAGGCGTTCAAGCTGTCCAAACTTTGTCGCGTCTGAACCGTATAGCTCCGGGAAAGTCACGAACTTTCGTTCTCGACTTCGTAAATGAAGAGGATGAAATATACAAAGCCTTCAAGCCTTATTACGAAACGACCCCTGTCGGTGAGAATGCCAACCCCCAACGCTTGAACGAACTTCAGCACCTTTTAATAGAGTGGGCTATCTTCACACCGGAGGACGTTAGTGCATTCTCAGCGGTCTGGTATAGCAAGCGTATGGATCATACGTCATCTGATCACCGAACAATGAATGCAATTTTGGATAGAGTGGTTGCCACGTTTCAAGACCATGAGGAAGAAGAGCGAGAGGAGTTTCGAGGCCAACTGAAGGCATTCCGAAATCTTTACGCTTTTCTCTCTCAAATCATTCCCTATCAGGATAGCGAGCTAGAGCAGTTCTACACTTTCTGCCGAAACCTCCTATCCAAGCTGCCGCCGCCCGGTGATGGCACCTCGTTCGTGCTGGATGATGAGGTCGCCCTGAAATACTTCCGAATCCAGCAGGTAGCGCAAGGCACTATCGACCTGTCTGTTGGAGAAGTGGACCCGCTCAAAGGCCCTACTGATGTTGGCTCCGCGCGGCGAAAGGACGAAGAGGTTGGGCTTGAAGACTTGGTAGAGCGTTTGAACGAGCGGTTCGGCACTAACTTCACGCGTGCGGATCAGCTCTTCTTTGAACAGGTGAGAGAGAGCGCCGAGAGCGACACACGAATTGTTGAAGCTGCGCTAGCCAACAAGTATGAAAATTTCTCTTCCTATCTTGAGCGGATGCTGGATGAACTGTTCATCGACCGTATGGATGGAAACGAGGAAGTCTTCTCGAAGGTGATGAGTGATCCGCTTTTTCGATCGACTGTTCACAACGGGCTAGCTCGCGAACTCTACGACCGTATTAGAGCGAGGCAGCGTCACTGAAGTATGAAGGATCCAAACAGTTTAGGAGTTTTGGCGAGGGGCTATAAAAAATTGTTGGTTGTGGCCCGTTTCGACGAATTTTAAATCGTCGAAGTGGGGAGTCTGCAATTCGATGATTTCGGAATCATCGATTCATGCCTTCGGACGCATCGATGAATTCAGACTCGTCGAACTATGCAGGGAGGCTGCGGCCGAGTGAGCTGTTCGGGCTTTTCCTGATTAAAGGCGTGTTGCCTCAACGATTTGAAATTTGTCAAAGTTGTGTCTTACAGACCTTCTGACGTTTCGCTGCGCAAACCTTGTTGCTCTGCGAATTTCCATTGACGACTTTGAGCAATTCAACGATTACCGCATTAAACTGCAAGCCTGAATGGTTGACGCAATCTCTCTGTTCGCATTGTCTGAAGTTGGGGACAACACGGAAACTCGCGCCGGGCTTTGACCGTCGATTTTGAAGTCAATCTGAACAGTCGCTCCCTCATACCAAGTCCGAAGCATCCTCGTTGCGCTCCCGTTCACGGAGACCAGGAGACTTCCCTCTCGAAGAAGAACACTCACAGGAACGAACTCGCTCGGACTGAGTGTCTCAGAGTTTGACGCTGGACTATCCGAACCAGATACCGCACCGCGAACGAAGTCATCGCTGTCCTTTGACCAAAGGGCCTCAGTGCCGGGTATGAGCATCGCAATAGATTGATCGCTTCCGTTCTTACAGGTCATACGGAAGACCCCCGGAGCATCGATTTCTTCGTCACCTACCCGGATATCTAGAAGCCTGCCCGATATTTCGGCGGTGATGCCGTCGAAGCTGGACGAAGAGAAGGCATCGAAGCGCATCGTGACGACGGAATGCTGCTGGCCATCCTCGATAATTTTGGCGGGATGCGACGGTGACTCTGAGGTGAGAAACCAAACCGTGGCGATGACGACGATTGTAACGAGGGCTCCGAAGGCGATAGCTTTAGGTGTCATTGCTTATGCGGTCCTGATGGTGTGGAATTGGCCGCACAAAAGGGAACCCTTTTGTGCGGTCGGGAAAATTCCCTGTGCCTCGATGTCACTCACTGCAAAATCAATGACTTATGAGGATCGGAAATCGATGCTTTCAGCTATCGGATAAGGGTTCCTTTATGTCAAGGAGCCGTAGCAGCCGGTGAGCTGTCCAGGTGCAGTGCGGAGTGACGGGATGAAGAGGATTGGCTATGCGCGCGTATCGACCCACGAGCAATTGCTCGACCTGCAGGTGTCGGCACTGACCAACTCCGGCTGCGACCGTCTGTTTACAGATCAGGGAGTCTCTGGTGCCAAGTTCGAACGCCCCGGACTGACAAAGGCGCTGTCCGCATTGGAGCCCGGAAGCATGCTGATCGTCTGGCGGCTCGACCGGTTGGGGAGGTCGTTGATCGAACTCATTCAGCTCATCAATGAGCTCGGCGACCGGGGCGTTGAGTTTCGATCCCTGACCGAGGCGATTGATACGAGTTCGTCCGGCGGGCGTCTGACCTTCCATATCATGGGTGCCATGGCCGAGTTTGAACGCGCCATCCTGAGCGAACGCACCCGCGCCGGCATGGCTGCGGCTCGCGCTAAGGGGCAGAGGATCGGCCGGCGTCCGGCGCTGACCGAGAAGCAGAAGGCGGAAGCGCGCAGGGCAGTCGAGAAGATGCGGCGGCCTCTGGAAGAGGTGGCGGAACGCTACGGCGTCCATCCTCGCACGCTCTCACGACTGATCCGCGAGCATCGCAAGTTGTCGCCCGCGACTTGCTAGCCATCTATGCGTTTGGGAATCTCACCAGAGACTCACAGAAGCGCGCTGGTGAGGTTTCGCGTTTCGCGAGTGCAGAGCGCGCGCCCGAGGCAAAAGCTCGCCAGTGACGCTTAAAACGACTCCGGCGAATCTTGCCGTCCTGGCTGTGTCAGCTCGCTAAGAGGAGCCTAGGAGCCGGGGACGCTCGTGAACACAGGCTGCATCCCCTTAGCTTGAGATGGCTCTTTCTAGGACTTCGATGACGGTAAGAGCGCGACAAGTTTTTCCGACCAAAGTTCCGCCCCCGAGTCCGCTACGTTTCGCTGAAATTACCCCGGACTTCCTCTTCTATGTCCCGCAGGTAGCGGGCGCCCTAATAACTAATTCTGCTGTTACCTCTATCTCTACACCTGCTTTCCACCCTCTACGCTACTTCTCCCTTATCGTCAGCTTCCTAAGAGCCATCTCTACACGCCTGTCTAGCTCACCATAGGCAAGCATGGGTCCAAGCTGACCTGACTGCATCTTACGCGGCGTGCGCAGTCCTCTTTCCTTGAAGAAGCGCACGAAGTCTTTCCTGTGTTTGTCACGAAAACGTCCGCGCGCGGCGTCCATCAAAGACAAGCCGATGATGCCTGTTTTCAAAAACTTGGCTATCCGCCGATCTTCCACTTCTTGTCCGACAATAGAAATCCCGGTTGGATGGAGGCCATCTGAAAAGGTAGGCAGCTTGAATGAGAAGTAACGGGTTTTCAGCTTGGTGAAGTCAAACCGAAGCAGGCTGCTTATGGGTCTTATTCCCAGAAGGTCAATTTCAGAGCCTTGGAGTGTGACTTCAATGCGGACCCGTTTTCTATGCTCTTCCAGATCAACGAAGCTTCCGGCGGACCTATTCTGACGATCGATGACTTTGTCCATGATCCGCCACATGATCTGCTCATCTTTTGCACCTACGTAGAAAGTGGCGTCGGCGGTAGCAGGGCAATCGTAGTCGTTGACGGCATAGTGGAACTCATCCGCCTTTATGAGCTTCCATGATGGGACCGTGAAACGCGTGAAATCCTTTCCAGCTCCCCACGCGAAGCGCGGTTGCGCCGTCTTTACGGCGAAGAGGTCAATCTTCGGCAGGAAGTGGTGGCTCAAAGCGCGAAACATAAGCCTGCGGCTTGAGGCTGACGGTATCCTCGGAGTAAAGTCGACACTTACCTCGATTGCATCGCACTGGGCGGGAATTACAAAGCCGTAGGCAGCTTCAATCGCGTCAAGTGCGTCCGAAATCTTCCCCAGACGCGGTTCTTGAAATGTGATTTCGAACCGGTCGGTAGCAGTTCCAGAGATCGGCGCGACCGGTCTAATCATCTGCTGCCGGTCTACATAAGGCTGAATCGTCGCTTGTAGCCATTGGTGTTGGGTCTGTCGGGCGAGCGTAATGCTTACGCGGACCCAGTCGATCACCGCGCGGCTCCTGAAGTCGGATAGGTCAATCTGTGGGATCAGGATGAATCTGCCAGCGAACCTGGCTTGCTTCGAGATACTGGATTGAAGCCGATACGGCAGCACCTCTAGAGGCCCGGGTGCTTTAGCAAAAGGAATGGGAGCGAGATAACGTCGCATGGCGGTAATCATCCAAATGGAAGGATGATTACCGTTATAGCGCTTGTCCGACCGGACGACCGATTTCTCGTAGATTTTTTCAACCGAGCTTTGCAACGAGATCGGCAGGCTTCAAATGGCTGTAGCGCTGAAGCATCCGGAGTTCCTTGTGTCCCGATATCGTCGAAACCTCGATGACATTGAGACCTCGTTCCAGAAGCCGCGTAACCGCCTCGTGGCGCAAATCATGGAAATGGAGGTCATCGCTCCCGGCTCTGGCGCGAAGGTGGAGCCACGCTTGACCGACCGCCGAGCGCGTCGTTGGCACCACCCGGTCGTCCACTTTCAATGTCTTTAACTCCGCGAGAGCTTCGAGAGCACGGCGAGACAGCGGCACGTCTCTGGCGTCGCCATTCTTCGTAAGGTCGAGATGCGCAAGACGCCGCTCTTCGTCTATATCGCTCCATTCAAGCGCCAGCAGTTCGCCCTGTCGCATGGCTGTCTCAAGCGCCAGGACAATCAGAGGACGCATCCACAGGCTGCGTCCGGCGTCTGACGCAGTCAGCAGGCGCTCCTCTTCTCCGGGCTTAAGACGGCGATCTCGTCCGCGCGGCGGCTTGGGGCGGCGAACCATCCGGCATGGGTTCTGCTGAATATTGATCCCCCATTCGCGCCGTCCAACGTCAATCGCGTGAGCAAGGACATTTAGTTCCTTGAGGACGGTGCCGGGACTGATCGCCTCAAGACGTTCGTCACGATAGACGGCGATATGCTCTGGCTTCAGCATGGCGAGCGTCCGGTGAGCGATAGAACGTCCGATCATCGCTTTGAGCCGGTAGCTCTCAGCGGACGCTCCTCGTTTTGTGGGCGTCACTTCCTCTAAATAGCGCTCCAGCAACTCCCGGATCGTCATGTTCTCGGCGAGGCGTGTGTCGGCGAGGACACTACCGCGATCCGCCTCAGCTTCAAGATTGCGAGCCCATTTTTCAGCGTCGCTTCGTGTGTCGAAGCTCTTTGCTCTTGGCGGCAGACCTTTGCGCCGAACTTGTGCCTGCCATCGTCCTCTCAGTTTGCGTATCGTAGCCATGAAGCGTGTTCTCCCACTGTGCCTCATGCTGACTAGGACGCCCCCGAGACCAGGCCAAGGAGTTTCCCGGAACGTCGCTCGACGGGAAGCGTGGAGGAGCATCGGCGCCTGTCGAGGAAGCGCTGTCTGTGCAGGGCAGCGCTCCCCGCGCTCCTCTCTTGGATTTGCGCTAAAACGCTCAGGGGCGTGCGTGGGCGAGCATTCTCGATCTGCGCAGAGCGATACGTGCATTCCGAAAACGCTCGCCCTGAGTCTCGGGGCACGCTTCCGGCGCAACGTCGTGAATATGTATTTTTGAGGCAGGGCCAAGTGCGGCAACGGCGCATTCGTGCCGGGAAGAACGTCGGCAACGAACTGACGAAATACTATTCTCTGAAGTCGATTTTCGCAGTTGGTGAGACGAACCGAAGCGCCCCAAGAAATACCTATTCTCAGGGGCAAAGTTGACAGTTTCGGCAAAAAAAGAAAATCAGGTGATTTCTGTCAACTTTAGGGAAACTTTTGTCAACTTTGGGCAACCAAATCGGCCATTTGGCGCTCGGTTTACGTTTTTCAAAACGTCGAATATATATTTCGCAGGCTTGTTCAGGCCCTGAAAGTTGACAAAAGTTGACATCCGCAACCTCCAAAGTTGACAGCATGCAACCTCATATTGGGGTTCGCGGCAGTGTGCCGGGTTTGTGCCTCTAATAGGTATTTCGACACGCCCAGTGACGCGAGAGTCACAACGGATGCAGCCTACCTAAGGGATTGATATTTCGAAGAAAATCCGTATCCGGAGGATTCGGAGGGCAGCGCTCTATCCAGCTGAGCTACGGGTGCCAAGGGGCAAGCCACAGGGAAGGCGGCCTGCCGAGCGGGCCGCAAGGTAGAACAATTCGCGGCCGCAAACAATGGGCGGGGGCGGACTCCGGGCCGGTGTGAATTCCGTATCGCGGTACACGGCAATTCGGGCATTGCGGCAGTGCCAGCCCCGGATTATGGGGAGCGGGAGGGAGGCCTGCCCCGAATTCCAGGGCGCGGCCGGCCCATCGATTGCCACGTTCCCGGGAGATGGAAATGACGAACACACAGCCTGCCTGGCGCATTCTTGGCGGCCCCGGTTCCCCCTTCTCCCTGAAGATGCGCGCGGTGATGCGCTACCGGCGTCTGCCGCATGTCTGGATCGTGCCGACGGGCTTTCTCGCCGAAAGCGGCGAGTTGAAGGAAGCCGGCAAGCCTGTCATTCCGGTCGTACAGGCACCCGAGGGCGACTACTGGGCTGACACCACGCCGATGATCCTTGAACTCGAACGCCGCTACCCGGACCGGCGAAGCGTGCTTCCTGCCGATCCGGCGCAGCGTTTTCTGTCTTTGCTGATTGAGGATTTTGCGGATGAGTGGCTGGTCCTCGCGCTCTTCGACATGCGATGGGACGCCGAGGCCGATCAGGCCTTCTGTTCGACGCGGCAGATGGCCGGTTGGCTCGGCGCAATGCCGGCGCCGCAATTCGACGAAATCATCAGCCGCTTTCGCGCCCGCCAGACTGGTCTTCTGGCGTCCCTTGGCGACCGTACGGTCAATCGTCCCCTGCTGCGCGCGACCTATGAGGAAATCCTTGCGGCGATGGAAGCGCAGCTCGAGTGCAGCCGTTTCCTGTTCGGCAGCCGGCCGTCAATAGCCGATTTCGGCCTCTACGGTCAGCTGTCGCAATGTGCGATCGACCCGACAGCGTCGGCGATCATGCGCCGCAAGGCGGTGCGCACCTTCCAATGGGTACAGGACCTGGACGACGCCTCGGGCATGGATGGTGTCTGGCAGGACGCGGGAGACCCGCCGGGACCCGGTGCCGGGAAGCTGCTCGCGCTGATCGGCGAGGTCTACCTGCCCTACATGACGGCCAACGCTGCCGCGGTTGCGGCGGGCGATGCGACCTTGTCCACGCATCTTCGCGGGCAGCCTTTCGTCGCGCGCGCCAACCGCTACAAGCAGCGTTGTCTCGGTGCGCTGAAGCTCGCCCTTGCGGAGGCTCTGGCGAACGGTGCATCCGGACTTGAAGAGATACTCCGCCGCCACGGCTGCTGGGAGGCGCTTCAGCTCGCGCCGGGTGAGGCGTCGGCTATCTCCGTTCCGCGTCACGATGTGGCCGAGCCGCAATCGGGGCCCTTCTGAACCCGGCAGACGCCCATGCCGCCGCTTGGCGGTTGTCCCGATATGGCATATAGGAAGGAGCCCCCGGAAAACCGCGCGGCCCTCAGGGGCCAGACCCGAGAGTTTTGCGTTCCATGTCTGAGCCATTGCGGCTTGCGCCCTTTGACGTTTACATCGATCCGCTGCTCGCTTTTCAGGACGCGCGCCTGCGCGAAATGTTCGCCTATTGGCAGAGCAAGCGCGGCGGCAGGCCGTTTCCGGCGCGCACCGATGTGAGCCCCGGCGACATCGTCAATCACCTTCCCTCGGTTTTTCTGATCGATGCCCGGCCTCCCGCTCTCACGCTGTCCGATTTTCGTGTCCGGCTGATGGGCACGGCCCTCAACGATCTCTTTGCGCGCGATTTCACGGGCCGCTCGCTCGAAGGCGAAATGCCGGCGAAATCGGCGGCTGCCCTTGCCAGGGTTTTCGGCATCGTCTGTCAGTTGCGCCGTCCGCTCCGTCTTTATGGCGCCGCCGTCTTCGCAAGGGCTCAACCCTTGACGGCGGTCGAGGCGGTGCTGATGCCGCTTACCACGGGCAGCGGATCGGTCGACATGGTGATGGGCGAATTGATAAAGCGCGCCTCGGCCTGAACGCGGTTCGCCGTCCGGGAAAGCAAACGAAAATCAGTGCGACGTGAGCTGCATGAACACGTCTTCGAGGTCGGACTCCTCCGTCGAGATGTCGCGGATTTCCATGCCTTCCGCGCTCAGCGCGCCGAGAATCGCCATGGCGCTCGTTTCCGCCGGATTGTACTGAACGGAAATGGCGCCGTCGGGCCGCAGCTCCGCTTTCATGCCGGCAAGCGCCGCGGGCAGCGCAGCGGCGGGGGAGGCAGGCCGCACGATCAGCCGCTTGTCGCTGATGCGCGCGAGGAGCTGCTCCTTCGGTTCGCAGCAGACGACTTGCCCCTTGTCGATGATGGCGATCGTGTCGCACAGCGCTTCGGCCTCTTCGAGGTAATGCGTCGTCAGCACGATGGTCGTGCCCCGCGCGTGAAGCCCCTTCACATAGTCCCAGAGCTGGCGCCTGAGTTCGATGTCGACGCCTGCTGTCGGTTCATCGAGAATGAGCACCGGCGGGTTGTGAACCATGGCCTTGGCGACGAGGAGCCGTCGCCGCATACCCCCTGAAAGTGTGCGGGCATAGGCATCCGCCTTGTCGTCGAGCCCCATGGCCTTCAGGATTTCCATGGTGCGCCGCTCGCGCTTCGGCACGCCGTAGAGCCCCGCCTGCATCTCCATCACCTCAGCGGGTGTGAAGAAGGGGTCGATATTGAGTTCCTGCGGTACAACGCCGATCGAGGCGCGCGCCTGACGCGGATTGACGTCGATGTCGAAGCCCCAGATCGAGGCGGAACCGGACGTCTTCAGCACCAGGCCTGCGAGAATGTTGATGAAAGTCGATTTGCCCGCGCCGTTCGGCCCGAGCAGCGCAAAGATCGAGCCGCGCGGAATGGCAAGATCGATCCCCTTCAGCGCTTCCTTGGCCGGCTGGCTGCCGCTCGCCTTGTAGACCTTTCGCAAGCCCCGCGCTTCGATGGCGCAGGCCTGCGCGCTGCCGGGTGCCGGTTCGCCGGGTACACGGGAAACATAGACGTTTTCGTCGTCGGACAGCGTATGGGCCATGGGCAGGCTCTTTTCGTTTGGGCGCGAGAAATCGTCGGGGCGCGGGGAGGGTTCTTACTCGGGCGCGGGACGCGCTATAGTGGCGGCCCGCGAGGCGCGCGGGAAGGCAATATAGAAGACCCCCCATAGATAAGAAAGGCGAGGCGCGTGGCAAGCGGCAAGGCGCAAAAGAAGGAATCGGCGGCAAAACCCGCGGCGAAGGCCGGGAAAAACGAAACACCCGCGCGGCCCGTCGGCAAGGGCGACCATCTCTTTCTGGTCGACGGTTCCGGCTACATTTTCCGCGCCTATCACGCGCTGCCGCCCCTGACGCGCAAGTCCGACGGGATGCCCGTCGGCGCCGTCGCCGGCTTCTGCAACATGCTCTACAAGCTTATCGAGGATACGAAGGACGAGTTCGAGCCGACCCATCTCGCCGTCATCTTCGATGCTTCCTCCAGGACTTTCCGCAACGACATCTATCCCGAATACAAGGCGAACCGCGTCGAGCCGCCGGAGGATCTGCGTCCGCAATTCGCGCTGGTGCGCGATGCGACCCGTGCTTTCGGCGTTCCCTGCATCGAAAAGATGGGCTTCGAGGCGGACGACCTCATCGCCACCTATGCCCGGCTTGCGGCCGAGGCGGGCGCGCGCGTCACCATCGTTTCCTCCGACAAGGATCTGATGCAGCTCGTGAACGATCGCGTCGACATGCTCGACACGATGAAGCTGAAGACGATCGCGCGCGAACAGGTGATCGAGAAATTCGGCGTGCCGCCGGAAAAAGTCGTCGAGGTTCAGGCGCTCGCGGGCGACAGCACGGACAATGTGCCGGGCGTTCCCGGCATCGGCATCAAGACGGCCGCGCAGCTCATCGAGGAATATGGCGATCTCGAAACGCTGTTGTCGCGTGCTTCGGAGATCAAGCAGAACAAGCGCCGCGAGAACCTGATCGAATTCGCCGAACAGGCCCGCATCTCGCGAAGGCTTGTCGAACTCGACAATGACGTGCCCATCGAGGAGCCGCTGGAAACGATGGGCGTTCGCGATCCCGACCCCGAAACGCTGATCGGCTTTTTCAAGGACATGGAATTCAGCACGCTGACGCGCCGCGTCGGCGAGCGTTTCAACATAGACGTCGATGCGATCCAGGCGACCGGCGCACATCCGCCGGCGGACCCCGATGCCGCGCTCGAAGCGGCGGAGGCGGCACAGAAGCAAACCGTTTCCCGCACCGGGCGCGGCGGCACGCCGGGCGCCATGCCAAAGGGCATCGACGCCGATTTCGCCAAGGCAAACTACGTGGCGGTGACGGCGCTTCCCGATCTGGAGGAATGGATCGCGCGCGCATACGAGCAGGGCTTTCTTGCCGTCGACACCGAAACGGACAGTCTCTTCCCCATGCGCGCGCGGCTTGTCGGCGTCTCGATGGCGCTCGTGCCGGGCGAGGCCTGCTACATACCGTTGCAACATGGCGCGGGTGGCGGGCTCGATTTCGGCGACGCGGAAGGTCAGCCGCAGATCCCGCTCGGCGATGCACTGAAGGTGCTGAAGCCGCTCCTCGAGGACAAGTCCATCCTCAAGATCGGCCAGAACCTCAAATTCGACATGATCGTCTTCCGCCAGCACGGCATCGAGCTTCGCGGGCTCGACGACACCATGCTCATGTCCTATGCGCTCGACGCGGGCGTTCACGGCCACGGCATGGACGAACTCTCCGAGCTTCATCTCGGTCACAAGCCGATTGCTTTTTCGGAGGTCGCGGGCAAGGGCAAGACGCAGATCACCTTCGATCAGGTGCCGGTGGACCGCGCCACGGCCTATGCGGCGGAAGATGCCGACGTCACGCTCCGTCTCTGGCACATATTGAAGCCGCGTCTCGTCGCGGAGCGGCGTGTCGGCGTCTACGAGATGCTGGAGCGTCCGCTTGTCACCGTGCTCGTCGAAATGGAGCGTGCGGGCGTGAAGGTCGACAAGGCGGTCCTCGCGCGCCTCTCCTCCGGCTTCGCGCAGAAGATGGCCGAATATGAGGAGGATATCTACGAGCTCGCGGGCGAACGCTTCAACATCGGCTCGCCCAAGCAGCTCGGTGAAATCCTCTTCGACAGGCAGGGTCTCGAAGGCGGCCGCAAGACGAAGACGGGCGCCTGGTCGACCGATGCCGACACGCTCGAAATGCTGGCCGCGCAGGGCCATGACCTGCCGCAGCGTGTGCTCGACTGGCGCGGCCTGTCGAAGCTCAAGAGCACCTACACCGATGCACTCCCCGAATACATCAATCCGGAAACGGGCCGCGTCCACACGTCTTATTCCCTCGCCGCAACGTCGACGGGTCGCCTCGCCTCGACCGAGCCCAACCTTCAGAACATCCCCGTCCGCACCGAGGACGGCCGCAAGATCAGAACGGCATTCATCGCCGAAAAGGGCAACCTCCTCATCTCTGCCGATTACAGCCAGATCGAGCTTCGGCTCCTTGCCCATATCGCGGATATCGAGGCGCTGAAAAAGGCTTTCGCAGAAGGGCTCGACATTCACGCGATGACGGCCTCGGAGATGTTCAACACGCCTATCGAAGGCATGGACCCGAGTGTTCGCCGCCGCGCCAAGGCGATCAATTTCGGCATCATCTATGGCATCTCCGCCTTCGGCCTCGCGAACCAGCTCGGCATTTCGCGCGGCGAGGCGGGCGAATATATCGAGCGCTATTTCAAGCGTTTCCCCGGCATCCGCGCCTATATGGACGATACGAAGGACTTCGCCCACAAGAACGGTTATGTCGAAACGATCTTCGGACGCCGCATCCACCTGCCCGCGATCAATTCGAAGAACCCGGCCGAGAAGAGCTTCATGGAGCGCGCCGCCATCAACGCGCCGATCCAGGGTTCGGCGGCGGACATCATCCGCCGCGCCATGATCCGCATGCCACGCGCCCTTGCAGACGCGAAACTCTCGGCGCGCATGCTCCTGCAGGTGCATGACGAATTGATTTTCGAAGTGCCCGAAAAGGAAGCGGCGAAAACTTGCGAGACCGTCTCGGGCGTGATGTCGTCTGCGGCCGCGCCCGCACTCGCGCTCACCGTGCCGCTCGACGTCGAGGCGCGCGCCGCGAAAAACTGGGACGAAGCGCACTAGGGAGAGGAAGCCGGGGCATGGACGGGGTGGAGGAGCGGAAGAAGAGTTGGGAAAACGCGCTCGCGGATGCGGTTCCGGTAAGTCCGTTTTTCACGGGCTCCGTCATTGCCGCTCTTTTCTTCGCAAGCTATCTCCTCACCGCCTTTCTCTCCGGCGGCAAAATCGTCGTTGTGCGCGGCGACGATGTATCGCTCTCTCGCGACGCCTGGGCGGCGCTGGCGCTGGCGCTCTTCTGGTTCGCGATCATCGGTATTGGCCGCTACACCGCGATTGCCAATCTGCGCGATGCGCGCTCGCTGGCGGACCTCGTGCCGCGCATCACAACGGAGAAGGTCGACCATTACGCGCGTGGCGTCACGCCGCGCGAGCTTGCGCATTCGCGGCTGGCGGGCCTCGCGGGTCTTTTCCTGGGCGGCATTCTTTACGCGGTGGCCGTGCTTGGCGCCTGGCGGCTGGGTTGGGCGGCGTTCGAAAATCCGGTCGATGTCTGGATGATGCTCATGGTGTCCCTGCTCGGCGTGCAGCTTCTGCGGCGTGTTTATTTTCTGCGCGGCGATACAGGCCTCTTTGCCGACGCAGTGAAGGGCCTTGAGCCGGATTTGTCGGATATTTCGCGGCTCGATGCCTTCGGTCGCGTTGCGCTCCGCGGTGCACTGCCCTGGTTCGTCGTCAGCGGAATCCTCGCTCTCCTTCTCGTCGGGCAGGATGCGGCGGGCGTTACCGTCCCCGCTCTCATTCTCACGCTCGCCGCCGCCTTCTTCACCTTCTCCCGCCCGATGTTGCGCGCTCACGGCGTCATCCACCGCGCGAAGCAACGCGACCTGGGCAAGCTTCGGGGTCAGATCCGCAATCATGAAAAGGCACTGCATGGTGGCGGTGAGGCGGCGCGTGAGGCAGCGGCGATGCTCCCGGCGCTCGAAACGCGCCTGGAGCATGTACGCGAATGGCCGCTCGATCTGCAGACGGCGGGCCGCCTGATCCTTTATACGGCGATCCCTCTCGGTTCCTGGTTCGGCGGCAGCGTCGTCAACATCGCGCTGGAAGCGCTGATTTCCTGACCTCTGCCTCGCGGCATTGCCGCGAAGCGGGCGCGGACCCATATGTTGAGGAACGTTACGGAGATTGAGCCGTTTCCTTCCTGCATAGGAGAGGTAGAAGCCATGCCCGAGAACAAGAGCGCAAGCGGAGAAAAGCAGGCCCGCCGCGACGACAAGGTGACGGAAGCCGAAAAAGAATCTTTCCCCTCCAGCGATCCGCCTGCATGGACGAGCGGAGAAGCCTCGCCGGAAGCGGATGCAAAACGCGCCGAGCGCAAGGCCGACGAAGCCGCAAAAAAGCGTGCGGCCGAAGAAGAGTGCGTCGACGAAACGCTCGACGAGAGTTACCCCGCCTCCGATCCGCCCTCATGGACCGGCACGCATGCGGGCGATAGTCACAACCAGAGCAAGAAAAAATAGCGTTGCCACGGCGGCGGCGGACAAAGGCCCGGAAGCTTCCTTCCGGGCCTTTTGCCGTCAGGCGGCGAGCGTCAACTCGATCTTCCGCCGCTGGCGCTTCGCGGCACGAAGTTCGCCCATCCGCTCCGTGTGCCGCACGAGGTTGTCGTGGCCGAGCGCCGCTTCCTTCAGCGGGCTTGTCAGGTCCGGCCCGACGATGTTGATAAGGCATGCAAAGACCGAGACATCGGCAAGCGTCGGCTTGTCGCCAAAGAAGAAGTCCTTCTCGCCGAGCAGGATCGAGAGCGCCGAAAGGTCTCTGGCGCCGAGAGCGTAGATTTCCTCGGCGTTGTGCCGCCCGATGCCTTGCGCATGCAGCGTCGCGCGTACGCCCTTTCTTGCGCTGCGCGGCACGATCACCGAAAGCGGAAAGCGCATGCCGCCAAACAGCGCGCGCCTCACGGCCGGCCAGTTCGCCTCGTCCGCCCAGCGGCTATGGGCGATTGCCCAATAGAGCCGCTCCTCCACCAGACGCTGGATCATGTGCGATTGCGCCTTCTCCGTCTCGTCGAGCCCGCGGTCGAGATCGACGCCGAGCTTGTCCTTCAGGCGATAGAGGATCAGCGTCGAATCGCCGATCCGCTCCCCCTCCATTTCGATGAAGGGGAGCTTCCCCTTGGGTCCGTTCGAGGGGTCCATCTCGTAGCAGACCTCGTGCGGCACGCCCGCCAGGCGCAGTGCCGTTTCGAGTTTCGCGCAGAACTGGCTCGGATTGGGCGTGCCTTTCAGGCTCGCGGGAAAAATATAAAGGCGGATCATGGCAGCTCTCCCTTATTGATCGTTTTCCCTTATACTGACATGCTACTGACAGCGTGCCGTCAGCAGTCTCGCGGCCCGTCGCCACGACGAGAGGCCCCGAAGGGGAAACAGGAAAGGGAAGCCAGATGCGCCGCGCCAATCGCCTCTTCGACATCGTCGAATATCTTCGCCGCGCCAAGCGCGTCGTCACCGCCCAGGAGCTTGCCGCCAGGCTCGAAGTTTCCGTCCGCACCATCTATCGCGACATCGCCGATCTGCAGGCGAGCCGTGTGCCCGTCGAGGGCGAAGCGGGCCTCGGCTACATGATGCGCTCCGGCTACGAGCTGCCGCCGCTCATGTTCACGGAAGACGAGATCGAGGCGCTGGTCTTCGGCGCGCGTATGGTCCGCGCCTGGGGCGATGCCGCCTTCACCGGCGCGGCAGACGCCGCCGTCTCGAAGATCAGGGCGGTGCTGCCCGACAGGCTCGGCCGCATCGCCGAGACGACGCGCCTCACCGTCGCGCCCGGCCGCACGAAACCCGGCGACGGCTACAGCACGCATCTGACGCCCGTCCGCCGCGCCATCCGCGAGCGCCGCAAGCTCGCGGTTGACTACGAGGCGTTGACCGGCGAGCGCACGCAGCGGAACTTGCGCCCGCTCGGCCTCGCCTTTTTCGGTCCCTACTGGATGCTTGCCGCCTGGTGCGAGATGCGTGGCGATTTCCGCACCTTCCGCATCGAGCGCATCCGCGCGCTGAAGGTGACGGAGGAGGTCTTCAAGGACGAAAGGGGAAAGATGATGGAGGATTTCCTCGCACGCCCCGGCGAGGGCTGCTACGCCGATGCGCGCGACCGCATGCCGGGCGTCGCCGCAAAGTAACGGCCAACGAAAAAGCCCGGACGTTTCCGTCCGGGCTTTTCCGTTTCGTCTGAAGCGTTCGCTTATTCGGCGGCGCGGGCGGCGGCCGGCGCGGCGGCGCGCACGTCCGGGTCCACATGTGCCTCGAACTTTGCGAAGTTCTCGATGAACATGCCGACGAGCTTCTGCGCCTGCAGGTCATAGGCGGCCTTGTCGGCCCAGGTATCGCGCGGGTTCAGGATCGAACTGTCGACGCCCGGCACGCTCACCGGAACTTCGAAGCCGAAATTCGGATCGGTGCGGAATTCGACATTGTTGAGCGACCCGTCGAGCGCGGCGGCGAGCAGCGCGCGCGTCGCCTTGATCGGCATGCGCGAGCCCGTGCCGTAGACGCCACCGGTCCAGCCCGTGTTGACGAGCCAGCACGACACCTTGTGCTCGGCAATGAGGGCGCGCAGCAGGTTGCCGTATTCGGTCGGGTGGCGCGACATGAAGGGAGCGCCGAAGCAGGTCGAGAAGGTCGCTTCCGGTTCCGTCACGCCCTTTTCCGTGCCGGCCACTTTCGCGGTGTAGCCGGACAGGAAGTGATACATCGCCTGGGAGGGCGTGAGCCGCGCCACGGGCGGCAGCACCGAGAAGGCGTCCGCCGTCAGCATGATGATGTTCTTGGGGTGCGGCGCGCGGCCTGTCGGGCTTGCATTCGGAATGAAGGACAGCGGATAGGCGCCGCGCGAATTTTCCGCCAGCGCCGCGCTGTCGAGGTCGAGCAGGCGCGTGTCCGCGTCCATCACCACGTTTTCGAGCACGGTGCCGAAGCGCTGCGTCGTCGCGTAGATTTCCGGTTCGGCTTCGGCCGAGAGCTTGATCATCTTGGCATAGCAGCCGCCTTCGAAGTTGAAGACGCCGTTTTCCGACCAGCCATGCTCGTCGTCGCCGATCAGCGTGCGCGTCGCAACCGCCGAAAGCGTCGTCTTGCCGGTGCCCGAAAGGCCGAAGAAGATTGCCGTGTCGCCTTCGTCGCCCACATTCGCCGAGCAGTGCATCGGCATGACGCGCTTGGGCGGCAGGTCGTAGTTGAGCATGGAGAAGACGGATTTCTTGATTTCGCCGGCATAGGAGGTGCCGCCGATGAGCACGATGCGCTTGGCGAAGTTGCAGGCGATCACGGTGCCGGTGCGCACGCCGTATTTCTCGGGGTCGGCTTCGAAGCTCGGCAGGTCGATGATCGTGAATTCGGGCAGGAAGTCGTCGAGTTCTTCCGGCTTCGGCTCGATCAGGAGGTTCTGGATGAAGAGCGAGTGCCAGGCGTATTCCGAATAGACGCGGGTCGCGAGGCGATGGGTCTGGTCGGCGCCGCCGAAGAGATCCTGGATGAAGAGTTCCTTGCCTTCCGCGTGTTTGAGCATGTCGGCATGGAGAAGATCGAAGGCTTCCGTCGTCATCGACTTGTTGTTGTCCCACCAGACGGTCTTTTCCGTGGAGGCGTCGCGAACGATGAACTTGTCTTTGGCGGAGCGGCCGGTATGGACGCCGGTTTTCACGATGAGAGGCCCGTTGGCGGCGACATGGCCCTCGCCCCGGCGGATCGCTTCCTCGTAGAGCGCCGCCGGACGGTAGTTCCAGTGCGTCGCTGCGAGATTCTTGAAGCCGCTTGTCTCGGCGCCATGTTTGCTGATGTAGGGCCCGGTCTGTTTCACGCTGCTCTCCTCGTGGTCTTTTGGCCCGCTAAGGGGGCCTTTATCCTGTTGTCGACGCCGCCCCGGGGCCTTGCGCGGCCGGGGCCGAACTTTATCACGGTCGCGTCTTTCCCGCAGGATCGAGCTGGCCGGTGGCGAAACCTCGCCTGAAACGAAGCAAAAGCGGGGCCACGTCCTTGTCGGACGGGCCCGCGGGCGCCTCGGAAAATCGGCGTCAACATAGTTCCCGGCCCCGAAGGGCGCAACCGCTTTGCAAAAGACTTGCAACCGATGCGGCGATGCGTCCCCGCTGCCTCACAAAAGGGCTGAAATGTGCGGAAAAGGGGCAGGGTTAACGCATGGAGGCGCCGGTTCCGCCGTTCCGGCGTTGCCTCAGCCGATGAGAAAATAGACGAGCGCCGAGGCCGCCAGGGCGACCGGAAGCGTCAACAGCCAGGAGAGCGCGATGCCCCCCGCCACGCCCCAATGCATCTTGCCCTTGGCGGCGCCGAGGCCGAACAACCCTCCGACCGACACATGCGTCGTGGAAACCGGCAGCCCGAAAGTCGAGGCGGAAATCACGAGCCCGCTCGTTACGAGATTGGCGAGCGTCCCCTCCGCCTCGTTGAACGGCAGGATGCGGGTCGACATCGTGCGCGCAATCCTGCCTGAATGGAGGAGACCGCCAAGCGCCATAACGAGCGCTATGGCGATCAGGCTCGTCTCGAGGTCGAATGCATGCGCGGCAAGCGCGATGCCGACGATCTTGGGTGTGTCGTTCACCCCCCGCGCAAAGCTCACGGCGCCCGCGCTGACGAAATGCACCCGGCGCAGGATCGGTGCGATGTCGAATTTCCAGAATGCGTCGGGCGATGCTGGCGGACAATCCGCCGTTTCGCCCGCGAACGCGACCTGTTGGCGGAGCACCATGGCGCCCTCGCTCACGCTCACGGTCTGCATCGTGCCGATGCAGATGCAACTGGTCTGCGTCAGGCCGAACCGCGCGGTGAGCCGGCGAAACGCAGGATAGAGCGTCGCCACAAGCATCGTCGCAAGAAGCGGGCTCAGCGCCAGCGGCAGAAAGAATGCCGCGCCCAGCGCCTGCAGATTGAGCTCGCGCCCCGCCGCCAGGAGCCCCGCCCCGGCCAGCGCGCCGGTCAATGCATGCGTGGTCGAAATCGGAATGCCCGTCAGCGCGGCCGCGAAAACGGTCAGCGCGGCGCCCAGCGCCACAGCGGTAATGAAGGCAGGATCGGCAAGCACGTCGGCGGGGACGAGACCGGCGCCGCTGAAAGCCTTGATCAAACCTTCCGCAAGGACGGCAGCGAGGAGCGATCCCGCGAGCGTCGTTCCGATGCCCCATGCGAGCGCCGTCCGGTAGCTCGCGGCACCGCCGCCATAAAGCGTGGCAACGCCCTTGAAGCTGTCATTGGCGCCGTTCGCATAGGCAACCGCAAGCACCGCCGCGAGCAGGAATATGTCCGCGCCGCTCATCGTCCGTCCCCGCCCGTGTTGGATCGGGGACTGTGGGCGAAACGGATTTGCGGAGCGGTGGTCATGAAGCGGGCTTCCATGGGGCTGGCACGCAGCCGAATTCGACGAACACCGGCATGCCTCGCCGATGTCCGTCTTGCATAGAAGCTTGCTGTGCCGGCACGCAAGCGCGAGAGCCTGTCTCTCACGCGCTTGTGACCGGTTGTGAGCTGGGTGTTGCCGGAACCCTACTCTTCCCGCTCGTTCATCGTCTTCATCAGCCGCACATAGAAGGAAACGGCCTCGCCCATATTGGCCACCGACACCCGCTCATTCGTGCCGTGGAAGCGGGCCATGTCGTCCGGGCCCATGCGGATCGGAATGAAGCGGAACACATTATCCGTGATCGGAAGATAATGACGAGAATCCGTGCCGCCGACCACGAGATAAGGCGCGGAAATGACGCCGGGGAAGCTCTCGCCGATCACACGGGTAAGGAGCGTGTAGCCGTCGCCCTCGACATTCGAAACGGTCGAAGCCTCGCGGATGCCCTCAAGCGGCTCGATGGTGACTTCCGGATCGTCGATCGCCTCGCGCACATGCGCGATCACGCCGTCCGCCGTATCGCGCGGATGGATGCGGAAATTGACCACCGCGCGCGCTTCCGGCGGAAGCACGTTTTCCTTGTTGCCGCCGCCGATGATGGTGGGGGCGATGGTGGTGTGGAGCTGCGCCGCGCTGGAAGCGCTCTTTTCCATGACGCCGCGCACCACCGGTTCGAAGAGCCAGAGATTGGCATAGACCATGCGCTGCAGGAACGGCACGGCGGGTGCGAGATTCTCGATCATGCCGCGCGTCGCGCCATCGACCTTGCTTTCGAACGGCGTATTCCCGATCCGCTCCAGCGCACGGGCAAGCCGGCCGATTGCCGTCTGCGCGGCGGGCGAGGGCATCGATGAATGTCCGCCTTTCGAATAGGCGACGATATCGAGCGAGATCGAGCCCTTCTCCGCCACGCCGATCATCGCGACCGGCGCCTTGACGCCGGGCAGCAGCCCTTCGCCAACCACGCCGCCCTCGTCCTTAACCCAGTGAAGCCGCACGCCGCGCGATTGCAGCAGCTCCGACAGCGCCTTGTTGCCCGTGCCGCCGCCGATTTCCTCGTCATGCCCGAAGGCGAAGAGGATGGTGCGTTTCGGGCGGAAACCTTCGGCGGCCAGCATCTCGGCCGCCTCCACCATGGCGACCAGCGAGCCCTTGTTGTCGATCGTGCCGCGTCCCCAGACATAGCCATCCGCGATCGTGCCCCCGAAAGGCGGCTGCTCCCACTTTTCTTCCGTACCGGGAGCAATCGGCACGACGTCGATATGCGACATGAGAAGGACGGGATCGAGAGAGGCGTCCGTTCCCTCCCATGTATAAAAGAGAGTGGCGCCGCCAATGATTTCGCGGCGGGTCGCTTGCCGGAAAGCGGGATAAGTCGCGTCCATCCAGTTGCGGAAGTCCTCGAAGGCCTGCGCCGAGCGCGCGATATCGGCCTCGTCCGCGCCACGCTGAAACGAGATCGTCGGGAAGCGCACGGCTTCGGCCAGATGCTGCGCGGCGCCCTCCGCGTCGATGCTGCCGGCGGCGCCCGCCTGTGCGAGCTCCATCGCCGGCACCATCAGTGTGCGCCCGGCCACGATGGCGGCGAGAAGCGCGAAAAGGGCGCCCGCTCCGGTCAGAATGCGCTTCAGCATGGATAGTCTCTCCCCCGATGTCTCTTGTGTGCGGCCGCCGCCCGTGTGGGCAGCCTTTCCCTCTCTTTGGCGCTCCCCGCCGGCCCTGTCAAACCGGCACGTCGCCTCGCTCTTTGAGGAATAGCCGCGAATATGCTCGTCCCCGTGGCGCCGCTCCTCCCAAGTGCTTATACTGCCGCCACATTTTGGGCCAAAAGCGACCCTAAGCCTCATCGCCACGCTGGGCGGCGTTCTGAGAGCGGGGTATGTCATGCAAGAGGTCCGGAACGAGCAGCATCAGAACGGCCAGACCGGCCAAAGGGGCCAGGCTGAGAAGGAACGGGGGCCAATGCCGACCATTGCTCTGGTCGACGACGACCGGAATATCCTGACCTCGGTGAGCATCGCGCTCGAATCCGAGGGCTATCATGTGCAGACCTACACGGACGGCGCCGCCGCCCTTGCGGGGCTCGCGGCCAATCCGCCGGACGTTGCCGTCTTCGACATCAAGATGCCGCGCATGGACGGCATGGAACTGCTGCGCCGTCTGCGCCAGAAGTCGGACTTGCCGGTCATCTTCCTCACCTCGAAGGACGACGAGATCGACGAGCTGTTCGGCCTCAAGATGGGCGCGGACGATTACATCCGTAAGCCTTTCTCGCAGCGCCTGCTGGTCGAGCGCGTGAAGGCGGTGCTGCGCCGCGTCGCGCCGAAGGCCGAGGGTGCCGCCGCCGAGAGCGCGGTGAACCAGGTGATGGAGCGCGGCAAGCTCCTGCTCGACCCCGAGCGCCACACCTGCACCTGGGACGGCAAGCAGGTCGTTCTCACCGTCACCGAATTCCTGATCCTTCAGGCGCTTGCGCAGCGGCCGGGCTATGTGAAGAGCCGCGACTCGCTGATGGATGCCGCCTATGACGATCAGGTCTATGTCGACGACCGCACCATCGACAGCCACATCAAGCGGCTCCGCAAGAAGTTCAAGGAAGTCGACGACAATTTCGATGCGATCGAGACGCTCTACGGCGTCGGCTACAGGTACCGCGACGCCTGAGGCCCGCGGCCTTGCCGACAACTTGGAGCCCTTCATCTTTCTCTGAAGCGTTGAAGGGCTCTGGAGGAAAGATCCTGGCGCGAGCCGGCAGAAAAGACATGGCGAGCCTCACCGAGGAGGAGATCCGCGACAACGCGGCCGGAGATGTCGCGTTCTCGCGCGCCGCTTCCGGCGCGCCGGGGCTTGCGCCGCGCGTCCTCGCTTTTCTTTCGCGTCATTTCGCGAATTTTCGCGGCTTCCTCGCGCGTGGCCGCTTTTCAAGCCTCACGCGCCGGATCGTCGCCTTCAACGTAGCGGCGCTCTTCGTGCTGCTCTCGGGCATTCTCTATCTCAATCAGTTCCGCGAAGGCCTGATCGATGCTCGCCGCCAGAGCCTGCTCACCCAGGCCGAGATCATCGCGGGCGCGATTGCGCAAGGCGCGACGGCCGCGCCCGGCGCCACCGTCATCGATCCCCTTGCCGCGGGCGTGATCCTGGCGCCGCCGCCCGGCGACACATCCGACGCCGTCATCAACGAAGACATCCCCATCAATCCGGAAACCGCCGCGCCGATCCTGCGCCGCCTCGTCCTGCCGACGCGCACCCGCGCGCGGCTCTACGGCAAGGAAGGCTGGCTCGTTCTCGATTCGCGCCAGTTGAGCGCGTCGGGCCAGATCGTCGCCTTCGAACTGCCGCCGCCCGAAGGTGCGGACGAGGGCAGTGTCGTCGACAGGATTCTGCAATGGGGCCTGAGCGTGCTGCCGGGCCGCGACCTCGAACGCTTCCGCGAGGCGGGCAGCCAGAACGGCACCATGTACGAGGAAGTGGCCGCCGCCCTTTCCGGCACCGCCTCGAGCAAGGAACGCGTGAACGATCGCGGCGAGCTCATTGTCTCCGTCGCCGTGCCGATCCAGCGTTACCGCGCGGTGCTGGGCGCCCTGATGCTTTCGACGCGCGGCGGCGACATCGACCGCATCGTCCGTGCCGAACGCATCGCGATCCTGCAGGTCTTTCTCGTCGCGCTCGGCGTCACGATCCTGCTTTCCGTTCTTCTCGCGGGCACCATCGCCGAGCCCGTGCGCCGTCTCGCGCAGGCCGCCGAGATCGTGCGGCGCGGCAAGAATGCGCGCGCGCAGATCCCCGATTTCACGGGCCGCCGCGACGAGATCGGTGAACTGTCGGGCGCGCTGCGCGACATGACGAACGCGCTCTACAACCGCATCGACGCGATCGAGAGCTTCGCCGCCGATGTCGCTCACGAGATCAAGAATCCGCTGACCTCGCTCCGCAGCGCCATCGAGACATTCCGTCTGGCCCGGGACGAGAGCCAGAAGGACCGCCTCATGGCGATCATCCAGGACGATGTGCGCCGCATCGACCGTCTGATTTCCGATATCTCGAATGCGTCCCGCCTCGATGCCGAACTGTCGCGCAGCGAGCTTGAGGACGTGAATGTCGCAACCCTGCTCGAAACGGTCTGCGACCTCTTCAACGAGACAGGCGTCGCGGGCTCGGCCCGCGTGACACTCGACATCGATCCCGGCGCGCCGGGCCGCGAGGGCATGGTTGTGAAGGGCTTCGACAACAGGCTCGGCCAGGTCGTGCGCAACCTGATCGACAACGCGCTCTCCTTCAGCCCCCGCGGCGGTACCGTACGCGTTTCCGCCTCGCGCGAACCGGGCCTTGTCGTCATCCGCGTCGAGGACGAAGGCCCGGGCATCGCGACCGGCAATTTCGAGCGCATCTTCGACCGCTTCCATACCGACCGGCCCGACAGTTTCGGCGAGCATTCGGGTCTTGGCCTTGCGATCTCCCGCCAGATCGTCGCCGCGCATGGCGGCACGATCCGCGCGAGCAACCGCATGAAGGATGGAGAGGTTCTGGGCGCTTGCTTCACCGTCGAACTTCCCGAGGCGGAGTAGCGCGAGATGCCGGACGGGAAACCTCTCTACATGCACGGCACCTGCATCGCCTGCGGCACGCGCGCGGTCTTGCTGCGCGGCCCCTCGGGTGCGGGCAAGTCCGATCTCGCCTTCCGCCTCATCCGCGAGGATGCGAGCGGCGAAACGCGCCTCGTCGCCGACGATCAGGTGGCGCTCCATCTGGAGGCGGAGGCCGTTATCGCCCGCGCGCCGGCCCTCCTTGCGGGCCTGCTGGAACTCCGCGGCCTCGGCCTCGTCGCCATGCCCGGCGCGGCGCAGGCGCCGCTCGTCCTGATTGCCGATCTCGTGCCCCGCGAGGAGGTGCCGCGTCTCCCCGAGCCGCGCTTCGAGGAAATTTTGGGCCGGCGCTTGCCGCTCCTCGCTCTCCACGCCTTCGATGGCACCGCCCCGGCGAAGCTCCGGCTTGCCCTCGAAACGCTGCCCGATAACGGTTTTCCGGGACCGGACGGCCGCCTTGGCGGCGGTTAGAGCGCGGCGAATGGCCGTTTTGGCCCCTGCGCCCGAGCCTTCTGCCTTTTTAGGAGGCGTTCGGCCCCGCTTCGTGCCGATTGTTGCATCGCAACACTTGTCATATGCGCGCGATTGGGGTCACGATACGCCCCTTCGCGGGGGCGAAAAGCGGTGAGCTGGCGCCGGGTGGCGCGTTCCCGCTCCAATGCGGCATTGAGGGCTGTTGATGATCGGTTTGGTACTCGTAACGCACGGCCAGTTGGCCAGTCAGTTCGTCGCGGCGATGGAGCACGTCGTCGGCCCTCAGGCCCAGGTCGCGTCGATCAGCATCGGCCCTGACGACGACATGGAGCAGCGCCGCAAGGACATCCTGAAGGCGGTTGCCGCTTCGGATTCGGGCGACGGTGTCATCCTGCTGACCGACATGTTCGGCGGCACGCCTTCGAACCTGGCCATCTCCGTCATGGACAAGGCGAAGGTGGAGGTGATCGCGGGTGTGAACCTCCCCATGCTGATCAAGCTTGCGAGCGTCCGCGACAGCGCGAGCCTGAGCGACGCCGTCGATCAGGCGCAGGAGTCGGGCCGCAAATACATCTCGATTGCGAGCCGCGTGCTCGCGGGCGACGGGGCCTGAAAATTGGCATCTGCCGAAACAAAACCGGGCCTTCATGTCCGCGAAGTCGAGATCGTCAACAATCGCGGTCTTCACGCCCGGGCCTCAGCGAAATTCGTGCAGCTTGCCGAGAAGTTCGATGCCGGCATTTCCGTCTCCCGCGAAGGGCAGACGGTCCCCGGCACCTCGATCATGGGCCTGATGATGCTCGCCGCCGCGCCCGGCTGCTGCATCCGCATCGAAACGGACGGCCCGGATGCGGAAGCCGCCCTTGAGGCCCTCTCCGCCCTCGTGGCCGACGGCTTCGGCGAACGCGATTGACCCTTTAGTCTTTCCGCTTATCGCTTGTCTTGCTCTTCTTGAATGAGATGACGAGTTCCGTGCCCGTCGCCTCCGCGATCTCGTAAAGCGTTTCCACCGTCGCGTTGGTCCGCGCGCCTTCTATCCGTGCCACAAGCGATTGCGGTTTGCCCATCGCGTGAGCGACCTCCGCCTGGCTGAGTTTTTTTGTCTGGCGGACTTTCCGGACGGCGTCGGCTGCCAGCCGCATCGCCCGCGCGCGGACATAACCAGCCATGACCTCCGGATTTCTCAGAGCCCGCTCGGCAACGTCGTCGAAGTCGATCAGTTCCTTCTTCCGGTTCATTCCACGTACTCCCGCTCCACGGGCTTCCCTGCGAATTTGACCGCCCACCCCATGAGAAACATAACATATATGTTATGAGTGTCAACCGCAGTCAACCGGCCTGTGTCGTGAAACAGCCGCCTATTCCTTGAAATAAACTGTCTGCACGCTCGTCGCGAGAAACGTCCCGTCCGCACCCCGCAGTTCGGCCGGCTGGTCGAAATATCCCCGCCGTAAAAACATATAAACATTTCTTTATGTCGTCTTGCTCCCCCGGCCTTGCCTTGTTATAAGGCCCCATCACGACGCCGGTCCCCGCTGGCGCAGCACTCGCTTGCGCGTCGGCCCGCGGGCCCCGTTAAGGGCCGCCGGACCGGTGACCGGACGCACCGCCGAATTCAAAAGGAGCGCGACAGCCTCATGAGCCAAGCCGCAAAAGCCGATACCCACGATTACGCCATCAAGGACATCAATCTCGCCGACTGGGGCCGCAAGGAACTCGACATCGCCGAGACCGAAATGCCGGGCCTCATGGCGACCCGCGAGGAATTCGGCTCGAAGAAGCCGCTGAAGGGCGCCCGCATCGCCGGTTCGCTTCACATGACCATCCAGACCGCCGTGCTGATCGAGACGCTTGCCGAGCTGGGCGCCGACATCCGCTGGGCGTCCTGCAACATCTATTCGACGCAGGATCACGCCGCTGCCGCCATTGCCGCGCGCGGCATTCCCGTCTTCGCGATCAAGGGCGAAAGCCTCGAAGACTACTGGGAATACACCCACCGCATTTTCGAATGGTCCGATGGCGGCGCGCCCAACATGATCCTCGACGACGGCGGCGACGCGACCCTCCTCATCCATCTCGGCAAGCGCGCCGAGGATGGCGACGTGGCCTTCCTCGAAACGCCGGGCAATGAAGAAGAGGAAATCCTCTTCGCCGCCATCAAGCGCCGCCTGAAGCACAAGCCGGGCTTCTACAACCAGATCGCCAAAAGCGTGCGCGGCGTCACCGAAGAAACCACCACGGGCGTCCACCGTCTCTACGAGATGCAGAAGAAGGGCACGCTGCTCTGGCCGGCAATCAACGTCAACGACAGCGTCACGAAGTCGAAATTCGACAATCTCTATGGCTGCCGTGAATCGCTGGTGGACGGCATCCGCCGCGCCACCGACGTCATGATGTCGGGCAAGGTCGGCGTCGTCGCGGGCTTCGGCGATGTGGGCAAGGGCTCCGCCGCTTCGCTCCGTCAGGCGGGCTGCCGCGTCATCGTCACCGAGATCGACCCCATCTGCGCGCTCCAGGCCGCGATGGAAGGCTATGAAGTGACGACCATGGACGAAGCGGCGCCCCGCGGCGATATCTTCGTCACGACGACCGGCAATGTCGACGTCATCACCGTCGATCACATGCGGAAAATGAAGCACCGCGCCATCGTCTGCAACATCGGCCACTTCGACAGCGAGATCCAGATCGGCGGTCTGCGCAATCTCAAGTGGCACAATGTGAAGCCGCAGGTCGACGAGATCGAGTTCCAGGACGGCAAGCGCATCATCCTGCTCGCCGAGGGCCGTCTCGTGAATCTCGGCTGCGGCACGGGCCATCCGAGCTTCGTCATGTCGGCCTCCTTCACCAACCAGACGCTCGCCCAGATAGAACTCTGGACCAAGCCGGATGAATACGAGAAGAAGGTCTACGTCCTGAAGAAGGAGCTCGACGAGAAGGTCGCGCGCCTCCACCTCGAAAAGATCGGCGTGAAGCTCGAAAAGCTGAACAAGAAGCAGGCCGACTATATCGGCGTCGCCGCCGAAGGCCCCTTCAAGCCCGAGACCTACCGCTACTGAGGTCCGGCCCTTTCGGCCGCACGCAAGGCGTGCCGGCAAAACCACAAGCCCGGCGGAAACGCCGGGCTTTTCGTTTGCGGCGGGCCGGTGCCCTTTCACCGCATTTTCTCGAACCCTGATATTTCACCTCCGAGTCCCTCGTGGTGTAGTATCCGCCGGGGTCCGGTGATTTGCGCTCGCCCATGACGATGGAAAGGGCGCAAGACGGAAGGGGTTGTCGTGTGTTGAAGTCGGCAAAGAGCCGGAAGCGTGATGTCGTGCGGCGTGGGGCAAGGCTTGTCCCGGCGCTGCTGGCGGCTTCCTTTCCCTTTGCCGCCACCTCGGCCGTCGCCGCCGCACAGGCGCCCGTCCCCAAGGGGCTGATGGAAACGCTCGCCGTGCTGGGGTTGCCCTCCGAAGCCGCCGCCGAGCCCGCCGTCGCCACCTCCTTTGCCATTGCTGCCGGCCTCGCCTTCGCCGGCATCCTCGCCGCCATCACCGGGATTCGCGCCGCCCGCGCCGCCCGCCGCATCGCGCTCGATCGCGAGGCGAGCCTCTCCACCCTCGAAGCCCGCCTCGACGCCGCGGAATCGATCCTCGCCGCCGAGCCTGACGCCGTCTTCATCTGGACGCCGGAGAGCTTGCGCGCCGCGCCCGGCACCTTTCAGGCCCGTCCCCGCATCGTCGGCTCTACGGCGACGCTGGTGGATCCTTCCTCGGGCGATCTTGACTTCAACTACCTGCTGACCCGGCTCGAGCCGGAAAATGCCGGCCGCCTCAACACGGCGGTGCAGCGCTTGCGCACGCGCGGCGCGCGCTTCTCGCTTCATGTTCAGTCGACGGACGGACGCACCTTCGAGGCGGAAGGCCGCCCCGCTGGCGCGCTCGCGGTGCTCTGGCTGCGCGACGTGACCGGCGAGCGCGCAGAGGTGTCGCGCCTCAAGGAGCGCCTCCGCCAGGCCGAGTACAGCCGCGGCCGCTTCGAGGAACATCTCATGCAGGCCCCCTTCGCCGCCTGGCGCCGCGACGGCGAGGGCAATCTCGTCTGGGTGAACGCGGCCTACGCCCGCGCCGTCGACGCCGCCTCGCCGGACGATGCCGTGACGCGCGGCCTCGAACTTCTCGGCGAGGAAACCCTGGCCACGCTTCGCCGCACGCTCTTCGACCGCTCGCGCGCCCGCGAGCGCAGCCACGCCATCATGGCGGGCGAACGCCACGCGCTCGACATCATCGAGCAGCGTCTCTCCGATGGCGTTGCCGGCATCGCCGTCGACGTGTCGGATCTCGACGAGGCGGAAGCCGAGCTTCGCCGCCACATCGAAAGCCATGCCGCGACGCTCGACCGCGTGACGACGGCGGTCGCGATCTGCGGTCCGGACAAGCGTCTCACCTTCCACAATCGCGCCTACGAAACGCTCTGGGGCCTCGACCCGCAATGGCTCGACGGCGGTCCCTCCGACAACGAAATTCTCGATGAGTTGCGCGCGCGCCGCCGCCTGCCCGAACAGGCGAACTTCCAGGCCTGGAAGCAGAGCCGCATGGAAATCTACACCTCGACCGAGCCGCTCGAGGAATTCTGGCACCTGCCGGATGGCCGCACCGTCAAGGTGCTCGCGCAGGCCCATCCCTTCGGCGGCGTCATCTACCTTTATGAAAACGTCACCGAGCGGCTCAATCTCGAAAGCTCCTACAACACGCTTGCCCGCGTCCAGCGCGAGACCATCGACCATCTCTATGAAGGTGTGGCGGTCTTCGGTTCGGACGGGCGGTTGAAGCTCTTCAATCCCGCCTTCCTCAACATCTGGGGGCTCGACGCGGACAAGCTTGGCGGCGAGCCGCATGTGAACGAACTGATCGAGCTTTGCCGCCCGCTCATGGCAGACGAGCGCGAATGGGAAGCGCTGAGGAACGGCGTCACCGGCATGTCGGGTATGCGCACGCCGCAGACGGGCCGGCTCCTGCGGCCGGACAGTACAGTCGTCGACTATGCCATGGTGCCGCTGCCCGACGGCGCGACGCTCATGACCTATGTCGACGTGACGGATTCGACGCAGATGGAGCAGGCGCTGCGCGACCGCAACGACGCGCTCGAAACGGCCGACCGCCTCAAGTCCGAATTCATCAGCCACGTCTCCTACCAGCTCCGCACACCGCTCACCAACATCCTCGGCTTCGGCGAAATCCTCGAAGCCGAAATGTTCGGCACGCTCAATCCGCGCCAGCACGAATACATGCAGGGCATTCTCGAAAGTTCCGAAACGCTGATCGACGTCGTGAACGACATTCTCGATCTTGCCGTCATCGAAGCGGGCGCCATGACGCTCGACCTCTCGGATGTCGAACTGTCCGAAGTCATCTACGCGACCGAGGAATTTGCGCAGCGTCCCGCGCAGAAGAACAAGGTTGTCCTCAGGGTCGAATGCCCGAAGGACATCGGCACGGTGCGCGCCGACGAAAAGCGCATCAAGCAGATCATGATCAACCTGCTTTCGAATTCGCTCGCCTTCACGAGCCCCGGCGACACCATCATCGTCGGCGCCGCGCGGCATGAAAGCTCGGTCGAACTCTATGTCGAGGATACGGGCATCGGCATCAAGCCGGAATTCCAGGGCAATGTCTTCGACCGCTTCGAGGCGCATGGCGGTTCGGATCGCCGCCGGGGCGCGGGCCTCGGTCTCAGCCTCGTGCGTTCCTTCGTGGAGCTGCATGGCGGCTGGGTGACGCTTGAAAGCGCGCCCGATGTCGGCACCCGCGTCACCTGCCACCTCCCCGTCCGCGCCGCCCCGCCGGCCACAGGCATCGCCACAACCCCCGCACCGACAAGGGTGGAAGCGGGCTGATTTTCTTTTCTAAAACAATTCGTCACCCTCGGGCTTGACCCGGGGGTCCAGGGGTCGCGAGTTCCGCGCATGCCGTTCTGGATTGCCGGATCAAGTCCGGCAATGACATTTTGAGACGTGCGAAAAGCCCTACAAAAACACTCTGTAAGGCACCGCCGTCCCGTCCGGCTCCTTCACCTGGAATTCGGCGCCGCGTTCGGCTTCCTGGATCAGCGCCTCGTAGAGCCGGAGTGCGTTGCGGATCACTTCCGCATAGGACGCGGCTTCCGTCTTCTCTTTCAATTGCTGCAGCCGCTCCATCGCCTGTGGCGGTAGTTCGAGCTGCACGCGCGTCGTGTCGCGATCCTCGCCGCCATGCCGCTTGTGCCGCCGTCCGTGGCGATGGCCGCGCCGTCCGCGCCGCTCCTCGCTCTCGCCCGCATCGGCGCCGGTCTCCGGCGTCTCTTCCTTGAAGCTGCTCATGCCGCGTCCCTCCGGCCATGCGTGCGGCGATGGCCGCCACGGAAGTACCCGCCCGCGAAAAGCAGCGCGATAGCCGCAACGGCGAGCGTCGCCAGCGGATAGCTCGCCGCCGTCGAGATCAGCGCAACGCCAACCGCGATCGCCGCAAACAGCACCAGAAGCCGCGGCGCGCGAAACCCGCCCCGCCATTCATGTCCATGCCATTCGCGTCCATGCCACTCATGGGCGTCCCACCCGCCTTCGCAAGGCCCCTCATGGCGCGAGCACGCGCGCTTTTCCTTTTCCGAGAGAGGAAACTCCTCCCCCACATCGACCTGGTATCGGCTCACCACGTCCTCCCGGCGCCTCTGCGCCCCTGTGATTTGAAATGTCTGTTCGTCTGTCATGTCTCGTCCTCTTCGAGGCGGAGCGGCCTGAGAACCGGCACGCCTCATCGCCTTCGCAGCATTAAATAATCAAAATATCATCATCAATCAATCCGAAAATGCGCAAAATCCGTAAAACCCTGGAATCCTTGCCCTTTCCGCTGCCCGGATGGAGGCTGGATCGCTGACAAAGGAGGCCGCCCATGCCCGCAAAGCCCACCCGCCGGAAGCCTTACGAACTTTTCTACTGGCCGGGCATTCCCGGCCGGGGCGAATATGTCCGCCTCGCGCTGGAGGAGGCGGGCGCGCCCTATGTCGATGTCGTCCGCGAACGCGAGGGCGGCATGGACGAGATGCTGGCGCTCCTGGAAGGCGAGGGCACGAAGCACCCGTCCTTCGCGCCGCCTTTCCTGCGCGACGGGCGCCTCGTCGTCGGCCAGGTTGCGGCGATCCTCTTTTATCTCGGCCCGCGGCTCGGCCTCGCGCCGAAATCTGAAAGCGCCGCGCTCTGGACGCATCAGATCGAGCTCACCATCTCGGACTTCGTCGCCGAAGCGCATGACGTGCATCACCCGGTAGGCGTCGGCCTTTACTACGAGGATCAGAAAAAGGAAGCCGCCCGCCGCGCGAAGGAATTTCGCGGCGCCCGTATCCCGAAATTTCTCGACTGGTTCGAGGCGGTGCTTGAGGCAAACGGCGCGAGCGAAGCAAAGCCCCGTCTCGTCGGCAACTCGCTCACCTATGCCGACCTCTCGCTCTTCCACACGGTCGACGGTCTTCTCTATGCCTTCCCCAAAGCGGCGGCGCGCCACCTCCGCAAGCGTCCGCTCGTCGCCGCGCTTCATGCCGCAACGCGCGAACGCCCGCGGATCGCCGCTTATCTGAAAAGCGAGCGCCGCCAGCCCTTCAACGAAAGCGGCATCTTCCGCCACTACAGGGAGCTGGACGGCTAACCGCCTCCCCCTCGCGGGGAGGCCGGGAAATTCGCAACAGCGGATTTCCCGGGTGGGGGGATGTTACTCCACCTTCTCGATCACCGCGCAGGCGACGCGCGCCCCCGCGCCGCCGATCGGCTGGCTCATATGGTCGTCCGGCCCTTCATGAATGACGAGCGCCGAGCCGTCCTCGTCGATGAGGTTCGCGCGGCCCTCGGCTTCCGAAAGCGTCACCCGGTCGGAATAGAGTTCCGCGTTCACCGTGCCATCTTCCGCGGCATAGATGTTCGGCAGGTCGCCATCGTCCGGCCCTTCGGGGTTCAGCAGCCCGTGCGGCTCCTTCGCGGCATGCTGCACATGGGAGCCCGACTTCTTGTAGCCCTCGTCCGAGCAGTCGCCGGTCTCGTGGAAGTGGATCGCATGCCAGCCCGGTGTCAGCCCCGAGGCGGTCACGCGGATGACCACGCCTTCCGGCCCCTCCGAAAGGTCGGCGGTCCCCGCATCGGCGCTTTCCTGCGTCTTGAAGGTGGCGGTCGCGAGCGGCGCCTCGGCCAGCGCCGGCAGGGCGGCAAGCGCGAAGAGCGACGCGGCGAGCGGGGCAATCAGGGTCAGCTTCATGGGCAGGGTCTCCTTTGAAAAACGTCGCGAACCAGAGAGAAACTAGCCCATTCCCGGCCGGGGAAAAGCCCGCCAGCCTCTTCACGAACCCGTGAACGGAAATTTGGGGCTGGCGACTGACTGACCGAAATGTTATTTTGGGTCAGTCCACATATGACCCGCCAGCCCTCACGCCAGAAGAGGTCGCCTCATGTCCATCAAACTCACCGTCAATGGCCAGCCTCACGAGCTCGATGTCGAGCCCGAGATGCCCCTTCTCTGGGTGCTGCGCGACGAACTCGGCCTTACCGGCACGAAGTTCGGCTGCGGCGTCGCCGCCTGCGGCGCCTGCACCGTCCATATCGACGGCGTGGCGACGCGCACCTGCGTGACCCCCGTGGAAGCGGCCAACGGCGCCGAAATCACCACCATCGAGGGGCTTGCCGCCGCCTCCGGCGCGGAGGAGGGCGAGCTTTCCGCGCTCCAGGCCGCCTGGATCGCCAAACAGGTTCCCCAATGCGGCTATTGCCAGTCCGGCATGCTGATGGCCGTCTCCGCGCTGCTGGCGGAAAACCCTCAGCCTACGGATGAAGACATCGACGCCGCGATAACGAATATCTGCCGCTGCGGCACCTATCCGCGCATCCGCGCCGCGATCCGCGACGTGTCAGCGGCTTGAGGGAGGAACGATCATGGCCATGAAACTCGGAAAACCCACCCGCCGTCAGTTCCTCATCGCGGGCGGCGCTGCCGCCGGCGGCGCGCTCATTCTCGGCTATGCCGCCTCCGGCCCCTCGCGCCGGACGCTCGCGGACAATGCCGCCGCCAGGGAGGGCGAACGCTTCGTCACTGCCTGGCTCAAGATCGCACCGGACAACACGGTGACGGTCTATGTCCCCCATGCCGACATGGGGCAGGGCACGATCACCGCGCTCGCCATGATGGCGGCCGAAGAACTCGACGCCGACTGGTCGCTGGTGCGCGCCGAACAGGCCCCCGCCGAACCCGCCTTCGCCAACGAGTCGCTCGGCAACCGTTTCGTGCCGGGCGTGGGCGTGCCTCCCATGCTGAAAGGCGTCAACGCCGCCGCCTGGTACAAGGTGGCGAAATTCATGAACATGCAGATCACCGGCGGCTCCATGGCGGTCCGCTACACCGGCCAGCACGGCATGCGCGTGACCGGCGCCGCCGCGAAGGAAATGCTCATAAAGGCCGCCGCCGCGCGCTGGAATTGTTCGCCGTCGGACTGCACTGCCGCCATGAGCGCGGTCACGGGCCCGAAGGGCGAGACCGCGACCTATGGCGAGCTTGCCGCCGAAGCTGCCGAATATTCCCCTTCCGCGAACCCGAAGTTCAAGTCCCGCAAGGACTATACGATCGTCGGCACGCCCCGCCCTCGCTTCGACATTCCCGGCAAGGTCGACGGCAGTGCGAAATACGGCGTCGATGCGCATATCCCCGGCATGCTCTATGCCGCCGTGCATCTCGGCCCCGTCTCCCGTTCGACGGTCGTCTCCTACGACGCCTCGGAAATTCTCTCGCGGCGCGGCGTGAAGAAGGTGGTGGAGTTCCCGGCGGGCGTCGCCGTCGTTGCCGACAATTACTGGCGCGCCAAGGAAGCGGCCCTCGCCCTCGAGGTCGAGTTCGACGCGGGCGAGAAGGCAAACGTCTCCTCCGAAACGATCTTCGCCGCGCAGGCCGAGGCGCTCTCCGGCGAAACCGAGGAAGACAAGGAAGTCGGCGATGCCGCCTCCGCCTTTGCCGCCGAGGGCGCCGACATCGTCGCCGCCGAATACCGCGTCCCCTATCTGGCGCACGCCTGCATGGAGCCGATGAACTGCACCGTCTGGATCCGCGACGGCAAGGCCGATGTCTGGGTGGGCGTGCAGGATCCGCTCGGCACGCGCGCCCGCTTCGCCGATGTCACCGGCATCGATTTCGACAACGTCACCGTCCATCCGATGCTGCTCGGCGGCGGTTTCGGCCGCCGCATTCCGCTCCGCGAGGGCTTCTTCGATTTCCCGAGCGAGATCGACTGGGCGGCGAAGATCGCGATGGAAGTCGATGCGCCGGTGAAGCTCGTCTACACGCGCGAGAACGACATCCAGCACGACGCCTATCGCCCCGCCGTCACGTCGCGCATCCGCGCGGTCGTCGGCGCGGACGGCTACCCCACGGCTTACGAAAACCGCTACGTCTACAAGGACGATCCCGAAGAAGCGCCGCACATTCCTTACGGTATCGCCAACCAGTCGATCCGCTATGCCGAGGTGCCGACGCATATTCCGCGCGGCCCCTGGCGCTCCGTCGCCCATACGCAGCACACTTTCTTTGCCGAAAGCTTCATCGACGAGCTTGCGCATCGCGCGGGCAAAGACCCGCTCGACTACCGCCTCGCGCTCCTGCGGGACAAGCCGCGCCACGCCGCCGTGCTGCGTCTCGCCGCCGAAAAGGCGGGCTGGGGCAGGGCCCTTCCGCAGGGCCGTCATCACGGCCTTGCCGTGCAGGAAAGCTTCGGCACCGTCGTCGCCGAAGTCGCCGAAATCTCGATCGAGGACGGTCAGCCCCGCATCCACCGCGTCACCGCCGCCGTCGATTGCGGCCTCGTCATCCACCCCGACACCGCCGCGCAGCAGATCGAGTCCGGCATCATCTATGGCCTCACTGCCGCGCTTTACGGCGAAATCGCCATCGAAGACGGCGCCGTCGTACAGACGAACTTCACCGACTACGAGATGCTGCATCTGTCGGAATGCCCGGCAATCGACGTCCATTTCGTCGGCAGCGATGCGCCCCTCGGCGGTCTCGGCGAACCGGCAACCCCCGTCGTCTCCGCCGCCGTCTCGAACGCGATCTTCGCCGCAACGGGCAACCGCATCCGCCAGCTTCCCTTCAAGCTGCACGACCTCAGTCAGGTATCGGATAAGTTCGCCCAGGCCGCCGACTAGGCGGCCTTAAAAAATGTGTTACCCCCGGGCTTGACCCACTGCTGTCCGGTTTAATTTTCAATCCCGAATTTAAC
>NZ_BTVP01000006.1:0-113124 GCF_045863935.1 Parvibaculum sp. | reverse complement strand
GGCCGGGTCATGACGGTTAAATTCGGGATTGAAAATTAAACCGGACGGCAGTGGGTCAAGCCCGGCAATGACAAGTTGTGAGGTAGACGGATGATTATGGAGTCCCCTCACCCTCCCTCACCGCCTCCCTCCCTCCAGCGCCTCGATCCTGCCGATCGGTCCCTCGAAGCGCTCCGGCGGCACGGCGTAGAACTCGACCTTGTTGCGGGAGAGGATGGCGAGCGTGTCGCCCAGCGCGTCGCGCATATGGGCGGAGGGGTTCCGGCGAAAATCGGTCACGAAAAGGTGGGGCGCGCGCTTTGCCGCATACGGGCCACGCACAATGCGCGCCCTCGAAGGGCGGGGAACGGGAGCTGCGGCGACAGGCCCGTCCGCGCTCGCAGCCTTGCGGAATAAGGGGCTGTCCAACCGCAGGGCGCAACATCGTTGTCCGGACTTATAGCGTCAGGCTGGCCGGAGGCTCAAGCCGGGGGGTGCCGGGGCGCGGTTCTCCAGCTCCTCGATCCGGTCGAGCAGCGCCGCGTAGTGGGGGGCGGGGACAACGTAAAATTCCGGGCGGTTGTAATTCAGCACCGCGAAGGCCTCGCCCTTGGCGTCCACGAAGACGCGCATGGGGTTCTTCTTGAAGTCCGAGATGCCGACAACGCGCCGGACACGCAGCACTTCCAGCCCGCCGGGTTCCTTCGGCCTTTCCGGCCCTATCTTTCGCGCCATTGATCGCTCCGTATTTGGTGTCCGGTCCGGTTCTGCACCCCCTGGAGGCCTCTGGCCGGGAAGGGGTGCCGCTCCGGGGTTGGCCATTCTCTTCAGGGCGCTGTCTTCAGCTCCCCGGAGGGCCTTCCGCTGCCATTCTCGCCGCCTCTCGCAGGGCGGGGATAAGCGCCTCCGCGTGGACAGGGGCGGGGATAACCCCGCCCTTTGTGACAGTTCGATGACATTCAGATGACAGCCGCCGCGCCGCCCCGAAAAACGCCCGGAATCCGCCATGTCTGTTCGTCACGGTTCCGTAACGGTTCATGTGGCCCGAGCGCGCTCCGGCCACCCACAAGACCCCTTGCCCCTTGACAGTCTCATCTCTTTTATTTAAATAAGAATAAATCGCAATAGCGGCTATCAAAGGAACCGGACTCATGCGCGACCTCGTGAAGACCATGACCTACGCCTCGCTCCACTTCTCGGTGGGCTTCGGCGTCACCTATGCGCTGACGGGCGAGCTTGCCATCGCGGCCGGCGTCGCGCTGATCGAGCCTGCCGTCAACACGGTGGTCTTCTTCCTCCACGAGAAGGCATGGGCGCGGTTGCCCGCCGCCGCATTCGACAAGGCCTTGGAAAAGCTCGGCTTTCATCATCGCGGGCGCCTTCCGGCGCAGCCCGCCTGACCCCTAGCCCCAGGCCCAGACGGGCTGTTCGAGATGGGCGACGCGCGTTGCCCGCCCGCGCAATCCCACTTCTCCGAACTGATAGAGCAGGGCTGCCGTCGGCGCGTGGATGTGATCCTCGCCAAGCGGCAGGCGGATCACGGGCCGGTCGCTTTCGGGGATCGTGAGGAAGACGGGCGAATCCGGCCTTGTCAGCTCGCCAAGCGCGAAAGGATGGATCGACTGGACCTCGTCGGGGTTCGGCCGCATGCCGCCCGTCTCCGCCGCCCAGACCACCACCGGCGTGATGAGATAGCCGGAGCGCGTCGGGTAATCGTCAAGCATTCCAAGCACTTCCGCAGGGTCGAGGTCGAGCGCGATCTCCTCGCGCAATTCGCGCAGTGCGGCCTCCACCGCGTCCTCGCCCTTGTCGACGCGGCCGCCGGGCAGCGCCCATTGTCCGGCATGGGCGTTCATCCTCGGCGCGCGCCGCGTCAGCAGGAAACCCGCGCCAGGCCCGTGCGGTCCTTCATGCGGCACCACGGTGATGGCGACGGCCGCGCGCTTCAGCGCGCCGTCATGCAATGTCTCGCGCGGGAAGGCGCGGAGCCTCCCGGCGATTTGCATGCGCAGGTTTTCATCGAAGAGAAAAGACATGGTTCCGCTCCCCGCTCTTTCCTAGCACAGGCGGCAGCGGCATTCGCCTTGCCGGTCAGGTGTTTAAGATAGAGTACGGATGGCGGCGCCCGCTTCTTTTTCTCCGGCGCGGAAAGCGTCAGTCATGCGCACCTTTTGGGCATCGAAGCGTTTTCGGGCTGCGGCGCGCCCTCCCGCGCGTGGCTAGAATATTAAACATCCGTCGCCGATTGGCTCCATGCCCCGCCTTGGAGGTGGTCCTTCACCGCGCTACACTTTTTGCCAGTTCCCTCCCCCTCACGAGGCATCCCATGCGCATCGGCGTCCCCAAGGAAATCAAGGTCCACGAGTATCGCGTCGGCATGACGCCGTCTGCCGTTCGCGAGGCGGTGCATCACGGGCACGAGGTTCTCGTGCAGAAGGGCGCAGGGTTCGGCATCGGACTTTTCGACGAGCAATATGTCGCCGCCGGCGCGAAGATCGCCGATACGGCGGAAGAGATTTTCGCCAGCGCCGACATGGTCGTGAAGGTGAAGGAGCCGCAGCCTTCCGAGTGGAAGATGCTGCGCGAGAACCAGATCCTCTTTACCTATCTCCATCTCGCGCCCGATCCCGATCAGGCGCGCGGGCTCATGGAATCGGGCTGCATCGCCATCGCCTATGAAACCGTGACGGATGCCCGTGGCGGTCTTCCGCTGCTTGCGCCCATGTCGGAAGTCGCGGGCCGCATGTCGATCCAGGCGGGCGCGCATTGCCTCGAGATCGCGCAAGGAGGCCGCGGCATGCTGCTCGGCGGCGTGCCGGGCGTTCCCGCTGCGAAGGTCGTCATTCTCGGCGGCGGCGTATCGGGCACCAATGCCGCGCGCATGGCGATGGGTCTCGAAGCCCATGTCACCGTCATCGACCTCAACCTGCACCGCCTCTACGAGCTCGACATGCAGTTCGGTCCGAGCCTCAACACGATCTATTCGACCGTCGATGCGATCGAGGAAAGCGTGCTCGGTGCGGACCTCGTGATCGGCGCCGTGCTGGTGCCGGGCGCGGCCGCGCCAAAGCTCGTGACGGAAGACATGGTCAAGAAAATGAAGAAGGGATCGGTGCTGGTCGATATCGCGATCGACCAGGGCGGCTGCTTTGCGACCTCGCATGCCACCACCCATGCCGATCCGACCTATGTGAAGCATGAGGTGGTTCACTACTGCGTTGCGAACATGCCGGGCGCCGTCGCGCGGACCTCGACCTTCGCGCTCAACAACGCGACGCTTCCCTTCACGCTGGCGCTCGCGGACAAGGGCTACCGGCAGGCCATGCTCGACAATCCGCATCTGCTGGCCGGGCTCAACGTCCACAAGGGCGAACTGACCTACAAGGCGGTGTCCGATGCGCTCGGCGTCGCCTGGCACGATGCGGCCAAGGTGCTTGCGGCCTGAGGTCAGGGCATTGATTTTCCTTGGCTTTTTTGGAAAGCCCGGGGATTTTTGTGCCAGTTCGGGTCAGTTTAAGTGTGAGTTAACCATATAGCGTCACCCTCATCCCATTGCCGCTCCACGCGGCTCATGGATGGGGGCAGACATGTTCGAAAAGGCTCAGCGCGACCGCTTCTGGCTGGTCCTGGGGGCAATTCTGATCGCGCTTTTCGTGATGCAGAAGGAGCGCGGGCTCGCCGGCACGGAGCCGCAGCAGCGCCAGGAAGTCAGGGTCTATGACCGCGGCGGCATGAACCGTCTGGTCGAGAAGACCATCGAAATCCCAACCACGGCCCGTCCCGTCGCACGGCCGCAATACACACAGGTCGCCTGGAACGACGACCCCTATGCCGATCTCGTCACGGGGTCCATTTCCTCTTCCGCGCCCAAGCCGCTGGCCCGTCCGGGCCGCGCCGCTCAGGGGTCCGTCGAGGTTGCCTCGCTTGCAGCGCCTTCGGGCCGCTACTATGCGCAGGTCGGCGCCTATTCGAGCATCGACCGCGCCAGCCGCCGCTATTTCGACGTTCTCGGACGCGAACCGGACCTGAAGCCCGGCGAGCGCGTTGCCATCGATACGGCCCGGATTTCCGGCGAGGAGGTCCATCGCGTCCGCATGGGGCCCTTCGCCAGCGAGCGGAGTGCGCAGGGGGCTTGCGCGCGGGCCGGCATTTCGGCGGATGAATGCGCCATCATCCATCTCAACTAGGCCGGCCGTGCGGGGAATTCGGGTGCGCCCTTATGGACTTTCCGCCCGCTTTCGCTGTATAAGGCCCGCCAAAGGCCGTGCCGGAGGTGCTTGAGGCGCCACCGCTCACGGCCAATATTCTGTTTTCAAAGCCTTTTTCGCGAGGGCAGGCGTCCGCAAATGGCGGGCCGCTCGCGGAGCAATCGGAGCGAAGCCCATGGCCGTCCCCAAGAGGAAAACCACCCCGTCGAAGCGCGGCATGCGCCGTTCGGCCGATGCGCTGAAGCAGCCGGCCTATGTCGAGAACCCGGATTCGGGCGAGCTTCACCGTCCCCATCATGTGGACCTGAAGAGCGGCATGTATCGCGGCAAGCAGATCCTGAAGCCGAAGGGCGAATAAGCCTCCCGCGCTTCCATGAGTTTTGAACGCCGTCCCTCGGGGCGGCGTTTTCGTTTGCCGGGGCCCTGCCTATTCGTGAAGGCCCTTCAGCGCCGCGCGGCAGACGTCGCGCGTTTGCGCCGTCACCTTTTCCTTCCAGTCGTCGGCATCGATGTAGAAGGCATCGCGGATCGTCTTCGCGATCTCCTTCGCCTTCGGATTGTCAGGCCCGCCGTTCTGGTGAAGCCAGTTGTCGGCCTGCAGCGCCATCGTCACTTCCGCAATCGGCACGGTGCCGAATTCGAGGCCCATGGGCGTTACTTCGCGGCCTTGCAGTTCTTCGGCGAGGCAGACCGTGATCGAACCCGGCACGTTGGAGGAGATTGAATCCCCGCTCACCGTCGAGCGCACTCTCGCACCCCACCAGCGGCGCATGCGTTTGTAGGTCTCGCTCGTCTCGGGCTCGGTGCAGATGATCTCGCCTTCGCCGCATGCGCCAAGGCCCGAATGGATGTCGATGAAGACGACGCGGCGCGCCTTGGCCATTTCCTCGCGCAGGATCATGCGGAGCGTGCGGTTCGACCAGACGGGCTCGAGCCCGCCGAACTGCACGCCGTTCGGATGCGTGTATTGCCCTGCGGAGAGCGCGTGCTGCATCGCGCGGTGACCGTGACGTTCCGCATAGGCCCGCATGTGCGCGCGGCTCTCGGCCATGGTTTCGGGTGAGAGGTCGCGCGGGTTGATCGCCTCCGCCAGTTCCTCGTAGCCCGGATTTTCGGGGTGCGGCTTCGCGTGGTCGACGAAGTTGCGGTTGAGGTCGACATTGTCCTCATTGACGCGCCTGTTCCATGCGAAGCCGTAGGGGTTGATGCCGTGGATGAGCACCAGGCCCGTGTCATCGGGCAATCCGTCCGCGAAACCTTCCGCCAGCAGTGCCGTCTGCACGCCGGAGCCGCAATAGCCCTCGACGCCATGCGTGCCCGAGCCAAGCGCGAGGATAAAGGGCGCATCCTCCGGTCCGATCCGCGCTACATCCGTCGCGAGTACTTCGCCCTCGGGCCCTCTCAGCGGATGTTCGTGATGGTTAACGCGGCCGCCCGCCGCCCGCGCTGCCTGGAGGAAGCGGTCGCGTGCTTCCCGATAGGTTTTCGAAAAATTTTGCGCTGCCGCATTCACTTAAGGTTCTTCCTCTCGCTGCCCGCCATGTCGGAAACCTGTCGCCGGATTGGGTTATGGTGTCATAGTTGTGCTAGTCTGGCACATCAGAGGCCAGTTTCCTGGGGGCAAAAGAGGGTTCCGATATGCTTGGCACGCTGCCGCTGATGGCGATCGTCATCATCCTTTACAACGTCATCGTCTATCTGACCGGTCTGTCGATGGAATCGCAGATCACGACCATCACACTCATCTCGGGCGCCGTCTGGACCGTCACGGTCGGCGATCTCATCGTCTTCGCCGCGCTGATGCTGCTCTTCCTCGAACTGATCAACTCGACGAAGACCGGCGCCTCGACCATCGTCAATCACGGGCTGTCGATGCTCGTTCTTCTGATTGCGCTGGTCCAGTTCATCGTGCTGCCGCCGTTCGGCACCTCCACCTTCTTCGCACTCGTCCTGCTTGCGCTTTTCGACGTGATCGCCGGTTTCACCGTCACCATCACGGCGGCGCGCCGCGACTTCACGGTCGGCGAGTAGTCTCAGTCCTCTTCGTCCGCGGCATCGAGCAGGAGCTCGTAAGCCGCGGCGAGGCGGGCCGTCATCGGATGGGCGGGGATATCCCGCCCGTCGATCCGGTTGACGGGTACGAGCCCCATCAGGCTGTTGGTCACGAAGGCTCCCGATATGTGTGCGAGCCTTGCGGGCAATATTTCCTCTTCGGCGATTTCAATTCCGATTTCCGGCGCGAGTTCGAGCAGCGCCGCGCGTGTGATACCCGGCAGGATGCCGCAGTTCTCCGAGGGGGTGACAAGGTTGCCGTCTTCCCAGAGAAAAATATTGGCGGCGCTCGTGCAGGCGATGGTGCCGTTCGTGGAGAGCACCAGCGCGTCGTCCGCGCCTTTTTCCCGCGCTTCTTCCTTTGCGAGCAGATTGTCGAGATAAGGCAGGGCCTTGAGCCGCGCTGAGGGCGACCAGGGGTTGCGCCTCGGCATTGCCGTTGCCAGCGAAAGACGTGCGGGCGGCGCTCCCGCAGCGGCGCAGCTCACGAGCACGGTCGGTCTCGGATCCGGCGGCAGCGCCAGGCCCCGCGGGCCCGGTCCCCGCGTCACGGTTACGCGAAGCGAGGCGCGCGGCGCGGCATCGAGGCCGTTTGCTTCCAGAATTTCGATGCAGGCGGCCTCGATGAAATCGGGCGCGTAGGGAAGCGGCAGGCCGATCAGTTCAGCGCCGGCCTTCAGCCGCAGCATGTGCGCGTCGGCAAAGACGAGATGTCCATGCAGCGCGAGCATGGTTTCGAAGAGGCCGTCGCCCAGCAGGAAGCCGCGGTCGGCGGGGTCGATCCGCGCGTCCCGTGCATCCATGATCGAACCGTTGAGCCAGACTTTCATGCGCTGAGCCTCGCCGGGGCCGCGTTTGCGAGCCGCAGGAAATTCGCAAGCAACGCGTGCCCGTGTTCAGTGAGAACGGATTCCGGGTGGAACTGCACGCCATAGACCGGCAGTTCCTCGTGGCAAAGCGCCATCAGTACCCCGTCTTCCGCATGCGCGGTGGCGCGGAGCGGCCCGCCCGCGGGAAGTTCGGCGACGAGCGAATGGTAGCGGCCCGCCGTAAAGGGATCGGGAAGGCCCTCAAAGATATCCCTGCCTTCGTGACTGATGCGCGATGGTTTGCCATGCACGGGTTTTGGCGCGCGCAGGATGCGCCCGCCGAAGGCAGCGGCAATTGCCTGATGTCCAAGGCAGACGCCGAGCAGCGGAATGCCGCGCGCTGCAGCCGCCGTCACGAGAGGTACGGAAATTCCCGCCTTGTCGGGCCCGCAGGGGCCGGGCGAGAGGATGATCGCATCGGGCGCAAGCGCCAGCGCATCCTCCACCGATATCTCGTCGGTCCTGATCGTGCGGCGTGCGAATCCGAGCTCGCCGACATAGCGCGCAAGGTTGTGAACGAAGCTGTCGAAATTGTCGATGACGATGATCATGCGTGCTCTCCCGCAAGGAGCGGCGCGCCGGGGGATGCGTCTTCGGCCATCAGCGAGCGCCGCATGTCGCGCGCCTTCGCAAGCGTTTCCTCATATTCGGCTTCCGGATCGGAGTCGGCCACGATCCCGCCGCCGGCCTGGAAGGTCACGCGCCTGTCCTTCACGGTCATGGTACGAATCGCGATGGCGCTGTCCATATTGCCGTCGGCGCCGAGATAGCCGATGGCGCCGCAATAGGGGCCGCGTGCGGTCGGTTCGAGTTCCGCGATGATTTCCATGGCCCGGCGCTTCGGCGCGCCCGTCACGGAACCGCCGGGGAAACAGGCAGCAAGGAGATCGGTAGCGGTTTCGCCTTTCCGCAGTTTTCCCCGCACCGTCGACACGAGGTGATGCACATTCGCGAAACTCTCGAGTTCGCAGAGTTTATCCACGGTGACGGAGCCATCCTCGCAAACACGCGAAATGTCGTTCCGCAGCAGGTCGACGATCATCACGTTTTCCGCGCGGTCTTTCTCCGAAGCAAGAAGTTCGGCGGCCAGGCGTCCGTCTTCCTCGGGCGTCGGCCCACGCCCGCGCGTACCCTTGATCGGCTTCGTTTCGACTTCCCCGTCGCGGCAGAGAAGGAAGCGTTCCGGCGATGAGGAGACGATCGCGCCCTCGCCGAAATTGAAGAAGGAGGCGAAGGGCGCGGGGCTCGCGGAGCGCAGTCTTGAATAGAGCGCATAAGGCGTGTCGCTTTCGGCGAGCGTCGCTTCGAAGCGTTGCGAAAGGTTCGCCTGGAAGATATCCCCGGCATGGATGTAGTCGATGACCCGCGCGACCGCTCCTTCATATCCCTCGCGTGTGAAGTTCGAGAAGATGCCGGGTGTTGCGACGGGCGCGGGAGCCATCGCTCTCTGCGGCGAGGCCAGCCGTTCGCGCATTTCGGCCGCGCGCAACGCCGCGCGCTTCCGGCGTGCATCGGGGTCGCGTTCGGGCAGTCCCGTCGAAACGATGAAGGCGCGGCGTGCCAGCATGTCGAAGGCGAGCACCGTGTCGTAAAAGCCGAGCGCCATGTCGGGCAGATGCTGGTCGTCGATGGCGAAGGGCCGCTCTTCCGGTGGCAGACGTTCCAGTGTCCGCCCGAGGCCATAGCCGAAGAAGCCTGCCGCACCGCCGGGGAAGGGCGGCGTGCCCTCGCTGCCTTCCACCGGCGAGAGGTCTGCGAGCGCGGATTTCAGCAGGTCGAAGGGTTTTCCCGCTTCGCCGTGGCGCCAGCAAAGGTGCCGGAAGGGATGGGCCGCGATGAAGCTCCAGCGTCCATGCAGCGCGGGGTCGCGTGCAGGGCCGGCCGTGGCGCTGTCGAGGAAAAGCGCGAAGGGCTCCGCCGCCAGCGCATGGAAAAACTCATGCGGCGCGATCCATTCCAGCTCTTCGACGAGCGGCTTCATCACCGGCTACTCTCTTGCGCTACCAGGCGTCACTGCTCGGTTGCGGGCGGGCCGGCCTCGAAGGCGTCGCCGTCCTGCGCCGTATCGTGGCTGCAGCTTCCGCATTGCCGCGATTCAAGGCGCGTCAGCGGCCCACGCGGTTTTCCGCCCGCGCCTGCGGACGTGATCCTTGCATCCTGAACCCGAAGAAAGTCCGTAATGAGGCCGCTCACAAGCTCGGGGTCGGCAAAGGTGATGTTATGCCCGGCACGCGGATAGGACCGAAGCTGCGCCTGCGGCATGAGTTCCATCAGTTTCGTCGCGTTTTCGTAAGGCACGGTTTCGTCGGCCTCGCCCCAGATGGCAAGGACCGGCAGTTCCGATGCACCGACATCCGCAAAGAAGGCATCGGCGCCGGTCAGCGGATAGTGCCGCATGGTCGACAGCAGCGCATCGCCATAGCCGCGATATTCAAGCTGCCGATTGAAGCCCGCGAGGAAAGCGCCCGGGTTCGGCGCGCTCGTGGCTTCCTTCGCGGCCGCGCTGTAGAAGAGGCGGGTGCCGAACAGGCGGACGATCCAGTCTCCGATAAGGGGGCGCTTCAGCAGATCGGCGTTCCCGTTCAAGGCGACGCCGAGGCCCGCCGGTGCGATGAGCGTCAGCGAGCGCACGCGCTCGGGGTGCCGGGCGGTGAAGATCGTCGCGATTGCGCCGCCCATCGAATAGCCGACGAGATCGACGCGGCGGTTGATCTTCAGGGCCTCGATCAGTTCATCGAGCTGCCGGTCGAAGAGATCGGCATTGTAGATGGCGTTGGGCCTGTCGGAGAGGCCGCGCCCGAAATTGTCGTAGGCAAGCACGCGATAGCCCGCCTCGGTCAGCGGCGCGAAGTGGCCGTCCCAGACGAAGGAGGGTGTGGAAAACCCGTGAACCAGCACGACAACTGGCCCGGCCTCCGGTCCTTCGAGCCGGTAGTGAACGGTGCCGGAAGGAAGCTCGATGAACCTGTAGGCGTTGCCCTGCCTTTCGAGCGCCGTGCGTGCAACGGCATCGAGCGGCGCGCGGGCGCGTCCTGCCGCCCAGAAGCTCATGAACATGATGAGGAGGAGTGCGAGTCCGAGAATTGCGGCTCCCTTCGCAATCGCCATGATGCTTTTCAACCTTTTCTACCTCGGTTCCGCGCTTCCCTTGCGGAAGGTGTCGGGGGGCGCAGTCTAGTGCCTTGGCGGCGTACCTACAAATGTCCCTGCCGGGGTTGCAGGGGGCCTGAAATGCAGGCTTGATGCGGGAAAAAGGGGATCGTTTCCCGCAGGCCGAAGGTCTCATGGGCGATCTCGTTTGCACACGGAGCTCGCACGGGGAGATCGAAATGGCGAACGCTTTCAAGGATCAGGTTCTTGCCGGAAAGACGGCTTTCGTCGCCGGTGCATCGAGCGGCATCAATCTCGGCATTGCGCAGCATTTTGCGCGCGCAGGCGCGAAGGTCGCGCTTATCAGCCGCAGTCACGAGAAGATCGTTGCGGCGGCAAGGACCATCACGGACGAAGGTCACGAGGCGATCGGGAAGGCTGCCGACGTTCGCGATTTCAACTCAGTCGATCAGGCAATGGCCAAGGCGCATGAACGGTTCGGCAAGTTCGACATCGTGCTTTCCGGCGCGGCCGGCAATTTCGTTGCGCCCGCGCTTGGCATGTCGTCCAACGGTTTCAAGACGGTGGTCGATATCGACCTCATCGGCACGTTCAACGTATTGCGCGCCTCGTTCCAGTATCTGAACCGGCCTGGCGCTTCGCTTATCTCGATCACGGCGCCGCAGGCCGTGAACCCCAGCGTCTTCCAGGCGCATGTCTGTGCGGCGAAGGCGGGCATCAACATGCTGACCAAATGCCTCGCCATGGAATGGGGACCGGCGGGTGTGCGCGTCAATGCGATATCCCCGGGACCGATTGCCGATACCGAAGGCATGGCGCGGCTTGCGCCGACGCCGGAGATGGAAAAAGCGATAAAGTCCCGTATCGCCATGCGCGACTACGGCACCAAGACGGACATCGCCGATACCGCGCTTTTCCTGTCGACGGACAATGCAAAATACATCACCGGCACGATCGTCGATTGCGATGGCGGCTCGAAGCTCGGCGACGCGGGCGCCGATGCGCTTGGCGAGTTCGCCTGAATGACCGCCCCGGAGCGCGGCTCGCCGCACTCCCTCAGGCAACTCGAATCGCTCGAGAGCATGGAGGGGATCGTTCGGGCCGAACCCAGCGTTCCACCCTCCGGATCGCTGTTGTACCGGCTGCCGAAGGGCGCGCTCGTTCATGCGGTCTATCCCGGCGTTCTCGTCGCGGTCACGATTGCGCTCGCCTCCTCCTGGCTCTCGCAGCATTACGGCGCGCCGGTCATGCTGTTCGCGCTGCTTTTCGGCATGGCCTTCCATTTTCTTCACGAGGAAGGCCGCTGCGTGGCGGGCATCGAGTTCTCGTCCCGCACGATCCTGAGGATCGGCGTGGCGCTGCTCGGCGTCCGGATCACGGCGGGCGAGATCGCAAGTCTCGGCGTCGTGCCGGTTCTCACCGTCATTGCAGGCGTTGCAACGACCATCCTTGTCGGCACGCTGCTTTCGCGTCTTCTCGGCCTCAATCGTCTTTTCGGCGTCCTGTCGGGCGGCGCGGTCGCCATCTGCGGGGCGTCGGCGGCGCTGGCCATCGCCTCCGTCCTGCCGAACAGGCCGGAGGGCGAGCGTGACACGATCCTGACCGTCGTCAGCGTCACCGCACTTTCGACGCTCGTCATGGTTCTCTATCCGGTTTTCGTCGGCGCCATCGGTCTCGACGATATGCGCGCGGGGATATTTCTCGGCGGCACGATCCACGATGTCGCGCAGGTTGTGGGCGCCGGCTACATGGTCTCGGTGGAGACGGGCGACGTCGCGACCTATGTGAAGCTTCTGCGGGTGGCGATGCTGCTGCCGGTCGTCTTCTGCATTGCGCTTGTGCTGAGCCGCGCAAGCAAGGATGCGGCCTCGGGCGGCGCGAAGTTCTTTCCGCTGTTTCTCGTCGGGTTCGCGGCTCTCGTCGTCGTCAACAGCCTCGGATTTCTGCCGCCACTGGTCGTCGGCGCCGCGACGGATGTGTCACGCTGGTGCCTGGTGACGGCAATTGCCGCGCTCGGCATTAAGACGTCGTTCCGCGATCTCGCCTCGGCGGGATGGCGTCCGGTCGGGCTCATGCTCGCCGAAACACTCTGGATTGCCGGCCTCGTGCTGGTATCGGTCGAATTCTTCGTCTGACGTCTTGCCCGCACCCGACATGCGGGTAGTCTCGAAAGAAAGATATCCACCGGGAGGAACCATGACACCGCGCATTCAGCCGTCGGCGTTCACCTGCATTCTCTATGAGGTGCGCGACCACGTGGCGATCCTCACCCTCAACCGGCCCGACCGGCGCAACGCGCTGAACCGGCGCGCTTATGACGAGGTCGAAGCGGCGTTCCGCGCCGCCTCTGCCGACCCCGAGGTGCGCTGCGTGATCGTGACCGGGGCCGATCCCGCCTTCTGCTCCGGCGAGGATGTGAAGGAGATGATGACGGGCGAGCAGCACGAACAGAGCGTTGCGCGGCTCACCAGCGTTCGGCCCGAGCCGACGCCTGCCGCCGTCGCCGCACTCGAATGCGACCGGCCTGTGATTGCGGCCGTCAACGGCGCAGCGGTTGGCTGGGGCATGGAACTCACGCTCTTCGCCGATATCCGCATTGCGTCGGAAAAGGCGCAGTTCGGCGAAATTTTCATCAAGCGCGGCCTCATCACCGATGTCGGCGGGCTCTGGCGGCTTCCTGCGATTGTCGGACCTGCCAAGGCGGCGGAGCTCCTTTTCACCGGCGATGTCATCGACGCCGCGGAAGCCCTGCGCATCGGCCTTGTCAGCGACGTCGTACCGCATGAGGAACTGATGGAGCACGCGATGGCGCTTGCGGGCCGGATCGCCGTCAATGCGCCGCTTGCGTTGCGCTTCATGAAGGAGGGGCTGCGCCGAACCTCATATGGAGACCTGCGCGAAATCGGTAGCTGGGTGAGCGGAACGCTGGGTAAGCTCTTTCAGACGGAAGATTATCGCGAAGGCGTGCGCAGTTTCCTTGAAAAGCGCGCGCCCGAGTTCAAGGGACGCTAGGTGGAATGGCGCTCTTCTTCGATCAGGAATGGTTCGACGCGAAGCTGAGAGAAGCGGGGCGGACGCGCGACGATGTCGCGTCGGCTCTCGGCCTTTCACGCGCCGAAGTCGACGAGATATGGAAGGACCAGCGCGAACTTGCCTCTCGTGAGGTGAGCGTTCTCGCCGGGCTTCTCGCCGCTTCGTCCGCCGAGGTGGCGAACAAGGCAGGGATATCGACGCCCGTTCCCGCCGCGCCGACGCAGGCAAGCAGCGATGCCGCCCTCATGATGAAGCTCGATGCAATGGACGCGCGCCTTGCCCGTATCGAAAGAGCGGTGGCAGATCTCCAGTCGCTCATCCTCGCCACACGAAATAACTGACCCACGAAACCGGCAGGCTTGTCGGGCGGCGGGTGATCAGAGTTTGCGCTGGTGCCGTCCGTTGCGGAGCGTTTCGGCAAGGAGGTCCGGCAGCATGTCGGCGCCGATATAGGCGTGGGTCGCCTGGCGGCGGGCTTCTTCCTTGCGCGCGGGCGAGCGCGGCCAGGACCAGTGTTGATCGATATACTGCGCGAGAAAAGCCGCAACGGGGCGCGTGGCGACGAGATCGGGCCTGCCGAGCGCGGCGGTGCTGGCGGGCAAATCCCGGGGGAGCGGCGCAGGCTCGCTGCGTTTCGCGCGCGGCGCCTCCTCCGCTCGCCTCGGAGCGGGAAGGGCGCGGCGCGTCCGGTCTATGCGCTCTATTCCCGTCATGTCACTTGCCGTCTCACCTTGTTGAAGCCGTCGCGGTCGAGCACCGGGTTGCAATGCGGATCGCCTTGCTTCGTCGTCGCAAGAATCCTGCCACGTCCGGAGGTGCTGCCGAAGGATTTTCAAGCGTCCCGTTGTGCCGCAACGGAACAGATGTGTGAATTAACCAGCATTTTTAAGCCTTTAGTCGCCAAGGCGCTTCTCGAATTTTTAACGGCTGCTGCCCGACTATGACCGTCATGGATGCAGAAAGCGTCCAAAGAAGGGCGATGGGCCCAATTCGGTAAACACGGCAGGAGCGGTGTTGTGGACTCGAAGACGCAGGATGCGCGCAGAGTCGGCGTGGCGATTGGCATCGAATCGATGAAGGCGCACGACGATTTGCTGGAGAGCGCCGTTATCGCCGTTGGCGATGCCGCCTACATGTGGCTGATCGACGACAATACGCTGAACTGGGGTCCGGGAGCGGCGCAGCTTCTCGGTATTTCCGACGTCTCAACCATATCCACACATCGCGATTTTGCCGCGCGCGTCGCAAGCGACGGGCCGAGCCGCTATGAGCTCATCTGCCGGTCGCGGGAAAGCGATACCGGCAACGGCGTCGCTTACGAATTCGAATATCAGATCCGCGACGATTTCGGCGGCATGCGCTGGGTCGAGGATCGTGGCCGTTGGTATGGCGGCCCCGACGGGGCGCCTCAGCGTGCGGTTGGTGTGTTGCGTGCGATCGACGAACGGCACAAACGCGACGAACAACTCGTTCGGCTGTCGACCTATGACGAGCTCACCGGTCTTCTCAATCGCGTGCGTCTCAAGGAGGCGCTGACGGATGCGATGATCGCATCGCAGCGTGGACGCCAGAATTCCGCCTTCCTGCTTATCGCGGTCGACAATCTCGCGCTCATCAACGATGCCTTCGGTTTCGATGTGGCCGACGAGGTGATCGTGAGCGTCGGCAAGCGGCTCGCGACACTCGCACGCCGGGGCGATGCGCTCGGCCGCTATGCGGGCAACAAGTTTGGCCTCATCCTGCGCAATTGCAACGAAGAGCGGCTGGATGGCATCTGCGAACGTCTGCTTGCCGAAGTGCGCGACAAGGTGGTGATGACGGCGCGTGGGCCTGTCTCCGTTACCGTTTCGGCGGGTTCGATCGCCCTTCCGGGGCATGCATCAAGCGTCGACCAGGCGCTCGCCCGCGCGGAAGAGGCTCTCGTTTCGGCAAAGCAGCGGCTTCGCGACAGTCATGTCGTCTACAGGCCTTCGCGCGAACGCGAGAAAACCCGCCTTCGCAATATCAACGTCGCCGATGAACTTATCACCGCTCTCAACGACAAACGTATCCGCATTGCCTATCAGCCGATCGTCGATGCAACGACCGGCAAACCCTTCATCTATGAGTGTCTTGTCCGCATGGAGCAACCCGATGGCAGCATCATGGCCGCGGGACATTTTGTGCCGGTTGCCGAGAAGCTCGGCCTGATCGGCCTCCTCGATTACCGCGTGATGGAGCTTGCGCTTGCGACGCTTCGGGCGCGTCCGGACGTCCGGCTCTCGCTCAACGTCTCCGGCCGCACGACAAGCGACCGGCTCTGGCGGGAAACGCTTGCCGGTTCTCTGGCCTCGGATCGCAGCCTTGCCGAGCGGCTCGTCATCGAAATCACGGAAACGGTGGCGATCCAGGAAGTGTCGGAACTCACAGAGTTCGTCGCGACGTTCCGGGATCTCGGCTGCCAGATCGCGATCGACGATTTCGGTGCGGGCTATACGTCCTTCCGCAACCTCAAGATGCTCGATGTCGACCTGGTGAAGATAGACGGTTCGTTCGTGGTCGATCTTGCGACCAATCCGGACAACCAGTTTTTCGTCCGCACGCTGGTCAATCTCGCGCAGAACTTCAATCTGCCGACGGTGGCCGAATGGGTCAGCAATGCCGAGGAAGTCGAAATGCTGAGGCAGTTCGGCGTCGAGTATCTGCAGGGCTTCTATCTCGGCGAGCCGGCCCTGTCGCTGCCGGGCTCGGTGCACAGCCTTGCGGGCCGCCGCACCGTCGCCTGAGCGTCACTTCTTTTTCGACAGGGCCTCGAGCTGGGCCTGCATCTGCGAAATCTGCTTCTTGAGCTCGTCGAGCTCATCCTCGCGTTCTTCGCCGCCCTCGGATGCTTCCGGCTGTTCCGACGCCTGCCGATCCTTCGCCGTACGTTCGGTCGCGCCGCCCGGCCCTCTGAAGGGTGAGAACATGCGCATGGCATTGTCGAACATTTCAAGATTGTGACGGATCTGGTCTTCGAACTGGCTCAGCCGCTCCCGGCCGCCGAGCACGTTCGTAACGCGGGTCCGGAGTTTCTCCTGCTCCTTGGAGAAGCTGTTCATGCTCATTTCGAGGTAGGAGGGGACAAAGCTCTGCAGGCTGTCGCCGTAAAAACGGATGAGCTGCCGGAGGAAGTTGATCGGCAGGAGGTTCTGTCCCTTGCCTTCTTCCTCGAAAATGATCTGGGTGAGCACCGAGCGGGTAATATCATCGCCGGTCTTTGCATCCCGAACCACGAACTCCTTGCTCTGCTTCACCATTTCGCACAGATGGTCGAGCGTCACATAGCTCGACGTCGCGGTGTTGTAGAGCCGCCGGTTCGCGTATTTCTTGATAACGATGACATCATCGTCCGTGGATGAGGTCTTTTTTGCCACGGCTATCCCACTTCTCGTTTTGCAATGTTGTCTTGCAATGTTATCGGGCCGGTTCGCTATTGCGCCCGGTTACGGCAACTTGCCGCAACGGTCCCTTGCCCCCTGTCATTCGGCATTGTGACGCGGTATTGTTGCGGTGCGCAAGTCCCGCATTGCGATGCACCGAAAACAGCGTTACCGGCCCGTGCTGCGCTGGCCGGGCTTTCGCGTAGAGCGGGGTCATACAGTTCTCCGGCCTGTCCAGGCCGGTTCCAGGGAGCAAGCCATGAGCAAATCCGGTACCGAGGTGGTCATTGTCGGCGCGGCGCGCACGCCCGTTGGCTCTTTCAACGGCGCTCTGTCGAGCTTGCCAGCGCATGAACTCGGCCGGATCGCGATTTCCGCCGCCATCGGGCGGGCAGGCATCGGAATGGCCGATGTCTCGGAAGTCATCCTCGGTCAGGTCCTTCAGGCGGGCCAGGGCCAGAACCCGGCCCGGCAGGCCTCCGTCAATGCCGGTATTCCTGTCGAAGTGCCGGCCTGGGGCGTGAACCAGCTCTGCGGGTCCGGGCTTCGCGCGGTTGCGCTCGGCCATCAGGCGATCGTCAATGGCGATAGCGAGGTCGTGGTCGCGGGCGGTCAGGAAAGCATGAGCCAGGCGCAGCACGCCGCCTATCTGCGCGCCGGCAACAAGATGGGATCGGTCGAGTTCGTCGACACGATGATCAGGGACGGCCTCTGGGATGCCTTCAACGGCTATCATATGGGCCAGACGGCGGAAAACGTCGCCGCGCGCTGGCAGATCACGCGTGACGAGCAGGATGCCTTCGCCGTTGCCTCGCAGAACAAGGCCGAGGCCGCGCAGAAGGCGGGACGCTTCAAGGACGAGATCGCGTCTGTCACCATCAAGTCGCGCAAGGGCGAAACGACTGTCGACAATGACGAGTTCATCAAGCACGGCGTGACGCTTGAGGGCATCCAGGGTCTGAAGCCCGCCTTCCAGAGGGACGGCGGCACGGTCACGGCGGCGAACGCCTCCGGCATCAATGACGGTGCGGCGGCGGTCGTGCTGATGAGCGCGGACCGCGCGGCGAAGGAAGGCCGCAAGGTGCTTGGCCGGATCGTCTCCTGGGCGCAGGCGGGCGTCGATCCCGCCGTCATGGGGACGGGGCCCATCCCGGCTTCGCGGGCGGCGCTCAAGAAAGCGGGCTGGACCGTCGACGATCTCGATCTCGTCGAGGCGAACGAAGCCTTTGCGGCGCAGGCACTGGCGGTCAACAAGGACCTCGGCTGGAACCCGGAAATCGTCAACGTGAATGGCGGCGCCATTTCCATCGGCCATCCGATCGGTGCGTCTGGCGCACGCGTCTTCGTGACGCTGCTTCACGAGATGGAGAAGCGCGATGCGAAGAAGGGACTGGCCACACTTTGCATCGGCGGCGGCATGGGCATCGCGCTCTGTGTCGAACGCTGAAGGTTTCCGCAGGTTAAGACGTTTCAGGACGAGGATATCCAATGACTAAAGTTGCGCTCGTAACGGGCGGCACACGCGGCATCGGCGTCGCGATTTCGGTGGCGCTCAAGGCGGCGGGTTACAAGGTGGCCGCGAATTATGCCGGCAATGACGAGGCGGCCGCCGCCTTTTCGAAGGAGCACGGCGTCAACGTCTACAAGTGGAATGTGGGCGACTACGATTCCTGTGTGAAGGGTATCGCCGCCGTCGAAGCGGAACTCGGTCCCGTCGACGTGCTTGTGAACAATGCGGGCATTACGCGCGATGGCATGCTGCACAAGATGACGCCGGCGCAGTGGCGCGAAGTCATGGCGGTCGATCTCGATTCCATGTTCAACATGTGCCAGCCGCTCATCAACGGCATGCGCGAGCGCGGTTTCGGGCGCATCGTCAACATCTCCTCGATCAACGGCCAGAAGGGCCAGATGGGGCAGACGAATTATTCCGCGGCGAAGGCCGGCGTCATCGGCTTCACCAAGGCACTGGCGCAGGAAGTGGCACGAAAAGGCGTCACGGTGAACTGCATCGCGCCGGGCTATATCGACACCGATATGGTGTCGGCGGTGCCGGAGAAGGTGCTTGAGGGAATTATCGCGACGATCCCGGTCGGCCGCCTCGGCAAGGCGGAAGAGATCGCGCATTGCGTCGTTTTCCTCGCCGACGAGAAGGCGAGCTTCGTTACGGGCGCAACGATCACGGCGAATGGCGCTCAGTATATCGCGGGATAAGCAAGCCGCAGGCGAATGCAGAGACGCCCCGGACCTTGTCCGGGGCGTTTTCGTTCAGCCCGCCTCTTTCTCTGCTTGCGCCTGCTCGCGGTCGTATTCCTCGTCGCGGCCCGGGCGCGGCATACCGGGATAGCGCCAGCTGTCAGGCGGTCCGATATCGACATGGGCATAAGGCGTCTTCGTCGGATAGAAGCCCGCACCGCCCTTGCCGAGTTTTTTCGCCACGCGGTAGACCTCTTCGGGATCGAGGAAATCCTGCGTGATGTCCATGGCCATGCCGCGCATGTGGAAGCTGCCGGGATCGACGCCATTGCCGCGCCGGAAGAGCCAGTCGTTCGTCTCGGGTGAACGATAGCCCGACATGGCGTAGATCGGGTTCTTCGAGCGCGTGTTCGCGTCGATCTCCCAGAGCAGATCGAGAAGACCCGGATGGACGTCGTGAACTCCATTGGTGCGCAGGTCGCGCATGAACCAGGAAACGCGCTTCAGCGCGTCGTCCGCGTAGCCCTCGTCCGTCCAATAGGTGACGGTGAGTTTCTCGCCGGAATTGAGGCTCTGGAGACGTAGCGCCCGCTTGTAGGGAGCTTCCGCGCGGACAATCGCGGGCGCCGCGAGGAGGCCGGCAGCGCCGAGACCGAGCGCCAGCGCCTTGCGGCGTGTCGGCAAAAATCGTCCCGATGCGGATGTTACTGTCATGGCAAGAGACTACTGAAGGGCGGTTGCGGGCTCAAGAGACGGCTTCAAGACGGCGGTTTCCGGTTCGTCGTCCTGTATGTCCACGCGGCGGACGGCACCGATCAGCGGATCGCGCGAGGCGGCGGCCAGTTCATGCGCCCCTTCCTCTGGCACAAGCTGAACGAAACTGTATCCCTCCGCCCGGAGCGCGACGATCAGCGAGGAAAGCATCTCCGCCGTGCGCGGTTTGGTGTCGTGTAGGATCAGGATGCCGCGGCCAACATAGTCGATATTCCGAATGGCCCGGGCGCGCACCTGCGCGGCGCTGATCGATTTCCAGTCGTCGGCGCCGAACTCGCAGGAAAGGGTCGCGATGTTGCGCTCTCCGAGCCAGCCGATCAGGGGTTTGCTGTCATTGAGGCCGGGAAAGCGAAAAAAAGGCGCGAGCCTTTCGCGGTCTTCCTCCGGTGCAGCGGCGAGGGCCATTTCAACGGCGGCGAAGCCTTGCCGGATCTGGCGCCGGGCGCCTTCGAGCGAGAAATGGCGGAGATTGTTCGGATGCGACCAGGTGTGCGTGCCGATGGTGTGGCCGCGCGCCGCCACCTCGCGCACGATGTCGGGATACTTCTGCGCATAGATGCCGACCATGAAGAAGGTCGCCTTCACGCAGTGCCGGTCCAGAATGTCGAGAATGACGGGTGTCGTTTCGGGGTTCGGGCCGTCGTCGAAGGTGAGCGCGACCTCCTTCGGTCCGAGCCCGGCTGAGCGGGCATATTGCATGCCGCCATAGGCAGGGCCGCCTTTCGTCGGAACCGCAACCACGGATGTTTTGGTCGGGCAGGCCGTTTGCGCGCGCGCAGGCAGGCTCGCGCAGAAAAGCGCGGCAAGAATGCCCAATGCAGCAAAAACGGATTTCACCTTTAGCCCCCCACGGACCGGCAATCGTCACGAATGCGCAGTCTAGCGGGGTTGCGGCGTCCGGCCAGCGCAAGGTGGCAACAGAGCCACCGAAAAGCGACGAAAGTTAACCCGCCGGATGCCAGCCGGGCTCGGCCATTTCAAAGCCGGCGAACTCGAATCCGGGCGCCACCGTGCAGCCGACCAGCGTCCAGAGGCCAAGCGGTTCTGCCGCCTGCCAAACTCTTGCCGGAATGACGAGCTGCGGGCGCTCTCCGGCATCGAGGTTCTGGCCGAGCAACAACGTTTCCGGCGCCCGGCCTTCCTCGTAGCGCGACAGCGCGAGCGGTCCGCCCGCATACCAGTGCCAGATTTCGGCTGCATCGACGCGGTGCCAGTGCGAACGCTCGCCTTCCTTCAGCAGGTAATAGATGGCGGTCGAATGGGCGCGGTCCCCTGCCGGATCGCGGAACGTCTCCGCGAAGTAGCCGCCTTCGGGGTGCGGCTCCATGCCGAGGAGTTCGATGATGGCGTCGGCGTCCATGCCGGCATCGAATGAAGCCATGTCAGAAATTGTCCTTTCTCTTGCGTGTCTCGGCGAAAACATCGACATCCGCGGCCGCTTCGAGGCCGATGGTGCGGCGTAGATCCGGGCTCGCCGCCCGCAGGAACGGATTGGTTCTCTTCTCGAGGCCGATCGTCGTCGGCACGGTCCATTCGCCGCGCGCGCGCTTTTCGTCGATTTCCTTTGCGCGGGCCGCGAGTGCGGCATTGTCCGGCTCGACGGAAAGGGCGAAGCGGGCATTCGACTGCGTGTATTCGTGCGCGCAGTAGACGACGGTATCGTCCGGCAGCTCCATCAGCTTGCCGAGCGAGGTCCACATCTGCTGTGCCGTGCCCTCGAAGAGACGCCCGCAGCCCAGCGCGAACAGCGTGTCGCCCACGAAGGCGATGTGCTCCTCGTCGAAGCTGTAGGCGATGTGGCCACGCGTGTGACCCGGCACGTCGATGACGCGGGCACGGGCGGCGCCAAGTTCCACGATGTCGCCTTCGCCGACCGCGCGGTCGATGCCGGGAATAAGGTCCTTCTCGCCTTTGGGCCCGATCACCACGCAACCCGTCTTCTCCTTGAGCTCGGCGTTCCCGCCCGCATGGTCGAAATGGTGATGCGTGTTCAGGATGTGGGTGAGCGTCCATCCCTTTTCCTTGAGGGCGGCGAGGATCGGCGTCACCTCCGGTGTGTCGACTGCCGCCGTCGCGCCGGATGAGGGCTCGTGGACGAGATAGCCGTAATTGTCGTTCAGACAGGGAAACTGGTGAATTTCAAGCTTTGCCATCTCGTCTCCTCCGGGAATACCGGCTTTTCGGGGCCGTTTGCCCTCCGTTAGTCTCATCCGGTATAGGCTTCGCCCCTAAGGTAGTGATCCCGGGCGCCCGCGTGAACCCGGCCTCGCCGGATTTGCTAGAGTGAACTCCATGCATATGGATGTGATCGATCTGCGCGACTTCTACGGCCGTCCCCTGGGGCGTGTTGCGCAGCACCATATTGCGGGGCGCATCGAGGAGATATGGCCGGATGTGCGCGGGCTCAACATGCTCGGCCTCGGTTTTGCGACGCCCTATCTCGCGCCTTTCCTGGGAACGGCGCAGCGCGTCATCGGCCTCATGCCCGCGCGGCAGGGTGTCATGCAATGGCCGGCGGACGCGCGCTGCCTCACCGGCCTTGTCGACGAGCGCGAACTGCCCTTGCCCGACGAGAGCATGGACCGCGTGCTGCTTGTGCATGGGCTCGAAGCGAGCGAGTCCATGCGCGTGCTGCTCCGGCAGATATGGCGCGTACTGGCGCCGGGCGGGCGCGTCATGATCGTCGTGCCGAACCGGCGGGGATTGTGGGCGCGGCGCGAGGCGACGCCTTTCGGCCATGGGCAACCCTTCTCGCGCAGCCAGATCACGCAGCTCCTGCGCGAATCCATGTTCTCTCCGTCGTGCTGGGAGGCCGCGCTTTTCGTCCCCCCCTTCGACTGGCGTCCGCTGTTGCGTTCAGCTCCCGCATGGGAGCGCGCGGGCCATATGCTCTGGCCGCGTTTTTCCGGCGTCATCGTGGTTGAAGCGACGAAGCAGATCTATGCCGCGACGGCTCTTCCCGCCGCGCGCAAGGTTGCGTCCCGCGTGCGGGCGATTGCGCCGTTGCCCGCACCCACGCCGGCACGTGCTGTCATGCCGATGGACGATGAATAGGGTTCAGTCGCGGCGCGAGAGAAGGAAGACGGCGTCGACCGCGAACAGATTTGCCAGCATGCCGGGATCGGAAATGCGCCACGCCTTCTCGCCCGTCAGGATGAGCGCATCCTCTATCCCCAGTCCGAGGTCTTGGCAGAGCAAGGCGAAGTCCCGCACCGTGCAAAGATGGATGTTGGGCGTGTCGTACCAGGAATAGCCGAGCGAGCGTGTTTCCGGCATGCGGCCGTTGAAAAGCAGCTGCAGGCGCACGCGCCAATTGCCGAAATTCGGAAACGAGACAATGACCCGCCGCCCGATGCGCTTCATCTGGCGCAAAACCGCCTTCGGGTTCCGCGTCGCCTGGATCGTCTGGCTGAGGATCACATAATCGAAGGCGTCGTCCGGATAGTCCGAGAGGTCGGTGTCGGCGTCGCCCTGCACCACGGCAAGGCCGCGCGCCACGCTTGCGTTCACGCCTTCCTGGCTCAATTCCACGCCGCGTCCGTCGATGTTCTTCTGCGAGCGCAACAGGGCCAGCAAGTCGCCGTCGCCGCAGCCGACATCGAGCACGCGGCTCTCCGGCGCGATCATCTGGGCGATGAGATCGAGGTCTACGCGGCCCGCACTGGGGCCATGTCCGTTGCTCATCCGGCGATGCCCCGCGTGCGCGCTGCGCTGTCGATGAAGCCGCGCAGCGTCGCGAACATTTCCGGCTCCTCCAGCAGGAAGGCGTCGTGACCCTTGTCTGTCTTGATCTCGACGAAACTCACCTTGGCCGCAACTGCGTTCAGCGCATGCACGATCTGGCGATTGTCCGACGTCGGAAAGAGCCAGTCGCTGGTGAAGGAAACCACGCAGAAGCGTGACGTCGTACCCCGGAACGCGTTGGCGAGCACGCCGCCGTAATCGTCGGCGAGATCGAAATAGTCCATCGCGCGCGTGATGTAGAGATAGGAATTCGCGTCGAAGCGGTCGACGAAGGTCGAGCCCTGATGGCGCAGATAGCTTTCGATCTGGAAGTCGGCATCGAAGCCGTAGGTGATGCTGTCGCGGTCCTGCAGGTTACGGCCGAACTTGCGATGAAGCGCCGCTTCCGACAGATAGGTGATATGCGCGGCCATGCGCGCGACCGCGAGCCCCTTGCCGGGGGTCGTGCCGTGCGAGAGATAGGCGCCTTGCTTCCATTCGGGGTCGGCCATGATGGCCTGGCGGCCGACCTCGTGGAAGGCGATGTTCTGCGCGGAATGGCGTGCGGCGGTCGCAATCGGGATTGCCGAGAAGACACGCTCGGGATAGGCCGCCGCCCATTGCAGCGCCTGCATGCCGCCCATCGAGCCGCCGATGACGCAGAAAAGGTCGCCGATGCCGAGACGGTCGAGCAGCATGGCTTGCGCGCGGACCATGTCGCCGATGGTGATGACGGGGAAGCTCAGCCCATAGGGCCGCCCGGTTGCCGGGTCGATGTCCTTCGGGCCGGTCGTCCCCTGGCAGCCGCCGATCACGTTCTGGCAGACGACAAAGAAGCGGTTCGTGTCGATGGGCCGCCCCGGCCCCACCATGTGCGGCCACCAGCCGGGCTTGCCGGTCAGCGGGTGCGAACTTGCGGCATACTGGTCGCCTGTCAGCGCATGGCAGATCAGGACCGCGTTCGACTTGTCCGCGTTCAGCGTGCCATAGGTCTCGTAGGCGATGGTAAACGGGCTCAGATTGACGCCGGAATCGAGGGCAAGCGGCTGCTCGGGGCCGAAGGTCATGGATGCACGGTGCACCCTGATCCCGCCTTCCTCGAATTCCGCGCTGTCCGGACCTGCGGCGCCCGAGGGGTCCGCGGCCTTTTCGATGGTGTTCATAGCGCCTCTGCGCCGCCTTTTTCCGGCTTGAATGGCTCCGCGGCGGGCTTTCGGGACCCCCGCCAAACAGGGTGCATAGCTAGGGATGCACCCCCCAAAATGTCAATGTTTTCTTTGATTTTAGCAGGTTGTCCCCGTATGAATACCGCTCTTGCGGGCCGGGTAGGGGGCCTGCCCGCGAGCCGAAATCCCCCGCCGGATGCCGCCGAATGACGACCGAGACAGCAACGCCCGAAAAGGCCCTCGCCGATGTCCGCAAGGAGATCGATGCGATCGACGACGCCATCCAGGACCTCCTGCTGAAGCGCACCGAGCTCGTGGTCGAGGTCGCCGAGGCCAAGGCCCGGGCAGCGAGCGCCGCCGGCAAGGGCAGCTTTGTCGCTTTCCGTCCGGCCCGCGAGGCCGAGGTGCTCCGGCGTGTCGCTGGACGCCACAAGGGCCGGCTGCCGCTTCGCGTTCTGGTCCGGCTCTGGCGCGAGATCATGGCTTCGATGACGCGGATTCAAGGGCCCTTCCGGGTCGATGTCTTCGGTCCGCAGGGCGATGTGCTCGGCTTCTGGGACCTTGCGCGCAACTATTACGGTTCCACGACGCCGATGGAACTGCACAGCAATGCGCGCGACGTGTTGCGCCGTGTGGGCCATGACCGCTCGGCCATCGGTCTCCTGCCGCAGCCTGGCGTTGCAGCCGATGATGACTGGTGGGTCGGCTTTGCAACCGGCGGCACGAGCGAAATGCGCATCGTGGCGCGGCTGCCTTTCGTCGATGTCGCCGGGGACAATGACGGTGCGCGGGCGCTCGTTCTCGCCCACAGCACCTTCGAGAGCACGGGAGACGACACGAGCCTCCTCGCCCTTTCCACGGCCGAAAGCCTGAGCGATGCGCGCGTTGTGGCGCTGGTGAAGGATGCCGGCATCGACGGCAGGCGGATCGCAAGCGCCCGGATCGACAATGGCGTCGCAAAACACGTCTATCTTGTCTCCGTTCCCCATCATCTGGCCGAAGACGACGAACGTTTCACCGCGCTTGCCGTGGAACCCATCGTTGAGGTCCGGCTGCTCGGCGGCTATGCCAACCCGCTGCTGCGCGAGAGCGACGGTGAGTGAGGGCAAGATGAAACGTCCCGAGCCCCAGAAGGGCATTCTGGAAATCGAAGCCTATGTCGGCGGCCGTGCCCATGCGGAAGGCGCCGGCAAAGTCTACAAGCTCTCGGCGAACGAAACGCCGCTGGGGCCGAGCCCGCGCGCGAGGCAAGCCTTTGCGGCGGCGGCGGAAGGCCTTGAGCTCTATCCCGATGGCGGCGCGAGCGAACTGCGCGAGGCGATTGCCGCGCGGTACGGTCTCGCGCAGGACCGGATCGTTTGCGGCGCGGGTTCGGACGAGTTGCTGCATCTTCTTGCCCAGGCCTATCTCGGCGAGGGCGACGAGGCGATTTCGACCGAGCATGGATTTCTCGTCTATCCGATCGTCACGAAGGCGGCGGGCGCGACGTCCATCATCGTGAAGGAGAAGGAGCTTCGCACCGATGTCGATGCGATCCTCGCCGCCGTCACGCCGAAGACGAAGATGATCTTCATCGCCAATCCGAACAATCCGACCGGGAGCTATATTCCGGCCGACGAAGTGCGCCGCCTTCACGCGGGACTTCGCTCCGATATTCTCGTCGTGCTCGACGCCGCCTATAGCGAATATGTGAACCGCAACGATTACGAGGCGGGGATCGAGCTCGTCGCGACGTCGGAAAATGTCGTGATGACGCGAACCTTCTCGAAGATTTACGGGCTTGCCGCGCTCCGCCTCGGCTGGATGTATGCGCCTGCGCATGTCTGCGACGTGGTGAACCGCATTCGCGGACCCTTCAACGTGTCGGTCCCCGCGCTCAAGGCAGGTGTTGCCGCGATCCGCGACACGGATCATGTCGATGCCGCCCGCCGCCATAATGAGCAATGGCTCAAATGGCTCACGGAAGAAATCGCCGGTCTTGGCCTCACCGTCGAGCCGAGCGTTGCGAATTTCCTGCTGATCCGTTTTCCGCATGAGCAGGGGCGGACGGCGAAGGACGCGGACGAGTTTCTGATGAAGCGCGGGCTTATCCTGCGCGCTGTCGGGAGCTACGGACTGCCGGATTGCCTGCGGCTCACTGTGGGTTCGGAAGAGGCGAACAGGCTCGTCGTGAAGGCCCTTGCCGATTTCGTGGGCCGGAAGGCAGGCGCGTCGTGAGCGCCCCCCATTTCGACAGGGTCGCGCTGATCGGCCTCGGCCTCATCGGCTCGTCGCTCGGCCATGCGATGAAACGCGCCGGGCTTGCGAAACATATCGCGGGACATGCGCGCTCCGAAGAGACGCGAAAGCGCGCGCTCGAAATTGGTTTCGTCGACAGTGTTCATGGCAGCGCGGCCGATGCGGTAAAGGATGCCGACCTCGTCATCCTCTGCACGCCGGTCGGCGCGCTCGGCGCCATTGCCGCCGAGATCGAGCCTCATCTCAAGAAAGGCGCGATCCTCACCGATGTCGGGTCGGTGAAGCTCGCCGTCATCCGCGACATGGGACCCCATGTGCCCGAGGGCGTTCACTTCATCCCCGGCCATCCGATCGCCGGTACCGAAGAGTCCGGCCCCGATTCAGGTTTTCCGGAGCTCTTCGACAATCGCTGGTGCATTCTCACGCCGGTGCCCGGCACCGACCACGAGGCGGTCGAGAAGCTCAGCGCCTTCTGGAGCGCCTGCGGGTCGAAGGTCGATGTGATGGAGCCGAAGCATCACGATCTCGTTCTCGCCATCGTGAGCCATCTGCCGCACATCATCGCCTACAATATCGTCGGCACGGCGAGCGATCTCGAAACGGTGACGCAATCGGAAGTCATCAAATATTCCGCCTCGGGCTTCCGCGACTTCACGCGCCTTGCCGCATCCGACCCAACGATGTGGCGCGACGTCTGCCTCAACAACAAGGAACCGATCCTCGAGATGCTGGCGCGTTTCTCGGAGGATCTGACGGCGCTTCAGCGCGCGATCCGTTGGGGCGATGGCGACAAGCTTTTCGACCTCTTCACGCGCACCCGTGCGATCCGCCGCTCCATCGTCGATGCGGGACAGGACATCGCGGCGCCGAATTTCGGGCGCAATCCGACGCATCCGAAGCCCGGCGGCAAGGACGATCAGTAGAGAGGTTCGAGCTTTGCGACGGCGAGGGGGCCGAGATAGAGCCGTCCTTCGCGCATGATGACGGGCACCCGCACCTCGTTCGATTTCTGGCCCTGGAATTGCGAGACGAGGACGAGGCCCGCAAGCGCCACGCGCGCCTCGCGTTCTTCCACGAGCCCATCCTCCACCATCGCATCGAGCAGCCCTTCGAAATCGGTGATGCGCGCGTCGAGCTGTCCCTCGGGACGATGCGCTGCGTCGAGGCCGAGTTCGCCGCTCGCATAGAGATCGAGCGGACCCCATTTCACGACGAGATATGAAATGGCGAGCGTGCCGCCCGCCGCCTGCCACTCCTGCATCAGTTCGACGAGGCTCGCATGGCTCGTCGGCGGGACACCGCGCAGGCGTGTCTGCGCAAGGAAGAGCGTCATGTTCTGTCCAAGCGCGGGGATCGTCTCCGCGCCGCCGATATCGATGTCTTCGGCCTGCAGCGCGAGGTCGTAACTGTCCGGCACCTCGCCGCCTTCCGGCGTTTCCGCTGGCCGTGCATGAAGCTGCAGGCGTGTCGCGGTCATGTGCTTGATCTCGCCGCTCGCACCCAGCCGGTGTTCGCCATCGAGCGCTTCGATGTCGATGGCGAGGCGGCCGAAAGGACGCGCGGCGAGGGCGACATAGCTTGCCCTTGCCGAACCGGCCGTGAAGCGCGCTTCGTTCCGCGCCCGCTCCCTCGTCCGAAGGTCGCGGTAACTGAGGCGCTGCTCGCCCTCAAGCGTCAGGATGGCATGGCGAAGATTGTAGGGCAGCAGCGATAGCGACGCCCCTTTGCCTTGCCATTGCCATTCCTCCGGTGCTTCGGGCGCGCCGGCGGCGGGGGAGGTGAAGTTTGCTTCGATACGGAAGGGATAGCCGCCGACGGAAAAATCGTTCCACGAGGTTGCTATTCTCGTTTCGCTTGCCGCGAAATTCTCGACGGCCTTCCTCACTTCGCCGGATACGCCGATCCAGTAGACCGTGTAGAGCGCGACGACGCCCGCAAGGGCGAGCGAGGGTCCCACGATACCCCAGCGTATGCCTGTTCTTCCCGTCGCCGCCGCTTCGTTCATTGCCTCGATTTCCGTGCCGTCGTGCTGCCGCTTTTGCGTCCGCGCGACGCGTGCCTATAGTTGCCCGCGCGAGCGGAGTTGTCAGCATGCAGGATTTGTGGGTTTTTGGATATGGGTCGCTCATGTGGCGGCCGGGTTTCGAGTATGAGGAGCGGCGCCCCGCGCGCCTGCGCGGCTATCACCGCGCCTTCTGCGTCTACAGCCATGTCCATCGTGGCACACCGGAAAAACCGGGCCTTGTTTTCGGGCTCGATGCGGGCGGCGCCTGCCGTGGCGTCGCCTTCCGTGTCGAGGCCCGCCGCGCCGAGGACGTGCGGCGCTATCTGCAGGCGCGCGAGCAGGTCACGCTCGTCTATCGCGATATTATGAAACCGGTGGAGCTCGTCGATGACGGTTCCCGCGTCGAGGCGCTCTGCTTCGTCGTCGACCGTGCGCATGAGCAATATGCGGGCCGCATCGATTTCGAAACCCAGGTGCGCCTTATCGCAGAAGGGGAGGGGCGTTCGGGAAAGAATCCGGACTATCTCGAGAGCACGGTGCGTCATCTCGACGAGGCGGGGCTTTCCGACGAAGGACTCACCCGGCTCTGGCGCGCTGTAGAGCAGCGTCTGCGTCGATAGCGGGCGTCCCGGTGAAGCGGCCGAGTTCTTCGAGCGCCGTGCGGATGTCCTTCTCCCGGGCTTTCGTCTGCTTCACGCCGGGTTCGAGCCAGAGCCCCTTCATTTCGATACGGCCCTCGGCGCGATGCGCCTTCACATCGGCGCGGCCCACGAAGCGGTCGCCCGCGATCAGCGGCAGAACGTAATAGCCGTATTGCCTCTTCTTCTCCGGCACGAAGACCTCGATGCGATAGTCGAAACCGAAAAGGCGCATGGCGCGCTTGCGGTCGCGGATCGCGGGGTCGAAAGGCGAGAGGAAACGCATTTCGCCGGGCGCCGGTGCGGCAGCGGAAAGGCGCTCCTCGATATCGGCGGGCGCGAGGGCGGGGCGCCAGTCGCCGTCCACGCCTTCCACCGTCACCTCGACGATTTCCTTTCGCTTCAGCGCGCGCAGGGCCCAGGCCTTCGCTTGCGCGATGGAGACGAGGCCCCAGAACCCCGCGATCTCCTGCGGCGTCGCGATCCCCAGCCGGTCGAGGGCTTCGCGGCAAGCCCAGTCGGTCGATGCCGCCTCGCTCGGACGCGCATTGCGCATCTCATCGGGGATCACGCGCGATGCGAGGTCGTAGACCTTCTCGAAGCCTTCGCGTCTGGCGATGGCGACTTCGCCTGTCCGCCACAGCGTTTCGAGTGCGGTCTTCGACGGTCCCCATCCCCACCAGCCGCCGGCCCCCTTGTCCTCGAAGTCGCGCGCCATCAGCGCTCCCTCGCGCCGCAGCCGCGCCCGCACATTGCGCAGCACCTTTTCGCCCTCTCCGCCGATGCGTTCCTGCCAGCGCGGGTTTGCCGCGATCCTCGCCTTCGCGGCACGAAAGCGGTGACGCCAATGCGGATAGAATTCGATCGGGATGAGAGACGCGTCATGCGTCCAGTGCTCGAAAAGCGCCCCGTGATCGTGATGGAGTGCGCCCAGATGCTCGCGCCGGTAGCCCGGCGCGCGGGAGAAAAGGATCATGTGGTGGGCGCGCTCGACCGTGTTGATCGAATCGAGCTGGACGAAGCCGAGTTTCCGCACGAGGCCGAGCGTTTCGCTTTCGCCATGTGCCTCTGTCCTGTCGAGGCTCAACGCATGGCTGTCGAGGAAAAGGCGGCGCGCCTCGGCGTTGCGGATTTCGAATTTCTTCATAAGAGGAGAATAGACGAGTCGCCGCCTCTCCGCTCGCCGGGGGCGGACGTCATTTTCGCGGTTCGTAGACGAATTCGAGTTTCAGTCCGTCCGGATCGGCGAACATGACGGCGTAGTAGCCCTCGCCATATTCAGGATAGTCGGCGGGCGGATCGAGGACCGCCGCACCGATTTCGATCAGGAGCGCGTGCAGCCGGTCGACATCCTCGCGACTTTCCGCGATCCAGGCGATGTGGTGGAGCCCCGGCGAATAGCGGTCATGGCCGCGGCCTGCGTTCGGCCCTCGCGCCTTGAAGATGCCGATGCTCGGTAGGCGGTCCTTCGAAGAGGCATGCTCCCAGTCTATGCCGTGCGCGTCTTCCGACCAGCGGCGATAGCCCATATGGCCGAGCACCGCATCGTAGAAGGGCGCCGATGCCCAGGGGTCCGTCACCGTCAGGTCGATATGATGGATGAAGCCGCGCATGATCGGGCCGAACTCAACTGCACTTCGAATAGCCGCAGGAGGCGCAGGTTTCGCAGCCCTCCTGCTTGACCATGCCGCGCTCGCCGCAGCGCGGGCAGCCCTTGAGCGAGGTCACGGCGGGGTTTCCCTGCGAGGGAGGATCGCCCGCGACCGCGCGCAGCGCTTCCGTCAGTGGCTTCTCGTTCTTGCCCGCGATGAAGCCGGTGTCGATCATGTGCTGCTCGATCACCTCGCCGATGGCGGCAAGGAGGCTCGGCACGTAGCGGCCCTTCATCCAGGAGCCGCCGCGCGGATCGAACACGGCCTTCAGTTCTTCCACCACGAAGGTCACGTCGCCGCCGCGCCGGAAGACGGCGGAGATCATCCGCGTCAGCGCCACGGTCCAGGCGTAGTGCTCCATGTTCTTCGAGTTGATGAAGATCTCGAAGGGCCGCCGCCGCCCGTCTTGAACGATGTCGTTGATGGTGATGTAGATCGCGTGATCGCTTTCGGGCCATTGCAGCTTGTAGGTGAAGCCCGGTAGCACGGTTTCGCGCTCCAGCGGCTTCGACATGTAGACGACGCCGTCCCTCTCGAAGCGCTCGTGATGCGCTTCCGGCGCGGCAAGCGGCAGCGCGGGCTGTTCCGCCGGTTGCGCCACGACCGGCGCTTCCTCCAGCGAGAGAACGGAACCGCGCACCTCGCTCGGGCGGTAGGTCGTGCAGCCCTTGAGGCCCTTTTCATAGGCGTCCATGTAGACGCTCTTGAAATCCTCGAAGGAAATTTCGGCGGGCACGTTGATCGTCTTCGAGATCGAGCTGTCGATGAAGTCCTGCACCGCCGCCTGCACGGCGATGTGCTCAGACGGCGTCAGTTCCTGCGCGTTGACGAAATAGTCGGGCAGCGCCGCTTCCGTGCCGAATGTCTCGCGGTAGCGCTCGACCGCGAAGTCGCGCACTTTCTCCTCGCGCCGCGTGCCATCCGGCATCAGGACCTTCCGCGTATAGGCATAGGCGAAGACAGGCTCGATGCCCGACGAGACATTGCCCGCAAAGAGCGAGATCGTGCCGGTCGGTGCGATGGAGGTGACGAGCGCGTTGCGGATGCCGTGTTCGGCGATCGCCTCGCGAACGTCCCTGTCGAGCCCGGCCACCGTTTCGCCCGCGAGATAGGCGTCGGCCACGAAAAGCGGGAAGGGGCCCTTCTCCTTCGCGATATCGACGGAAGCGAGATAGGCCGCCCGCGACAGCGCCTTCATCCATGTGCGGATCAGTTTGATCGAGGCGTCGGAACCATAGCGCGCGCGGCACATGATGAGCGCGTCGGCGAGCCCCGTCACGCCGAGGCCGATGCGCCGTTTCGCCTGTGCCTCGTGGCGCTGTTCGGCAAGCGGAAAGCGCGACACATCGATCACATTGTCCATCGCCCGCACGGCCACACGGACGAGCTCGGCGAGTTCCTTCTCGTCGACATGCGCATCGCCCGTGAAAGGCTCCTTCACCAGCGCGGCGAGATTGATCGAACCGAGAAGGCAGGCGCCGTAAGGCGGCAGCGGCTGCTCGCCGCAGGGGTTCGTCGCGTGGATTTCTTCGGCGTAATAGAGATTGTTCCGCTTGTTGATGCGGTCGATGAAGATGACGCCCGGCTCCGCATAGGCATAGGTCGCCGCGATGATGCGGTCCCAGAGCGCGCGTGCCTTGAGCGTCTTGTAGACTCTGCCGCCGAAGGTCAGTTCCCAGTCGCCGTCGCGCTTCACCGCTTCCATGAAGGGATCGGTCGCGAGCACCGAGAGGTTGAACATGGTGAGGCGGCCGGGCTCCTGCTTCGCCTCGATAAAGGCCTCGATGTCGGGGTGGTCGCAGCGCATCGTCGCCATCATGGCGCCGCGCCGCGAGCCCGCCGACATGATGGTGCGGCACATCGCGTCCCACACATCCATGAAGGAGAGCGGACCGGAGGCATCCGCGCCCACGCCCATCACCGGCGCGCCTTTCGGGCGCAGCGTCGAGAAGTCGTAGCCGATGCCGCCGCCCTGCTGCATGGTCAGCGCGGCTTCCTTCAGGTTCTCGAAAATGCCTTCCATCGTGTCGGGAACATTGCCCATCACGAAGCAGTTGAAGAGCGTCACGTCGCGGCCCGTGCCCGCGCCCGCGAGAATGCGGCCGGCGGGGAGGAAGCGGTAGCCTTCCATCGCCTCGCGGAAGCGCGCTTCCCATGCCTCGCGCGTTTCGGGCGTCTCGGCCTCGGCCAGCGCCTTAGCTACCCGGTCCCAGGTGTCCTCCACCGTCAGGTCGAGCGGCGTCCCGTCCTCCCCGTGGAGGCGGTATTTCATATCCCAGATCTGTTCGGCGATGGCTTTCATGAGGTGGAGCCTAGCGGGGTTCGGGCGACAAGCAAGTTCATGTTTTGTCTACAAAGAGTTCCCTGTCTGGCCCAAACTATATGGTTGTTTTGATTAAAAGATTCCAGATTTCCCCGCTTTTCACAGGGGCAGGCGCCGGTGTTTTCCACAGGGCTCAGGCGCCGCGCGCCTCTGCGACGAGGCGGGAGGCGGCGGATTCGATCCGCGTTTCGAGCGTTTCCATGAAGCTCTTGCGGTCGAGGCCGGCGGGAATGGGCTCCAGGAACTCGATCACGATGGTGCCGGGTTTCCGCGTGAAGCCGCGCCGGCCCCAGAAAACGCCCGAATTGACGGCCGCGGGCACGCAGTCGACGCCGAGCTGGCGGTAGAGCGCGGCCACGCCCGGCTTGTAGTCGAGTTTCGAGCCCGGCGCCGCGCGCGTGCCTTCCGGAAAGATCACGATGGGACGGCCGCCGGCGATGGCGGTCTTGCCCTGCGAGACGAGGCGGCGGATCGCCTTGGAGCCCGAGCCGCGGTCGATGGCGATCATCCGCGTTTTCATCGCGTACCAGCCATAGAAGGGGATCCAGAGCAGCTCGCGCTTCAGCACCATGGCCGGGTCCTTCAGGATCGCGGTCATCACGATCGTGTCCCACATGGACTGGTGTTTCGAGGCGACGAGCACGCCGCCTTGCGGCAGCTTGCCCCGCACTTCATAGGTCGTGCCCGCAAGGACGCGCAGCAGCCAGAGCGTCATGTGCGACCAGCCCGTCATCGCGGCGAGCGTGCAGCGGCGCGGCAGCAGGAAGCAGGGCGTCGCGGCAATGACGATCACCACGGAGAGGGCATAGAAGGTCAGGTTGAAGGCGGTGGAGCGGAGAAAGAGCAAGGCGGTGTTTCCTTCCTGCGCCGGTCAGGACGACATCGACGACTGACCGCCGAAGCTCAGCGTCAGCAGATATTTCGTGTATTCGGAGATGAGCAGGCGGGTCGTGCCGGGATAGGCCCACCAGCCGTCGAGATGAAGCGTGTCCTGGAAGACGGGGTAAGGCCTGATCTCGACATCGGGCATGGCGCGGCCGAGTTCGAGCGTCGCGCGCGGCAGGTGATAGGTGCTCGTCACCAGAATGATCGAGCGGTAGTCCCTCTGCCGCACCCATTCCGCCGCCTCGTCGGCATTGCCGATCGTGTTTTCCGCCCTGTGACCGACATCGACGCAGCAGTCGAACTTCGAGGCCTCGCCGGGCACGATTCCCTTCAGCGACCTTGCATCGACATCGGGGTGAACGCCGGTAATGAGAAGCCGCGCGCCCTTGCCCTCTTCGAGGAGCCGATAGGCGGCAGTGATGCGGTCGGGTCCACCCGTTAGCGCGACGATGCCATCCGCGGCCTGCATGTCGGTGGGCGGCGTGCGGTCGAGTTCGGCGGTGAAAAGGAAGAAGCCTCCGACATAGGCGGCGGCGATGAGCGCGGCGAGGCCCACGGCGACGCGCAGGAGGCGCCATCCCGTTCTCTGCCCCCGCGTGCCGCCAGCCGCCATGTCCGTCTCCGGGTTCGGGCGGAGCCGGTCTCCGCCGCGCGAAATCGTCTGCCCGCATCCTAACATGCGGAGCGGGCGCACATGATATGGTTCGAAGGGTCCAGGTAAAGCGCGGCAATCGGCCTCAGAGCATGCGTTCGAGTGTCTGGAAGACGGTTATCCGCGCCGTCGCGACGGCAACGAGTGCGGCTGCGAAGGGAATGAGGATGAGGGCGGGGAGGTATTCCGGCCCGATGCCCGATGCGGAGACGAGATAGAGATTTCCCGCCGCGCCCGCGAGGCCGAGAGCGAGAAAGGCGGCGGCGCCCGCGCCCGCGCCGATCAGCCCGCCGCGAAAGCCCAGATGCAGGAAGTGGCGCTGCACTTCCGAGGCGATGAAGCCGTCGCGCGCGCCGATCAAATGCAGCACTTCCACGACATCGCGGTTGGCGGAAAGACCGGCGCGTGTGGCGAAGACGACGATGGCGATGGTCGTCGCCGCGACCAGTGCAAGCACGCCATAGGAAAGCCATTCGGCGGAGCGGGCGGCGTTGACGATCTCGCTTCGCCACTGCCGGTGCGTGTCGAGTGCGGCGCCGGGTGCAGCCGCGGCGATGTCGATGGCGAGCGCCGCCATGTCGGGCGGCGATGCGCGGTCGACGGTGATGTCGATCAGCCGTGGCAGCGGCAGGTCGCCCGCCAGCACTTCGCCGCCGAGCCAGGGTTCGAGCAGGGCGGCCGTATCGTCAAAGGTGAGCGGCGTTGCCGTCGCGATGCCGGGTGTCCTGGCCAGCACGGTCATCACGGCGTCCACCTGTTCCTCCGGCTCCATCTCGCGCGAAGGTTTGATTTCCACGGTGAGCGAGCCCGAGAGATCGTTCGTCCATTCGCGCGCCTTGCCGCCGACCGAAAGCGCGGCGCCGAGCGCGAGGCTCGCAAGGAAGCACATGGCGGCGATGGCGAGCATGAGCGACATGCCGGTCGCGCCCGCTGCCGGCATCACGCTGCGCGTCTCGACGAGCATGGCCGCGAGCGCGCCTGCGGGCCCGCGCTCCTCGTCGTGAAAGGTGGGCGCCTTGTCGGCGCTTCTGAGCGGATCAGCCACGGATGGTGAGCCTCCCGTCCCTGAGCACGAGTTCGGGCGCCCCCGCGCTCTCGACCAGCGCGCGGTCATGCGTCGCGATCAGCACGCTGGTGCCGAGCCGGTTCAGTTCCACGAAAAGCCGGAGCAGGCGCTGGCCCATCTCGGGGTCCACATTGCCGGTCGGCTCGTCGGCGAGCAGCACTTCGGGCTGCGCGACCACGGCGCGCGCGATCGCGGCGCGCTGCTTCTCGCCGCCCGAAAGCGTCGGCGGCGTCGCATTCATGCGGTCGCCGAGCCCCACCCAGGCGAGAAGCTCTTCCACATCGGCGCGGTAGTCCTTTTCGCGCTTTCCCTGAATTTTCAGCGGCAGCGCCACGTTCTCATAGGTCGTCAGGTGGTCGAGCAGGCGGAATTCCTGGAAGACGACGCCGATCCGCCGCCTGAGCGGCGGCAGCTCCGCGCGCGGCAGAGTTGCGATGTCCTGGCCGAACATGGTGATGAGGCCGCGCGAGGGTCTTGTCGCGAGAAACATGAGCTTCAGCAGCGAGGTTTTGCCCGCGCCCGAAGGGCCCGTCAGAAAGTGGAAGGAGGCCGGCGCGAGGTGGAAACTCACATCGCGCAGCACCTCCGGTCCCATGCCGTAGCGCATGCCCACATTCTCAAAGCGAATCATGGCTCGACGGTATCATGGAACGCCCCGTCCGATGCAGGCGCTGCCTTGCGGAACCCGCACTTTTCCGCGAAAAAAGGGCGGATGACCGCGATATCTTAACGCGCCTTTAACCATGCGCGATCTTTCAATAGGCTCAGTCGGAGCTTCGCCCGCGCACCCCTTTCCAGGGGCCTCGGGAGAGGAGCTTTTTTCGCGTCCCGTTTGAGACTTTTGCCCCGGATGATCATTCACTGTCCGTCCTGCTCCGCGCGCTACCCGGTCGATGCCGCGTCCTTCGCGCCGTCGGGCCGCAAGGTCCGCTGCGCGAAATGCGGTCATAGCTGGCATCAGTCGCCGCCCTCCGAGAGCGCGGGCGACATGCCGCCGCCTTCCGGGGAAGAGCCCGCCGCCGCGACGATCACGCCCATCCGCAAGAAGATCTTCGGCGAAAAGCCGTCCGCTCCGGCGGAACCGGCAAAACCCGCCGCCACGCCCGCCGAAGAGGACGATGTCGTCTTCGCCGATGCCGAAACGCCGGCGCCCGCCGCTCCAGCGGCGAAGACGGGGAAGGTTGCCGATATCGGCAACCGCTTCCGGGCGGAGGTTCGCCGCGCGGCGAACATGCGCCGTGGCCGGATGCTGAGTGCGGCGGGATGGGCGGTTCTCTGTCTTTTCCTTGCCGGGACGCTTGCCGGCGGCTGGATCTATCGAAACGAGGTTGCGGCCTACTGGCCGGCAACGACGAAGCTCTACGCGGCGGCGGGCGAGGAGATCAATCTGCGCGGTCTCGAATTCCGCAACGTCGCCTATGAACGGCAGACCGAAGGCGGTCTGCCTGTGCTCGCCGTGAAAGGCGAGGTGGTGAATGTCGCGGGCAAGAGCGTTGCGCTGCCGCGGCTTCGCGTTGGTCTTCTCGATGAGACGCAGAAGGAACTCTATCACTGGACCTTCGCGCTTTCCGAACGTGTCCTGCCGCCGGATGAGGCGGCTTCCTTCGTCACGCGGCTGTCGAGCCCGCCGCCCGAGGCGCGCGACATCGAAATCCGTTTCGCGCAAGGGGCCGATCTCGCTTCCGCCGAGCCTGTGGACGCGCCGGAAGAGGAGGCAGAACCTTTGCCCGATACCCCGTCCGGCGACGTGCCGGTCGACCTGCCGGATGCGCCGCCCGCTGCGGCTGCGGAATAGAAATGAGCAGGCTCGCGCCGAGGGGCGCCCAGATTTCGGTGCTCTACTCGGCAAAAGAGATCGAGGTGCGCGTCCGCGCACTCGCCGCCGATATCGTGCGCGCCATCGGGCCAGAGCCGCTCATCGTGCCGATCCTCAAGGGCAGTTTCATTTTCGCCGCCGATCTTCTGCGCGCGCTGCACGAGGCGGGCGCGGAACCCGATATGGATTTCATCACGCTGTCGAGCTACGGCAAGGGCACGCGCTCGCTCGGCGAAGTCACCATCGTGCGCGACACGGAAGCCGCGATTGCCGGCCGCGACGTCCTCATCGTCGACGACATTCTCGAATCGGGGCGCACGCTCGCCTTCGCGAAAGACCTCATGGCCGCGCGCGGCGCGCAGCGGGTCATGACCTGCGTGCTCCTCGACAAGCCGGGCAAGCTTGCCGTCGATGCGAAGGCGGATTTCGTGGGCTTCGAATGCCCGGACCGTTTCGTCGTCGGCTATGGCATGGATGTCGCCCATGCCTACAGGCAGCTTCCTTTCGTCGGCTATATCGAGCGGTGATGGCATGGCACGCATTCTCGTCGCCGAAGACGAACCCTCCGTTCGCAGCTTCATAACGCGGGCCCTTCAGGGCGCCGGCCACGAGGTCGGAAGCGTGGGCGATGGCAGCGAGGCGCTCGAAGCGCTGGCGCAAGCGCGGCAGGCGGGGCGGCCGCACGATCTTCTGCTGACGGATATTCTGATGCCGGTGATGGACGGTGTATCTCTCGCGCTTCTTGCCGCGCGCGATGCGCCCTCGCTCCGGATCATGCTGATGACGGGTTACTCCGACCAGCGCGAACGCGCGCATGGGCTCGACGCCATCATCCACGATATTCTGCTCAAGCCTTTCACGCTCGACGAACTCGTCACGCGCATTCAGGCCGTGCTCGAAGGTGCATGAAGTATTTTTTCGATGAGTAGATTTTCCGTCGAGGTATCTAAAAGGCCGTCATGACCCGCATAAAGCAGGCCATAACGGTTCGGGACTCAAGGGCCTGCAGACAGGTTCCTAAAACCGTTTCAGCAGCCGGTCGAGATAGTCGAGCTCGATCTGCGGGCGGCCGAGTTCCATCGCACGCTCCCGCAACTCCTTCAAAATCCGCTGCGCGCGCTGCGTGTCGATCTGGTCGGGAACGGCTGTGCTGTTCCTGTCTGACGGGCTTCCACGCGTGGGCCGTCCGAAGGGATCCTTTCCCGACGAGCTTTGCGCCGAGCCCTTTGCGGTGCCGTTCTGCATCAGCTTGTCGGCGAGCGCCTGTGCACCCTTCTGCATGCTCTGGATCGCTTGCCCCTGCGAACCGGTGGCGCGATCCGCGCGGCCGGCAAGGAGCCGGTCCTTCGCATCCTCCATTGCCTGGCCGGCTTCGAGAAGCGCCTCGGGCGGTTCGGCTCCTTTTTCCTTCAGCAGGCTGAGGATCTTGTCGAACTCCTCCTTGAGCTTCTCCTGTTCTTCGGAAAGCTCTTCAAGCGGGTCTTCGCCGGTGTCGAGGCCGAGCTTCTTGCCGGCCTCCGGGTCGAGACGCAGAAGTTCAAGTTCGCGGAAGGTGCGGTCCATCAGGTCGCGCTGCTTGCCGATCATCTGGCCGAGATCGTCGATGGCCTGCGCCATTGCCTTGTCGCCGGGGGGCGTCGGGCCGTGTTCGCCCGGCATCTGCAGGTTCTCCAGGATCGACTGGAGCCGGTCGAGCATCGCCTGCGCCTGTTCGCGCGCGCCGCTCTGCGCAAGTTCGCCGATCGCCTCCATCATGGCTTCGAGTTCGCCGCGTTCGATGGTCTGCGCTTCGCTGTCGGGAAACTCGCTCAGCAGCAGCGTATCCTCGGCGGGCTGCAACTTGGCGACCGCTTCCATGTAGCGGCTGAAGGCGTCCTTCAGCGCCTCCATCAGCCGGTCGATTTCTTCATTGCCGGCGCCCTTGGCCAAGGCGTCGGCGAGCGCCTTGCGCGCGTCGCGCAGATCGCCCTCGGCAAGCGAGAGGTCGCCGTCCTCGATGCGCAGCGCAACGGACCAGAGCAGATCGAAAATGCCCGTGAGGTCGGTGTCGCGTGTCGCCTCCGTCAAGCGCCAATAGGCCGCGCGGAGCGAGAGATAGACCACCTTGTCCTCGATATAGCGGTCGGCGTCCTGGGTGAAATTGTCGATGAAGCGCGCAACGCTTGCCCCCGAACGCGGATCGAGCGCGAGGCGGCGGCGCTGTTCGACGATGGCGCGGGCGAGCGGGTCTGTGAACTCGCGCGCGGGCAGGATCATCGAGACGGGTTCGGCTTCCCCCTGCTGCTTCAGGTCGTCGGCCGCAACCAGCGTGATCGTCACGGCAAGCCCCGCCCATGGATGCGCGGTGAGTTCGGCGAAGGTTTCTCCCTCGCCATCGCGGGGTCGGCTGCCCGGAAGGCTGAGGCGCACATCGGGTGCCGTCACGCGGGGCTGCGGCACATCGATGGCAGGGTCCTGCGCCGGCAGGCCCGTCCGGTCGAGCGCGATCAGCGCTTCGGCGCCGGCAACACCGTAATCGTCCTTCACGCGGTAGTTGAAACGGAGCGCACCGGAGGCGGCGCGCGAAATCGGCTTCGTCAATGCGATCTCGGGGTTCTCGTCCGGCGTCACGCCGATGGTCCAGGCGCGGATCATGCGCCCGCCTTCCGTCAGTGCCATCTCCGCCGTCTCTTCGAGCGTTGCATCGATCGAATAATTGTCGGCGCTCACGGTTTCGAGCGGTTGCGGCGGCTTGCGCCCGCCTCCATGGCTCTCGAGAACGGGCGGGTTCTTCAAACCGTGGACGCGGATCGACAGCCTGCTTCCTTCAGGCGCTTCGACATTCGCGTGTTCGGCCGTTCCCTCGGTCTTGCGCTCGAGATAGAGCGGCGGCTTTCCGGTATAGCCGGGCGGCGTGATCCAGGCTTCGATGTTGGCCATGCGCGCACCTGCCGCGCCCGGAAGCAGCGCATCGCTCAGCCGGTCGAGGCGGCCCGCGCCCGTTCCCGCGATGCCGACGACCAGAAGGAGCGCCACGGCCGCCCGCAACGCATAGGGATCGCGCAGCGCAAGGACGGACAGGGGCAGGCCGATCCGCAGCCTCGCCATCCGTTCCGATACCCAGCGGCGATGCGCCGCCCAGAGCGCCGGATCGCCGGTGTTCTCGGCTGCCACATCCTCATAGGCCGACAGCGGCGCATGGGCGAGGCCGGAGGATCTTTCGAGATGGCGCAGCGCCTCGTCGCGGCCCGGCCAGCTGAAGCCGCGAAAGCCCTGCCACAGCAGCCAGACGATGAGCGCGCCCGTGCCCGCAAGCAGCGCCCAGTGGAGCGGCAGCGGCAGGTTCGCAAAGAGGCCGAAAAGAGCGAGCGCCGCGAAGAGCCCGGCAATGGCGGCGGCAGGCCAGATCGCGGGCAGGAGTTCTTCCCAGAAGAGAAGCGCGCGCGAGATGCGCACGCGCCGTTCGACGCGCGGCGGCAGTTTCGTGCCGCGCGGGTTCTCCCGTCTTCCTGCCGGTGTATCGTCTCCCGGGCCGGTCAAGCCTTCTGCCCTCAATTGCTGCACGCTGCTCCGGGCTCTGGGGCCGTGCCTAATCAAGCCAGGACGGGATGATATCCTGTTTCAGCATTGCGTCATAACTGGGGCGCGCGCGGACTTCGGCGAAAACATCGCCCCGCACCATGACTTCGGGGACGAGGGGCCTCGTGTTGTAGGTCGAGGCCTGCACGGCGCCATAGGCGCCGGCCGACATGATGGCAACGAGGTCGCCGCTCTTCAGCCGCGGAAGCTCTCGGCCCTTGGCGAAGAAATCGCCCGTTTCGCAGACCGGTCCCACCACGTCGTAGAGCGTGGTCTCGGCGCCGTCGCGGGGCTCGGCGACCGCCTTGATCTCGTGCCAGGCGTCGTAGAGCGTCGGGCGAATGAGATCGTTCATCGCCGCGTCGAGGATGAGGAAGTTGCGGCCGTCGCCGCGCTTTTCATAGATCACGCGCGAGACGAGAATGCCCGCATTGCCCGCGATGAGGCGGCCCGGCTCGAAGGTGAGCGAGCAGCCGAGATGGCCCATCGTCCGCTTCACCATGGCGGCGTATTCGTCCGGGTGCGGCGGCACGTCGTTGTCGCCGCGATAGGGAATGCCGAGGCCGCCGCCGAGATCGATGTGACGGATGTCGTGGCCGCGCGCGCGCAGTTCCTCGACCATTGCCGCGACGCGGCTGAAGGCTGCTCCGAAAGGTGCGAGGTCGGTCAACTGGCTGCCGATATGAACGTCGATGCCGCTCGCCTCGATGCCGGGCAGCTCCCGTGCACGATCATAGACGGATGGTGCGCGCTGCCAGGAGATGCCGAACTTGTTCTCGGCCTTGCCGGTCGCGATCTTTTCATGCGTCTTTGCGTCGACATCGGGGTTCACGCGGATCGCGACGCGCGCGGTCAGGCCGCGGGCCGATGCAAGCTGCGAGAGGAGTTCGAGTTCGGGTTCGGATTCGACGTTGAACTGGTCGATCCCCGTTTCGAGCGCGAAGCTCATTTCGCTTTCCGTCTTGCCGACACCCGAAAAGACGATCTTCGCCGCGGGAATGCCGGCCGCGAGCGCGCGGCGGAGTTCGCCTTCCGAAACGACGTCCGCGCCCGCGCCCTGCCGCGCCAGCGTCGCCACGACGGCGAGGTTCGAATTTGCCTTCACCGAATAGCAGACGCGTGCGGGCTGGCCCGTGAAGGCATCCGCGAAAACGCGGTAATGCCGCTCCAGCGTCGCGCTCGAATAGCAATAGAAGGGCGTGCCGATCGCCGCGGCAATGTCGGGGATCGCGACGTCCTCGGCGTGGAGAACGCCGCCGCGATAATCGAAGTGGTGCATGTCGGTTTCCGGTGCGCGCGCTTTGCGAGGCTCGCGTCAGTAGTCGGAGGCGCGGCGGCGCGGTGCGATATCGTCCATTTCCTCGTCGAGCGGTTCGGCGTCGACAGGCGGGTTGTTGCCCAGCACTTCCTCGAGCGAGGGCCCGCGGCTTGCGGCCTGCGGCTGCGGTTTGGCGCCTTCGGGCAGCTCGAGGTCGCCCTTGCGCCCGCAGGCCGACAGCGTCGCGGCAAGCGCGAGGCCGAGCAGCGCCGTCATGATCGTGCGTTGGTTCATTCGCTTTTCCCCGCTTGCCGGCTGCTTTCGCGACCGAGTTCCTCGCGCCACCATTTGGCTGCGGCGCGCACATTCTCCGGCGATGTGCCGCCGAAGCTCGTCCGGCTCGCCACCGAATTGTCGACGCCGAGCACGGAATATACCTCATCCGTGATGCCCGGCTCCACCTCGTGCATGTCGTCGAGCGAAAGCCCGTCGAGGTCGACGCCCTTCTTCTCGGCCTTTGCCACCAGCGCGCCCGTCACGTGATGGGCCTGCCGGAAGGGGAGGTTCAAGGTCCGCACCAGCCAGTCGGCCAGATCCGTCGCCGTCGAGAAGCCGCGCGATGCCGCCGCCCGCATCGCCTTTTCGTTGACGGTGAGCGTCCTCACCATGCCGGTCATCGCGGCAAGCGACAGCGACAGCGCGTCGAGCGCATCGAAAGCCGCCTCCTTGTCTTCCTGCATGTCCTTCGAATAGGCGAGCGGCAGGCCCTTCATCACGATGAGGAGCGAGGTCAGTGCGCCGATCACGCGGCCCGCCTTCGCACGCACGAGTTCGGCGGCGTCGGGGTTGCGTTTCTGCGGCATGATCGAGGAGCCGGTGGTGAAGCTGTCCGGCAGGCGCACGAAGTCGAAGCCCGGCGTCGACCAGATCACGATCTCCTCGGCGAGCCGTGTCAGATGCGTTGCCGCGATCGAGGCGGCGGCGAGCGTTTCGAGCACGAAGTCGCGGTCGGATACGCTGTCGAGCGAATTGCGCGTGGGCGCGTCGAAGCGCAGCGCCTTCGCCGTCTTCTTGCGGTCGATGGGAAACGAGGTGCCGGCGAGCGCTGCCGCGCCCAGCGGACATTCGTTGAGGCGCTTCCTCGCATCGGCAAGCCGTCCCCGGTCCCGCGCCGCCATCTCGACGTAAGCCAGGCAATGATGCCCGAAGGTCACGGGCTGCGCCGTCTGGAGATGGGTGAAACCCGGCATGATGGTGGCGGCGTGCTCTTCGGCGCGCGTCAGCAGCGCTTCCTGCAAGTCGCGGAGCTGGCCGTCGAGATGATCGATCGTATCGCGGATATAGAGCTTGAAGTCGGTCGCCACCTGGTCGTTGCGCGAGCGGGCGGTGTGGAGCCTTCCCGCCGCCGCGCCGATGAGGTCGGCAAGCCGCGCTTCCACATTCATGTGGATGTCTTCGAGGTCGCGGCGGAATTCGAACTTGTCCCCCTCGATTTCGGCCAGCACCGCGTCGAGACCCGCGATAATTTGATCGGCATCCGCCTTTGAGATAATTCCCGTTTCCGCCAACATGGCCGCATGCGCCTTCGAGCCCTCGATGTCCTGGGCGAAGAAGCGCTGGTCGAAGCCGATGGAGGCGTTGATCTCCTCCATGATCCGGTCGGGGCCCTCGCCGAAGCGGCCGCCCCACATCTTGTTGCTCATGTTGTTCTCCGGGGCCATCTTCCGGTGCGGCGTCCGGCCCGAAACTGAAACGGTAGAAGAGTATCGAATGGATGTGCTGAAGCCGAAGACAATTGCCGTTCTGGCCGCCTTGGCGTTTTTGATCGCCGGGGCGGTATACTTGATCGGACAGGGGGGCGGCAACCCGGACGGGGCGCCTGCCAGCGCGGCCTCGGCCGCCCTCGATGCCGCGGCGCGCGGCGAGGTCGCCAATTTCAAGCCCAGACCCACGCCCGTGCCGGTGCCGGATTTCGCCTTCGAGGGCGCTTCCGGTGAGAAGCTCGACCTCGGCCATTTCCGGGGGAAGCTCGTCCTTCTCAACCTTTGGGCCACCTGGTGCGGCCCCTGCCGCGAGGAAATGCCCGAGCTCGACCGGCTTCAGGCAGAGCTCGGCAGCGACCGTTTCGAGGTCGTCGCGATCAGCGTAGACCGGGAGGGGCAGGCTCTCGCCCGCGATTTCCTCGAAAAAGTCGGGGCAAAGAGCCTCGGCTTCTATATCGACCCGGCGGCCAGGGCCAATTTCACGCTCGGCGCCTTCGGGCTGCCCACGACGCTCCTCATCTCTCCGCAGGGCGAGGAAATCGGCCGCATGGTCGGCCCCGCGCCCTGGGCGAGCGAGGATGCCAAGGCCTTCATCGAGGAGGCCCTCAGGCTTTACGCGCCCGCACCGAATAGCTGAGCGGCAGGCGCGGGCCTCCTTCCGGGGCCACAAAATAACGGCCCTCTCTCACGAGGCAGGGAAGCCCCTGCCAGACGAGCCGGTCATGTTCGTGGAGAAAGTCGATCCGAAGCCCGGCCTCGGCCAGCGCCGTCACCACCTCGCCCAGCGTGTGCTGCCATTCGTGGCTTTCGAGATGTGTGAGTGAAACCGACGGCTCGGCATAATCATGCGCGTTCTCCCATCGCTGTGGCCCCTCGAGAAAATAGGGGCGCACCGCATGGTAGTTGCCGTCCGCCGTCTCCGCCTCGTCGTCGAAAATCCAAAGCATCGGATGGCCTTCCGCGAGATAGAAGGTGCCGCCGGGTTTGAGGCAGTCGGCGATGTTTTTCGCCCAGATGCGCAAGTCCGGCAGCCACATGAGAACGCCCCAGCTCGCAAAGACCATGTCGTAGCCGGTGCCGGCTCTCTGCGCCGCTTCGTCCACCCTCGCGCAGATGAAGCGCGCCGGCAGCTTCGCTTGTGCCGCGAGCGCCTCCGCCGCCGCAATGGCCTTCGGTGAAAAATCGAGCCCTGTCACGGCCGCCCCCTTGCGTGCGAGCGACAGCGTGTCGAGGCCGAAATGGCATTGCAGGTGAAGCAGCCGCTTCCCCGCCACGTCGCCCAGTTCGTCGAGGATCAGCGGATCGAGGCTCGTCTCGCCCGCAAGGAATTCCTTCACGCGGTAGAAGTCCGAGCCGACATGAATGCCGACCTGCTCCTCCCAGCGTGCGAGATTTGCGGTAATGGGATCGTTCGATGGTGTTGCGGACATGGCGAAGCTCCTCCCCAGGCGCTTCGCTTGTCGCGAAGCCGGGCAGGATACGCCTCTCGGGACGCCCGTCAATTATCCGCCGGACTGATCCGCCCTTGCCACGAACATGGCGCCGATGACCTGGACGGGTTCGCTGCCGCCCGCCGTCATCGGGACCGAGAGGCAGTGCCCGATGAGATACAGGCGCTCCGAGGCCGCGAAGGGCACTTTCACGAAGACGGGCTTGCGGCCGAAAAACGCTTTCTGCGTGATGTAGGTCCAGCGCTGCTGCACCGAACCCGGGTTGCGGCTGGAATAGGCGGCGCTCTCCTCCGCGAATTCCGAGAGAAGCTTGCCCGTCCGTTCCTCGCCCAGAAGCTCGACAAGCGCCGTGCCGAAGAGCCGCGTGCGGAAATCCCTGCCGCCGTCGACAGCCTCGGTAATGATCATGTTCGGCATGAAGCGCGCGATCTCGACCGGGTCGATATCCGCGCGGTCCATCAATTCGCGGCTGCCGCGCTTGCGCTCGAAATAGGCCGCGAGTTCGCGCACCGAGGGGTGATCGGGCGCGTCGATGAATTCCGGTTCGTTGGTGATCTTCCGTGCGCGTTCGCCGCGCTCGAAACTGTTGCCCATTTCCGTCCCTTCGCATGCACTTCAAGGTGCATTTGAAAGGCATCTTGCATGGCCGGGGTTAATGTTTCGCCAGCAACTCGTTTCTGGGGCGAAACGCTTCCGGTCTGCCGCCGGGGCTTGGCGCGTGGGCCCTAGCGGGTGGGAACGGGCTTCTCGCCGCGATAGTCGTAGAAGCCGCGCTGCGTCTTGCGGCCGAGCCAGCCCGCCTCGACATATTTCACGAGCAGCGGGCAGGGCCGGTATTTGGAATCCGCGAGCCCGTCATAGAGCACCTGCATGATCGACAGACAGGTATCGAGGCCGATGAAGTCGGCAAGCTGCAGCGGCCCCATCGGATGGTTCGCGCCGAGCTTCATCGCCTTGTCGATGCTTTCGACCGAGCCCACGCCCTCGTAAAGCGTATAGACCGCTTCGTTGATCATCGGCAGCAGGATGCGGTTCACGATGAAGGCCGGGAAGTCTTCGGCATTCGCCACCTTCTTGCCCAGCGATCCGGCGAAGCCCTGGATCAGGTTGAAGGTCGTGTCGTCGGTCGCGATGCCGCGCACCAGCTCGACGAGTTCCATCACCGGTACCGGATTCATGAAGTGCATGCCCATGAAGCGTTCGGGCCGGTCGGTCGAGGCGGCAAGCCGCGTAATCGAGATCGAGGAGGTGTTGGTCGCGATCAGCGCGTCCTCGCGCAGGTGAGGGCAAAGTTCGGCGAAGATCTTGCGCTTCACTTCTTCGTTCTCGGTCGCCGACTCGATCACGATGTCGGCGTCGTCGAAGCTTTCCATGCTTTGCGCGCCATTGAGCCGTTCGAGTGCCGCATCGCGCTGCTCGACGGTGATGCGTTCGCTCGAGACCTGCCGGGACATGTTGCCGTCGATGGTCGCGAGCCCGGCTTCGATGCGGTCGTGCGAAACGTCGTAAAGCGCGACCTCGTAGCCTGCCAGCGCGCAGACATGCGCGATACCGTTGCCCATCTGGCCAGCGCCGATCACGCCTACCTTGCGAAACTTCATAACTCGAAACCCGTGGCTTTCCGGCTCCCGTGGGGAACCCCTTCGCCCGCGAAACAGGCGGTTGCTGAATGGTGCCAAGAATGGCGCGGAAGGCTTGCAGCGTAAAGAAAAAGCGCCGCCGGTTGCCCGGCAGCGCTTCGATTTTCGGCCATTGTGGCGGCTTCGATCAGAGACCGGCCTTGCCGAGCTCTTCTTCGAGCTCCGGCACCGCCTTGAAGAGGTCGGCCACGAGGCCGTAGTCGGCGACCTGGAAGATCGGCGCCTCTTCGTCCTTGTTGATCGCGACGATGACCTTGCTGTCCTTCATGCCCGCCAGATGCTGGATCGCGCCGGAAATGCCGACCGCGATGTAAAGCTCGGGCGCGACCACCTTGCCGGTCTGGCCGACCTGGTAGTCGTTCGGCACGAAGCCCGCATCGACCGCGGCGCGCGAGGCGCCGACGCCGGCGCCGAGCTTGTCGGCGATCTTTTCGAGCATGGCGAAGTTCTCGCCGTTCTGCATGCCGCGGCCACCGGAGATGATGATCTTGGCGGAGGCGAGTTCCGGACGGTCGGACTTCGTCAGCTCTTCGCTGACGAATTCGGAGAGACCGGGGTTTTCGGCCGCACCGATCTTCTCGATCGTGGCCGAACCGCCCTGACCTGCCGCCGGGAAGGCGGTGGTGCGGACCGTGATGACCTTCTTCGCGTCGGTCGACTTCACGGTCTGGATGGCGTTGCCGGCATAGATCGGACGCTCGAACGTGTCGGCGCCGTGAACGGCGGTGATTTCCGAAACCTGCGCCACGTCGAGAAGGGCGGCGACGCGCGGCATGAAGTTCTTGCCCACGGTGGTCGCGGCCGTCACGATCGCGTCATAGCTGCCCGCCAGGCTCACGACGAGCGCGGAGAGCGGCTCGGCAACCGGATGCGCGTAGAGCGCATCGTCGGCCACCAGAACCTTCTTCACGCCGTCGAGCTTCGCGGCGGCTTCGGCCACTGCGTCGCAGCCCTGGCCGATCACGAGAACGTGGACATCGCCGCCGAGCTTCGCAGCGGCGGTTACCGTCTTCGCGGTCGCGTCGTTCAGCGCCTTGTTGTTATGGTCTGCAATAACAAGCGTGGTCATCCGATCACTCCCGCTTCCTTGAGCTTCGACACGAGTTCGGCAGCCGATTCAACCTTGATACCGGCGGAGCGCTGCGGCGGCTCGGTCACCTTCACGACTTCGAGGCGGGCCTTGACGTCGACGCCGAAATCGCCCGGCGTCTTTTCGTCGATCGGCTTCTTCTTCGCCTTCATGATGTTCGGGAGCGAGGCGTAGCGCGGCTCGTTGAGGCGGAGGTCGGTCGTGATCACGGCCGGCATCTTCAGCTTCAGCGTCTGCAGGCCGCCATCGACCTCGCGCTTCAGGTTCAGCGTGTCGCCGGCGATCTCGACCTTCGAGGCGAAGGTGCCCTGCGACCAGCCGAGCAGCGCCGAAAGCATCTGGCCCGTCTGGTTGCAATCGTCGTCGATCGCCTGCTTGCCGAGGATGATGAGGTCGGGCTTCTCGGCTTCCGCCACGCCCTTCAGGATCTTGGCGACGTTGAGCGGTTCGACCGTCTCATCGGTCTTCACGAGAATGCCGCGGTCGGCGCCCATGGCGAGCGCGGTGCGGATCGTTTCGCTGGTCTGCTGGACGCCGATGGAGACGACGACGACTTCGGTCGCCGTACCCGCTTCCTTCAGGCGAACCGCTTCTTCGACGGCGATTTCGTCGAAGGGGTTCATGGACATCTTGACGTTGGCGAGATCGACGCCGCTGCCATCCGACTTCACTCGGATTTTCACGTTGTAGTCGACCACTCGCTTGATCGGTACGAGGACTTTCATCGAGGCGGACTCCTGAGCGCTTGCCTTGGCGGCGAGAAACGGGGTGAAACTGCCCCCGGCCTCTCGGAAACCTCGGCGCCGGTCTTGGTGTAGGTCTGGGCGGCTGGTTGCCTTGAAAACGGCTGTTTCTCGCGCAAAACGAGGCCAAACGCGCCCGGTGCCACAAAGCTGCTGTTGCGGTGCGGGAACCTAGAGGCCCCGTCCGCCCCTGTCAACGAATAGGGGAGGGGCCTAGCGCGTCGCGCCCGGCACCCACATCACGTCGCCGGGGCCGTTCCCGTCCTCGCCCAGATTGGCGTAGCGGGCGGCAACGAAAAGGAAGTCGGAGAGGCGGTTCAGATAACGCAGCGCCGCCTCGTTCACCCGCTCATGCGGCCCCTCCATGAGCGCCGTCACCTGCCGCTCGGCACGGCGGCAGACGGTGCGGGCAAGGTGCAGATAGGCCGCGGACGGGGTTCCGCCCGGCAGCACGAAGGAGCGGAGCGGCTCGAGCGCCGCATTCATCTCGTCGATCTCGCTCTCGAGGCGGGTCACCTGCGCCTCGAGGATGCGGAGCGGCTCCCAGTCGAGCTTTTCGTCCTTTTCGGGCGTCGCGAGATCGGCGCCGAGGTCGAAAAGCTCGTTCTGGATGCGGGCAAGCATGGCGTCGAGTTTCAGCATGCTCCCCGTATGGAGCCGCACGATGCCGATGACGGAATTGGTCTCGTCCACCGTGCCGTAGCTTTCGATGCGGAGCGCGTGTTTCGCCACGCGCTCGCCGGTCGCAAGCGCCGTCGTGCCCTTGTCGCCGCTCTTTGTGTAGATCTTGTTGAGGGTGACCATCGGGACTCCGTCAGACCTTCGCGAAAGGCAGCATCCGCTTCACAAGATTATCCTTCAGAATAATCTGATGATAGAGAACGGCAAGAATATGAAGCGAGACGAGCGCGACAATCGCGTAGGCGTTGACGGCGTGCAGCCACTCGCCGATCTCGTGCAGCATGTCGTTGCGCGCGATCTTGAGCGGGATCACGCCATAGGCCACGGGTTCGTTCTTCGACGTCGTGACCAGCAGCAGGCCGAATATCGGCTGCAACGTCACCGTCGCATAGAGACCATGATGCGTCGCCTTCGCGGCAATTTCCTGCCAGCGCGGCATCGGCGTGTAGGCGGGCCGGGCGCTTCCGCGCCGCACGGCAAGCCAGATCACCATGAGCACGAGGACCACGAGGCCGGTGCCGAAATGCAGCGTTGCCGTCTCGCGGCTCAATGTGAAGCCGCCGTAAAGCATGATGAGCACGAGCACGGTAATGGCCCAGTGCAGGGTCTTCAGCCGCGTGCCGAAGCCCGAATTGACGGAAGCGGTCTCTTTCATGTGCTGGTCTCTCTGTGGGTGTGCATCGTGCGAGAGTCGCCCGTCGCGCTGTGTGAATCAAGTTGGGCGGATCACGCTGTCAGGACAACATTACGGTGAGATGACACGAGAGGAAGCGCTATTTCCTCCAGGACCGGCGCCATTTGGCGATCGCCTCGCCGATCTCGTGGGGGCTGTCCTCCTGGATGAAGTGGCTGCCCTTCACCGTCACCTCCGTCTGGTTCTTCCAGCTCCGGCAGAATTCGCGCTGCGCGCCCGTCAGGATGGCGCCAGGGTCGGCATTGACGAAGAGCTTCGGCAGATCGTTCGCGGCCATCCAGTCCGCATAGGACCGGACGATGTCCACCACGTCTTCCGGCTCGCCGCCGAGCGGGATCTGGCGCGGCCAGGTCAGGGTCGGCCGCCGGTCCTCGCCCTCGTCGATGAAGGGGCGGCGATAGACCGCCATCTCCTCCTCGGTGAGCTTCCTGAGGATCGAGCCCGGCAATATCGCCTCGATGAAAAGGTTCTTCTCGAGGATCATCTCCTCGCCCGCCTCGGAGCGCAGCCCTTCGAAGATGCCGCGCGCATCCTCGTTCCACTCGTCCCATTCGAGGGGGCGCACGATCCCCTCCATATAGGCGATGCCTTCCACCGACTGCCGGTTCCGGTTCGCCCAGTCGAAGCCGAGTGCCGAACCCCAGTCATGGATGACGAGCGTCACGTTCTTCGTCGCGCCGACCGCTTCCAGAAAGGCATCGAGAAAACGGCGGTGTTCGCGGAAGGTGTAGCGCGCCGGTCCCGAAGGCTCGAGCTTGTCGCTGTCGCCCATGCCGATCAGGTCCGGCGCGATGCAGCGCCCCTGGTCTTTCAGATGAGGCATGACGTTCCGCCAGAGATAGGAGGAGGTCGGGTTGCCATGCAGGAAGACGATCGGATCGCCCTCGCCCATCTCGCTGAAGGTCATGCCGCGGCCCGAAATGGTGACATGGTCCTTCGGGAGTTCGGCGGCGGAAATTTCCTGTCCGGTCATGGGCGGCCTCCTGTCGGCGCCGGCCCTGTTCGAGGGCCCATGCGCGGGGATATAGGGCAGGTGGCATCATAAGGCCCGCCCTTCCCGCAAGAACAACAAAAACGGGCGCCGCATGGTTGCGGCGCCCGCTTCTCAAGGCCCGGATTTCCGGGATTTCAGAACCTGTAGGCGTAGCGGATGCCGAGATTCGTCAACCCGTCATTCTTGTCGCAAAGCGAGGCATTGGACATATGGTCGATGCCCAGCATGATGGCGTTGTGGCCGTCGAAGCTGTAGCCGAGCGAGAAGCTTTCATGGAAAGCGAGGCGGCAGCCATACTGGCGGCTGTCGGCGCTGGGCCCGTTCGTCTCGCCGTCATGGATCGCGCCGCCAAAGGTGAAATCGGTGAAAATCCCGTCGGTCAGGAAGAACGTCCAGCCAAGGCCCGCATAGGCGAGGCTTGTGCCGTCGCCGGTGTTGATGTTGGCGCCGATCAGCGGGTTCGGCGAGTAGGCCCAGGACAGGAAGTCCGGCGATGCGAAGCGGGCTTCCAGATTGATGTCCGGGTCGCTCGTCTCATGACGCTCGCGAAGAAGGTCGCTGTCATGGTCGAGCACGCCGATGCGCAGCTCGGTCAGCATCCCCTCGGCACTGGCCGGCATCGAGGTACAAAAAAACGGTGCCGCCGCGAGAGTGGTGAGTGCAAAACGCTTCAGAAACACGATGGATCCCCCTTGCTCGAAATCTTTCCAGATGTTGTCCATACTTTACAGAGGGTTTCTCAATTTTGCGATAACAGTTCCGTTGGTGAACGCCCGGGTCCGGATCGGGTTCACATGGTGCTCAGATAGAGCCCCGTCATGATGACGGCAATGGCGACGAACTGGAGCGCCACGCGCCAGCGCATCAAGGTTTGCGAACGGCTCGCAGAACCGCCCCGCATCATGTTCCACAGGCCGAGCATCAGGACGATCAGGACCGCCACCATCGCGAGGGGGCCGGCCCAGGCGAAAAATTCCGTCATCTCTCAGTTCCCTCCTTCGAGCAGGTGCATTTTCATCAATTGCCGCCTTCGAGCAGGCGGCGGGCGATCACCTGCGCCTGGATTTCCGCCGCGCCTTCGAAAATATTGAGGATGCGCGCATCGCAGAGCACGCGGCTCACCGGATATTCGAGCGCGAAGCCGTTGCCGCCATGGATCTGCAGCGCGTTGTCCGCCGCTGCCCAGGCGACGCGCGCGGCCAGCAGCTTCGCCATGCCTGCCTCGAGGTCGCAGCGCCGGCCGCCATCCTTTTCGCGCGCGGCGAAATAAGTGATCTGGCGCGCCACCATGATCTCGACCGCCATCATGACGAGCTTTCCGAAGACGCGCGGGAATGTGTAGATCGGCTTGCCGAACTGCACGCGCTCCTGTGCGTAACGCAGGCCCAGTTCCAGCGCGCATTGCGCGACGCCGACGGCGCGCGCCGCCGTCTGGATGCGCGCGCTCTCGAAGGTCTGCATGAGCTGCTTGAAGCCCTGGCCTTCCTCGCCGCCGAGCAGGTTTTCCGCCTTCACCTCGAAATCGTCGAAACCGATCTCGAATTCCTTCATGCCGCGATAACCGAGCACCTCGATCTCGCCGCCCGACATGCCCTTTGCCGGGAAGGGTTCGTTGTCGCCGCCACGGGGCTTTTCGGCGAGCAGCATCGAAAGGCCCTTGTAGCCCGGCTCGTCATTGGTGCGGCAGAGCAGCGTCATCACGTCCGCGCGTGCCGCATGCGTGATCCATGTCTTGTTGCCGTTCACCTTGTAGACGTCGCCGTCGCGCCGCCCCCGCGTGCGCAGGCTTGCAAGGTCGGAGCCGGTATTGGGTTCCGTGAACACGGCGGTGGGCAGCGTTTCGCCGCTCGCGATCTTCGGCAGCCACTTGTTCTTCTGCTCGTCCGTGCCGCCGCCGAGAATGAGTTCGGCCGCGATTTCGGAGCGTGTGCCGAGCGAGCCGACGCCGATATAGCCGCGGCTCAGTTCCTCGGAGACGACGCACATCGATTCCTTGCCGAGGCCGAGCCCGCCGAATTCTTCCGGGATCGTCAGCCCGAAGACGCCGAGTTCCGACATCTGCGCGACGACCTCCATCGGAATGTAGTCGTCCTTCAGATGCCAGTCATGCGCGTGAGGCACGACTTCGGCATCGGCGAATTTGCGCATCTGGTCGCGGATCGCGTCATAGGTTTCCTCGAGCCCGGTATCGCCGAAGGTCGCCGCGCCGGCATTCGCGGCAATGAGTTCGGCGAGCCGCGCGCGGACGGGGGCGGTATTGCCGCCCGTCACCAGCTTGCGCACGGCATCGTTGAAGAGCACCTGCGTTTCCTCATGCGTCACGCCCAGATCGCGCATGCGCACCGTCTCGCCCTGGCTCATCGGAATGCCGCCCGCCATCTGCGAGAGATATTCGCCGAAGGCGGCCTGAACGATCAGCGCCTCGAATTCGCCGAACCGGCCTTCCTCCTTCATCCGCGCGGCATAGGCGGCAAGCTGGCGCAGCGCCTCCACATAGGTCGCGAGCCAGGCAAGGCCATGCACCGCGAACTGCTCGCGCTCGATCGCCGCCGCGGAAACCTTTCCGTCCTTCGCGACCTTCGCGAAAACCGAGGCCTTCGCCTTGACAAAAAGGGCATCCGCCGCGTCCACGGCGCCCGCCGTCAGGGGCAGGAGGTCGTCGAGAAGGACTTTGCTCTCCGAAGCGTTCGAAGAGTTGGCGGCGGGAGACTGGCTCATGGACGGGACTCGCTCGTGGCAGGCGTGACGGAAAAGGCGCCGGAACCGGGCCTCGGATCGGGAAGCCGGATGTTCGGCGGGGCCCCTGAGGGAATGGCATGGACCCTTCAATGTCTATATATCTCGAACCTCCGGCTCCGGCCAGCGGGGGCCGCGATTCGGTGGATGCGGGCAAGACGGATCTGACAGGGGCATTTCATGGACAGCGCCGGGGCAAGGATAGCAACCGACAGCACCAAGGTGGTCGGTCTGGTGATCGGCGCGCTGCTGGTCGCCCTTTCGGTCGTCATGCTGGTGCCGGTGCTCGCCGAAATCGTCGCGCGCAGCAACGACTGGCAGGCCTTCCTGTCGTCCGCCGTCGTGACCGGCTTCGTCGGCGGCGCGCTGATGCTGGCGAACCAGACGGAAGAGCGCGACCTCACCCACCGCGCCACCTTCATCGTCACTTCGCTCGGCTGGCTCTCGGTCAGCGCCTTTTCGGCGCTGCCCTTCGCCTTCTCCGAAGTGGACATGAACTATACCGACGCCTTTTTCGAGGCCATGTCCGGCATCACCACCACCGGTTCCACGGTGATGACGGGGCTCGACCGGACGCCGCCCGGCATCCTGCTCTGGCGTTCGCTCATCCAGTGGATCGGCGGTGTCGGCATCATTCTGACGGCGGTGGCCATTCTGCCCTTCCTGCGCGTCGGCGGCATGCAGCTTTTCCGTACCGAGAGTTCGGATCGCTCGGAAAAGGTGCTGCCGCGTCCGGGGCAGATCGCGGTCGCCATCGGCGAGGTCTACCTGCTGCTCACGCTGCTCTGCGCGCTTGCCTATATTCTCGGCGGCATGACCGCTTTCGATGCGCTCAACCACGCCATGAGCACGATCTCGACAGGCGGCTATTCCACCCATGATGCGTCCTTCGGCTATTTCTCCAATCCCTTCATCCACTGGGCATCCATCATCTTCATGATTTCCGGCGCTTTGCCGCTCGCGCTCTACGTGCAGACGCTCAGGGGCACGGGCGAGACGCTCTGGAACGACCAGCAGGTGAAGGGCTTCATCGCGATGCTGGTAGGCGTCTCGGTGGTGATGGCGCTCTGGCTTGCCGCCCGCGGCGACTACGGTTTCTTCGAAGCGCTGACGCTCACAACCTTCAACGTCACCTCGGTCGTCACCACCACGGGCTTCGCCAGCACGGATTACACGCTCTGGGGGCCCTTCGCGATCATGGCCTTCTTCATCCTCACCTTTCTCGGCGGCTGCACGGGGTCGACCTCGGGCGGCCTCAAGATGTTCCGCCTGCAGATCCTTGCCCTTCTCTTCAAGAGCCAGGTGCGCCAGACGCTCTATCCGCATGTCGCGCAGACCATGCGCTATGCCGACCGTACGGTGAACCGCGAGATCGTCTTTTCCGTCGCGCTCTTCGTTTTCGTCTTCATGGGGTCGATCCTCGTCGCCGCGCTGGCGATCGCGGCTTTCGGCGTCGATTTCGTCACCGCGATTTCCTCCTCGGCGCAGGCCTTCGCCAATGTCGGCCCCGGCCTCGGCCCTATCGTCGGTCCCGCCGGCAATTTCGCCTCGCTCCCCGACGGCCCGAAACTCATCCTCTCCTTCGCCATGCTGCTCGGCCGCCTCGAACTGCTGACCATCCTCGTCATGTTCTCGAAGGACTACTGGGAGCGGTGAGGCGCCTGGCGGCGTCCGGCCGGCACGGGACGCGTAGGAGCTTTCTTCTTGCGCGATTTGAATACAAAAAATATCTTGAATACAAGTAGTCAAAGTGCGGAGCGCCTCATGCCCACATCCGTCCGCCTCGACGCAAAACTCGAAAAACGTCTCGACCTTCTCGCGAAGAAGACGGGGCGCACCAAGGCCTATTACCTGCGCGAGATCATCGAACGCGGTATTGCCGAGATGGAGGACTATTACCTTGCGGCGGGCGTGCTGGAGCGCGTTCGCAAGGGACAGGAAAAGACTCACTCGGCGGCCAAGGTGAGAAAAGAACTTGGCCTGGACGATTGAATATTCGGATACAGCCCGCACCCAGCTTCGCAAGATGGACAGGCAGGCGGCTCGGCGCCTTCTCGATTACATGGACGAGCGGATCGCGCCCGCTTCCGATCCGCGCTCATACGGCAAGCCGCTTGCGGGCCCGCTTGGGCGGGCTCTGGCGATACCACGTCGGCGATTGGCGCGTGATCTGCGACATCGAGGACAGTGTGCTGCGTGTCCTCGTCCTGCGGATCGGCGACAGGAAGGACGTCTATCGCAAGGCAAGGCGCTGAACCTCCCGAACTGACCGCGCGTCTATTGCCACCCGCTCTTGCGGCATCGTCATAAAATTATGCTTGGCGCGGAGGCGTCCTTGCCGCCAAACTGCGTCCCGTCTCGGAATAGGGAGAGTACGGATGAAGGCGCTCGGTCTTCTGCTGCTGCGTTCTGGTTTTTCGCTTCTCGTTGCCGTCTGGGCGGCGGCGCGGATCGTGTCGCCCGAGGGCGGTATTCCGCTCTTCGTTGTCTGGCTTCCCGAAATGCAGCCCGATGCGCTCTCCGTCCGGCTTCTCGGCGGGCTTGGCGTTCTTCTCGCCCTTCTGGCGCTGACGGGGTTCTTCCGCCTCGCCGCCTATCCGTTGCTCGTCCTCGGTTTTTTTGCTGCCGCCGTTTCGGCATGGCCCTTTCCCGCCGCGCCGCTCGATCTCGTGGCGGGCGGTCCGGGCACTTTCCTTCTTCTCGCGGTGCTTGCCGTTTCCGTTTTGATGCCGCTCCTCTTCCTCGGCGACGACCGTTTCGCGCTCGACCGTCTCTTCATGCGGCGCGCACCGGCGACGGTTGCGGCAGTGGCTGCTGTGGACGATGTGCCGTCCACGGACGGAGTGGCACCTGCCGCCGAAGCGTCGGCTGCGGCCGCGCCGTCCGAACCCGCCGGAGACCCCGAGCCTGCTTCCGGGACCGCCGAAGCGCCTGCCGAGCCGCCCTTCGAATCGCAAGTGGAAGTGGCGGCCGAAGAGCCGGCAGCCGGGCCGGCGGCGGAGGAGGCGGCGGTTGCCTGCGAGGTGCCCGCGCCCGAGCCTGCCGCCGAATCGGCCGAGCCGGAAAAGACCGCCGCCTGAGGGGTGCGGAAAAGCGGGGATTGTTATTTTTCATCCACCCTACCGCGCCTGCGAGGGCGAAACCGGGGACAAGTTTTTCAAGCCGTCCCGGCAGGCATGACGGCGGACATGGAAAAGGGCCGGGTTATCCCCGGCCCTCGTTCATTTTATCCCCGCATTTGCGGTTTGTGACGTTTCGATGACAGTTCGATGACAGGCGGCCGTTTTACGCGGGTTTTGTCCCCGCTTCGATGGCGTCCTCGATGGTGCGGAGGCCCGGCCGCGCGGCCGAAACGAGCACCGCCATGTTGCCCGGCAGATGTTCGTTTTTCCACATCTTGTCATGCGCCAGCGGAATGTCCGTCCACGGAAGAACTTCCGACATGCCGGGGTCGATGCGGCGTTCGATGACGAGCTGGTTCGCGGCCGAGGCCTGTTTCAGATGCGCGAAATGCGAGCCCTGGATGCGCTTCTGGCGCATCCACACGAAGCGTGCGTCGAAGGTGAGGTTGAAGCCTGACGTGCCGGCGCAGAAGACAACCATGCCACCGCGCTTGGCGACCATGCAGGAAACGGGAAAGGTCGCTTCGCCGGGATGCTCGAAGACGATGTCGGGATCGATGCCCTTGCCGGTGATGTCCCAGATCGCCTTGCCGAACTTCCGCGCCTCTTTCATGAAGTCGTTGAACTCTTCCGAATTCACCTTCGGCAACTGCCCCCAGCAGTTGAAACTCTTTCTGTTGATGACGCCCTTCGCACCCATCGACATGACGAAATCATGTTTGCTGTCGTCGGAAATAACGCCGATGGCGTGGGCGCCCGCCGTTGCGCAGAGCTGAACGGCGAAGGAGCCGAGGCCTCCGCTCGCGCCCCACACCAGCACGTTCTGTCCGGGCGAAAGGATGTGCGGCCGATGGCCGAACAGCATGCGGTATGCCGTCGCGAGAGTGAGTGTGTAGCAGGCACTCTCTTCCCATGTCAGATGCTTCGGGCGCGGCATCAACTGCTGCGATTGCACGCGGCAGAACTGCGCGAAGGAACCGTCCGGCGTTTCGTAGCCCCAGATGCGCTGGCTCGGCGAGAACATCGGATCGCCGCCATTGCATTCCTCGTCGTCGCCGTCATCCTGGTTGCAGTGAATGACGACTTCGTCGCCGGCTTTCCAGCGCTTTACCTTGGAGCCGACGGCGTAGACGATGCCGGACGCGTCCGATCCTGCGATGTGATAGGGCAGCTTGTGAACGTCGAAGACGGAGACCGGCGTGCCGAGGCCGGCCCACACGCCGTTGTAGTTGACGCCCGCCGCCATCACGAGGACGAGCACCTCATTCGAGTCGATCTCCCATGTGGGCACGACCTCGACCTGCATCGCCTGCCGCGGCGGTCCCTCGCGATCGCGGCGGATCGTCCAGGCATACATGTTTTTCGGTACATGACCCAGCGGCGGGATCTCGCCGACCTCATAGAGATCCTTTTTGTCCGTATGCGTCATAACTCACCTCGCTCGCCGTTCTCCGGAGACTGCCCGTCCGGCGCGGATCATTGGCATTTGACGCCGCGGACGCAAGGGTATTTTGCACTGCAATATAAGTCTTTTCGAGCGGAAATGGCGGATTTCTGCCACTTATTTTGGGCGATAGGGGGAAAATGCGGAGTTTGCCAATGTCGTTGGCGCCGGTTGAAGGGCCCCATTGCTGCCATATAGGTGGTGCTCTCTTGGCCAGTGCTCACGTCCAAGGGAGGAAGGAATGCGCCGGTATTTCATCGCCACGGTTGTCTCGCTGGCGCTCGTCGTGCCTGCCGGTGCGGCATTCGCGAAGAATGATAAGGCGAACAACAAGGCAGGCGGTCCCGGAGGCGTCGGTTCGGAAGTTGAAATCGGCATCGATGCGTCCATCTCCTTCGGCGCCGACGAGACGCGCATCATCCGGGACTATTTCGCGGCGTCCCCATACGACGCAAAACCGCTGCCACCCGGCATTGCGAAAAACCTTGCGCGCGGCAAACCGCTTCCGCCCGGCATCGCCAAACGCTATCTGCCACGCGATCTTGCCGCGCGGCTTCCGGTGCGCGCGGATTATGAGCGGCTTATCGTCGGCGACGACATCCTGCTCGTCTCGATTGCGACGGGCATCATCGTCGATATTCTCAGCGATGCATTCTGAGGGAAAAGCCGAAGCCGCCGCGCGGGGACGTTACCCCGCGCAGCGGCCAAGCCCGAGACTTACCAGAGGCCGTGTTTCTGCACTTCGGCGCGGCCGAGGACCATGTGGTGCACTTCGTCGGGACCGTCGGCGAATCGCAGGTGGCGCATGCCGCTATACATGTCGGCGAGCGGCGTCCATTGCGAAATGCCGGCGGCGCCGTGCATCTGGATCGCCTGATCGATGATGAGGCAGACCTTTTCCGGCACCATCGCCTTCACCGCGCTGACATAGACGCGGGCTTCCATGTTGCCGGTGTCCGGCGCGCTGCAATTGAGAGATTCCGACGCGAGCGGCGACTTGCCGAGCTCGACGGCGATATGCTTCTGCACCGCGGCCATCAGCGGCCGGGCCTCGTCCGACATGGCAAGCTGGAAGAGATACTGGTTCAGGGCTGACATGAATTGCGTCCATCCCATTTCGTGTTGAGTTTCGATCCGCGCAGGGTACAGAGACCCCGGCGCGATATCCATTGCGTCGCGCTCTTTGCGTGAGCCCCTTTTGCAGCGCAGCAAAGCCTGTGATAATGGGCTCTCAAAGGTTTGTTGACGCGAGGTCAGGCGATGAGCGGGAATGGTGAAAGCGGTGCGGGCGGTCCGAAGAAGGACAAGCCCTGGATTTTTCGCACCTATGCCGGGCATTCGACGGCCAAGGCCTCAAACGAGCTCTACCGCACGAACCTTTCGCGCGGGCAGACGGGACTTTCCATCGCCTTCGACCTGCCGACCCAGACGGGTTACGACAGCGACCATGTGCTGGCGAAAGGCGAGGTCGGCAAGGTGGGTGTTCCCGTCTCGCATATCGGCGACATGCGGGCCCTCTTCGAGGGTATCCCCATGGAGCAGATGAATACCTCCATGACGATCAATGCGACGGCAGCGTGGCTGCTCGCGCTCTACATCGCCGTTGCCGACGAGCACGGCGCCGACCGGAAGAAACTTCAGGGCACGGTTCAGAACGACATCATCAAGGAATATCTCTCGCGCGGCACTTATGTGTTCCCGCCCGCACCGTCGATGCGTCTGCTGACGGATGTCGTCTCCTACACCTATACGGAAGTGCCGAAGTGGAACCCCACCAATGTCTGCTCCTATCATCTGCAGGAAGCGGGCGCGGCGCCGGTGCAGGAGCTTGCCTTTGCGCTCGCGACGGCGATTGCCGTGCTCGACCGGGTGAAGGCGGGCGGGCAGGTGCCCGAGAAGGATTTTCCACAGGTCGTGGGCCGCATCAGCTTCTTCGTCAATGCCGGTGTGCGCTTCATTACCGAGATCGCGAAGATGCGGGCTTTCGTCGATCTCTGGGACGATATCTGCCGTGAGCGCTATGGCGTGACCGACGCGAAGCTTCGCCGCTTCCGCTATGGCGTGCAGGTGAATTCGCTCGGCCTCACCGAACAACAGCCGGAAAACAACGTCTATCGCATCCTGCTCGAAATGCTGGCGGTGACATTGTCGAAGAATGCGCGCGCCCGCGCGGTGCAGCTTCCCGCGTGGAATGAAGCGCTCGGTCTTCCGCGTCCCTGGGATCAGCAATGGTCGCTTCGCGCCCAGCAGATCCTCGCTTACGAAAGCGACCTTCTCGAATATGAAGACATCTTCGACGGATCGAAGGTGATGGACGCGAAGGTCGAGGCGCTGAAGGCGGAAGCGCGGGAAGAACTCGCGCGCATAGAGCAAATGGGCGGCGCGGTCGCCGCCGTCGAGAGCGCCTATATGAAGGAGCGCCTCGTCGAATCCAATTCCGCGCGTCTTGAGGAAATCGAGGCGGGCCGCCAGATCGTGGTCGGCGTCAACAAATACGAGGAGTCGGCACCGTCGCCGCTCTCGACCGGCGCAGGCTCCATTCATGTGGTGGATCATGGCGTCGAGGCCCAGCAGATCGCGGCGCTGAAGAAATGGCGCGAGACGCGCGACAATGCCGCCGTCGAAGCGGCGCTTGCCGATCTGCGCGCGGCGGCGAAGGAAGGCCGCAATATCATGGAGCCCTCCATCGTCTGCGCGAAGGCGGGCGTGACCACGGGCGAGTGGGGTACGGCGTTGCGTGCGAGTTTCGGCGAATATCGCGCGCCGACCGGTGTCAGCCGCGCCGCGCGCAATGCGCCGGGCGATCTCGACCGGGTGCGCGAAATGGTCAATGCCGTTTCCTCGAAACTCGGACGGCGGCTCAAGTTCCTTGTCGGCAAACCAGGCCTCGACGGCCATTCAAACGGCGCCGAGCAGATTGCGGTGCGCGCGCGCGACAGCGGCATGGATGTCGTCTATGAGGGCATTCGCCTGACGCCGGAGCAGATCGTGAAGGCAGCGCAGGAGGGCGACGTCCATGTCGTCGGCCTCTCGATCCTTTCGGGCAGCCATGTCTCGCTGGTGGAAGACGTGATGACGCGGATGCGCGAGGCCGGTCTCGGCGATATTCCGGTCGTGGTGGGCGGCATCATTCCGGCGGATGACGAAGAGAAACTCCGCGCCGCCGGCGTCGCCGCGATTTACACGCCGAAGGATTTCCAGATCAACGACATCATGATCGAGGTCGTCCGCCTCGTGGACTACAACACGGAAGAAGCGGCCTGAGGCCGGGCACGGCTGGCACGGATCACATTCTTGCCATATTCCCATAATGTTTCCGCCGCATTGGAGTCCTTCAATGGCACAATGCAGTTTGGGGCATATGGGGCTTCATCGATCCCTGTGGCGGTTGTTATTTCAAGGTCTTCGGTTTCTTCCGGACTTCGCGCCCACGCCCCCAGAATGTTACGGTTAAAAAAGCGTTAACGCGGGGTGCGTGAGGAAAGGACCGGCTGATGAGTGACGGTTTCGACACCGCTGGCGGACAGGGCGGTCAGAAGAAAGACCAGACGGCATGGCACTACGGGCGGAACGCCGAGCCATTGCCGGAACTCCATGTCTTTTCGAGGCTTTCCGAGCTCGATGCGGCCTATGCCGCGGAGCTTGCGCGGCGACGCGCGCGGCAGGAAACGCTCGAACGCGAAATCGGCGAACTTGCGAAGCGGCTCGCCGCGCCGCTTGAGGGAGCTGTTGAGGAAGCACCGAAAAAGAAGGGTTTCTTCGGCCGGAGGTCGCAGTCATGAGCGGCGTTTCCCTGATTTCCGAAGAGATGCGCGCCCGGATGTCGCGCAATTATGTGCAGAGCGAGCGCGAGGCGCGCTTTGCAAGTTTCCATTTCATGGCGTTCCTGCTCGTCGGTCTCATTGCTTTCGGCGCGCTTGTCGTCGACTACATGATCGTCAGCGAATTCTGGACGCGGGCGCTTGCCAACGAGTTTCTCGAATTGCCGGGCGCGCTCGGGTCTTCCGTCGCCTTCAAGTCGATGCAGGTTCTCTTCGCAACCGTTGCGGCCCACATCCTCTATGAGCAGCTCGGCCCGTTCGGTAAGGCGCTCTTCGTGCGGATCGTCTTCGTGCTGGCGCTCGCCATGCTTCTCGGCGTCGGCGTTCTCCTCGCGCTGATGTCGTTGCCCAACGGGATCGCCGCAACGAGCGATGGCAGCGTCGGCTCCTCGCTCGGCAATGCGCTTGCCGGTCTCGGCATTACGACGGACGCCGCGCAGGAGACCGCGCGTACCACAAGCGAGATCGACCAGATGCGCGGCTGGCAGCCGCTCGCCTGGCTTTCTTCGCTCGGTATCGTCTTTCTGGTGGTAACGGGCGTTGCGGCGCTGTGCATTCATTACGCCGTGGCATCGCTCCGGCGCGTGTTCCATGCGCGCGACTTCAAGCATCGCCGCGCGGCCATGGAGCGTCTTGCCTCGCTCGAGGCGGAATATGACGGCAACCGGCATTCGCTTTCCGAAATGGAAGGACCTGAAAACAGGCGGCACCTTCTCTGGACGGGCCTGATGCGCGAATGCCGTTCCTATGAGCAGGGCCTCGACGAGGCCCGGCGCGACGGCAACAGGCTCTCGCAGGCGCAGGCGTCGAATGCGCGCGGTCTTCTCGGCCGCCGGAAGCAGGCGCCCGCGCTCGCCAACGGTGCGCAGGGCCCGTTCACTGAGAGGCTCAAGGCATGCGAGCAGTCGCGGCAACTCGGGCGCTACGAAAAGCTTTTCGACGAATGGTGGGAGCGCCGCTCGCGCAATGCGATGAAGGCGGGGCCCGCGCGCTTCGAGGCGGTACGTGAGCCGATTGGCGAGATCCTGCCGCCCCCGGCTTCGCGGCGCATCCCCATCGGCTCGGCGGGTGAGTAGGCTCATGCGTCTTTCACCCGCTGCCGTCTTCCTCGCGGTTCTCGTTCTTGCCGCGCCCCGCGCGGACGCTGCTGAAGAAGTGCGGCGGCCGCAAACGGTCGTCATCGGCCTCGACATGTCGAAGAGCAATCCGCTTGTCGAAGATTCGGCTTATGCGGCCCGCGTCGCGCAGCGTACCGCGGCCGAGATCGGCGACCTGCCGCTCAAATCGCGCGTCATGCTCAGAACCTTCGGTTCCTACGACACGAATGCCAATGCGCTGAAGATCGATGAGGTCATCTCTGCCCGCTCAAAGCCGCCGGCCGTCGCGGAAGGCATGTCCGCGATCATCGCCGCGGTGCCCGAGCTCGTCGCTGACGGAAAACTGAAGGCGCAAGGGTATACGAACGTCGTCTCTTTCCTCGAGACCATGTCGCAGATCGTCGACTGCGAAGCGTCCGAGGTGCATATCATTCTGCTGACGGACGGCTTCGAGGATTCGGAGTATGCGAAGCTTGCGAGGGGAGGCGTATTGCCGGCACCGGAGAAGCTCTATCCGGGCTGTGCTGAGTTGACGATGCTCGGGCTCGGTCAGGGTGGCGGTAGCCCGACCGCGACGAAGCGCGTCCGCGAGCAATGGGCGGCCTGGGCGGAAAAGGCGGGCTTCGAGAAGTTCACGGGGCTTTACGACTGGTGAGCGGCGTCTTTTGACGGTGCGGCGGTTCGGGGCTAGTGTCCGCGCGATTTTCTCCCTCCGCCGGTTTGCCCCATGTCCCTCGCGCTCTCACTCGTATTGCCGATCTTCGGCATCATCGCCTTCGGCTATGCGGGCGCACGCTCGAAGCTCATCAGCCATGCGGGCGTCGACGGGCTCGACACCTACGTCTTCACGTTCGCGATGCCGGTGCTGCTCTTCCGCAATCTCGCGCATACCGAATTTCCGGCAACGCTCCCCTGGGGCCTCTGGATTTCCTATTACAGCGCGATGCTCGCCGTCTGGGCGGTGGGGTCTCTGATTGCGCTGTTCGTCCTGCGCCGCCCGGCGTCCGATGCCGTCATGCTCGGCTTTGGCGGCGGGCAGGGCAACACGATCATGCTGGGGCTGCCGATCATCCTGACCGGTTTCGGAGCGGAGGCCGGAACGCCTGTCTTCCTCATCCTCGCCTTTCACGGGATCATCCTCTTCACCATCGCGACTTTCCTTCTGGAACTCACTCGCGCGCGCGAAGATGCGGAACGGCCGAGTTTTGGTGCGATCTTGAAAGAGGGGCTGGTCAATACGGCGCGCAATCCGGTCATCATCGGTATTGCTTGCGGCGTCATTTACGGTCAGCTCGGTGTTCCGCTTCCCGGCATTGCCGACACGGCGCTTGAAATGGTTGCGCGTTCGGCTATCCCCTGCGCCCTTTTCGTGCTCGGCGCGATGCTGACCCGCTACAGCATTCGCCGTTCGGTCGGGGCGGCATCGATCACGGCTTTCTTCAAGCTGATCGTTCACCCGGCGCTCGTCTTCGCGATGACGCAGTATGTGTTCGAGCTGGAGCCGCTCTGGGTTGCGGCGGCAACCTTGCTTGCCGCCATGCCGACCGGCGTCTATTCGTCGATCCTCGCCAGCCGCTACCGCGCCGCGCCGGGCGCCGCGTCGAGCACGGTCGTGCTGTCGACGGGGCTCAGCCTCGTCACGCTGACCGTGCTGCTCGGCTGGTTCCTCGGATAAGTCAGTCGCCACCTGCCGCCATCATGACCTTCGGCGATGCGTTGCGCGAAGCGGTCACGCGGAAGGCATCCGGCCTGACATAAAGGAAGGCGAGCGGCGTTTTCTCCACGATCTTGAAGGCGACAATCGGTGAGATGACGGCGATCGTCGTCGCGACAAGCGTGATGAGATCGCCATTCTCGAAGCCGAGCTTCACCATCGCCACGCGTGTCGCGGCCATGGGTAGGAAGAACGAGAGGAAGATGTAGAGCGAGTGCTTTCCGACGAAGGACAGCGGTCCCACAAGTCCCTTGGAGGCCGCGATGCTGACCAGCATCACGGCAGCGGCACCGCCGGCGAACCCCATGAGGAGTTCCAGAGCACGAATATCGATCAGGTGCGAGAATACGACGGTCGCGAGACAGGTAAGCAGGAGGAGGGCGAGAGCAAGGCCTTTAGCAGGCTCCGCGCGGGCCCAGTCCGCAATCTCGAAGATCTGCTTCGCGCCGTAGACGCCGGCGACGAACCAGACGAAACGCCAGGCAAATTCGTCGATCAGCATCCAGCCGGTGTCGAGCTGCGTGAAGTAGAGGGCGACGGCAAAAAAGAAGACGAAGAAGGGACGTGCGCTGCGCAGGAGCCTCAGCGTGACGAAGAACATCGCGAGCGAATAGATGAACCAGAGCACGGCGAAGGGCTGGATCGGGATCATCAGGAGATCGACATAGGTGACTTTCCAGCCGACATTATGGGGCACGAGTATCTTGATGCCGATCTGGATAACGGACCAGAGCACGTAGAAATAGGCGAAGTGAACGATCTTGCCGTCCACGAACTTCCGCCAATCGCCGAAGAGGGCCTTGTAGGCGAAGAGGCCGGCCACAAGGAAGAAGAGCGGCATCCGGAAGGGCTTCGCGAACTCGGCAATCGTTCCGAATATGACCGGCAGGTGGCCGACCGCGATTTCGACGCCGAAGGTCGTGTGCTCCATGACGACCAGGATGATGGTCAGGCCCTTGGCCGCGTCGATCCAGCCGATGCGTTGTTTCGAAACAGTTGCTGTGTCCGCGCTCGCCATCAGGCGCTCCTCTGGCTCATAAAGGCACGATATTCGTCCCCAGGCGGGAACGAAGCCGTGTGTACAAGCAGGAGAAGCAGGTTTCGCGCCATCGGATCGACGCCGCCGGCATGGTTAAAGGCCGACCATGCGCCTGATGTCGGCGGGGCTGTGCCCGGTCGCGCGGAGCTCTCGCAATCCCATGTCCCTGGCGCTTTTCGACAGGCGCCGCCCGGCTTCGTCGCGAATGAGGCCGTGGTGGTGGTAACGCGGCTCCGGGAACCCCAGGAGCACCTGAAGGATGCGGTGAATATAGGTCGCCGGGAAGAGGTCCTGACCGCGGGTCACAAGCGTCACGCCCTGGAGGGCGTCGTCCGCCGTGACCGCGAGATGATAGCTTGTGGGCACGTCCTTTCGCGCAATGACGACGTCGCCAAAGAGCTCCGGTTCGATGTCCAGAAGGCCGGTGTCGCCTCGCGCGCTCGACCCTTCCTCGCGGAAAGTCAGGGGGCCGCCATTGATCCGCTCGGCCTCTGCGCGCGCCTTCTCCATGTCGAGGCGCCAGGCATAGGTGCGGCCTTCCCACATGAGCGCATTTACGCGTTCCTGCGGAATGCCCTTGTAGATGCCGGGGTAGAGCGGCGCGCCGTCCGGATCGGACGGCCAGGCCTGAAGTGGAATGCCGCTCGCCGCGATCGCGTCCTGAATTTCCTTTCGCGTCGCAAAGCAGGGATAGACGAGACCCCTGTCGCGCAACTCGCGCAACAGCTTCTCGTATTCGGCGAAGTGCTGCGACTGGCGGCGGACCGGCTCCTCCCATTCGATGCCGAGCCAGGCGAGGTCTTCGTATATGCCTTCGACATATTCTTCGCGGCAGCGGCCGATATCGATGTCCTCGATGCGAAGGAGCATGCGGCCGCCGAGCCGTTTCGCCGTTTCGAAGGCGAAGAGCGCGGAATAGGCGTGGCCGAGATGCAGCCATCCGTTCGGGCTCGGTGCGAAGCGCAGCACCTCGCGCCCGCGCATGTCATCCTGCATTGAAACGGTCGCTCCGGGAGGCATAGGGTGTCGCATTGATAGCCCGCGACGGGCCGTGACGAAAGGGGAGGCAAGGAGAATGACGCTGACGGGACCGAGCGTCGCCGCGAGAAGCGGCACCACGCGGCAACTCGTGATTCTGTGTCACGGCTATGGCTCGGATGGGAACGATCTCATTGCGCTTGCGCCCCATTGGCAGCAAACGATGCCCGATGCGGCCTTCATCGCGCCCAATGCGCCCGCGCGCTGCGACGGCAATCCGATGGGCTATCAGTGGTTTCCGATCACGCGGCTAGACCCAACCGAGATCGCCCGCGGGGTCGAGGCGGCCGCACCCCTTCTCGACCGTTTCATCGACGAGCAGCTTCGCCTGCGCGGGCTCGACGGGTCGCAGCTTGCGCTTGTGGGCTTCAGCCAGGGGACCATGATGGCGCTCCATGTCGGTCTTCGCCGCTCCGTGCCGCCTGCCTGCATTGTCGGCTATTCCGGCGCGCTGGCTGTACCGGAGCGGCTTTCCGGGGAGATGACGGGAGAGCCGCCCATCCTGATGATCCATGGCGATGCGGACGACATGCTCCCCGTCTCGCGGATGCACGAGGCGGTGCAGGCTCTCGGCGAGGCGGGGCTTTCGGTGCAGTGGCATGTCTCACCAGGCCTCGGCCATGGCATCGACCAGACCGGCCTTGAATTCGGGGCGCGCTTCATTGCCGATGCCTTTGCCGGGCGTCTGCGGCCTGCGACCGCCGCCCGGTAAAATCGGTGCCAAGGACTGGCGGCTTCACAAAGCCGTTGCACCATATATAGTAAACTCTCGAAAGAGGGGCCCGCTGCGATGGGTAGCTTTCGGCCCCGGGAGGGTTGGCGTGCAAGGATCGTTTGCTACGCCGGACGCCTGTCCGGCCCTTGTGTTGAATGCGGATTACAGGCCGCTCAGCTATTACCCCCTTTCGCTCTGGTCATGGCAAGACGCAATCAAGGCGGTCTTTCTCGACCGTGTGAACATCGTCTCGTCCTACGAGACGCTGGTGCGTTCGCCGAATTTCGAGATGCAGTTGCCGAGCGTCGTTTCGCTCAAATCCTATGTGAAGCCCGCTCGGTTTCCTGCCTTCACCCGGTTCAACCTTTTCCTGCGCGACCGCTTCACCTGCCAATATTGCGGCGCGCGGCACGAGCTTACCTTCGATCACGTGGTCCCGCGTTCGCGCGGCGGACAGACGACATGGGATAACGTGGTCACGGCCTGTGCGCCGTGCAATCTCCGCAAGGGCGGCAAGATGCCGGCGCATGCGGAGATGATCCCCATGCAGTGGCCCTTCCGTCCGACGGTAAGCGATCTGCACAAGAACGGCCGCGCCTTCCCGCCCAACTATCTGCATGAAAGCTGGCAGGACTATCTCTACTGGGACAGCGAGCTGGAGCCGTAAGCGTTCGGCGTCAGGCCTTTTCGGAAACCTTTATCGCAAGGCGGCAGGCGGCCTTGATGGCGCCAGACAGCAGCGGATAGGCGGGAGCCTGCTCGGCGCCCGAAGCGAGCGCTTCGTCGCGATGCTCGACCTCTTCAAGCCGGAACTTTTCGATCGTGTCGCGAAGCGGCTTTTCCTCTTCGCCCATCTGATCGAGACGCTGCACCTGCGACCGATAATGTTCGTCGATCACTTCCTCGACGGCCGCCGTGCAGGCGTGGGCCGCCTTTTCACCGAGCAGAGCCGTCGCCGCGCCGAGCGCGAAGCCTGCCACATGCCAGACCGGCGCAAAGGCCGTCGGCCGGACGTGGCGCTCATTGATGAGTTCGTTGAAACGGGCGAGGTGCACTTCCTCGTCCTCTGCCATGTGTTCAAGCTTGGCGACGAGGTCTTCCTTGCCCGGCATATTGCGCAGCACGGCAAGCTGGCCCGCATAAATGCGCACGGCACCATACTCGCCGGCGTGGTCGACGCGGAGCATTTCGTCGATAGCAGATTCCCGCGGGCGGCCGGGTTGCGCGGAAACGCGCGGCGATTTCGGATATGTTTTGGTGCCGGAACCGGCCATCAGATTTCTCCTCTGCTCTCTCGGAAGTAGCGCCACAGCGGCAGCGCCGAAAGACCGGCAAGCACCAGCGAAATCAGGAAATTGAAACCGGCGAGCGAGACGCCGAAAAGCGACCAGGCGGCCTCGTCGCAGCGCGGCGGCTTCGCACCGCCTTCAAGCGCGGACTGCAGGTCCTGGAGAGAGTTCGAGACGAGACTGCCGCCGGCGCAGGTTTCGGGGCCTTCCCACCAGTGATACTCGACGCCCGCGTGATAGGCGGAGATGCCCGCCCCCGTCAGGTAGGCGGCGACACAGAGGCCGAGAAAGAAGAGCACGCCGATGCCGATATTGGCCTCGCGTGAGAGGATGCCCGCGATGAGCGCGGCACCGATCGCGAAATAGTGCGGCTGGCGACCGAGATAGCAGAGCGAGCAGGGCACATAGCCCAGCACGTGCTGAAAAAAGAGCGCGCCCCCAATGGCCGCGGCGCTCGCGGCAATCAGGATCCAGGGGATGGCGTTCGACGTTATCCGGTCCAGCATGGGGCGCATTCAAGCATGGCGGGCCGCCGCTGTCCCGCGCCTTCTCGCCGCATTCGGGCATGCCGGCCCCCTCCTGCCTTCTTTTCCATTGAAGGCATGCCCGGGCTCATTATGATGCGCGCCCGACGCTTCAGTGCCCCTGTGGCGGAATGGTAGACGCGGCAGACTCAAAATCTGTTGTTGGCAACAACGTGCTGGTTCGAGTCCGGCCAGGGGCACCATTCTCCGGCCGGGTTCCGGAGCTGGCTCAGGCGTGGTGATCGCTCACTGCCTTCACGAACTCGTCGGTCAGAGCTTTGCTCGCGGAATGCGAGATGTCGCCGAGGCTGAGCATGCCGACCATCCGCTTGTCGGTATCGATGACCGGCAGGCGGCGGATTTTCTTCGATTCCATCAGGTGGACGGCATCCTCGAGCGTGTCTTCGCTCCGGCACCATGTGATGCCGGATGTCATCACGTCCCGGGCGGTCATGGACGCGACGTCGCGTCCATTCGGAAGGGCCCGGAGCGCGATATCGCGATCGGTCACCATTCCGATCAGCCGGTCGTTTTCGCCCACCGGCACGGCGCCGATGTCCTTGTCCTTCATGATCTTCGCTATCTCGGGGACGGTCGTCTTGGGCGATACCCATGAGACGGTCTTGTGCATGGCGTCTGAGACTCTCATCGCTTCTCTCCTTTGCGGAAGTAACGGCAGAGCTTTGCGCAGTCTTTTTCTAAAGCCTGTGGCCGGGAAGGTCTTTGACCGGGATCAATGAACGATCCATGCGGCGAAGCCATTCTCGAAAAAAGCTCGGAAGCAATCGTGGGGGGCGGGTTATGGGAATGGTGCAGGACAAGGTTGCGATAGTGACGGGCGCGGGTGCGGGGATCGGGCGGGCGACCGCGCTCAAATTTGCCGCGGAGGGAGCCAAAGTCGCCGTATTCCGACGTTAATGTCGAAGGCGGCGAAGAAACCGCGGACCTGATCCGGAAGCAGGGCGGTGACGCCTTCTTCACGGCGGCGGATGTTGCCAATCCTGCAGATGTCGATGCTCTGGTCGCAAAGACGGTCGAGCGGTTCGGACGTCTCGACTGCGCCTGCAACAATGCCGGTATCGAGGGCAAAATCGTGCCCTTCGCCGAGCAGCCGCTCGACAATTTCGACCGTGTCATAGCGGTCAATCTGCGCGGCGTTTTTCTCTGTCTGCAATCCGAGATAAGGCAGATGCTGAAGAATGGCAGCGGTGCCATCGTCAATCTCGCATCTATTGCCGGGCTCATCGGCTTTCCGGGGCTTGCGCCTTATGTTGCCTCCAAGCATGGCGTCAACGGCCTGACCAAGAATGCGGCGCTTGAATATGGCAAGCTGGGTATTCGCGTGAACTCGGTCTGTCCCGGCGGTATCGACACGCGCATGCTCGATTCCCTCGCGGCGCAGTCGACCAGCGGCAAGGCGACGAGCCGCGAGTTGATGAAACCGATGCATCCGATCGGGCGGATCGGCACGCCGGACGAGGTCGCGGAGTTGATCGTCTGGCTCTGTTCGGACCGGGCATCCTTCATGACCGGTGCGAATATTCCGGTCGATGGCGGGTTCGTCGCGCAGTAGCGGAAAGGTTCCTTTCGTCAGCCGAGCATTTTCTGCATCAGGACGAGATCGAGCCAGTGGCCGAACTTGATGCCCACTTCCGGCATGCGCGCCACTTCGCGGAAACCGAAACGCTCGTGAAGCCGGATGGAGGCGAGGTTGCCTGCCTCGATGCCCGCCACCATGGCATGCATACCGAGCGTCTCGGCGGCCTCGATCAACGGCGCCATCATCAATCCGGCGATCCCGCGGCCTCGCAGATCCGCCCGCACATAGATGGAATTTTCGACGGTGAAGCGATAGCCCTCATGCGGGCGGAAGTCGCCAAAGGTCGCGTAGCCGGCAATGCGCTCCTCATCCACGGCGACGAGTACGGGGAAGCCCCGCGACGTGCGCTCACGCCACCAGAGACGGCGTCCTTCGAGGTCCGATTCCGTTTCGTTCCAGATCGCCGTCGTGTTCACGACAGCATCGTTGTAGATCGCGAGAATGCCGGGAAGGTCCGCCTCTTCTGCGTGACGTATTGAAATTGAAGGTGCCGTCATCTTGTTGCCTTGGGTGCGAAGCGCGGCCCTTCCGCGACCTCTCCGGTTCGGAAGCATCATACCCAATCCGGTCTCTCGAATAATTTAATTGACCAGTCAATTAAATTTATAGCATTCTTCTTCAGGGCCTGAAGACGCGGTGCGCAGGGCCCTTGTTGTGCAGCGTGGCCTGAGGGCGATGGAGAGGATTTCCGGAATGACCGACAATATCCAGGTGAACGGGGAGCTGGCGAAGGAGCTTCAGAAAAAGCTCGCGAGCGAGGGCGTCGAATATTGCTACGCCACCTATGTGGATGTTCACGGCGTCTCCAAGACGAAATGCGTGCCGGTGAGCCATCTCGCGCACATGATGGGCGGCTCCGAACTGTTCACGGTCGGTGCGCTCGAAGGCATGGGCCTCGTCGGTCCGCACTTCGACGAATGCGCTGCCGTGCCCGACCTCGCCAGCGCCACGATCCTGCCCTGGGACAAGCGCTATTGCTGGTTCGCCTCGGACATGCATTTCCACGGGCAACCCTACGCTAATTGCAGCCGGGTGATCCTCAAGCGCGCCTCGGAAAAAGCTGCGGCGAAGAAGCTCATCTTCAATCTCGGCATTGAGCCCGAATTCTATGTGCTTCGGCGCGAGGGCGACACGCTTGCCCCGTTGCAGGGCGAAACCTTCCATGGGCCGACGCCTGCTTACGATCTCAACCAGATTTCACTTGCCGGTCCCTTCCTCGAAGAGCTGACGCGTTATGTCGAGGGGCTGGGATGGGGGCTCTATTCTTTCGACCAGGAGGGCGGACACGGTCAGTTCGAAATCGATTTCGGCTATACGGACGCATTGACGACGGCCGACCGGCTCACTTTCTTCCGCTTCATGGTGAAAAGCATAGCGCGCAAGCATGGGGCGGTGGCGAGCTTCATGCCGAAGCCTTTCAGCAACGACTTTCGTTCCGGTGCGCATCACAACATGTCGCTGATGGATATGGACACGAGAGAAAACCTGTTTGATGCGTCGGTGCGCCCCGTGGGCGAGCTTGCGCGGAGCTACGGGCTTGATGCGACGGACGAGACGCTTCATTTCGCAGCCGGGCTCCTCGAACATGCGCAGGCGCTCTGCGCTTTCACATGCCCGAGCTACAATTCCTACAAGGGTCTCATCGCGCAGGGCGACATGCCCGACATGTCCTGGGCGCCGGTGCTGCAGGCCTATGGCCGCAACAACCGCTCCGCCATGCTGCGGCTGCCGATGAACCGCCCCTGCATCGAGAACCGCGCGCCGGACATGAGCGCCAATTTCTATCTCTCTGCCGCGCTCAGCCTCTATGCGGGTCTCGATGGTCTGGAGCGAAAAGCCGATCCGGGCCAGCCGCTCAACGACAATCTCTATCTTGCACGCGACGTTCGTTCGCGCGGGCGCAACATGCGCCGCCTGCCGCGCACGCTCCTCGAAGCATCCGACGCGCTGGAGGAAAGCGATTTCGCGCGCAGTGTGTTTGGTGAAGAGTTCGTGGACATCTTCGTCGCGCAGAAGCGCAAAGAGTGGGATGCGCAGTTCTACATGGTGACGAAAAGCGAGCGCGACCGCTTTCTCACTTTCGTTTGAACCGCGGTCGGCAACGGAGAAGCGCCATGACATCCTGGGCGAGATCGACGGGACCGAAGGTGGGCGAGGCGATTTCCGCCAAGGGCCGCACCATCGCGGTCCTGCCGATCGGCGCGACGGAGCAGCACGGGCCGCATCTTGCGACCGGCACGGATACGATGCTTGCCGAAGCGATCTGCGGGGAAGCCTGCCGCCGGCGAAACGTGCTGATGTTGCCCGCCATTCCCTATGGCTGCTCCTTCGGCCATTCGGATGTATGGCCGGGAACGCTTTCGCTGTCGCCGGAGACGCTGACGGCTGTTCTCTGCGAGGTCGCCTCCTGGGCGGTCGATGCGAACGGCATCGACCGTCTCATCTTCATCTCCGGCCACGCAACGAATGGGCCCTCCATCGAAAGCGCCATCCTGCGGCTGCGCTACAAGTATCCGCAGGCACGCTTCGCGACGCGGGGGCTCTGGGAGATTTCGGAGGAAGCCTTGCGGCTCTACACGCTCGATGCGGCCGACATCCATGCGAATGTTGCCGAGACGTCGATGGTGCTGGCGCTCGATCCGGAGTGCGTCGAGATGGACAGGGCAGAGGATGTGGAAGACGTGACCGTTGGCTTGGTCTGGCGCTATGCCATGCCCGCCGTCACGAAGAACGGCGTCGTGGGGCGGCCGAGCGAATCCTCTGCTAGTCTTGGTAGAGAGATGCTCGATACGATCATCCGCGATTTCGAAAAGCTGCTGGAGCAGGCTGAAGGTGAAGTTTGGCCGGAGATTCCCGAACCCGTGAAAGGCGGTCAGATGTGACGGAAGGAGACAGGCGGCAGGACGGCAAGAAGCCTGCGCGCAAGGTGGGAAGACCGGCCACGGAAGGGCCTAACGAAGCGAAGCGGGATGCGATCGCCGCAGCGGCGCTCGAGCTTTTTTCACGGTCTGGTGTTGCAGCTGTTTCGAACAAGGAGCTTGGCGAAGCGGCGGGCATCAACCCCGCCCTCATCTATTACTATTTCGAGGACAAGGACGACCTCTTCCAGTTCGTCGTGCGCAAGGCACTCGCCGACGCCCTTGCCGCCTATGACGAGATCAAGAAGGAAAAGGGCGGGATCGACGATCTCGATGCGTGGCTCTCGAGCAATCTTCTCCTGTTCGGCGAGATTACCCGCTTTCTCAAGATTATCCTCGACTATGCCCATTCCGGCCAGCGCTCGGCGCAGACCGATGCCGCGATTGCCCGTTTCTACGAGACCGAGACCGGGCTCATCGCGCATGCGCTTGGCGAGGAGGGAGCTGCATCCGGCGAGGCTGAAGATCTCGCGCGTCTCGTCTCGGTTTTCCTCGACGGGATCATGGTGGCGCGCATCGTGCGCCCGGAGATCGACTCCGAAAGGCTTGTCGATCTGATGCGTGGATTGCTGAAGCGCAAGGCGCGTTAGCGCTTGTCTTCGAGGTGATCGTTCAGAAGCTTGGCGAACCAGGCGCGGAAACGTTTGATGCCGTCCTGATCGAGACCCGTTGCTTCGGCGAGCTGGCGTCCGACGATCGCTTCGCCGAAGGCCGCGTTTGCCGTCAGCATGGCGACAAAGAGCGTGTCCTCCTTGTCGGGCGCAGGCTTTCCTTTCTCCTTCGAATATTCCTCGCGGCGGGCCTGGAGCACGTCGACGATTTCGCCCATGACATTGTGCGCGTCCGACTGTTCGGTGGCACGGCCGGTGAGCAGCAACCAGGACAGGAGCCGCGCTGTGCCCCTGTCGCTCAGCGCCTCGAAGACATGGCCGATATGGTCGGCGGCGTCCTGGCTTGGATGGTCGCTGCCGAGCGCGCCAAGCAGCCTGTCCCTGAGCTGCGTATTGGCGCGCGCGATAAGCGCGCGGACGAGACCTTCCCGGCTCTCGAAGTGATGAAGGATGGCGGGATGCGAAATACCGACGTCCCGCGCGATGTCCTGAAGCCTGAGCCCTTCGGGCCCCTGTTTCGCAAGGCGGGCTTCCGCGGCATCGAGGATCAGGCGGCGGGCTTCCTCCGCCGTCCTGCGGACCCGCTTTGCAGCCGGCTTTTCGGCCGTTTCGGGGGCTGCGGCGCTGGCCGCGGCGGAATTTTTTGCAACGCTGGACACACGATACTCCTATCATGCCGCTCTAATATTGACAAGAATGTCAGTACTGGCTATATAACCATCCAAGGCTGGCGGCAGCAGGCTCAGTATAGCAACGGGACATAACCCATGACGATTGCAAGCCCAACAGAGTTTGACGGCAAGCTTGTGGCGAAACGGAAGCGCAAGCGCATTCAGCCGCTCAAGGCTCTGCGCGCGATCCGGGCACTCATCGCCGACAAGGAAGATACGAGCCAGGTCTTCAGGATCATCGACGCCCTGTCGGGCGGCGCCAACGACCGGCAGTTCCAGCGCTTCGTGAAGACGGAGACCGGGCAGCGCATTCTCGCCGAGAAGCGCAATCTCATCACCGCCCTCAGCGATCGCGACTATCTCTCAAGCCTGCCGGAGGGCACGCTCGGCCACACGTATTATGAGTTCATGGCCGAAGAGAACCTCACGGCGGATGGCCTCGTTGCCGCCAGTGAAGTGATTCCCGAGCGCGACGACCGCACAGAAGCAGAGCGCATCTTCGGTTACCGTCTCCGCGACCAGCATGACCTCTGGCATGTGAGCACCGGCTATGGCCGCGACGGTCTTGGCGAGCTTGCGCTTCTTGCCTTTACCTACGCGCAGACGCGCAATCGCGGCATCGGCTTCATCGTTCTCGTCGGCGCGCGGATTACCCGCAAGAACCTCCCGCAGGTGGATGCCTGGCGTATCGTTCGCGAAGGTTTCAGGAACGGCAAGCGTGCTGCCTGGCTCCCCGAGACGGATTGGGAAGCGATGCTATCGAAGCCGCTGTCGGAAGTTCGCGCGCTTCTCAAGATCGAAGACCCCAAGGCCTATCGCGAAGCCGAGCCTCATTCCCTGGCGGCCGAAGCGGCCTTCAAGGCCATGCGGGCCGAGCAGCAGCAAAAGCAGGCCGCCTGATCGCCTGACAAGGCATATCTCTTCCGGATTTTGGCACCGGCCCCGTCCCCCGCTATGCTCGCGACAGCGAGACTGAAAGGGAATGGGCCGGTGCTGACCGTTTACGGGCTGAAGAACTGCGATACCTGCCGCAAGGCGCTCAAATGGCTTGAGGCGGAAGGCATTCCCCACAGGTTCCACGACCTGCGCGCCGACGGTATCAAGCTCGCCGAAGTGAAGCGCTTCGCCAAATCCGCGGGCTGGGAGACACTTCTCAACAAGGCCGGAACCACCTGGCGCGGCCTGCCCGACACGCAGAAGGCCGATGTAAGCGAAGTTGAGGCGGTCGTCCTCATGGCCGAGCACCCGGCGCTCATCAAGCGTCCCGTCTTCGATTTCGGCAAGGGGGAGGTGGTCGCCGGCTTTCGCGACCCGCAAAAGGAGGCCGTTCTGAAGGCGGCCGGCAAATGAAGATGCGGCGCCGGAGCGTTGACGAACCGACGCTCGCCCTTCCGCTCGAAACGCCGCGCCTCCTTCTCCGCGATTTCGTCGCGCGGGATTTCGAGGCCGTACACGCCTATTCCTCGCTCGATGAGGTGACGCGGTTCCTTGTCTGGGGTCCCAACACGCCGCTGCAGAGCAAGCAGACGATCCAGGCCTATCTCGACGACCAGAAGGAAAAGCCGCGACAGAATTTCGACCTTGCGGTCATCCGCAAGGGCGAGGGCCGGCGCGGGGCAAGACAACAGCTTATCGGCGGCGTGGGGCTCAAACTTTGCGACGGGGAGAACCTCACCGGAGAGGTCGGCTACGCGCTGCACCCGGACTACTGGGGACAGGGATATGCGCTGGAGGCCGCCCGCATGATCGTTCATGCGGGCTTCAGCGAGTTCGGTCTGCAGCGGATCATCGCGACCTGCGACCAGCGCAACAAGGCGTCCGCCCGCGTGATGGAAAAGCTCGGCATGCGCCGCGAAGGCGTGTTCCGGCAGAGCAAATACATTCAGGGCGAGTGGCGCGACGAGTTCCTCTACGCGATACTCGCGGCGGAATTTCTTCGCTAGAGGTCGCTCACAGGCTTCGAGAGGAGTTCGTCGTCCGGTTCGCGAATGTTCTCGCCACGGCGGATCAGGAATTCGACCCAGGTTCCCCGGTCCCGGACCTCGACGAGTTCATGGCCTGCCTCGGCACAAAAATGCGGCATGTCGATCCGCGCGACCGGGTCGCTCGCAAATACCCTTACAAGCCGTCCGGGTTCCAGCCGGATGAGCCGCTTGCGGGCGCGCAGAACGGGTAGCGGGCAACGCTGGCCGATCACATCGAGCAGAACCTCGCCGGGGTCGCCCGGCGCGCTTTCATCTGTCGTCTCGCCGCTCATTTGCAGGTCCATGCGTGCCGCCGTGGATTTCGCGGCTGATAATGGGGCCGTCCCGCCTTGCTGTCACGTCCGGCATGAGTAACGCCGATTTTACGCCCCGAAATGTGGCTTTTCTTGACGCTCCAACCGGGGGACGGGCATAACTGACAAAAGCGCGGAATACGCATAATGCAACGGGAGGAGGGTCGAGATGGGTCTTGTCAAACGGGTCGGCAATGAAATCATCTTCGTGCGCGCGGCGCTCCGTTCGCTGGGGAAGCTGAAGGAGATCAGGGAGGACGCGTCTCATACCTTCGCGGACACGATCGAAAAGCTGGCAGCGGAAAAGCCGAACAACATCGCCATCTATTTCGAGGACCGCACGGTCACCTATCGCGAATACAACGCCGAGGCCAATCGCTATGCGCGCTGGCTGAAAGAGCAGGGGCTCGGTCGCGGCGACGTCGTTGCGCTGATGATGGAGAACCGTCCGGAATATCTGATCGCCTGGCTGGGCATCGTCAAGACGGGCGCGACGGCGGCCCTGATCAACACGAACCTCACCAAGGGTCCGCTTGCGCATTGCCTCAATATTTCAAACGCGAACCATCTGGTGCTTGGCGCGGAGCTTGCGGAGAATTATTCGACGGCGGCCGATCAGATTGAGCGGCCGATGACCGTCTGGACGACAGGCGGGCAGATGCAAGGAGCGCACGACCTCGATGCCGCACTCGCGCAGCAGTCCGGCGATCCCTTGCCTGCGGACATCCGCAAGGACGTGACGCAGGACGATAACGCGCTCTTCATCTACACAAGCGGCACGACGGGAAACCCGAAGGCGGCCCGCATTCCGCATGTTCGTCTCAGAAGCATGATGGCAGGCTTCGCCGCGGGGGCGAATGCGAGCGAGAAGGACCGCATGTACATCGTGCTGCCGCTCTACCATTCGGCTGGCGGCGTCTGCGCCGTCGGTACGACGCTCACGGTCGGCGGCTCGGTGATCCTGCGGCGCAAATTTTCGGCCACGCAATTCTGGGACGATACCCACAAGTACAAGGCGACGCTCTTCCAATACATTGGCGAGCTGTGCCGCTATCTTCTCAACACGGAGAAGCATCCGAAGGAACGGAAGCACAAACTCCGTATGGCGGTCGGCAACGGGCTCAGGCCCGAGATATGGACGACCTTTCAGAAGCGATTCCGCATTCCGCGGGTGCTCGAGTTCTACGGCGCCACGGAAGGTAACGTGGCGCTGATGAATTTCGACGGCACGCCGGGCGCGATCGGACGGGTTCCGGGCTGGGCGAAGAACAAGTTCAACGTGGAGATCGTGAAGTTCGACATCGAGAAAGAGCAGCCGCTGCGCGGCGCGGACGGTTTCTGCATGGTCGCGGAGCCCGGCGAAGCCGGTGAGGCGCTCGGCAAGATTTCGGACAATCCGGATCAGCCGACGGGCCGCTTCGATGGCTACGCCAAGAAGGAAGAAACCGAGAAGAAGATCCTGCGTGACGTCTTCGAGAAGGGCGACATGTGGTTCCGCACGGGCGACCTTCTGCGCCGGGACAATCTCGGCTACTTCTATTTCGTCGACCGCATCGGCGACACGTTCCGCTGGAAAGGCGAGAACGTCGCGACTTCCGAAGTCGCGGAAGCGATCTCCGTCTTTCCGGGCGTCAAGGAAGCCAATGTTTACGGCGTGCATGTGCCCGGCGCGGACGGGCGCGCGGGCATGGCCTCGATCGTTGCCGAGAACGGTTCGCTCGACCTCGACAGGTTCCGCGTCCAGATGCAGAAGGAGCTGCCGGACTATGCCGTGCCGGTCTTCCTGCGCATCCAGCCGGAAATGGAAGTCACCGGCACCTTCAAGCACCGCAAGGTGGAACTCGTGAGGGAAGGTTTCGATCCGTCGGCTATTCCTGAACCGATCTTCTTCAACTGCCCCGTGCAGAAGAAATACGTGCCGGTCGACCAGCATCTCTACGGCAAGATATGCTCGGGCGAGTTCAGGCTTTAGCGCGGTCTCGAACTGCAAATCAAAAAGGGCGGCTCGAAAGAGCCGCCCTTTTCGCATTCAGGCTGTGGCGCCTTATTCGGCGGCGTCGGTCTTCTTGTCGAGGCCCATTGCCGCGAGGATTTCGGGACGGATGTTCTCCGTGCCCTTCTTCTCGATATGCTGCGCGACGCGGCTGCCGACAGCCATCATCGCCTGGCCCATGAATTCCGGACGATTGTCGCGTGCCCAGTTGAGCGAAGCTTCGCGATTGTCGTTGAGCTGCTGGAACTTCGGGAAGACGTAGCGTGCCATGAGTTCGTAGGAGTGCCTGGTGTTCTCCCAGTTCGCCCAGTTATGCGCGAGCTGCATGAAGCAGCCGAAGCCGCCCGACTGCTGCTGCAGGCGCTCGATCTGGGCAATGGCGTCGTCCGGCGTGCCGACCACGGCCATGCCGGAAGCGATAAGCGCATCCACCGGATCGGAGCCGTCCGTCGGTGCCAGCGGCAGGGCCGCCACTTCGCGGAAGTAGTAGAGCCACTGTTCGAGGCCGAAGCGCACGTTCTCGCGCGCTTTTTCCCGCGTCTCGGCGATGTGAACCGGGCCGACGAGGCGCCACTGGCTGCGGTCGACGGTCTTGCCGTTGTCCTTGGCGGTGTCCTCGCAGATTGCCCAGTTCGATCCGAGTGCATTGAAGCCGCCCGCCGAGGTCGCGCCGATCGAGAGCAGGCCGAGGCCGTGGCGGCCGGCGGCCGTTGCGCCGGTGGGCGAAACCTGGCTGGCGACCGCGATCTCGACGGAGGGCCGCGACCAGGGTGTCATCTGAAGCTGCGCGTCCTTCAGTTCGAACCAGTCCGTCTTCGCCGTCACCTTCTCGCCGCGCAGCAAGGGAACGATCACGTCGAGCGCTTCGTCCATCATGTCGCGCTGTTTTGCCACCGTGATGCCCATCATGAAGGCATCGGAGGGAAGCGAGCCGGGGCCCACGCCCAGCATCACGCGGCCGCGCGTGATGTGGTCGAGCTGGTTGATGCGGTCGGCGAGCATCAGCGGATGGTGATAGGGGAGCGAGGAGACGCCGGTGCCGAGTTTGATGTTGCGCGTGCGCTCCGCGACCGTGGCGATGAAGAGTTCGGGGCTGGCGATCAGTTCATAGCCCGCCGAATGGTGTTCGCCGATCCATGCCTCGTCATAGCCGAGCTTGTCCATCAACTGGACGAGTTCGATATCGCGTTCGAGTGCGAGGGTGGGATTTTCGTTGAGCGGGTGGAACGGCGCGATAAAGGCGCCGAACCGCATTTTCTGTCCTGGCATGATTGCGTTTCCTCAGTCTGTGAATGTCGTCTGGCCCTATCGGACCGCCGGGCGGCCCTTTTGTCCATAGGTTAGATGCCGTCCCCGGCGGGCGCCGTGCTTGTCTTCCTTCAGGTCTTCTTCCTGAGACCGTTGAGCTGGAATTCGAGAAGGCCGCGGTTGATTTCGTCCGTGTCCGATTCAGGGTTCTGGAGCCACCAGGCGGTGAAGGCGCTCCATGCGGCGACAAGGGCGATGGCGGCCATTTCCGGGGGGCAGCCGGTCGTGAACTCGCCGCGCTTCTGGCCGCGTTCGACGATGTGGGTCACGAGGTCGAGCACGCTTTCGTTCACCACCGCAGCCTTGCTGACGAGGGCCGGCTGGTCCAGGAAGTCGCTCAGCATCTTGTGCATGACGGGCGCGTTCAGTTCCCAGGCTTCGCGAAGAACGGAAACGAGAAGGAGCAACTCCTCCTCCGCGCTTCCCTCGTAGCCTGCAAGCCGTTCGGCGAGCGAGCGGGTCACTTCCTCGTTGAAAACGGCAATGAGGGCGGACTTTCCGGGGAAATGGAGGAAGAAGGTCGCTTTGGCGACGCCGGCCGCGGCGCAGATTTCCTCGATGGTCACCTTGTCGTAGTCGCTCTCGGCAAAGAGCCGCATCGCGGAACGGTAAATCTCCTGCCGCGTGCGTTCCTTCTTGCTGGACCGGCGTGGGGCGCCCTCCATCTTCGGCGCTGCTTTCGATTTCAGAAGTCTTGTCATTGGCTCGGCGATCTCCTCGGGACAAAAATAGACTGTGGTATATTTCTTCACAAGTCCGCATTTGCCCGGGAAGGCCGGGATGGGGTGGGGCGTTGCCTGTCTAGGGCTCTTACCCTAAGACTCAGGCATCAACCATAAGAAGCTTCCGGGAGAAAAACATGGGACGGGTAAGCGGCAAGGTAGCGCTGGTCACGGGCGCGGCGAGCGGTATCGGCCGGGGGGCGGCGGTCGCGCTGGCTGCCGAGGGTGCCAAGGTCGTGGTGACCGACGTGGACGAGGCGGGCCTCAAGGAAACGGTCGAGATCATCACCAAGGCAGGCGGCACGGCAAGCGCTCACCGTCACGACGTGACGAGCGAGGCGCGCTGGCAGGAAGTCGTCGCCGCCGTGAAGGACGAGTTCGGCGGCCTCAATATTCTCGTCAACAATGCCGGCATCGGCATCGGCGCCTCGATTTTCGAGATGAGCTACGAAGACTGGGGCCGCCAGCAGGCGATCAATGTCGACGGCGTCTTCTTCGGCGTGAAGCATGGCATTCCGCTCATTGCGGCATCCGGCGGCGGCTCGGTCATCAACATTTCCTCGATCGCCGGTCTCCAGGGCGCGCCGGGGCTTGCCGGTTACTGCGCGACGAAGGGCGCGGTCCGCCTGTTCACGAAGGCCGTCGCGCTCGAATGCGCGCAGGCGCAGATGAATGTGCGCGTGAATTCGGTTCATCCCGGCATCATCGACACGGCGATCTGGCAGAAGATTCCGCAGGGTGGCGGTGGCGTCGGCGCCGTTTCTTCCAGCGTGCTGCAACTGCCGGAAGGCGCCAACACGATCGACCCGAACGCCATCGCGTTGGTCGGTGCGCCGCTCGGCTATGCGGGGCTTCCTGCCGACATCGCGGCGGGCATTGTCTTCCTCGCTTCCGACGAGTCGCGCTACATGACGGGCTCGGAACTCGTCATCGATGGTGGCATGACGGCCCGCTGAGGGACGTTTACTGCGTCTGGACGATTTCGTCGGTGATGCGCCAGTAGCCATCGAGCCACTGGACGACCTCGCGGGCACAAGGATTGTCGACGGCGGCGTAGCGGGTTCGCAGCGCCGCCGTTTCCTTTTCGCTCATGCCGTCGAGGCCCTTGTCCTGCATGAGCGGCAGGTCTTCAGCCAGCATGCGGGCAAGCTCCGGCCCCGCAACCGTTTCGGCCGCCGCGAGGAAAGCCGTCTCGGCATCGTATTCCGGGTTCCGGTAAACCGCTTCGAGCGTGAGCATCGGAATGAGGCTGAGCAACGGCTGCGATGCAGGGTTGACGCCATGCGCGGAGACGAGAGGGCCGATCTCTCCGCTGCGTCCGGTGAAGCCGCGCAGATGCAGGAAAGGCGACATGCGCTGCCCGTCGTTCACAGGATAATTGTCCCAGATGAAGGGGCGCCGCCTCAGCGTTTCGCCGACGCGGGCGAGGTGATCGGCCGGCATCTCCTTCGAGCAGACGCGGGGGCCTGTCCAGAAAATCTCGATTGACGGATCGAGCCGCTCTCCCAGCTCGTCGAGGTAGCTTTCGGGCCGCTGCCCGAAAACGCGGTCGAGGATCGGGTCGTCGGTATAGTAGCTGGGGCAGACGATGAGCCGCCCCGCCTTGGTGCGTTCGGCCGCGCAATCCACGATCTCGATCTGCTTGTCTGCGAGGCCCGGCAGGTCGCCGCGCATGTCGTCGAAAAGGATCGCCAGGTCGTCGATGCCGATTTCATCGAGCCAGCGGAGCTTCTGCGCCAAGGCTTCGCGCGCCGCGTCGTCGAAATCGAGATAGAGCTCATAGGGGCTCAGCCCGACGCCGAAGCGCACGCCCTCCGCCCGGCAATGGGCGGCGAGAGCGGAAAGATGCTCCACTTCCTCGCGCGGATGCGGTTCGCTCCAGCGGCGGCGCAAAAATGTGTCGGCCTTCGGTGCGTAGAGGAAGAAGCGGTAGCCATGCGGCGCGAGCGCGCTCACATGGGCGGCGCGCGCCTCCCAGTCCCAGGGTCGTCCGTAAAAACCTTCGATGGTGCCAAGTTCGGGAATCATGGCCGCGAGCGTATCACGACTTCAGAACAAGAAAGCCCGCCCGCGGAAAGTGAACCACGACTTCACCGACGCGCGGGTCGCTCCGCTTCAGCGCGATGTGCTGGGCGGAGGAGGAGACGAGTTCGCCGGCGATGGGATCGCGGCCGTAATCGTCCGCCATCACGGTCACCGCATCGCCGGGCTTCAGCCCGTTCGGTTCGCCGGGATCGGCCTTCGCGGCTTCCGTGCTCGTCGCCGCTTTCGCGATATCGAGGGCGTCGTCGCGCGAAATCTCGCTGCGCCGCCCATGCCCGATCCCGGCGACGCGTTTCTCCCAGGCGGCGACGCCCGGAAAACCATCGATCAGTTTCGCGCCTGCGGGGCTTGTCCAGCGCACAAAGGCCAAATTGTAAAAGGCGCTCGCATCGGCGAGCCCGGGATCGTTTCCGGGAAGGAAGCGGCGGCCGTCGGCGAGCTGGTCTTCAAGCCAGCCGAGCTGCGCGCGGAACTGTTCGGCCATCATCGGCGCGGCGGCTTTCATGCCTGCAATGTCGAAGGGACGGCCCGTCAGCTTTTCCCGGTCCTTGATGAAGGCCTCGTCCGCCAGCGGCGTGCCCCCGCCGAAAATGATCGCGACGGCCGCCTGGAAAAAGATGCGATCCGTCCACATGGCGACACCCCATCCGAGTCCCTTGCCGGTGCCCGGAAAAAGCGTCGGCACGGGGAAGCGCATTTCGAGCTCGCGCAGGATGATCTGCGTATCGCAATAGATATCCGCGCCGATCTGCATGACGGGAATTTTCCGGTAGCCCCCGGTCAGTGCCAGCAGTTCGGGTTTCGGCATGATGACCGGCTCGTCGCAAGCGAACCATTCGAGCCCCTTGATGCCGAACGCCACACGCACTTTCTCGGAGAAGGGCGAAATATCGTATTGATGCAGAATGATCGATTGCGCGGTCGCGGCCATGAGTTCCCCTATTCGAATTCGTAACTGAAGCGGATGTTGTTTTTCTTCAGGCCGTCGAGAACGATCTCCGGTCCGCCGGTCTTCATCATCCATTCGAGACGATGGTCGCGATATTCGCGCTTGAAGAGGCCTTGTTCGAGGATGTTCGCCACCTGCTGCATGCCGGCGATGCTGTCGCGAGCTTCAAGCGCCGTGCGTGCAACGCTTGCGCGTTCGTTCGCGCGTCCAAGCCATTTGCCGAGGGGTGAGCCCTCATCCGGTGCGTTGCCGAAGCCTGCCGAGCCGTTGACGTATGGCACCACGGAGAGGTCGCCCCAGCCGAAGGCGCGATCGTTGAACCAGTCGGCGTTGCCGAGTTGCTTTGTCAGCCAGCCCTGAATTCTCGCCGTCTGGTCGGCGGCGCGCTTCTGAATTTCCTTCGCCTTGTCGCCCGTCACGCGGCCGAACCAGGCGATCTCGCCCAGACCCCAGTTGATCGCTTCATATTGTGTGTCGCAGACATCCTCGATCATGCGCACCCTTGCGCGCGCAGCGGCCGTTGCCGGGAGCATGGCGGGTGATGGCGTCCGGTCTTCCAGGTACTCGAGAATGATGGTGGAGTCGAAGACGCGGACATCGCCGTCGATGAGCGCCGGCACCTCGCCGCGCGGATTTGCGGCAAGGAATTCACCCGCACTCGCTCCCGAACCGATCCCGTCCGGCGTTCTCAGTTCGAGGTCTATGTTCTTCTCACGCGCGGATATCTTCACCTTCTGCGCATAGGGCGAGAGCGGGTGTTCGTAAAGAATGGGCATTGCGACCTCCCGGCGTTGTTGCGCGGATCATCGGGGACCGCTCCGCGCCTGTCCACAGGGCGAACGATCACGGGTGCGTGACGTTCCGCGGAACGCCGGAAGACGCGACGTCAGCCGCGCAGGCGGCCTTGCCGTTTCGTGAGTTCCGCCATCTGGCCGAAGATCGTCGGCACATCGTTCGGCGTGTCGTCGCCGGAGAACTCCTTGTAGAGCGTCGATACATTGACGACGATGCGTTCGCCGTCGCCCCAGCTGTCATAATCGGACATATCGATATCGACTGCCGCATCGAAGGCGGAGAGACCCGCATCGTAGCGCTTCCTCGCCTCGTCGCGGACATAGACGAGATAGTCGCGCACGGCCTTCACGCCGTTCTTCCCCGTAATCGGCCCATGCCCCGGCACCACGGTCTCTACATCCATGGCCATGATCCTGTCGCAGGCGGAGATCCAGTTCGAGACCGGACCTTCCCACATGATGGGGTGGCCTTCGATGAAAAGGATATCGCCCGTGAACACGGTCTTGTCGGCCGGTACGTAGACAAGCGAGTCGCCCGGCGTATGCGCGGGCCCGACATGCATGATGCGGATTTCCTTCGAGCCCACATGCCGCGTCAGCTCCGTCTCGAATGTCGTGGTCGGTAATGTCTGCGTGACGCCCTTGAAGTCGAAGGGGCCAAAACATTGCGTCACATATTTCCCGAGGTCGCCAAGGCCCGGCGCCAGGTCGAGGAAGCCCGCGAGCAATGCCGGCGGTTCGTGGCGCATGGCTTCGACCGCGAGCTTGTGGGCGATGATCTCGGCGCCATGGCAGCATTCATTGCCGTTGCAGTGGTCGCCATTGTGATGCGTGTTGACGACGGTCCTGATCTCGGCGGCGGCCTTCGGTTCGGCCTTGCGCATCGCGCCGAGCATCTCGCGCGTCAGCGGCACGTCGAAGAGCGTGTCGACGAGAAACGACTCGCCGCCATCGACAATGAGCCCCGCATTCGACCAGCCCCAGCCGCCGTCGGGCTGCAGCCAGGCATAACCGCCATTGCCGAGGTCGTGCAGACCCTTCGTGTATTGAAAGCGGTTCAATCCCAGACCCATGGAAATCCCCCTGATGAGTTGTTGTGCAGAGTGTCGGGCCGCAGGCCGCCCGCTTCAAGCGTTCATTGACCGGCGCGGCGCTGCCGGTTCCGCCCCCTAATTGCCCAGCTTCCGTCTTGTTGTCGCCACGACCTCACGTTTCGATCTGGATGGGCGGACAGAGGAGGAACAGGCATGGCATACCAGCATGCTGAGATCCGCCATGGCGAAAAGGCAGGCGAAGACGACCACGGGACGTTCGGGAGCCGGTGGATCGGCCCGCTCGTCTTTTTTCTCTCGATAGCGCTGATCGCCTTCATCGCCGGCTCTGTGGTGATGCTTGCGAAACTTCCGCCCTCGAAGCTCCTTACCAATGCCTATGACGCGGCGGGTGCTCTCTATGCGAAAGCGACCGAGTACAGCGACCCTTACAAGACCGACCTCTGGTACGACGCACTGACAGACGACAAGGGCGTGACGACTCTTCTGCCCGACGAGGTTGAAGAAGGCTACACGCTCTATTCCTCCTCGCATAAGCCCAGCGCCTTTCTTGTCGATATGAAAGGCAATGTGGTTCATCGCTGGCATATCGATCCTGAGAAAATATGGACCGGCAGTGAAGCGACGGCCGGGTCCCTCGGCCCGTTCGTCTATATGCGCAGGACCTACATGTATCCGAACGGCGATCTCCTTGCCGTTTACGAAGGGTCGGGCGACACGCCCTGGGGACTCGGGCTCGTCAAGCTCGACAAGGACTCGAATGTCGTCTGGAGTTATCTCGACGAGCGTGCGCATCACGATGTCGGTATCGGCGCGGACGGCACGATCTATGCCCTGACGCATGAGATGAGACACGAACCCGTTGAAGGGCAGGGAGGACTGGAACCGCCGCTGATCGAGGATTTCCTTGTCATCCTCTCGCCCGAGGGCAAGGTCGAGAAGCGTATTTCGCTTCTCAAGGCCATTGCGAATTCCCGCTTCAAGTGGCTGCTATCGGGCCTCAACCGGCGCACGGCGCAAGATCCGCTTCACACGAATTCCGTCAGGGAGGTGGGCAAAGAGGCGGCGGCTCACATGAGCATGGCGCGCGAAGGTGACCTGATGCTCAGCATCCGCAACCTGAAGCTTGTCGCCGTACTCGACCCGGAAACGGAAAAGTTCGTCTGGGGCACGCTCGGTCCCTGGGTGGGGCAGCATTCCGTGGAACCGCTTGCCAGCGGGAATGTTTTACTTTTCGACAACAACGGCAACTACAACGGTCCGGCCGGCTCCCGCGTCATGGAGTTCGATCCGGAGACCATGGAAATCGTCTGGCAGTACGAAGGTACGAAGGACGATCCGCTGAAAAGCGTGCTCCGCGCTTCGGTGCAGCGCCTCGGCAACGGCAATACGCTCATTACCGAGTCGCAGGGCGGCCGCCTCATCGAGGTCACTCCGGAAGGCAAGGTCGTCTGGCAATACGTCAATCCGGTTCGCGGCGGCGAAGGCGACAAGAAACTTCCGATCGTGGTTTGGGGGCGGCGGTACACGCCGTCCGGACTCGACTTCGCGCTCGCGCCCGTCTCTCAATCCAGCGCCGGCGTGTACCGGTAAAGGAGAAAGTCATGAAGTTGCGTATTTCTCTCATGATCCTCGTCGCGGTGGCGGGTTATGCCGCGCCTGCGGCGGCCTATGTCGGCCCCGGTGCGGGGCTCAGTGTCGTCAGCGCGTTGATAGGCGTTCTGCTCGCCGTCGGGGCCGCCATTGTGTTCGTTATCGGCTGGCCGATCCGCCGCATGCTGCGCCGCCGGAAACTGGCGGCGACGCGGAGATTAGCGCAGCAGGAGACGCGGTCTTCCTCCATGCGATAGCGAGGTGTGCCGTGCCGATGGGTCTCTTCGATCTTCCTGCGCCGGTTTTTCGCGGTGTCGAGGCGCTGATGTCTCCCTTGCCGGCCGCAGTGAGGCTCGTCGTCTGGGCCATGGTGGCGGCGGCGCTTTCCATGTGGCTCTACAAGCTTCTCTCGCCGCAGAGGCGTCTTGCCGCCGCGGAGACGGAAGCGCTTGTGGCGCGGCGGGAACTCAACGCATTCGACGGCGACATGGACGAGGCCTGGCCCCTCATCGCGCGCATGTTCCGGAGCGCTTGGGCGCGCGTGGCGCTCGCTCTGCCTTCGGCGCTTGTGGCGTCGCTGCCCATAATTGCGCTCATCGTCTGGTTGTCCAACGATTATGGCCATCGTTTTCCCGGCGAGAGCGAACATGCCGCGGCGACGGCGGCGCCGGGCGCCTATCAGGCCGCCATCGTCGAGCGCGGCGGCGAGGGCAGGCGTGTCGTGGTGCGCGCACCGGAAGGCGACATCGTCTCGGATGTCGCCATGGGTGCGCCGGTCCCCGTCATCGAGAAGCGCCGATGGTGGAACTGGCTGATTGCAAACCCCGCCGGATATCTTCCCGAAAGCGTTCCGATCGACCGGGTCGAGGTGGCGCTTCCCGCACTTGAAGTGCTGCCGGTCGGGCCTTCATGGCTGCGCGGTTGGGAGGTGCTCTTCTTCGGGCTCTTCCTGCTTTTTTCACTGATCATCAAGAAGGCCGGGAGGATCGCATGAGTGTCCAGGGACATGTGACGAAGCAGGATACTCCGGCCGCGGACAAGTTCGCCGTCACGCCCTGGATGGATGTGATGGGCCGCATTCTCTACCGCCGTCCGAAGCTCATGCAGTCGCTCGCGAAGATCGAGACACGTCTCTTCGAGGACCGCTTCGACGACATTCCCGTTCGCGCGCCCGTCTGGGTCAGCGGTCTTGCACGCAGCGGCAGCACGGTCCTGCTCGAACTTCTTGCCGACCATCCTCAGGTGGCGACACATCGCTATCGCGATTTTCCGCCCCTCTTCACGCCGATCCTCTGGAACAAGCTTGTCGACTACATGCCCTTCAAGGAAGACGCGCCGGAGGAGCGCGCGCACAAGGACGGCATCTATGTCACCTCGGAAAGCCCGGAAGCTTTCGAAGAGCCGATCTGGATGAGTTTCTTTCAGCATCTCCACAAGCGTCTCTGGGACGAAACCTTCGGCGGCGATGCGATACATCCGGAATTCGAGGATTTCCTGCGGGCGCATATTCGCAAGCTTCTCTTCGTGCGCGGCGGCGAGCGCTATCTCGCCAAGGCGAACTACAACATCACGCGTCTCGACTATCTGTTGCGCATGTTTCCCGATGCGCGCTTCGTCGTTCCCGTGCGCGGACCCATCTGGCATGTCGCTTCGCTGATGAAGCAACACCGTCTGTTCGTGAAAGGCGAAGTGGAGCATCCAGAGTCCCGGGCGCATCTTGCGCGCGCCGGACATTTCGAATTCGGGCTCGACCGCGCGCCGGTCAATTGCGGCAGCGAGGCGGTTGCGACGGAAATCGCCGATCTGTGGGCAGAGGGCCGCGAGGCCGAAGGCTGGGCGCTGCAGTGGCGCGAGGTCTATGGCTATCTCGCTGAGCGGATCGAGGAAAACCCTGCGCTTGCCGAGGCGGTGCTCGTGGTGCGCTACGAAGATCTCTGCGAGCAACCGGGTGCGGTGATGGCGCGGATTCTCGATCATTGCGGTCTGGATTATTCGGACGCTCTCGTGGATCGGGCGCGAACCCGTCTCCATGTGCCCGACTACTACCAGCCCGACTTCCCGCCGGAAGACCTCCACGCCATCCGCGACCGCACGTCCCCGGTCGCGCGCTATTTCGGTTACGGTCCCGGTTCCTGAACGCCGGAAACGCCGAACGTCAGGAAATGCCCGTGAGCCCGCTGTCGACGGCGATCGTCTGCGCCGTCACATAGACGCTTTCGTCCGACACGAGAAAGAGCGCCGCATAGGCGATTTCCCAGGCCGTCGCCTGCCGCCCGAAGGGAACGGGCGTGCGTCCGCGCGAGGGGCGGCCTTGCGTTGCCAGGCGGCCAAGCGGCGTGTCGACAAGGCCCGGCGCCACGATGTTCGCCCGGATGCCGCGCCGCGATCCTTCGAGCGCGACATGCCGCATCAGCCCGCCAAGCGCCGCTTTCGAGGCGTCATAGGCGGGGAGCCGCGAGCCCGCGACGAGCCCGGCAATGGACGAAATGAAGACGACGGGCGAACCGTCCGCGAGCCTCGGCAGCGCCGCCTTGCAGCAGAGCATGGGGCCGCGGAGGTTCACGGCGAGCACTTTGTCCCAGTCCTCGGGTGTCGCGCCTTCAAGGCCGAGCCCGCCGACGCCGATACCGACATTAAGGACGAGCCCGTCGAGCGTGCCGAGCGCCGTCTCCGCTTCGGCAATCATGGCCGTTATGTCGGCGGGCTTCGAAATATCCGCCTCGATCGCATGCGCCTTGCCGCCTTCCCCGACGATCTGCGACACGGTTGCCTCGGCGGAGGGGAGGTTCATGTCGGCAACCGCGACTTCCGCGCCTTCCCGCGCGAAGAGAAGCGACATGGCGCGCCCGTTGCCGACGGGATCGGTTGCCGCATCGAGCACGCGCTGGCCGCCGCCGACCACGAGAATATGGCGGCCCGCGAGCCTTCCGCGTCCCGGCGCCCTGCCTTCCGATTCCGGTGGCAGCGGCCTCACATAGCCTTCCTTGTCCGCCCCTTTGTCAGCCATGGCCTTCCATGCTCCGCCTGATTTCGTCGAGGCCGCTCGTGGAGATATCCGTCTCCTCGAGTTCGATCTCGAATGTTTCGAGGTAACGGCAGACGAGAAGGTAGATGCCGATGATGATGACGAGTTCCTGCATCCCGGCGTCTCCGAGATGCTTTCTCGCCTCGGCGAAGAGCGTCGCATCCGCCTTCACATTCGCGACCTGATCGTCGGTAAAGGTGAGGACGGCGTTTTCCGCCTCGTTGAAGAGAGGCGAGGGCAGTGTGCCTTCGGCCGCCGCGATCCGTTCCGGGCTCATGCCCAGCATCCCGGAGACGCGGCGGTGCTGATGCTGCTCATAGCCCGATCCGCACAGGTGGCCGACGCGAAGGATCACCAGCTCGCGAAGTTCCGCGTCGAGAAGCCCTTCGTTCAGATAGGCATTGATCAGCGCCATGAAGGGCACGAAGGAGGGGCCGCTGCCTGCGAGCATGCGGAAGATGTTGAGTTGCGGGAGCCGCGCGGAGAGTTCGCGCGCGGCAGGCGGCAGGGTCGCGGGGTCGGGATAGGGAAGGCGTGCCATCGGCGTCAGTCCTGCATGCCGGGCAGCTTCACGCCCGACTTGTGGCCCGGATCCTCGATATCGACGTCGAAGGTTTCGAGGAAGTTCGAGACCAGCGTGTAGAAGCCGATGGTGATGATGAGTTCCTGGAGCTGCTTGTAGCCGAGCTTTTCCGCCAGCGGATTGAAGGTCGCGTCGGAGGCGCGCGTGTTCCTCACAACGTCGTCGGTGAAGCGCATGACCTGCCGCTGCGTCTCGTCGAAGACCTTCGCTTCCGGTCCCTCATGGATCGCCTTGATGAGTTCCTCGGACATGCCGATCTTCCGGGAGATTTCCTCGTGCTGGTAGACCTCGTATGTCGAGCCGCGCAGCACGCCCGTCCGCACGATTGCGATTTCGCGCAGCACCGGATCGAGGTCGCCGTGAATGAGGATTTCATTCCCGAGCTTGATGAAGCCGTCGATCATGTCGCCCGAATGGCCGAGCATCCGGAAGATGTTGAGGTTCGGCAGCTTCTCGTAGGTTTTCGCTGCGCGGCCGGTTGCCTTTGCGGTGTCGAAATAGGGGATGCGGGCCATGCTCGCTTGTTCCTTCCCTGAGTGTTGTTTTCTTTGCCGGGCAGTCTAACCCGCGCCGACGCTGCGTCCAGCCGCATTCCCCTTTTGGGCGCTTCCGGCTTCTCTTGCCCCGCCCGCAAGGGTGGCTACACTGGCGCACAAGAGAACCCGAAAAGGGCTGCCGGTAATGGCATGAACGCGCCGGGGCGGAGGGCCTGCCCGCGCGAAACGGCACCATTGCCGAGAAATCTGGAGAGGAAACGACGCCATGTTCGACGCCGAACGGATCAAATGTGTTGCAGACGTTACGCGCGCGCAGGCCGCCGTCCGGCCGGACGCCGTCGCGCAGGTCTTCGAGGGCCGGGAAACGACCTATGCCGAACTCGACCGGCGAGCCAGCCAGGTTGCGCAGGCGCTGATCGCGGATGGCTGCAAGCCCGATTCCCGCATCGGCTTCATGGGCAAGGGGTCGGACCGCTATTTCGAGATGCTCTATGGCGCCTTCAAGGCCAAGGCCGTGGTGGTGGGCGTCAACTGGCGTCTCGCGGCGCCGGAAGTTGCCTATGTGCTGAACGATTCGAAGACCGAAATCCTCTTCGTCGGCGCCGAGTTCTACGACCTCGTCGAAAAAGTGCTGCCGGACTGCCCGACGGTCCGCAAGGTGATCGCGCTCGATGGCGGCCGCAACGACTGGCAGTCCTTCGACGACTGGCGCGATGCCGCGAAGGCGGAAGACCCGATGCTCCCCGCTTCGCTGGACGACGACGTCATTCAGCTTTACACGAGCGGCACCACCGGCCATCCGAAGGGCGTGCAGCTCACCAACGCCAACTACATTTCCGTCTTCAGGCAGGGCGAGGGCGCGGGCTGGGCGAACTGGGGTGAAGAAGACGTCGTGCTCGTCTGCATGCCGCTTTTCCATGTCGCGGGCGTCAATATCGGCCTTCTCGGCAATCTGCACGGCTGCCGGAACGTGATCCTGAAGGATGTCGATCCGCAGGTGATCCTGAAGCTGATCGAAACGGAAAAGCTCACCATCTCCTTCATGGTGCCGGCGGTGATCCTCTTCCTGCTGCAGCAGCCGAATATAGGCGAGGTCGACGTTTCGAGCCTGCGCCAGATCCTCTACGGCGCGTCGCCCATCGCCGAAGATGTGCTCCGCCGCGCGCAGGAAACCTTCAAGGGCGCGGGCTTCGTGCAGCTCTACGGCCTCACCGAGACCTCGGGCGGCGCCACGAGCCTGCCGCCGGACGCGCATGATCCGGCGAAGGGCAAGCTGCGCTCCTGCGGCCTGCCCAATCCCGATATGGAAATCCGCGTCGTCGACGAGAACGGCAAGGATGTGCCGGTGGGCGACGTCGGCGAGATCGTCATTCGCGGCGGTTCGGTGATGAAGGGATACTGGAACCGGGCCGAAGCTACTGAGGATGCCGTTCGCGACGGCTGGTTCTATTCGGGCGATGCCGGCTTCTTCGACACGGACGGCTTCCTCTTCATCCACGACCGCGTGAAGGACATGATCGTCTCGGGCGGTGAGAACATCTATCCGGCCGAAGTCGAGAACGCGCTGTTCGGTCACCCGGCGATTGCCGATGCCGCCGTTGTCGGCGTGCCGCATGAGAAATGGGGGGAGGCTGTGAAGGCGATCGTGGTGCTGAAGCCCGGCGAGGAGGCGACACCCGACGAGATCATCGCCTTCGCAAAGACGCGCATCGCGAGCTTCAAGGTGCCGAAGTCGGTCGACTTCATCGACGCGCTGCCCCGCAACCCGTCGGGCAAGATTCTCCGCCGCGAGTTGCGGGCGCCCTACTGGGAAGGCCGGACCCGGATGGTCAATTGACCAGCCGCCCGCGCGACGTTCTCGATTTCTGGTTCGCGGCCGGACCGGAAAAATGGTTCGCGAAGAGCGATGCCTTCGACGTCGATATCCGCCGCCGCTTCGCGGAGACACATGCGCAGGCGGCGTCAGGCAGGCTCGACGCATGGGCGGGCGATGCGCAAGGCATGCTTGCCCTCATCCTCGTGCTCGACCAGTTCTCGCGCAATCTCTGGCGGAACGATCACCGCGCCTTCCTGCAGGACGGGAAGGCGCTGTCGCTTGCGGATGAAAGCGTGCGCCGCCGCTTCGATGTCGAGACGCCTGCCACCGCGCGCAAATGGTTCTACATGCCCTATATGCACGCCGAAGACCTCGCCGCGCAGGAGCAGGGCCTGACTTATTTCGCCCAGCGTCTCGACGATCCCGAGACGATGAAGTTCGCCATCGAACACCGCGACATCATCCGCCGCTTCGGCCGCTTCCCGCATCGCAATGCGATCCTGGGCCGCGAGACGACGCCGGAGGAACGGAGCTTCCTCGACGAGGGCGGTTTCAAGGGGTAGCGGCAAAATCGGCCGGTTCCCGTCCCATTCGTTCCGGCAAAGCTTGCCGGGCCGGTTCGGTGCGCCCGTGTGAATCAGATTTAAGTATTTGATTTTATTGTGATTTTCGGTCTGGTCCGGGGGTTGCAATCCGGTTGGCAAACAAGTCCAACCGGAGACCCCGAGACATGATCACCGATCGCGAAATCAACCTGCTCGCCGCCTATATGGTCGACACGCATGGCCGCAAGGCGCTTTCCTATGCCGATACGGCCGTCAGCGAGCTTGAGCAGATCGGCGAGAAAATGCGCGCGGATGCCTGGCGGATGCTGCGCGTCGTGGTCGAGGACATGGTCGAGGGCCGCCGTAGCCGCGAGGGCGAGGTCCTCCACTGACCCTCGCCTGACGCTGGGGCGGTGCGGGTTTGCCGCGCCGCCGCAAACTTGCCGCTTGGCGTGTCCGGCGCCCGGCGGATAAAAGGGTCCCTCGCGACAATAACAAGACGGGGAGGACCACCGGACATGTCACTCGATCCACAGGTGAAGGCGCTGCTCGAACAGCTCGGTGCCGATCCCGAGGCGCCGCGCCTCATCGACCTGCCGCCTGCGGGCGGCCGCGAGATGTATCGCGCGATGGCGAGCATGCTCGATCTTCAGGGCGTCGCCATCGGCAAGATCGAGGACCGCACCATTCCCGGTCCCGCCGGCGACATTCCCGTCCGCCTCTACACGCCCGTTGCCGCAGGGGGTACGTGCCCCGCGCTCGTCTATTATCACGGCGGCGGCTGGGTGATCGGCGATCTCGATACGCATGATGCGCTCTGCCGCACCCTCGCCAACGAGGCGGGCTGCAAGGTGATCGCGGTCGATTACCGCCTCGCGCCGGAACATCCCTTCCCCGCCGCCTTCGACGATTCCTATGCGGCGGTGAAATGGGTGGAGGCGAACGCATCCGAAATCGGCATCGACCCGAACCGCATCGCGGTCGCGGGCGACAGCGCGGGCGGCAATCTCGCCGCCGCCGTCTGCCAGAAGGCCAAGGCCGAGAAGACGCCGCGGATCGCCTTCCAGCTTCTCATCTATCCGGTGACGGATGCGCCGCGCGGCACGCAGTCCTACAAGGATTTTGCCGAAGGCTATTTCCTCGAAGCGGACGGCATGGACTGGTTCTGGAACCATTATGTGACAAGCGCTGGCGCCGACCCGAAGGATCCCCACGCCGCGCCGCTTCATGCGGCATCGCTCGCGGGACTTCCGCGCGCCTATGTCGTCACCGCCGGTTTCGATGTGCTGCGCGACGAAGGCAAGGCCTATGCGGAAGCGCTCAGGAAGGCCGGCGTCGAGGTCGAATATGTGAACTACGAAGGCATGATCCACGGCTTCTTCAATCTGCAGGGCGCGCTCGACGTGTCGCGCGATGCGGTGAAGGCGGCGGCGAAGGCGCTCCGCGAGGCGCTCGCCTGAAGGAATTCTCCGGCGGGTGTGCCAAGAGAGGCGGCGACGAGATCGCCGCCTTTTTTTGCGCGTTTCGCCGTCCGCGCCGTTCCTGCCCGATCTGACCCCCGGTCAAAAGTCCGGGGCGGGAATGGAATGCGGCACAGGCATGCGCTATAGGACGAAGGACGCCATTCGAAGAAATGTCCCGGGGAGGTCATCAATGCCCGCGCTCCGTTCGCCGCTCATCCATCCGTTCTCGAATTTCGACGTGCCGCATCTTCTGCGTGTCCATGCCGAGGCGCGGCCGGATCATCCCTTCCTCATCTGGGAGCCCTTCGAGGGCGAAGCCCGCATCTGGTCCTATGCCCGCTTCGAGCATGAGGCGCGCCAGGTCGCGGCAGGCCTGAAGAAGCGCGGCGTGAAGCTGGGCGAACGTGTTCTCATCCATCTCGACAACTGCCCGGAAAGCCTCATCGCCTGGTATGCCTGCGCGCATCTCGGCGCCGTCGCCGTCACCACCAATGCGCGTTCCGTCGCCGACGATCTCGTCTATTTCAGCGGCCATGCCGACGTCGTCGGCGCGATCACGCAGCCGGCTTTCGCCTCGCTCGTCGCCTCCTCCTGCGCGCGCATCAAATGGCTCGCCGTCACCGAAACGGATAATGGCGCCGCACCGCAGGACAAGAACATGCCCGCGAAGTCCGAAAGCTTCGCCGCGCTTTACGGCGATGCGTCGGACGTACCGCTGCGCGCGCCGGACCCCATGCTGCCCGTCGGTATTCAGTACACGTCGGGCACGACCTCGCGGCCCAAGGGCGTCGTCTGGACGCACGCGAATGCGCTCTGGGGCGCGAAACTCTGCGCGATGCACGAAGACCTTCGGCAGTCGGATGTCCATCTTACCTATCTGCCGCTCTTCCACACCAATGCGCAGTCCTATTCCGTGCTCGCCGCGCTCTGGGTCGGTGCCACGGTCGTGTTGCAGCCGCGCTTCTCGGCCTCGCGCTTCTGGTCCGTCTCGCAGAAACATGGCTGCACATGGACCTCCATGGTTCCCTTCTGCGTGCGCGCGCTGATGGGACAGGAGAAACCGAAGTCGCATGCCTACCGCTACTGGGGCAACGGCATTTCCGCGCCGCCCACCGACGACTATTTCGGCGTCAAGACCATCGGCTGGTGGGGCATGACGGAAACGATTACGCATGGCATTGTCGGCGATATCCACCTGCCGAACCGGCCCATGTCCATCGGCAAGCCCGCCACCTCCTACGAGATCGCGATCCTGCGCGACGGCGGCGAGCCGGTCGAGCCCGGCGAGACCGGCAATCTTCTGGTGCGCGGCGTGCCCGGCCTCTCGCTCTTCCTCGAATATCTGAACAATGAGGAAGCGACGGCCAAGAGCTTCGATGAGCAGGGATACTTCATCACCGGCGACCGCGTGACGCTTGGCGAGGACGGATTCATCGCCTTTGCCGACCGCGACAAGGATATGCTGAAAGTGGGCGGCGAGAACGTGGCCGCTTCCGAGATCGAGCGTGTCGTCATGACCGTCCCGGGCATCCAGGAATGCGCCGTTGTCGCCAGGCGCGACCCGATGCTCGACGAGGTGCCCGTCGTCTTCGTTCTCGTGCCGGGCGGGGAGGCCGCCGCGCCGAAAGATCTCGTCGAAAAGATCGGCGAAGCCTGCGCCAAGGGGCTTGCGGACTTCAAGCGACCGCGCGACATTCGGATCGTTGCCGAGCTGCCGCGCTCGACGCTCGAAAAGATAGCAAAGGCCGAACTCCGCCGGATCGTCGACGAAGGATAGGCGCAACCGGGGGACAGGAAACTGGCTACAAGCGGAAAGACCTCGCCGTCGCAACTCCTCATGCCGAAACTCGTCACCGTTCTCAGGGAGGGGTACGGGTTTTCGGCTTTCCGGGCGGATTTCATCGCCGGGCTAACCGTCGCCATCGTCGCGCTGCCGCTCTCCATGGCGCTTGCCATCGCGAGCGGCGCAACGCCGGACAAGGGCCTCGTCACGGCGGTCATCGCAGGCTTCCTCATCTCCGCGCTTGGCGGCAGCCGCTTCCAGATCGGCGGCCCGACCGGCGCCTTTGTCGTCGTCGTCTTCAACGTCATCGCGGTTCACGGCTATGATGGGCTTGTGATCGCCAGCGCCATGGCCGGGCTCATGCTCATCGGCGCCGGGCTCCTGCGCGTCGGCACCTTCATCAAATATATTCCCGAGCCCGTGGTCACCGGCTTCACGGCGGGTATCGCCGTCATCATCGCGACGAGCCAGATCAAGGATTTCCTCGGCCTCAGCCTCGCGCATGAACCGGCGGAGTTCATCGAAAAGGTGACGGCGCTCTGGGAGGCGCTGCCCAGCATCGCGCCGCAGACGTTTGCCGTCGCCGCCGGTTCGCTCGCACTCATCGTCTGGCTCAGGGGCAAGCGGCCGAACTGGCCGGGCTTCCTCATCGCGGTCGTCGGCGCCTCGTTCTTCGTCTGGCTCTTCGCGCTGCCGACCGACACGATCGGCTCGCGCTTTGCCGGGCTCGAGCCCTCATTCGCGCTTCCCGCCTTTCCCGATGTTTCGATGGAGCGCATCGTCGCGCTCTTCCCGAGTGCCTTCACCATCGCCTTCCTCGCGGGCGTCGAGTCGCTTCTCTCCGCCATGGTCGCCGACAGCATGACCGGACGCCGCCACCGTTCGAACAGCGAGCTGATCGCGCAGGGCGTGGCGAATTGCGCGTCGGCCGCCGTTGGCGGCCTGCCCGCCACGGGCGCCATCGCGCGCACGGCCACGAATATCCGCGCCGGTGCGCGCGGTCCCATCGCGGGCATGCTGCATGCCGTGTTCCTGCTCGGCTTCATGGCGGTCGCCTGGCCGGTCACCGCCTATATTCCGCTCGCTTCGCTCGCGGCCGTTCTGCTCGTCGTCGCCTGGAACATGAGCGAGATCGACAAGTTCACGCATATGATGCGCGCGCCCTTCGGCGACCGGGCGGTCCTCCTCATCACCTTCGCGCTCACCGTCCTTGTCGATCTCACGGTCGCCATCGAAGTCGGCGTCGTCTTCGCCGCCGTCCTCTTCATGCACCGTATGTCGGAGGCGGTCGAGGTGCAGGCGCATCTCCATCTCGTCGAGGAGGATGTGAGCGACGAGACACCGCATGAATTCGTTCCCATGCAGGAATTCGAGCTGCCGCCGGGTGTCGCGGCGAGCCTCATTCGCGGGCCGTTCTTCTTCGGCGTCGCCATGCGGCTCGGCGAAACGCTGGACCGCATCGGCGCGACACCGAAAGTGCTGATCGTCCGCATGCGCGCCGTGCCGATCATCGACGCGACGGGCGTCTCGGCGCTCCAGACCATGATCGACCGCTGCGAGCGCAACGGAACGAAAGTCATCGTCACCGCGCTTCAGCCGCAGCCCGAGCGGATTCTCGGAGACATGGGCGTGCTCGCCCGCATCACCCGCGCGCCGGATTTCGCGAGCGCCATCGACATCGCGCGGGAGATGGTGAAGGAGGGGTGAGGGCGGTTTGGCGGGCGGATGGGATTCCGCTTGAGCGAAAGCCCTAACCCAGCAATTTCCCCGGATTCATCACGCCCTTCGGGTCCATCTCGCGCTTCGTCGCCTTGAGGATCGACATGCCGATCTCGCCCTTCTCCTCGCCGAGCCAGGGAACGTGATCCGCGCCGACGCCGTGATGATGGCTGATCGTGCCGCCATTCATCTCGATCGTGTCGGACGCCGCGCGCTTGATCGCCTGCCACTGTTCGACCTCGCGGTCGAGCTGGCGCGGAAAGACGAACGTGAAATAGAGGCTCGCGCCGTCGGGATAGGAATGGCTCACATGCGCCATCACGATCCCGCGCGCATTCTGCTCCGGCACATTGGCGGCAATCGCATCGGTGATCGCGCTCACGACCTTGTCGTGCAGGTTCGCGATATTCGACCAGCGCGTCGAGGTTTCGAGCGTCTCGACGCCCAGCCCGCGGTCCATCATCGGGTCGCGCACGGCGGGTCCGTTGAAGCGGCCGTGATACCAGCGCTTGCCGGGCCCGGTGCCGAGCGCCAGCGCGCCGAGCCGCTTGCAGACCGCTTCCGTCTGCTCCTGCGCCCAGACAACCGTCTCCTTCTCGCCCTCATGCCCGATCAGCATGAGGCAGGGCGCGTCGTTGAAGCCCTTCATCTTGAGGTACATGCGCTGGAGCTTGGATTTCAGGCCGCCCGATCCCGACGAGGAGAGCGCCTGGAAAAAAAAGGTCTCCGGCGAATCCGAAAGCCGCACCATCGCCACGGGAATTTCCGCATGGTTGATGCGCCGCGCCGCTTCGATGCCTTGCGCGAAGGTCTTGAAGAGATAGCCGCGATAGTCCTTGCGCTCCGGCAGGTCGTGGATCTTCACCGTCGCTTCCACGATGACGCCGAGCGTGCCTTCCGAGCCCGCGACGAGCTGGTTGAGGTTCGGCCCGGCGGCAGATGCCGGCGTCGCCTCCGTCGTCCAGAAGCCCTTCGGCGTCGCGAGCTTCGCCGAGACGAGCCACTTCTCCGCCTTGCCATAGCGGTTCGACTGCTGGCCCGCGCCGCGCGCGGCGATCCAGCCGCCAAGCGTCGACCAGGGGAAGCTCTGCGGATAGTGGCCGAGCGTCACGCCGTGGTTCTGCAACTGCTCTTCGAGCGCGGGGCCGTAGATGCCCGCCTCGATGCGCGCCGTCATCGACACCTTGTCGATCTGGATCACGCGCGTGAGTAATGTCGTGTCGAGCGTGAGGATCGCGCCGCCGAGCGATTTCGGCACGGCATTGACGCCGCCGACCACCGACGACCCGCCGCCGAAGGGAATGAGCGCGATATCTTCTTCCTCGCAGAGCTTCACGATGGCGAGCACCTCGTCGGCGCTGCGCGGATAGGCGACCGCGTCCGGCGCCATGTCGAGCTTGCCCGCGCGAAGATAGAGGAGATCGTGGTAGCTGCGGCCGCGCGCATGGAAGGCGCGCTCGTAATCGTCGGTGCGGAGCTGGTTCTCGCCCACGATGCCCTTGAGCCTGCCGAGCACATCGTCGGAGAGGCGGCAATGCGGCAGGCGGATGTCGTGGAGCGCCACGGCCGGCGTCGAGGGCAGGCGCGAGACGCCGAGCGCCTCCTCGATCCATGCCCATTGCGGCGCGTCCGCCGGCAGCGGATTTTCCTGCTTCACAGGTCCCCAGCCGTTCCAGCGCAGGGTGGTGCGGTCGATGGTCATGTTTCAGCGCCCTTTGTTCGTCTCGCCTAAACTTAATTCGTCATGGCCCGGCTTGTCCGGGACATCCACGTCTTCCTTGATGAACAACTGCAAAGACGTGGATGACCCGCATAAAGCGGGTCATGACGATAAAGGAATGCAGCATTGTATCTTGTACACCTCAACACCTCAGCGTCAGCGCGCCGGGCATCATCTCGAAGCGCGCGGGAAGCCGTCCCGGCCCTTCGCCGTCCACGTCGATGAGCACAGGCTCCGGGCCGAGCGGCGTCGCCGTCACCGTCCTCGCGCGGACCACCTGCACCTTCGGCCCGTTCACATGCGTGCCTTCGCGCAGGTTTCCGCTTCCCGTCAGCAGGTCCATGAATTTCAGGTCGCGCATGATGACGACGTCGAACAATCCGTCATCGGGCTCCGCGTCCGGCGCCATCTTGAGCCCACTGCCGAAATAGCGTCCGTTCGCCACTGCGGTCAGGCCGATATTCGCCACCGTCTCGAAGCCTTCGTCCGTTTCGATCTTCACAGGCCGCGGCTTGTGCCGCCATGCCGTCATCAGCGTTGCCCAGGTGAAGGTGAAGTTGCCGCCGAACGATTTTTGCCAGGTCGCCTCGTTCACCGCGCGCACCGTTTCACCGGACAGGCCGAAGCTCGCGATATTGTTGAAGTAGCGCGTGGTTTCCTGCCCGTCTTCGGCGATGAAGGAGAGTTTGCCGATGTCGATCCGGCGCGTCGTGCCGGCGGTGATGCGTGTCACGCCTTCGGCTGCGTCCTCCGGCAAGTCGAAGGTGCGGCGGAAGTCGCCGCCCGTGCCCGCATTCAGAACCGCGAGATGCGCCTCCGGGTTGATCGCCATGCCGTTCTCGAAAAATCCGTTCACCACCTCGTCGATGGTGCCGTCGCCGCCCACCGCGATCACGAGCTGCGCACCGGCCCGCAGCGCGTCGCGCGTCAGTTCGGCGGCTGGCAGATAATGGGGTGTCGAGGGGCCGCCCGTGAAATGCGCGCGCACCGGGCCCAGTTCCCTTTCGATCGTCTCCGAGATCACGCGCCAGGCGCGGCCCGTCCGGCCGCCTCCCGAACGCGGGTTCACGATCGCGGCAACATGCGGCATCCCCCCGCTCATCGGCTCCTCCTCCTCAAAGCAATTCCAGGAAAAGTGCCTCCTTGAAAAGGAGATGGCGGTTTTCCGTCCGGAATTGCGTAAATCAAAGAGGCTAGGTCGTTTCAGCGGAAACGATCTAGCGCCCTGGTATCGTCTCGAACAGGCGCACTGTGCCGGAAATCTCGTTTGCGAGCGCCGTCTCGTCCCAGCCAAGTTCGCGGCCCATCAGTTCGGCCACCTGCTTGATCACGGGAACGCCCGGATGGCCGAGCGTCCCGAGGCCCGTGCGGCGAAAGATCACGTCGTCGAGATGTTGCGCCATTTCGTGCCGCACCGCATGGACGACCTGCACGCCGATCACCGGATTGTCCGGCGCCAGCCGTTTCAGCAGCACATCGCGCTCGCCCTGCCGCTCATCCGCGGTCGCCAGCACCTCGTCGATGCGGCTGCCATAGAAGTTCACCAGATTTTCCACGATGTCGGGCGCGAGATGAGCGTGCCGCTTCTGCGCGCGCTCCACATAGGTCTTCAGCCGCGCCATGTCGCCGCCATAGACCGGCGTGCATTGCGTCTCGCATTTCGCGCTCTTCCCGAGCTTCTTCAGCGCGAGGTCCACCACCTGTTCGGCGAGGTGGCGCGATGTCGTCCACTTGCCGCCGATGGCCGAGATCAAACCGTCGATCGCGTCTTCCGGCGCATGGTCGTAGACCTCCGCCGCGCGGCTCGCATTGTAGCTGTCCTTTTTCTCGGCTTCCTTTGCGCTCTCGCCCTGCTCGACGCCCGGCACTTCCTGCGGCGTCGTGTCGACGAGGGGGCGGATGCCCGCATAGAAATGGATCACGTCCTCGCGTTTCAGATGCAGGCCCGGCAACCCGTCATTCACGACGCGCAGGAAATCCTCGATGTCCTTCTCCGTCACGCCAAGCTCGTCCGGGTCGTCCTCGAACACGGTGTCGGTCGTGCCGATGATCGTGTAGCCGCGCCAGGGAATGACGAAGAAATGCCCGCCAATGGCGGACTGGATCGCCAGCGCATGCGTGCCCGAGAGATCGCGCGTGATGATGTGGATGCCCTTGGAGCGGATGAGGCGGCGCGCCGGCGTTTCGTCGGCCATCGCCATCGTCTTGTCGGCCCAGGGGCCGGCGGCGTTCACCACCACGCGTCCGCGGATCGTATGCGTCGCGCCCGTCACCTCGTCCATGACGGTGACGCCGGTCACCTTCACGCCGCGCCCGAAGGCCGCTTCCGTCGTAAAGCCCGTCACTTCCGCATAATTTGCGACATCGGCGCCATATTCGACCGCGCCTTCGATGCATTCGAGGCAGAGCCGCTCGGGCGCGAACATCTGGCAGTCGTAATAGATCATCGCGCCGGTCAGCCCCTCGCGCCGCAGCGAGGGCACGAGGTCGAGCGCCTTGCCCTTGGAGAGGCGGCGGAAGCCCGGCAGTTTCTTGTCGTCGTCGGAGAGCCAGTTGCGGTCGAAGGAAAGGAGGTCGTAAAGCGCGAGCCCGAGCCCCAGCACCAGCGGCCCCTTCATGCCCCAGCCATAGGTCGGGATGACGAAGGGGAGCGGATGCACCATATGCGGCGCGACATTTTCCCAGATGCGCCGTTCACGGAGCGATTCGCGCACAAGCTTCAGTTCGCCGTTCACGAGGTAGCGTAGCCCGCCATGCACGAGCTTTGAGGAGCCCGACGTCGTCGCATGGGCGAAGTCGTCCTTCTCCAGCAGCGCCACCTTCAGCCCCCGCAAGCTCGCGTCCCAGGCCGTGCTCGCGCCGGTGATCCCGCCCCCCACGATCACGAGGTCGTAGTCGGTGGCGCTCATTCTCTCGAGGTCGCGTTGCATATTTCGGGGGGTCCGTCCGGGTTCTGTGAGTGAGCCCGGAGGCTATCCGGAGCGGCCCTTGGGGTCCAGCGCTTGCCGCCGCGTCAGCCCCGCTTCCCCAGCCCCTTCTGCTCCATCCGCCATTTGAGGTGGCCGAAGCGGTCCTGGCCGAAAAAGGGCTCGCCCTCGAAGACCATCAGCGGCACGCCCCAATGGCCAGACGCCTTCTGCGCCGCCTCGTTTTCCGCGATCACGGCTTCGAGCCGGTCCTTCTCCTTCAGGGCGGTGGCGTCGAGTTCGGCCATGTCGAGGCCCGCCCGCGCGGCGGCGTCCTTCAGGTGGCTTCTCTCGTGCCAGTTTTTCACGCCGCCGAAGATGATGCTCGAGACCTCATAGAGGAAAGGCAGGCCCTTGCCGCGCTCGGCCGCCAGCACGCCCGCGCGTGTGAGCCGGTGGATATAGGGCTGTTCGGCGGGCACTTCGCCCGTCTTGATGTCCATGACGATGGGGTCGGGCGAGGGCCAGGCGTAAGGCAGGCCCTCCATTGCGGCGATCCGCACCGTGTCCTTCAGCAGGTAGGGCGGCCACATCGGGTTCACCTGCTTGAAGAAGCCCGGAATGCGCACGGCGATCGGATAGACCGGCCGCACATTCGTCTTCACGTCGTAGTCGCGCTCGAATTCCATCAGGCGCTTCGTCACGAGATAGGAATAAGGCGAGCGGAACGACCAGAAGAGATCGTATTCGAGCGTCATGGTCCGGTGTCTCCTCGGGCTAAGGGCTTGCCGGCTTCTCCCGTCCGGCCTTTAATGTTTTTCATTAGTATCGTTTGGGATGCGGCGCGCGCAAGAGTGCTGCTAGGCTTTTGACAAAACAACGCACGAAATCGTCATCAGGGAGGACCATCCATGCCGCAGGTAAAAGCGAACGGCATCACGCTCGAATATGAAAGCTTCGGCCCGGAGGACCGCGAAACGATCCTCCTCATCATGGGCCTTGGCGCGCAGCTCACCATGTGGCCGGTCGAGCTTTGCGACGAGCTCGTCTCGCGCGGCTACCGCGTCATCCGCTACGACAATCGCGATGTCGGCCTCTCCCACAAGTTCGACGATCTCGGCATGCCGGACATGACGGCGATCTTCACGGCGCTGATGACGGGCCAGCCCGCCACCGCGCCCTATGCGCTCGACGAGATGGCGAAGGACGCCGTCGGTCTCCTCGATGCGCTCGGCGTTCAGCGCGCGCATATCGCGGGCGCCTCCATGGGCGGCATGATCGCGCAACTCGTCGCCGCGAACCATCCAGGCCACGCGCTCTCGCTCACCTCCATCATGTCCACCACCGGCAATCCGGAAGTGCCGCAGGGCAAGCCCGAAGCCATGGCCGTACTGATGACGCCGGCGCCCGAAGGCGACATCCCCGCCGCCATCGAGCGCGGCATTCTCGCCTGGAACACGATCGGCAGCCCCGGCTACCGCACGGATGAGGAAACGCTGCGCCAGTGGGTCACGCGCGATGTGAACCGCTCGCTCTATCCCGTCGGCGTCGCGCGCCAGATGGCCGCCATCGTCGCCAATGGCGACCGCCGCGCGAAGCTGAAGAATGTCCGGATCCCCACCGTCGTGTTGCACGGCGTCGACGATCCGCTCGTCCCCGTCGAGGGCGGGCGCGACACGGCGAAGAGCATTCCGGGTGCGGAGCTTCGCGAGGTGCCGGGCATGGGCCACGATTTCCCGCTCGCGCTGGTCGGCACCTTCGCCGATGCCATCGAAGCGGCGGCGCGGCGCGCTGCCGCGGCGAAAGCGGCGGAGTGATGTCCATGAGCGTGAACATGAAAACCGTGAAGGCAAATGGCATCACGATCAATTACGAGGATCGCGGACCGGCGGACGGCACGCCCATTCTCTTCGTCAACGGCTATACCTCCACCATGATGAGCTGGCCGGAAGAGTTGATGGAGGGCCTGCGGGCCGAAGGCTTCCGCGTCATCCGCTACGACAATCGCGATGTCGGCAAGTCGGAGAAGTTCACCGGCCTGCCGAAGATGGCGGATGTCGCCGCGGCCGTGCGCGAAGGGCGGACGCCCGACATGCCCTATACGCTTGCCGACATGGCGGCGGACGGCATCGGCCTCCTCGATGCGCTCGGCATTGCCCGCGCCCACATCATGGGCATTTCCATGGGCGGCATGATCGTGCAGCGCATGGCGATCCATTTCCCGGAGCGTCTGCTCTCCGTCACCTCCATCATGTCCACCACCGGCAATCCCGACCTGCCGCGAGCGACCGATGCGGCGATGACGGCGCTGCAGGCGCAGCCGGAATCGGAAGAGCGCGAGGCCATCATCCGTCACCGCATGAAGGGCCGCCGCGTCTATCAAAGTTCGGCCTATCCGAAATCCGAAGACGATCTTTATGAACTCGTCGCGCGCGAATACGACCACATGTACTACCCCGAAGGCGGCGTCCGGCAATATGCCGCGATCGTCGGCGACGGCAGCCGCGTGGACGATCTGAAAAAGGTGCGCGTGCCCTTCCTCGTCATTCACGGGGATGCCGACCCGCTCGTCCCGCCCGCCGGTGGCGAGGACACGGCGAAATGCGTTCCCGGCGCGAAGCACGTGCTGATCGAAGGCATGGGGCACGACCTGCCCGCCGAGCTCTGCCCGCAATATGTGAAACTCATCGTCACCCACGCCCGCGCCGCCGAAGCGCGGCAGGCGGCGGAGTAATCTCGACATCGTCTCCGTTCATCTCAGGTGTCATCCCGGTGTTCCCGGCTTTCGCCGGGACTGGCGCCGGGATGACATGGGGAGGGTGGTGTGCTCCCGCATTATGCGAAACATGAGCGTGCCGGCTCCATAAGGCTTTTCCTGCCATTCGCAAAACCTATCTCTCTCCTCAAGGGGGCTTTCGCGTTTCGCGGAGTGCTTCCGCGAGGCGCTTTCCATATTGGAGAAAGGAGAGCGAGAGATGGCGAAGTCACGCATTGCAATCGTCCTCACCTCCCATGGCAAGCTCGGCGACACCGGCAAGGAAACGGGCTTCCATTACGAGGAGCTCACGACACCCTGGTATGTCTTCGCCGATGACGGCGCGGAGATAACGCTCGGTTCCATCGAGGGCGGCGAGCCGCCGGCCGACCCGTCGAGCCTTCCCGACGACGAGGCGAAGCGTCCGGAATCGGTGCGCCGCTTCCTGAAAGACCCGAAAGCCGTCAAGGCGCTCAACAACACGGTGCCTGTCGCGAAGCTCGCGGCGAAGGATTTCGATGCCGTCTATCTTCCCGGCGGTCACGGCTGCATGTGGGACATGCCGGACAATGACGCGCTGTCGCGTCTCGTCTCGGAAATCTACGAGAAGGGCGGGGTGGTCGGCGCGGTCTGTCACGGGCCTGCCGGTCTTCTCGGCGCGCGGCTCTCCGACGGCACGCCATTCGTGAAGGACCGGCTCATCAACTCCTTCACCGACGAGGAGGAACGCAAGGCGGAGAAGGACAGGATCGTGCCCTTCCTGCTCGAAACGCAGCTTCGCGGTCTCGGTGCGCGTTTCGATGGCGGCAAGCCCTTCGAGCGCCATGTCTGCCGCGAGGGCCGCGTCGTGACGGGCCAGAACCCGGCCTCGGCCGAGGGCGTCGCGCATGGCATGCTCATGGCGCTCCACGCCTTGAAGCAGCAGGCGGCGGAGTAGCAGAGTCTCTGAATTAGCAGCCCACCCGCCCCTTTGGGGCGGGTCGGGAAATTCGAGCTTGCGAAGAATTTCTCGGGGCGGGGAGCAGCGTTCCGGTCGGCCCCCGCCCCGAAATTCGTTCCGTTTCACTGCACGAATTTCGACCCTCCCCAAGGGGAGGGTGGACTGCAATGCGAGAGTGAGACGCCGCCCTTGGCACCGCCCTGGCGAATCCCCATACTCTTTCGGGGAGGATGCGCCCTGAATGGAGCATCCAGCGCATGCCGAAGGTCCGTGCCAACGGAATCGAGATCGAATATGAGAGCTTCGGTTCCGAGAAGGACGAAGCGATCCTCCTCATCATGGGGCTCGGCGCGCAGCTCACCCAATGGCCCGTCGAACTGTGCCGCGAGCTCGTCTCGCGCGGCTACCGCGTCATCCGCTTCGACAATCGCGATGTCGGTCTCTCCTCGCGCATGGAGCGCGACCGTGCGCTCGTCTGGCCGGATGCGGTGCTCGCGCTGATGCAAGGCAAGTCCGCCTTCGTGCCCTACACGCTCACCGACATGGCGGCGGATGCCGCCGGCCTGCTCGATGCGCTGGACATTGCGCGCGCGCATATCGTCGGCGCGTCGATGGGCGGCATGATCGCGCAGCATGTCGCCTTCGATTTCCCGGACCGGACGCTCTCCCTCACCTCCATCATGTCGAGTTCGGGCAATCCGCTGCTGCCGCCCGCCAAGCCCCGCGTCTACAGTCTCTTCCTCTCGCCCGCGCCCGCCGCCCACGACACCCATGCGATCGTCGCGCGCGGGGTGAAGACCTATGAGGTGCTGGGCTCACCCGGCTTCCCGACCGACCGCGAGACGCTGCGCGAATGGGTGATCCGCGATGCCTCGCGCGCCTATTATCCTGCGGGCGTGATGCGGCAGATGGCGGCGGTGATGGCCGATGGCGACCGCCGCGCGAAGCTGCGCAGGATCGCCGTGCCGGCCACCGTAGTGCATGGCGAGGACGATCCGCTGGTGCCGGTGGCAGGCGGGCTCGACACGGCGGCGAATATTCCCGGCGCCGAGATGCGCGTCGTGCAGGGCATGGGCCACGACATGCCGATTGCGCTCGTGCCCGTCATCGCGGATGCCATCGTCGCGGCGGCGGAGCGCGCGACGGGGCCGCGGCGCCCCGTGCCGCGTCCCGCGCCGGAGCGTCCCTTCAAGGAGCCCGCCGTCACGGAGGCGCTGCCCGAGACGCTCGCGCCGGATGCCGAAGCGCCGGTCTTCGACGTGCCCCCGCGCGAGGGCTTCTTCCGCCGTTGGTGGACGAAGGTGCGGAGCTATTTCATTCGCTTCAAAAAATGAATGTCATTGCCGGGCTTGACCCGGCAATCCAGTAGCCGCGTGAGCGGCGTCCTTCTTCACAAAGACTCTTCGGCGTTTCGGTAACCGCCTTCACCCGTCGCCCCTGGACCCCCGGGTCAAGCCCGGGGGTGACAGGTTTTTATAAGTAGCAGTGCCGAAACGGTATCAAACCTCCGCCGAGCCGCCATCGACCGGAATGGTCGCGCCGGTCGTATAGGCCGAAGCCCGCGAGGCGAGGAAGATCGCAACGCCCGCCGCGTCTTCCGGCGTGCCGATGCGGCCAAGCGGATTGCCCGCCTTGATCGCGTCGCCGAAGGTTTCGAGCGTCGCCTTCATCATCTGGCTCGGGAAGGGTCCGGGCGCAATCGCATTCACGAGGATATGCTCGCGCGCGAGGCGCTTGGCGAGGTGCCGCGTCAGCATGATGACGCCCGCCTTCGAGGACGAATAGGCATAGGTCTCGAGGTCCGGCGGCTCGATGCCGTTCACGCTCGCCGTGTTGATCACGCGGGCGGGGTTTGCCGCGCTCGCCGATTTCCTCAAGAGCGGCAGCATCTTCTGCGTCAGGAAGAACACGCCCTTCAGGTTGATGTTCTGCACCTTGTCCCAGCCGCTCTCCGTGTACTCGTCGATCGGCTCGCCCCAGGCCGCGCCCGCATTGTTGATCAGCACGTCGAGCTTCGGCTCGCGCTTGCTGAGTTCAGCCGCGATGCCCTGAATGCCCTCCATCGTGCCGAGGTCGAAGGGCAGCGAAATGCAGGTGCCCTTCTTCGACAGTTCCTCCGCAAGCTCGTTGCAGGCCTGCGCCTTGCGCGCGGTGATATAGACCTTCGCGCCGTTTTCCACGAAGCCGGTCGCGATCATCTCGCCGATGCCGCGCGAGCCGCCGGTGACGAGGACAGTCTTGCCCTCGACGCTGAAGAGATTTTTCATGCTTGCGTTTCCCCTGATGGATTTTCGATGGCGCGAAAGCTATCTGACGCAGGGGAATTGGGCAAAAACAAAAAGGGCGCCTCTTGCGAAGCGCCCTTCCTGCAATTCGTCGAACGAAGCCTCAGAAGGCTGCCGCGTCGAGTTCCATGAAGCCGTCCGCGCCTTGCTTGGCGCGTTCGAGCCAGCCGCTTGTCAGCGGCATTTCGCGTTCCATCCAGTAGCGCGCCAGCGTCAGCTTGCGCTTGTAGAAGTCCTGGTTGCCTTCGCCGGACTTGATCTTGGCGAGCGAGACTTTCGCCATCTGCGCCCACATCCAGCCAAGCGCCACCGTGCCGAAGATGTTCAGCATGTCGTAGGAGGCCGCGCCCGCATTGTCGTAATTCTTCGGCGCATTCTCCATCAGCCAGCCCGCCGCCTCGCCGAGGCGCTTGTAGCCGGCGCGGAGCGGTTCCACGAAGGGCTTCATCTCGGCGTCGTTCTCGTTCGCCTTGATGAATTCCTCCACCTTCGCAAAGAAGGTCATGGTCGCGCGGCCGCCCTTCGCGGTCATCTTGCGGGCGACGAGGTCGAGCGCCTGAATGCCGTTCGCGCCCTCATAGACCTGGTTGATGCGCGCATCGCGCACGAACTGCTCCATGCCGTGATCGCGCACATAGCCGTGCCCGCCGAAGACCTGCATCGAATCGTTCGCCGCCTGGAAGCCGCGGTCGGTGAAGAAGGCCTTGATGACCGGCGTCATGAGCTGCGCCATGTCGGCGGCTTCCTCGCGTTCCTTCTCGTCCTTGCCGAAGACCTGGAGCGAGAAGAGCATCGAGACATACATGGCGAGCGCGCGGGCGCCTTCCACGAAGCTGCGCGAGGAGAGCAGCAGGCGGCGCACATCCGGGAACACCATGATCGGGTCCGCCGGGCCGTCCGGGTTCTTCGCGCCGGTCAGCGCGCGGCCCGCGAGCCGTTCGTTCGCGTAGGCGACGCCGTTCTGATAGGCCACTTCGCCGATCGCGATGCCCTGAATGCCGACGCCCATGCGCGCGCCGTTCATCATGCCGAACATGCCGGCCATGCCGGCCGATTTCGACTTCTTCACTTCGCCGGTCTCGGTCTTCTTTTCCTTCGGCGCGCCGCCGAGGCGGTAGGCCACGGCCTCGTCGAAATTCAGCACCGCCGTCGCGTTGCCCTTGATGCCCATCTTCTTTTCGATGGAGCCGCAGGAAACGCCGTTGCGGCCGATGATCTCGCCGGTCTCCTTGTCGACCAGCATCTTCGGCACCATGAAGAAGTTCACGGTCGAGAGGTCGTTGGCGAGCTTGCCGTCCTCGCCCGGAATTTTCGCGATCACCATGTGGATGATGTTGTCGGTCATGTCGTGGTCGCCGCCCGAGATGAAGATCTTCGTGCCCGAGAGGCGGTAGGTGCCGTCTTCCTGCTCCACGGCTTTGGTCTTCATCAGCTTCAGGTCGGTGCCGCAATGCGGCTCGGTGAGGCACATGGTGCCGGTCCATTCGCCGGAGATCATCTTCTTGGCGACATGTTCCTTCATCCAGGGCTCGCCCGTCGCCCAGAGCGCCGAGTAAGCCGCCGTCGTGAGCCCCGGATACATCGAGAAGGCCTGGTTCGCCGACATGCCCATTTCGGTGAAGGCGAAGGTGATGACGGAGGGCAGCCCCGCGCCGCCGGCCGCTTCCGGCGCGCCGAGACGGTTCCAGCCGTCCTCGCAATATTTCTGGAAGGCCTCTTTAAATCCGGGCGGCGTGCGCACGACGCCGTTTTCCAGCACGCATCCGTGTTCGTCGCCCACCTGGTTCAGCGGCTGCAGAACCTCCTCGCAGAATTTCGCGCCGCCTTCGAGGATCGCCTGCGTCATGTCGGGCGTCAGGTCGCCAAAGCCCGGCACCTCGCCGCGCTTGTCGATTTCGAGAAGCTCGTGGAACAGGAACATGAAGTCTTCCACGGGGGCCTTGTAGCTCGGCATGGGCGCGCTCCTTTTGGGTCGGGCTCTAATTGTGTCTGCGAGATTCTGAACTTGTCCGTCATGGCCCGCTTCATGCGGGCCATCCACGTCTTTGCCAGAAGGCCGGAAGAAAGACGTGGATGACCCGCCTTTATCCGCCCTTGGCGGATTAGCCACCAAGGGAGGGCCGGGTCATGACGAGGTTGAAAAGGCCTAAGCCCCTCCAGCCGCTACGTCAACGGCGCTCACCCGGGCCGCTTCCCGCTGCCTTCAATTTTGTCAGTAAGCGCGCCGGAATATGAAGGAAAAGGGGCGGGATGTCGAGGGTGGCAAGCGCCCTGCTCGCCGCGGAGCGGCTCCGCGAGGCCGGCTGACCTGCGCCCCAAGTTTCATCCAGTCGGAAGTAGAGTCTCGTGACCATTTG
>NZ_BTVP01000005.1:0-115809 GCF_045863935.1 Parvibaculum sp. | reverse complement strand
GTTGATTGATGATTCCCTGTTTTTGTCATCAGGGAGGTTTCGATGAAGCAGATGGGTCTTGCTGAAGCGTTTGCGGATCCGCGCCTGGGGCGCAATGAGCGGCTGGCAAAGATTGCGGCATTGATCGACTGGTCGCGTCTTGCGCGGTTTGCGAAGAAGGCGCGCAAGGGCGAGACGGGCCGTCCGCCCTACGATGCGCTTTCGATGCTGAAGGCGCTTTATCTGCAGGCGCTCTACGATCTTTCCGATCCGGGTCTTGAGGAAGCGCTGCTCGACCGGCTGTCGTTCCGGAACTTCTGTGGCTTCCGCCTTGAGGATGCGACGCCCGACGAGACGACGATCTGCCGCTTCCGCCAGGCGGTGGCGCGGGCGGGCGTGCTGGAGGCCTGCTTTGCGGAGGTCAACCGGCAGCTCGAAGCCCAAGGGTTGATGCTGAAGAAGGGAACCCTGCTGGACGCCACGATTGTCGCCGCCACCCACAACCCGCCGCCGCGCGCGGCGGGGATGGGAACGAAGCTCGCGCGCGAGCCCGATGCCGACTGGACCAACAAGGCGGGCAAGTCCTATTTCGGCTACCGCTTCCATGTCGGCGTGGACGAAGGCTCCGGTCTCATTCGCCGTCTTCTGTTCCTGCCCGCCCGGACCAGCGAGAGCGAGGTGGCGGACGAACTCATCTGCGGCGACGAGCGCGCCGTCTATGCCGACCGCGGCTATGAGAAGAAGGCCCGGCGCGACCGCCTCAAGGCAGAAGGCATCAAGGATCGCATCATGCATCGCAGGCACAGATACATGACCGAGCTGCCGCGCTGGCAGAAGCGCCGCAACGATCTCATCGCCCGCAGACGCGCCCCCGTCGAGGCCGTGTTCAGCGCCCTCAAACGGCTCTATGGCGGCGCCCGAACCCGATGTCGCAGCCTCGCCGCCAACGCCGCCGACTACACCGCCTTCGCCACCGTCTACAATCTCAGACGGGCCAGCATGCATCCCGCGACATGATCCCCGGCGCCAGGCCCAGCGCAACGCACAAGATCGAACCGCAATAACAGGGGCAACATCGAACAAAACATCGACCCTCATACCCGGCAACCTCCAATGCGACGGTTTCGCAGAGGAATCCCCAAGGGGAGGGTCGAAATTTGTGAAACGTCAGTGAAACAAATTTCGGGGCGGGGGAAACCGTAACGCTCGCCCCCCGCCCCGAAAAATCCATCGCGTTCCGCTCTGATTTTTCGACCCGCCCCCAGGGGCGGGTGGAAAATACGCGCTGAATAGATTTCCTAAAACGCAAACTCCTTGAACACCGGTTCGACCGAGCCGCCCCAGCGTCCGTGATAAAGCGCCAGCAGTTCCTCGGCCGGGGACTGACCCTTCTCGACGATCTCTTCCACCGTGCGCAGATGGATCGCCTCCGTCGCGCCGGCGCCGTCGCCCTGCGCGCGCGCGTCGAGCCCCGCCCGCGACAGCGCGACAACCCGGCGCGCGACATCGAGCAGCGTGCCGCCGCGGAACGGCGTGTGGAGCCCGTGTTTCGCCACGCCGTCGCGCAAGGCCTGGCGCTCTTCCGCCGTCCAGTCCTTCACGATGTCCCAGGCCGCATCGAGCGACGACTGGTCGTACATGAGGCCGACCCAGAAGGCCGGCAGCGCGCAGATGCGTGCCCAGGGGCCGCCATCGGCGCCGCGCATTTCCATGTAGTTCTTGATGCGCGCTTCCGGGAAAAGCGTCGTCAGGTGATTGTTCCAGTCGCCTTGCGTCGGCACTTCGCCCGGCAGCGCGGGAAGCCTGCCTTCGAGGAAGTCGCGGAAGCTCTGGCCCGACGCGTCGATATATTTGCCGTCGCGATAGACGAAATACATCGGCACATCGAGCGCGTAGTCCACATAGCGCTCGAAGCCGAAGCCCTGCTCGAAAACGAAGGGCACCATGCCGGCGCGCTGGTTGTCCGTGTCGGTCCAGACATGGCTGCGATAGGAAAGATAGCCGTTCGGCTTTCCCTCCGTGAACGGAGAATTGGCGAAGATCGCGGTCGCGACGGGCTGCAGCGCAATGCCCACGCGCAGCTTCTTCACCATGTCGGCTTCGGAGGCGAAGTCGAGGTTCACCTGCACCGTGCAGGAGCGGTACATCATGTCGAGACCCATGGTCCCGACCTTCTTCATGTATTCCGTCATGATCTTGTAGCGGCCCTTGGGCATGACGGGAATTTCGTCGCGGCGCCAGTTCGGCGTGAAGCCGAGCCCCAGAAAGCCTATGCCGTGTTCGCTGCCCACTTCCTTCACCTGCGCCAGGTGATCGTGAAGCTCGGCGCAGGTCTGGTGCAGCGTTTCAAGCGCCGCACCCGACAACTCGAATTGCCCGCCGGGCTCGAGCGAAATATTGCCCGCGCCCTCGCTTTCGAGGCCGATGATGTTTTCGCCCTCATAGACCGGCTGCCAGCCGAAGCGCGTCAGGCCCTCCAGCATCGCCCGGATGCCGTGATCGCCGCCATAGGGGATCGGCGTCAGATTGCTCGTGCAGAAGGGAAACTTCTCGTGCTCGGTGCCGATGCGCCATTCGCTCTTCGGCTTGTTTCCGCGTTCGAGTGCGGCCACCAGATCGCGGCGGTCGGTGATGGGCTCGGGCCCGGCAACGAGAATGCTCATGCGAGCCCCTTTTCCTGAACGGACCTTTTCGTTGCGGGTTGGCAGCCCCTGCCCCCGGCCGGTCCTCATATGCGCAAAGATGTAGGAGCGCGAGCGGAACCTGACAAGCGCCAATGTCGGTTCAGGAAGTAACAAAGAAGTGCGGCAAACGGACCGCAAGTTTGGAGCGATTCAAGTTTGGTTGAAAGAATAGGAGCTTCACGCCCCCTGCCTTGCGGCGGCGGATCGCGGTCCGCCGCGTTCGAGGCTTATCCACCCACCCGCCCCTGGGGGCGGGTCGAGAAATTCAAGCTTGCGAAGAATTTCTCGGGGCGGGGGAAGCGGCTTGCCCAGTCCCCCGCCCCGAAATTCGCGAGGCGAATTTCCACCCTCCCCGAGGGGAGGGTGGATAGACAACATTGTCTCACCAGTCCCCCAGCATCAGCCCCACGACAGCCAGCGCCGCAATCGCCGCCGTGTCGGCGCGCATGATGCGGGGGCCGAGCGAAAGCGCCAGCGTATCGCTCCGCCCACGGAGTATTTCCCGCTCCTTCGGCGAGAAGCCGCCTTCCGGGCCGACCAGCACGGCGAGCGGCGATCCCTTCTTTCCCTCGCCCGCGAGCTTTTCGAGCGCGGCGCGCGTCGCCCCCGGTCCCTCGTTCTCGTCGCAGAAGAGGATCCGCCGTCCCGGCGCGATCTCGTCCCATTTCGCGAGCAGCGTGCCGAGCTTCTCCGCCTCGCGTACTTCCGGCACGGCGACGAGGCCGCATTGCTCGGCCGCCTCCACCGCGTTCGCCTGCAGCCGTTCGTCCTTGAGGCGCGTCACCACCGTGCGCTCCGTGAAGACCGGCTGGATCACGGCGACGCCCATCTCCGTCGCCTTCTGGGCGATGAAGTCGAGCCGCGCCTTCTTCACCGGGGCGAAGAGCAGCCAGATGTCGGGCAGCGGCTCCTGCGCGCGCGTCCGCGCCACGAGTTCGAGCACGCAATTCTTCTTGTGGGCCTCTGCGATCCGCGCCGCCCATTCCCCGTCGCGCCCGTTGAAGAGCAGCACGCGGCCGCCCTCGCCCATGCGCAGCACATTGACGAGATAATGCGACTGGTCGCGGTCGAGCGTCAGGCTCGTGCCCGCGCTCAGGCTCTCTTCTATATAAAGCCGCGCCCTGCCACTCGCGCAGCGGGGGTTGTCGTCCGTGTCGGGAGTTGTGTCGGCCATCGCACCCTCTGTCGTCACTCACCTTGTAAGGCGCGCACTACCTTTGCCAAAAACAAAATTGTCACCCCGGCGAAAGCCGGGGCCCATGGGCCCCTCGCCTTGCCGCCGCGTCAGATGGATTCCGGCTTTCGCCGGAATGACATTCCATGTTTGATCTGACTCTGTTTGATTGGCGAAAGCTCACAGTCGGTCGGGTCCGTTCCATGCTCCCTCGCAAGACAGCCCGCGTCCTCCTGCTCGACCCGGCGGATCGCCTCCTTCTCATCCGGATGCACGACCCGAATGTCGGCAATGCGGAGGGCAAAGTGCTGGAGCGCGCCTATTGGGTCACCATTGGCGGAGAGATAGAGCCCGGAGAGGACATTGCCACAGCGGCAAGACGGGAACTTCTCGAGGAGACGGGTCTGGCCGATGCCGCACTCGGTCCGGCGGTCTGGACCACCGAGCATGTGCTTTGCGTCCACGGCAAAAATCGTCTCTTGCAGGAGACATTCGTCCTCGCCCGCACCGATACAACCGCCTTCAACCGGAGCGGGTGGACCGCGCTGGAGCGCGAAGTCATCCAGGACATGAAGTGGTGGACGCTCGACGAACTCCGCTCCACCTCCGAAATGATCTTCCCGACTTCGCTGGTGCAGCATCTTCCGGCGCTCATAGCCGGAGATATCCCCGCCTCGCCCCTCGAAATCGCCCCCTGACGGCTTTCATGACGTTTCGATGACATTCGTGTGACAGCCGGGCCGCAACGGGGCGCTTTATCCCCGGTCCGGGCCGCCTTCTCGCAGGTGCAACGCGGCCGCCGAGAGGCTAGTCTCGCGCCTGCGAATCCGGCCCCGGAAAGGCCTGATCGTCCGTACACTGTATTCCGGATTGCCCATGAAAGAGAGAGCCGAGGACAGCGTTGCCGATGCGCCGCCCGAAAACTGGGTGGACACTCACGCGCCCGCTTCGCTCCGTCCCTATGCGCGGCTCGCGCGGCTCGACCGGCCCATCGGCTGGTGGCTGCTGCTGCTTCCCTGCTGGTGGTCCGTCGCGCTTGCGAGCGAAGGCTGGCCATCGCTCGTGCTTCTCGCCCTCTTCTTCGCCGGCTCGGTTGCGATGCGCGGCGCGGGCTGCACATGGAACGACATTGTCGACCGCGATATCGATGCCGCCGTCGCGCGCACAAGGGCGCGTCCCATTCCGTCGGGCGCCATCGGCGTCAAACAGGCATGGGCCTTCCTCGCGCTTCAATGCCTCGTCGGTCTTCTGGTGCTGCTCACCTTCAACAACTTTGCAATCGGGCTCGGCTTCTCGTCGCTCCTTCTCGTCGCGATCTATCCCTTCATGAAGCGCATCACGAACTGGCCGCAGCTCGTGCTCGGCCTCGCCTTCAACTGGGGGGCGCTGATGGGATGGGCCGCCGTTCGCGGCGAACTTTCGCTCGCGCCCATTCTTCTCTATCTCGGCGCCGTGGCATGGACCGTCGGTTACGACACGATCTATGCGCATCAGGACAAGGAAGACGACGCCTTGATCGGCGTGAAGTCTTCCGCGCTGAAGCTCGGCACATCGACGGCAAAATGGCTCTGGTTTTTTTACGGCTTGATGATTGCCGCGCTGCTCGCCGCAGGCGCGCTCGCCGGTCTCGGCTTCTTCTTCTATCCGGTCGTGGCGCTCGCCGCTGTGCTTCTCGTCTGGCAGATCGTCACGCTCGACATCGACGATCCCGTGCGCTGCCTGCGTCTCTTCCGCTCCAACCGCGACTTCGGCCTCGTCGTCTTCGTCGCCATCGTCGCGGGGCAGGTGGCGTAAGTCAGATCGCGTAAAAGCGCGTCATTGCTGCGGTTTCACGTCTTCGAGCTTGTCCACTTTCCGCAGGTCCGGGAAGAGCCACATCCATATCCCGACAACGCCGAGCGTGCCGATGCCGCCGATCACGACGGCAGGCACCGTTCCAAACCACGCCGCCGTCACGCCGGATTCGAATTCACCCAGCTCGTTCGATGCGCCGATGAACAGCATCTCCACCGCCGTCACGCGGCCGAGCATCTGTTGCGGTGTCGCCAGCGGAATGAGCGTCGAGCGGATGTTGACGCTCACCATGTCGGCGCCGCCCATCACGGCGAGTGCGCCGAGCGTCAGCCAGAAGTTTTCCGACAGGCCGAAGACGATCGTCGCCACGCCGAAGAGTGCGACGCAGGCGAACATGATGTGGCCGGTGCGTTTCCGGATCGGCCGCCAGATGATCAGCAGGTTAATGACAATGGCGCCGATGGCGGGCGCGGAGCGCATGAGGCCGAGGCCCTCCGGTCCCACATGCAATATGTCGCGCGCATAGATCGGCAGCAGCGCGACGGCGCCGCCGAGCAGCACCGCGAAGAGATCGAGCGAGATCGCGCCGAGCACGATGGGCGTGCGCCGCATATAGGCGATGCCCGCCGTCACGCGCGTGAAGGCGGATGTCGCGGGCGCATGCGCATGGACGGGCGGGCGCGTGCGGATCGCGAGGAAGGCGAGCGCGACCGTCATGAAGAGCGCGGCGCAGACGGCGTAGACGATCACCGGGCCGAAGATATAGAGCCCGCCGCCGATCGCCGGCCCCGTGATCACCGCGACCTGGAACGTCGACGAACTCACCGCGATGGCGCGCGGCAATTGCTTCGCCGTGACGAGCAGCGGCACGAAGCTTCGCGAGGCGGGCGCCATGAAGGCGCGCGCGCATCCGAAAAGCGCCAGCGCGGCGTAGAACCAGGTGACGTCGCCCGAATGCGTCAGTGTGAGGAGGATCAACCAGCCCGCCGCCGCCGCTTCGAGAAGGCCCGCGCCCGCCACGATGATGCGCCGGTCGATGCGGTCGGCGATGTCGCCCGCGGGCAGCGTCAGCAGAACGATCGGCAGGAATTGCGCGAGCCCCACATAACCGAGCGCGAGCGGGCTCTCCGTGATGTCATAGACCTGCCAACCCACCGCCACCGATTGAATCAGCATGCCGAGCGTGCCGAGGAAGCGTCCGGAAATGTAGAATCTGAAATCGCGCAGGCGGAACAGGCCGGCGGGCGTGTCTTCGGATTTCTGGATGTCGGTCATCGGCGGCTTTCCTTCGGCGGTTGTATGCCGCATGCCGCGCGCCAAGTCGCGTCCTTTCCATGCAAGTCGTTTTGCCGCAGCTGTGCCTGCTTGATTCCGGCCATGACAGCGTTACATATGTTGCAACGCAACATTCTCCGTAAGGAGGTCGAGATGAAGAAAATCTACAAACAGTGGCTCCACGATGCAGCACTCGCCGCTGAGCTTTTCACAGGCCAGGCGCATTGGTATGCGGTCGCGAATGACCGTGCCGCCACCGTGCGCCGCGAGCCGGTGAAGCCTGAAGCCGATCACGGTTTTGCTCCGGCCCTGCGCGCCGCCGACTAAACCATTCATGCCAAATCAGCCCGGTTTCCTGCGCCTTTTTGAAGGGTGCGGGAGCCGGGCTTTTTTATGCCTGCCATCCGGCCACCCACCTCCACACTTGACGCCCGCCCATGAACCGTGGTTCATTTCTTGTGAGTGAACGGAGGTTCATATCTTGGTTTACCGCAAGACCGACAAGGTGACGGCCCGCCTCGCCGATACGCGCCGCAGCATCCTCGATGCCGCGCGCGATCTCGTGGCCGAAGGCGGTTTTGCTGCGGTGCAAATGACCGAAGTCGCGAAGAAAGCGGGCGTCGCCACCGGCACGCTCTACCGCTATTTCTCGTCCAAGGAAGCGCTCTGCCGGCAGGTCTTCCGCGAAGTGTCGGCCCGCGAGATGGGCATGCTCGCGGAGATCGCGTCCGGCGACGCTTCGGCGGGCGAGCGGCTCGTTCAGGTGCTGCGCACCTTCGCGGGACGTGCGGTGCGCGGGCGCCGGCTCGCCTATGCGCTGCTTGCCGAGCCGCTCGATGTGAACCTTGCCGAGGAACGCGCCTTCTTCCGCCGCACGCATGCCGAAATTTTCGCCCGCATCCTCGACGACGGAATCGACAATGGCGAACTCCCGCGGATCGACGCACGGATCGCGGCCGCCTGCATCGCGGGCGCCATTCCGACGGCGCTGATCGGACCGCTTGCACCTGAATCGCATGAGCTCGACAGCAATCCCGACCGAACGGTCGAGGAAATCGTGAACTTCTGCCTTGCCGGCGCGGGCGTCGCGCAGGCAGGCGGCAAGACAAAAAGCCTGGAACGGAGGACGACGGCGTGAGCGTACTGGCAAAGGATCTTCTGTCCCCGGAGCAGCTCGCGCTGGTGCGCAAGCGTTCGGACATGCGCGGCACCTGGGTTGTCATCCATGCCTGGGGTGTCATCTTCGGCACGATGGCCGTCTTCGTCGCCTTTCCCAATCCGCTCACCTATGTTCTCGCGGTCATGGTGATCGGCGCGCGCCAGCTCGGCCTCGCCATTCTCATGCATGATGGCGCGCATGGCATCCTCACGCAGAACCAGAAGCTCAACATGTTCCTGAGCCAGTGGCTCTGCGCCTATCCGATGATGGCGGAAACCGGCGCCTACCGCCGTTACCACCTGAAGCATCATGCCAACACCCAGCAGCCGGAAGACCCGGACCTCATTCTTTCCGCGCCCTTCCCCATCACGCGCAAGAGCTTCAAGCGCAAGATGGTTCGCGACGTTACCGGCCAGACCGGCTACCAGCAGCGAAAGGCGCAGATCCTCAACGCCCTCGGCAAAGCCGAATGGCCGCTCGAACAGCGGCTCAGGAACTACTGGGAGAAGCTCGGCCGCGCGACACTGGCGCAGCTCGCCGTCTTCGGTGTGCTCGCGGCGAGCGGCCACTGGTATCTCTATTTCGCGCTCTGGCTCGTCCCCTTCCTTACCTGGCATCAGGCGATCACGCGCATCCGCAACATCGCCGAACACGCGATGGTGCCGGACAACAACGATCCCTTCGGCAACGCACGCACAACCAAGGCGAACCTGCTGGAACGCGCGCTCGTCGCGCCTTACTGGGTGAACTATCACGTCGAGCATCACCTGATGATGTGGATCCCCTGCTACAACCTGCCCATGGCGCGCCGCTTCCTCGTCGCGAATGGCTATGGCGAGCGGATCGAGACCAAGTCGGGCTACAGGGAAGTGATCCGCATGGCGACGTCTCGCCCGGACACCGACGACAAGCCGGGTTCCGTCATCCACAATGCGCGGCGGCGGCGGGTTTCGGGTGTGACCTCGGAAGGCTTCGAGGAAAATCAGGACGCAGCCTGACGCCTTCGCAAGGCAGCCGCAGCGTCCGGCAGCGCTGTCTTTGCCGCCCGGCGGCCGCGTGCTAAGTCTCCCCCTAAAGATATTTCTTCGGGGGAGAGGAAGATGGTCGAGGCCACACAAGCCGATCTGGAAACGACGCCCATCCGCGAGGCGCATCGCTTCGACGTGAAGCGCCTCGAGGCTTTCTGCCGCGAGGCGGTGGAAGGCTTCGGCGGCGATCTCGAAGTCCGCCAGTTCGAAGGCGGTCAATCGAACCCGACCTTCCTGCTTACGACAACCGGACCCGGCGGCGGCAAACGCTATGTGATGCGCAAGAAGCCGCCCGGACAACTCCTCGCCAGCGCGCACCAGGTCGACCGCGAATACCGGGTGATGAAGGCGCTTGCCGAGACCGACGTTCCCGTGCCGCACATGTATGCGCTCTGCGAAGACGACAGCATCATCGGCACGTCGTTCTATGTCATGGATTTCATGGAAGGCCGGGTGTTTCGCGAGTCGGTCATGCCGGGGTCGAGCGCGGAAGAACGGCGCGCCGTCTATGCCAACCTCGCCGAGAACCTCGCAAAGCTGCACAAGGTCGATTACGAGAAGGTCGGTCTGGGCGATTTCGGGAAACCCGGCAACTATTTCGAACGCCAGATCGGACGCTGGATCAAACAGTATCGCGGCGCTCAGACGGCCGATATTGCGGCGATGGAAGAGCTCATCAAATATCTGCCGGAACATATTCCAGACGAGCCGTCCGTGACGATCGCCCATGGCGATTATCGTCTCGGCAACACGATGTTCCATGCCACCGAGCCGCGCATGATCGCCGTGCTCGACTGGGAACTCTGCACCATCGGTCATCCGCTCGCCGACGTTGCCTATACCTGCATGTACGACCTGCTCGGCGTGGCCGGCGGCGCGGAACCCATCGACCGGACGAAGACACCAGGCGTGCCGACCGAAGAGGAATTCGTCGCCGAGTATTGCCGCCACGCTGGCCGGGACGGAATCCCGCACTGGAATTTCTATCTCGCCTTCTCGATGTTCCGCCTCGCTTCCATCAGCCAGGGTGTCTACAAGCGCGGCCTCGACGGTAATGCGAGTTCGGAACGCGCAAAAACGCTTGGCGATGCCTGCCGCAATCTCGCCGAGCATGCCTGGCAGATCATACAGCGTTCCTGATCGACGGATATCTGCGAAAAACACGGTTAGCGCTCTCTTAACGGTCTCGCACCGCTCAAGGGAACGTTAAGCAAATCCTCCTACCATTCCGGACATTACGGGCAGCATTTAGCCGGCCGTCCAATGGCGCAATGCCGGGAGTGGGGATTGGCAATGGGTCGTCCTTCTGACGGGACACCTCGGGGAGGATCAAACGCACCGTGTGCGGACGGTCCCCGTGCGACCTCAAGTGCGCATTTCTACCGCGCCCTCATCGAAAACGCAGGCGGCATCCTTACGATCATCGATGGCGAAGGTGTCATCACCTATCAGAGCCCGGCCGTGCGCAAGGCTTTCGGCGGACTGGAAGGGGCACTGCGCGGACGGAAGGTCGCCGATCTCGTCCATCCGGACGACCGCGAAAGAGTGGCCCGCAGAATCGAAGAATGCGCCCGGGTGCCCGGTGCCGAATTTCTGGAAGTCGTCCGCCTGCCTCACGCGAACGGCACCTGGCTCCGCGTCGAAACACGCGCACGCAACCTGCTCGCCGATCCCGATATTGCAGGCCTTCTCTGCGTTTCCAAGGACATCACCGAGACCTACCGGCTCGAACACCAGCTTCGCGAGGCCGAACAGCTCGCGCGCTTCGGCCACTGGCGCTGGGTGAAGGGAGAGCCTGCACCGCAATGGTCGCGGGGTGTGGCCCGCATCCTCGGTCTCGACGAGGAAAGGCTTCCCGCCGGCGGTGACTGGTACGAACACCTCGTTCACCCGGAAGATCGCGGCGAACTTCTGTCGAAGTTTCTCGACGCCTTCGAGACGCATGAGCCCGTTACATGCGTCACCCGGTTTCAGACAGGCGATGGCTGTTACCGCTACATCAAAACCTATGCCTATGCCGAAGCTGACGCTTTCGGGGAGATCGGCGCCCTGGTCGGTCTTGCCGAAGATGTGCACGAGGAAGTGGAGGCCGAGCTCGCGGTGAAGGCGAGCGAAGCAAAGTACCGGCTGCTCACGGAACAGGCGTCGGATGTGGTGGCGTATTACGATGCGCAATCCCGCATCATGTTCATTTCCCCGGCCATCGAGCGTATCCTCGGACGCAGCCCGGAGGAATTTCACGGCAAGCCGATCGGCGAAGAACTGATCCATCCGGACGATTTTCCGCGCGCGCGCAAGGCTTTCGTTCAATGCGCGCGGGATGGTGAGCAGGTGCAGTTCGACTACCGTTGCCTGCACAAGGACGGCCACTATGTGTGGCTCGAATCGACGATGCGCCGCGCGCCCGATTCCGAGGGCGGAAGCACTGCCGAAATTATCGGCGTCACGCGCGACATCGGCGAGCGCAAGCGTCACGAAATGGAACTTCTCGATGCGCGCGAGCGCGCCGAAGCCGCGAACAGGACGAAGTCCCGTTTCCTCGCCAACATGAGTCACGAGCTCCGGACGCCGCTCAACGCGATCATCGGCTTCTCGGACATCCTGCGCATGGAGATGTTCGGCGCGCTTGGCCATGAGCGCTATTCGGAATATGCGCAGCTCATCAACGAAAGCGGCGCGCTTCTTCTCGATCTCATCAGCGACATTCTCGACATGTCGAAAATCGAGGCCGGCAAGTACGAGCTTAACCCGGAAACGCTCGATGTGAGGGCGTTGATCGATTCCTGCGTCCGGCTCGTGCGCGGAAAAGCAGAGGAAAACGGGGCACAGATCGCCCACTCGATCGCCTGCGGCGACGATTGCCAGATCGTGGCCGATGAGCGCGCCCTCAAGCAGATCCTGCTCAACCTCCTGTCCAACGCGGTGAAGTTCACGCCGGTCGGCGGCCGCATTTTGGTCGAAGCGGATGAATTCGGCGGTGAAGTCCGGCTGACAGTGAGCGACACGGGCCGTGGCATACCGCCCGATCATATCGCGCGCCTCGGTCAACCTTTCGAACAGGTGACAACCGATGCGGCGCTTGCCAAGCAGGGAACGGGTCTCGGCCTCGCGCTCGTGCGCTCGCTCGCGGAGCTTCACGGGGGGCACATGGCGATCGAAAGCGAACCCGGCGCGGGCACGCGCGTGACCGTGACGCTGCCGAAAATTCCCTATTGCGAAGTGCCTCAGCGGCCGTTCGCCGAAGAAGCCGGAAAAACGATGCTGTCAGGCGCCGCCGCAGGCTGACGTCAACCGGCCATCATTCGACGGAGAGCGATGTCGAGTTCGGCGAGAACTTTTGCCGCCGCCGGCTCTTTCGCGATTCCCTTATAGTACGCGCCTGCTTTCGGGAACTGCTGCAGCGGGTTGACGCTGCCGAACATCGGCCCGATCTGGTCGAAGAAAAAAAGCACCGGCACCAACTCGCAGTCGGCGAGCGTCAGGCTGCTGCCGACGGCATGATCGTCGCCCGTCAGATAGGCTTCAAGCCAGCCCATCGCCTTCTGGAGTTCGCCGAGTTCGCGCGCGACAAGCTTCGGGTCGCGGCCTGCCGGGTTGATCTGCCCGAAAAGCTCCCCCATCGGCTCCATCACATAGAGGTCGCCGATCCGGCCGAAGAGCCGCATGCGGGCGATGGATGCGGCATCCGTCGGACGCAGCGGCCTTCCGAGGCCCTTGTCTTCCAGATACTCGCAGATCGTTTCCGATTCCGGCACGATCACGTCGCCATCGATCAGGACCGGCACCTTGCCCATCGGCGCGATGCGGTGGAACTCCTGCTCCAGGTCCGGGTCCGGCATGTCGAGAAACTCGACGTCGAGGTCCTTCGCGTAGATGGCCATCCGGCAGCGCGTCGCATAGGGCGAAAGCTGCGCGTTGTACATCTTCATGCCGGTTGCGATGCCCATGAGCGTTTCCGTCTTTTTTCGCCGCCGCAATGAAACAACGGCCGGTCCCCGAGAGAACCGGCCGTCGTTTCGTCTTGTCTACCTTACTCCGCCGCGGCCCGCACCCGGTTCGAGTATTTCTTGAACTCGAGCTTGGCGATAGTGCGGGCGTGCACTTCGTCGGGGCCGTCCGCGAGGCGGAGCGTCCGCATGCCGGAATACATCTTGGCGAGACCGAAGTCGGTCGTCACGCCGCCGCCGCCATGCGCCTGGATCGCATCGTCGATCACCTTGAGGGCGATGTTCGGCGCCGCCACCTTGATCATGGCAATCTCGGCGCGAGCGACCTTGTTGCCCACCGTGTCCATCATGTAGGCGGCCTTCAGCGTCAGCAGGCGCGCCATCTCGATGTCGATGCGGGCACGAGCCACACGCTCTTCCCAGACCGAGTGCTCGGCGATCTTCTTGCCGAAGGCCTCACGGGTGAGAAGACGCTTCACCATGATCTCGAGCGCGCGTTCGGCAACGCCGATGGTGCGCATGCAGTGATGGATGCGGCCAGGTCCAAGGCGGCCCTGGCTGATCTCGAAGCCGCGGCCTTCGCCGAGAAGCAGGTTCTCGGCCGGAACGCGGACATTCTCGAGAAGCACTTCGGCATGACCGTGCGGCGCGTCGTCATAGCCGAACACGGGAAGCATGCGCACGACCTTGATGCCCGGCGCGTCCATGGGCACGAGGATCTGCGACTGCTGCCTGTAGGTGTCGGCCTTGGGGTCCGTCTTGCCCATCAGGATCGCGATCTTGCAGCGCGGATCGCCCACGCCCGACGACCACCACTTGCGGCCGTTGATGACGTATTCGTTGCCGTCGCGTTCGATGCGGGTCGAGATGTTCGTCGCGTCGGAAGAGGCGACGTCGGGCTCCGTCATGAGGAAGGCCGAACGCATCTTTCCTTCGAGCAACGGCTCCAGATATTCCTTCTTCTGGCGTTCGTTGCCGTAGCGCTCGATCACTTCCATGTTGCCGGTGTCCGGCGCGGAGCAGTTGAACACCTCCGACGCCCAGCCGACGCGTCCCATGATCTCGCAGAGCGATGCATATTCGAGGTTGGAGAGGCCGCCGCCGCGCTCGGATTCGGGCAGGAAGAGATTCCACAGACCGGCTTCCTTCGCCTTCGGCTTCAGGTCTTCCAGGATCTGCGGCACCTGCCAGGGGTCGCCCGCCTTGCGGAAGGCATCCATCTGGTCGTTATAGGTCTTCTCGTTCGGATAGATATGGTCGTCCATGAACCGCTCGAGACGAGCGAGCAGCTCCTTGGTTTTTTCATTGTGGTCGAAATTCATCGATCTCCCCTTCGTATTTTTGTGGGTCGGGGACCGCGGTCCCCTTCTCAATGTCGAATGCGGGCACTCTAACGGGTTGGGGAGAGCAAATCACGCGGAAAGCCGCTGATTGGCCTCAGCTGCGCCGCACTGCGAAAAAACGCCGCAACAGACCGGCGGCCTGGCTTTCGGCAATGCCGCCATAGACGTCCGGCCGGTGATGGCAAGTCGCTTGCGCGAAGATGCGGGGGCCGTGGTCGACGCCACCGCCCTTCTCATCCGCCGCCCCGTAATAGAGCCGTCTCAGGCGGGCAAAGGAAATAGCTGCCGCACACATGGGGCATGGCTCCAGCGTGACGTAGAGGTCGCATCCGATGAGCCGTTCGGTGCCGAGCGCGGCGCAGGCCTCGCGGATCGCGAGGAGTTCGGCATGGGCCGTCGGATCCTTGAGTTCAAGCGTCCGGTTGCCCGCCCGTGCGACGATGCGTCCCGCCCCGTCCACGATGACGGCGCCCACCGGCACCTCCCCGCGCGCGCCCGCCGCCTCGGCCTCGGCGAGGGCAAGGTCCATCGGGCGCATCGAGGTGTCGGGCTCGGCTGTCATGGGCGGGACCGTGCCCCGTGGTTCCGGGCTTGGCAAGCACCAGCTTCCTGTCGGGCGGGGCTCCTGCTAAAGAGAGGCCCATGACATCCGCCCCCAAAAGCCCCTCCCCTGCGCCCGAAGGCGACCGTATCGCGAAAGTGATCGCGCGGGCGGGCATCTGCTCGCGCCGCGAGGCCGAAAAGCTGATCGAGGAAGGGCGCGTAACGGTGAACGGCAAGGTGCTGAAAAGCCCGGCCCTCAACGTCACGGGCCGCGAAACGATCATCGTCGACGGAAAGGCGCTCCCGGCGCGGGAGCCGGCAAGGCTGTGGCGCTACCACAAGCCCGCCGGCCTCGTCACCACGGCAAAGGATCCCGAAGGCCGGACCACCGTGTTCGAGAAGCTGCCGGAAGATATTCCGCGCGTCGTCTCGGTCGGGCGCCTCGACATCAATACAGAGGGCCTGCTGCTTCTCACCAATGACGGCGAGCTGGCGCGCCTCCTCGAACTGCCCTCGACGGGCTGGACACGGCGCTACCGCGTCCGCGCCTGGGGCCGCATCACTCAGGCCGATCTCGACAAGCTGAAGAACGGCATCACCGTCGAAGGCGTGCGCTACGGTCCGATCGAGGCTGTGATCGACAAGGTGCAGGGTTCGAATGTCTGGCTCACGCTCGGCCTCAAGGAAGGCAAGAACCGCGAGGTGAAGCGCGTCCTCGCCGAACTCGGACTGAGCGTCAACCGGCTGATCCGGCTTTCCTTCGGCCCGTTCCAGATCGGCGATCTGGAGCCCGGCGACATCAAGCAGGTGCCGAACCGCGTATTGATGGATCAGCTCGGCGCCCATGCCGAGCAATTTGCACCGGCCGAAGTCCAACCATCCAGGGGACCGGCGGCCGGCAGTTCCGGCGGAAAATGGGCGGGCGGCAAACCTGTAACCAAAAAGGCCGGCGACAAACCATCCGCGAAGCCGGATCGGACAAAGCCGGGTGGCACGAAGCCGAAACTGAAAACCTTCCGTGAGAAAAAGGCCGGCACGACCGGCAAGAGAAAGGCTCCCCATGCGGATCGTCGGCGGCGCCCTTAGAGGCCGGCCCATCGCGGCGCCCAAGGGCGATCTGGTGCGGCCGACGAGCGACCGCACGCGCGAGGCATTGTTCAACATTCTCGCCCATGCCGACTTCGGCGATTTCGCGCTTGAGGGAGCCCGCGTGCTCGACCTCTTCGCGGGCACCGGCGCACTCGGCATCGAGGCGATCTCGCGCGGCGCTTCCTTCGCTCTCTTCGTGGAGGATCATGCCGAGAGCCGTGCGGCGATCCGCGAGAATCTCGAACATCTCGGCCTCAACGGTCATGCGAAAATCTACAAGCGCGATGCGACGCGGCTTGGGCCTCGCCCCGGCAGCGTCGGTCCCGCCTTCTCGCTTGTCTTCGCCGATCCGCCCTACGGCAAGGGTCTCGGCAGCGCCGCGCTTCTTTCCGCGCGCGAGGGAGACTGGCTTGCACCGCAGGCGCTCTGCGTCGTCGAGGAGAGCGCGATGGCGGATTTCGAAGCGCCCGAAGGCTTCGAGGAGCTCGACCGGCGGCGCTACCGCGATACCGAAATCGTTTTCATGAAAGCAGAGTAGAAGGCGCATGCTGATCCCGGGACTTTCGGCCATTGCCGGCCGATACGATGCACTTCTCTGCGATGTCTGGGGCGTGCTGCATAACGGACGCAGAGCCTATCCGGGCGTGCCGGAAGCGCTGGCGAATTTCCGCGCGAAAGGCGGCCATGTGCTGCTGCTCTCGAACGCGCCGCGGCCGTCCGATGCGCTGCCCGCGATGTTCGAGCACATGGGCATTCCACACGACGTCTATGACGGAATTCTGACCTCGGGCGATGCGACGCGCCACTGCCTCGCAAGCCATGAACACGGAACGCGCTGCTACCACATCGGGCCGGACCGCGACCTTGCGCTGTTCGATGACACCGGGGTCGAGCGTGTTGGCGAAGCCGATGCCGATTTCGTTCTCGTCACCGGCCCCTTCGATGATGAGGTCGAAGGTCCGGAAGATTACCGCGAACCGTTCGAACGGCTCACGGCGCGTGGGCTCACGCTCATCTGCGCCAATCCCGACATTGTGGTCGAGCGTGGCGACCGCCACATCTATTGCGCGGGCGCGCTTGCGAAACTCTATGGCGAACTGGGCGGCAACACGGTCTATTTCGGCAAGCCGCACGGCCCCGTCTACGGCATTGCCCGCGAACGTCTTGCCGGGTTCGCCGGCAAACCCGTTCCCGATGCCCGCATCCTGGCCGTGGGTGACGGACCTCTGACCGACGTCAAGGGAGCGAACGACAGCGGCATCGACGTCCTCTTCATCACGGGCGGAATCGCGGCGGCCGATTGCGGCCCCGCGCCGGAAGCGCCGGAGGAGGCGCGCGTCGTCCATGTTCTCGAGCGCGCGGGCGTCAGCGCCGTCGGCGCCATGCCGCGCCTCGTCTGGTAGCGGCGGAACGCAACGTCACCCTCGTTTCCCGCCCCGTACTTGACGCTGCGGAGCCGATCCGCCATGACCTTGAGCCAAATTCACCCGCCCGGAGCACCGGCCCCCTCTATGCAGATCGTCCGTCACCATGAACACATTGCGCCCGGTCTCCGGGGAGCGGTCTATGCGCTCGGCAATTTCGACGGCGTGCATCTCGGCCACCAGCAGGTGATCGGCAAGGCGGCGGCGATTGCGGCGGAGATGGGCGTGCCCCTCGGCGTCATCGTCTTCGAGCCGCATCCGCAGCAGTTCTTCTTTCCCGATCGCCCTTTCTTCCGGCTCACGCCCTTCCGCGCCAAGGCAAGGCTTCTCGATCGCCTCGGCGTCGACATCCTTGCCGCGCTCCCCTTCGATGAAAAAATGTCGCAAAGGCTGGCGCCGGAATTCGTGCACGACGTGCTGATCGATGGCCTTCATGCCGTTCATGTCGTCGCGGGCTACGATTACCGCTTCGGCAAAGGCCGCAGTGGCGATGCGGCGGCACTGTCCTACATGGGCGAAGTGGAAGGCTTCGGCGTCAGCATCGTCGAGGAAGTCCAGGAAGATGGCGTCACTTTTTCTTCCACGCGCATCCGCGAGTTACTGGCCAAGGGCGATCCGGGAGGCGCGGCGAAGCTCCTCGGCCACTGGTGGACTGTCGAAACGCACATCAAGCAAGGCGACCAGCGCGGCCGGACCATCGGATTTCCAACGGCGAACCTGCCGCTGGAGGACCATGTCGAGCCGGCGCTCGGCGTCTATGCGGTGAAAATCGAATTCGAGGACGGGCCTCACAAGGGCGTCTATGACGGCGTTGCCAATGTCGGCAGGCGCCCCACCTTCGACAAGCAGGACGTTCTCCTCGAGGTCCACATCTTCGATTTCGAGGGCGACCTCTATGGCGCCCATGCCGCCGTGTCCTTCATCGAGTATCTGCGTCCCGAACGGAAATTCGACGGGCTCGACAGCCTCAAGGCGCAGATCGCGAAGGATAGCGAGAGGGCGCGCGAGGTGCTCGCCGCGCTCGGCAAAGGAGCATGAGCGAGCGCCGCCACCCGGCCGATTTCATCCGTGGCAACACGGCCCTCCATGAAGCCCCGCTCATTCCGGAAATCCGCCTCCACCTCGCCACGGAAATTGTGCCTATATGGCAAATGACCGAGGAAGAGCTTGAGAAGTCCGGTCTGCCCCCGCCCTTCTGGGCGTTTGCCTGGGCCGGGGGTCAGGCGCTGGCCCGTTATATCCTGGACAACCCCGTTATCGTCAGCGGCAAAAGCGTCCTGGATTTCGGCGCGGGGTCGGGCCTGATCGGCATCGCTGCCGCGAAATCCGCCGCAAGCAGGGTTTTGTCTGCCGATATCGACGAATTTGCCGTCGAGGCAATCAAGCTGAACGCCGCCGTCAATGCCGTTGAGATAGCCACGACGGTGGAAGATCTTGCCGGAGTGGAAAACCGGGGCTGGGAAGTGATCCTGGTCGGCGACATGTGCTACGAGCGCCCGCTGGCAGAGCGGATCGAGGCATGGCTCCGCCGCCTTGCCGGCGAGGGCGTCGAGGTGTTGATCGGCGATCCGGGCCGCACCTATCTGCCCAAATCCGGCATGGAGAAACTCGTTTCCTATGCCGTGAAGACCACCCGCGAGCTTGAGGACACGGACGTCCGGAACACGAGCGTCTGGCGGCTGCTGCCGGAGTGAGCTGTTCAAAATCCGCCAGCGAAGGCTCGTTCCGCGCACATCGGATTGCGCCGTTTGGCTTTGCCTCGGCAGGGCGCTGATGCTAATTCCAAAACAGAACTAACCACAGCCGCTTCACTCTTCCCGAAGGGATCGCTCCATGACCGACCATGTGCTTGTGACCGTCGAAGACGGTGTCCAGATCGTCACCATGAACCGCCCGGACAAGAAAAACGCCCTGACGGCGGAGATGTACAAGGTGCTGGCCGACGCAATCGAGATCGCGGATGCCGATCCGAAGATCCGCGTCACGCTCTATACGGGCTCCGGCGGCTCCTTCACGGCGGGCAACGATCTGGGCGACTTCGCCAAGGCGGGTACGACGCCGGTGGACGCGCAGCCGACAGAGAAGCCGCATGTGACGCGCTTTCTGGAAAACCTCGCCAACGCGCAAAAGCCGATTGTGGCGGCCGTGAACGGGCTCGCGGTCGGCGTGGGCGTGACCATGCTTCTCCACTGCGATCTCGTCTATGCGGGAACGAGTGCGACCTTCCAGATGCCGTTCGTGAATCTCGGCCTTGTGCCGGAAGCAGGCTCGACCTTCCTGCTGCAGCGCCAGATCGGCATTCAGAAAGCAGCCGACCTTTTCCTCACCGGCAAGAAACTCGGCGCGGAAAAGGCCGAAGCCATCGGCCTTATCGCCGAGGTCTTCCCGGATAACGAGTTGCCCATCGAAGCGCTTGCCCGCGCCAAGGCGCTCGCCGCCAAGGCGCCCAATGCGGTCCGCGCGACCAAGGCGCTGCTGAAGGACAATGATCGCCCTCGGGTCGGCGAAGCGCGCGAAGCCGAAGCCCGCGTATTCGGCGCCCAGCTCCGTTCCGGCGAAGTGAAGGAAGCGATCAGCGCCTTCTTCGAAAAGCGCGCACCGGATTTCTCGAAGTTCGGCTGAGCTCAGTAGGCGAGCGGGCGGCCGCCGACGACGAGACGGCCGGCCCAAACGCGCGGCTGGCCCGACTGGCCGAAGGTGAGCGGGCGGCGGGCCGAAAGCGGGTTCGCGCCCGCGTGAGGCTGCGGGTCCGAGACCTGGAGGGCGCCGAGGCGGCGTTCCGCCGGATGGAGCATCCCCTCCCGGTCCTCGATCAGCAGCGGCAATTTCAGCGCCCGGCCCCAGGCACGCCAGCGCGATGAGGCATCCACGCCATCCTCGCCGGCATAGACGACGAGGTTCCGGGCCGCGTTGCCAGCGTGGCACAATTCCACCACGGCAACGAAGTTCGCTGCCTGCCGGTCGCAGGGAAGAACGCGCAGTGCCACACCGTCATAGGCCGAAATGGGCTCGGACCACTCGAAGCGGCCCAGCAGGGGCGAACTGTCATAGGCCGTCACGGCGTCCGTATAGACCGTGGCGAAGCGGATAAAGCCAAAGGCGCGCTCCACGAGCCCCGTTGCCTTGACGGCAACATGCTGCGGCAACAGGAAGGGATCGGCGTCAAGCTCGCCGCCACGCCAGATTCGCTTCTGCCGCTTGCGCTGCTTCACACTTTCACCGGATGTCACTCGAGGCTCCTTCACATAACCCGCACAAGCGGAACTCTAGGCTCGCAAGGGTTGGCGCCCTGTTAACGGGCCCCACCAAATCGGCACATAAACCGGCTCCTGCCCGCCCCCTCCTCCCGCTTTGGCAAATGCCCGCCTTTGCGGCATTCTCACCGCCCCGCGACGATAGAAAGCCGGCTGCGCCAATGTCCTATGCCTCCCTCCGCGAATTTCTCGGCAAGCTCGACGAGACCGGCGACCTCGCCCGGGTGAAGGAACCCGTTTCGACCGTTCTGGAGATGACCGAAATCCAGACGCGCCTCCTCGCCGAACAGGGACCCGCCGTTCTCTTCGAGGCGGCGCAGATGGCCGATGGGCGGCCCTCCTCCATGCCCGTCCTCGTCAATCTCTTCGGCACAGTCGAGCGGGTGGCGCGCGGCGTAACGGCGAATTTCGCGGGCGGCGGCCCCATCGAGCGAACGCGGGCGAAGGATTTGCGCGAAGTCGGCGAGGCGCTTGCCTTCCTGCGCCAGCCCGAACCGCCGGGGGGCTTCCGCGAGGCCGTCTCCATGCTGCCGCTCCTGCGCACCGTCATGGCGATGAAGCCGAAAACCGTTTCCTCCGCCCCCTGCCAGGAAGTGGTGCTGAAGGGGAGCGACATCGACCTCACCCAACTCCCCATCCAGACCTGCTGGCCGGGCGAGCCCGCGCCGCTCATCACCTGGCCGCTCGTCGTCACCAAGGGGCCGAAGGGCGTCAAGGAAGACGACTTCAATCTCGGCATCTACCGCATGCAGGTGTTGGGCAAAAACAAGACGATCATGCGCTGGCTTGCGCATCGCGGCGGCGCGCAGCATCATGCGCGCTGGAAGAGCGAGAAGCGCGAGCCGCTTCCCGCCGCCTGCGTCATCGGCGCCGATCCCGGCACGATCCTCGCCGCGGTCACGCCCGTGCCGGACACGCTCAGCGAATATCAGTTCGCGGGGCTGCTGCGCGGCCAGAAGGTCGAGCTCGTCGACTGCAAGACGGTGCCGCTGAAGGTTCCTGCGCAGGCCGAAATCGTCATCGAGGGCCATGTCTCGCTCGACGAGTACGAGGACGAAGGCCCCTATGGCGACCACACGGGCTATTACAACTCGGTCGAGAAGTTCCCGGTCTTCACCGTCTCCGCAATCACCATGCGGCGCGACCCGATCTATCTCTCGACCTTCACCGGCCGCCCGCCGGACGAACCTTCCGTGCTCGGCGAGGCGCTGAACGAGGTCTTCATTCCGCTCCTCCAGCAGCAATTCCCGGAGATCGTGGATTTCTGGCTGCCGCCCGAAGGCTGCTCCTACCGCATCGCCGTCATCTCGATGAAGAAGGCCTATCCCGGCCACGCCAAGCGCGTGATGATGGGCGCGTGGTCCTATCTGCGCCAGTTCATGTACACGAAATGGCTCATCGTCGTGGACGACGACATCGACGCGCGCGACTGGAAGGACGTGATGTGGGCGATCTCGACGCGCATGGACCCGGTGCGCGACGTCACGCTGATCGAGAACACGCCGATCGACTATCTCGACTTCGCCTCGCCGGAAAGCGGGCTCGGCGGCAAGATCGGCCTCGACGCCACGAACAAATGGCCACCCGAAACGAAGCGCGAATGGGGCCGCCATATCCGCATGGACCAGGATGTGATCGAAGCCGTCACGAAGAAATGGTCGAAGCTCGGGTTGCCGGGCACGGGCAAGCCGATCTGGAAGTAGTCCCATGATCCCCGTCACAGACAGGCTCGCCATCGAGGACGATGAAATCTCCATCAGTTTCATCCGGGCTGGCGGGCCAGGCGGGCAGAACGTCAACAAGGTGTCGAGCGCCGCGCAGCTCCGTTTCGACGCGCGGCATTCGCCCTCGCTGCCCGAACGCGTGCGCGAAAGGCTTGAGCGGATCGCGGGCGCGAAGCTCACCAAGGACGGCGTCATCGTCATCACGGCAAACCGCTTCCGCACGCAGGAAGCGAACCGGCGCGACGCCGTCGACCGCCTTGTCGAGATGATCGCCGCCGCCGCGCATCAGCCGAAATTCCGTGTGCCGACGAAGCCGAGCCGTGCGGCGAAAGTGAAGCGCGTCGAGGAGAAAGTGAAGCGCGGCTCGGTGAAGAAGCTCAGGAGCCGTCGTCCCTCCTCGGAGGATTAGCTCCTCGGCTTTGCGAACTCCGCCTCGATGCGGAAACGCACTTGAACGCCGACGGCAGGCCACCATTTCCCGAGGCCCCAGTCCGAGCGGTCGAGCGAGCCTTCGGCGGAAAAACCGAGCTTGTCTTCGCCCGTCAGCGGGTCCGGCGCCGCGCCGTTGAAAGTCACGGCAAGCGTTACCGGATGCGCGCGGCCCGCAATGGTGAGGTCGCCCGTCACCTCGCCTGCCCCCTCGCCTGTGCGGACAATGTTCTTCGAAACGAAGGTAATATCGGGATGCGCCGCCGCATCGAACATGTCCGGCGCCGTCAGCATCGCGTCGAGTTCGGGCACGTTGGTATCGATGCTCGCTGCCTTGATCGTCACGTCGAGGCGGCTCTTTTCTGGTACCGAGGGCACGGCATCGAGCACCGCCTCGACCTCGTTGAAGCGCGCGACGAAGCGCGAGAAGCCCAAATGATCGACGTCGAAGAGAACGCTCGTATGCCGGGGGTCAGCACGATAGGTGCCCGCCGGCGCATCGACCGGATCGCCGCTCACGCGATGCGTCGCCACGTTCAAGGCCGTGCAGGCGGCAAGGGACGCCGCCAGCGCCAGAACACCCGCCATGCGCCTGACCGTCATGACGCCCCTCACGATTTCGTCGCCGTGAGGTCGATCCGCACCGTCACTTCCGGCGCCGCCACGTCGGGCGACGCGAGTTGCCCCGCGCCGACGCCGAAATCGAGCCGGTTCAACTCCGTCTCCCCCGTCACATGCGCCTTGCCGCCGTCGATATCGAGCGTGAAGGGCAGCGTTATGGGGTTGGTTTCCCCGCGCAACGTCAGCGTTCCCTCGGCGAGATAGCGGTTGCCGCCATCGTGGCGAAATGTCTTCGCCTCGAAGACCGCTTTTGGATAATCCGCAACGTTGAACCAGCCCTCGGCGGGCAGGTATTCGTCCTTCTGCTTCTCGCCCGTCAGGCACGACATCATGTCGATGGCGACAGTCACGGAAGATGCGTCGAGCGCCTCTGCGTCAAAGGCGATATCGGCAATGAAAGCCGTGCAGCGCCCGCTGAACCTGTTGCCATTTCCTTCGGTTCCTTCCCAGGTGATGGTTTCGGGTGTCTGTTCCGCGATCCAGTTCGTCACGGCAAAGGCTGGCGCCGCGCCCGCGATCAGCGCGAGGAAGAAGATGGCAAAGCGGATCACGTCCCGTTCCTTTCCCTGAAGAGATCGCGCGACGGCAGCATGCGCGTCAGCACGTCGTCGCGCCGCACAAAGTGATGCCAGAGCGCGGCGGCAATATGGAGCGCGACGAAACCCGATGCCACAATCGCAATCGTCCAATGCGTCCACGAGGCCGCCGTTTCTATCGCCGCTTTCTGCGGATGATCCGCGACGAAGCCGATATGCGGCAGCGGCACGAGCCCATACAGCACTGTCGGAATGCCGAGCGGCGAGGCGGACACGATCATCCAGCCCGTCAGCGGCATCAGCAAGAGCGCCGCATAAAGCCCCCAATGCGTCGCCAGCGCCAGTGCGCGTTCATAAGGCTTGAGAGCGGCAGGAAGCGGCGGCGGTGCATTCGCTGCGCGCCATGCAACGCGCGCGCAGACAAGCAGGAAGATCGTCGCGCCGATCGACTTGTGAAGCTGATAAAGGGGAAACGTCCAGGGATCCGTGAGCGGCAGCCGCGTCATCGTCACGCCGATTGCGAGCATGACGAGAAAGAACGCCGCGATCAGCCAGTGCAACGAAAGAGCGACGAGCCCGAAACGCCTCTCTGAATTACGCCATTGCATCGGGTCCGGCCTCCTCAAGCTCGCGCAAGCATGCCTCGCGATCCCTCCCCTCACAACCTGAAAGCGGATGCGCGTTCCAGCACGAATTCAACTTGCCGTGAGCGCCGCCTTCAAGGGTTCGGCCTGTTTCGCGTCGAAGGCGACAAGAAGAATCCGCCTCGGAAATTCATGCGTCTTCATGTGTTCGCGGCAGACTGCGACAGCGACCTTTGCCGCCTCGTCAGGCGGATAGCCGAATATGCCAGTCGAGATCGCGGGAAAGGCAATCGAGTCCATTCCGCGTTCCGCGGCGATGGCGAGCGCATTGCGGTAGCAGCCGGACAGCAATTCCGCCTCCCCCTCGCCGCCGCCATGCCAGACCGGCCCCACCGCATGCACGATCCATCTGGCGGGCAGGTTGTAGCCGCCGGTGATCCTAGCCTCCCCGGTCGGACACCCGCCCAAAGCCTCGCATTCGCCCACGAGGCCCCCTCCCGCGGCGCGGAAAATCGCTCCGCAGACGCCGCCGCCCGGTGCGAGCTTCTCATTCGCGGCGTTCACGATGGCGTCCACCTCGATCTTCACGATATCGCCGATATGGACCTCGATGACCGGCTCGGATGCCATGTGTGAAATCCCGTGCTAGCTTGCCCCGACCACAAACGAATCATGCCCGGGCGTGCGAGACAAGCGCGGCTGAGACCTGCAAGAACCGCGGCATTTTGAACCGGAGGAACCAATGGGCTTTTATTCCGCCTCGCTCCCCATTCTCGGCGTTTATGCCGGTCTCAATATTCTCATCAATCTCTTCCTTGCCTATCGCGTCTCCGCGAACCGCGTGCGATCCAAGGTCATGACCGGCACGGGCAGCGACGAAACGCTCCACAACGCCAGCCGCGCCCATATCGTGAACGCCGAATACACGCCCATCGCGCTCATCGGCCTCCTGTCCCTTCATCTGCTCGGCGCCTCGATCTATGTGCTCCACATTGTCGGCCTCGCGCTCACCATCGGCCGCGTCCTGCATGCGATCGGCGTATCGCGCACCGGCGAGTCGACGCCGCCGCGCCTTGTCGGCACATTGCTCACCTGGATCGCGCTGCTGGTCGCCGGTATCGGCTGCCTGTGGTATGCGCTGGTCTGACAACACACCCTTAGCCGGAACCGCCTCATGAGCACGCCCGCCGAAACCGTCCTCGACATTGCGGCCATGCTGGTCGAGCGCGCGCGGAAGGCGGGGGCGGAGGCGGCCGAGGCAGTCGTCCTTGAAGGAACCTCGCTCGGCGTTTCCTGGCGTCTCGGCAAACTCGAGGATGTGGAGCGTTCGGAAGGCCGCGACATCGGCCTTCGCGTCTTCATCGGCAAGAAGCAGGCAAGCGTCTCCTCCACCGATCTTTCGGAGGCAGCGCTCGGTCCCATGATCGAGCGCGCTGTCGCCATGGCCCGCGTCGCGCCGGACGATCCCTGGTGCGGTCTCGCCGATTCCGGTTTTCTCGCGCGCGACTGGCCGGACCTCGACATCGAGGACATGACCCCGCAGCCTTCCGCCGAGGCGCTTGCCGCCGTTGCGGCGGAAGCGGAAGAAGCGGCGCTTGCCGTTCCGGGCGTCACCAATTCGAGCGGCGCGGGCGCGAGCTTCGGGCGCTCCGGCGTTGCGCTTGTCACGAGCGGCGGTTTCGCCGGCGCCTATGCGGGCACCTCGTCCTCCTTCTCCTGCTCCGTTCTCGCGGGCGAAGGCACGACGATGGAGCGCGACTACGAATTTTCGTCCAAGCGCCATGCGGCGGATCTCGAAAACGCGAAGGATGTCGGTCGCCGGGCGGGCGAGAAGGCGGTGCGCCGCCTCAACCCACGCAAGGTGAAGTCGCAATCCGTTCCCATCGTCTACGATCCGCGCGTCTCAGGCGGCCTTGTCGGCCATTTCGCGAGCGCGATCTCCGGAAGCGCCATCGCGCGCGGCACGAGCTTCCTGAAAAAAGAGATGGGCAAGCCGGTCTTCGCGAAGGGCATCTCCATCGTCGACGACCCGCACATGAAACGGGGCCTGCGGTCCAAGCCGTTCGACGGCGAAGGCGTGAAGAACCGCCGCACACAACTCATCGAAGACGGTGTGCTGACGACCTGGCTTCTCGACACGGCGACGGCGCGCCAGCTCGGTCTCGAAACCACGGGCCACGCCGCGCGCGGCACGGGCGGGCCGCCTTCGCCCTCGACGACCAATCTCTACATGGAGGCGGGCTGCCTCTCCGTGAAGGAACTCATCGCCGGCGTCAAACAGGGCCTCTACGTCACCGAGCTGATCGGCATGGGCATCAACGGCGTCACCGGCGACTACAGCCGTGGCGCTTCGGGCTTCTGGATCGAGAATGGCGAGATCGCCTATCCAGTGAGCGAGATCACCGTCGCGGGCAATCTCCGAGACATGTTCCTCAACATGACGCCCGCCGCCAATCTCGAATTCCGCTATGGCACGAATGCACCCACCATCCGCGTCGAGGGCATGACCGTTGCCGGAAGCTGAGGCACGGGCCACCGATTTCGCACTGATGAAGGAAGCTGTGCGCGAGGCGGGAGCCATCGCCATGCGCTTCTATCAGACCGACCACAAGCAATGGTCGAAGGCGCATGACAATACGCCCGTCACCGAAGCCGACATCGAAGTGAACGAACTGCTGCATGCCCGGCTTGCGGTGGCGAGGCCGGATTACGGCTGGCTCTCCGAGGAGACGGAGGACGACAGCTCGCGGCTCACTCAGCCGCTCGTCTGGGTCGTCGATCCGATCGACGGCACCCGCGCCTTCGCCAAGGGCCGGCCGCATTTCGTGATTTCGGTGGCGCTTGTCGAAAATGGGCGCCCCGTGCTCGCCGTTCTGTTCAATCCCGCGATGGATGAATTCTTCGAGGCCGAGGCGGGCAAGGGCGCGCGGCTCAACGGCCGCCCGATCCATGTCAGCGATTGCGACCGGATCGAGGGCTGCCGGATGATCGCCTTCGCGCCCATGTTCAAGCATCCGTCCTGGCCGGAGCCATGGCCCGACATGGACATATCCGACCGCAATTCCGTCGCCTACCGGATCGCCCTCGTTGCCAGCGGCGAGGCGGACGCGACGCTCGCCCTCAACGGCAAGAGCGACTGGGACCTCGCCGCCGCCGACCTCATCCTGCATGAGGCGGGCGGGCGCATGACCGTGCATGACGGCACGCCCTTCTTCTACAACCGCGATTCCACCCGTCATCCGAGCCTTCTCGCCGCGGGCCCCGCGCTCTACGACGCGCTGTTCGAGAAGGTCGGCCGGATCAAGCTCCCGCCGCGCCGCTAGCGTCGCCGGGGAGCCTGGCCCGTGTTAGGCTTTGTTGCAGTGTAGTGCGTGTCCGCCGGGAGAATCTCATGACAAAGCAGCTTCTTCATCTCGTGTTCGGGGGCGAACTCACGCATCTCGACGAGCAGGAGTTCAAGGACGTGTCGAGGCTCGACATCGTCGGCATCTTCCCCAACTATGCCGAGGCTCACAAAGCATGGAAGGGGGCGGCGCAGCGCACCGTCGACAACGCCCATATGCGATACTTCATCGTCCATTTGCACCGGCTCATGGACCCTGAACAAGAAGAACAAGATGGACAGCATGAGCACTGAGGATACCAGCGGGAGCAAGTCGTCGGGCAGCCCAAGCGCCCTCGTTTCTCTTCTCTATCTCTTCGCCTTTCTGGGTTTCGTCTTTCTCGTCGCGGCGGCAGGCGGCGCCGTCACGGCAACGAGTGTCGGCGACTGGTACCAGACCCTCATCAAGCCGCCGCTCACGCCGGCGCCCTGGGTCTTTCCCGTCGTCTGGAATTTCCTCTATTTCCTGATGGCGATTTCGGCCTGGCTTATCTGGCGGACGACCGGCAGCTTCGACCGGTCAGGATTGCCGCTCGCGATCTTCGGCGCCCAGCTCTCGCTCAACCTTGCCTGGAGCATCCTCTTTTTCGGCCTCCGGAACCCGCTGCTCGCCGCCGTCGAGATCGTTTTCCTCGATCTGGCCGTGCTCGGCACGGTGGCGGTTTTCGCGCGCTACAGCCGCTTGGCCGCCCTTCTCCTCCTGCCCTATCTGGCCTGGGCGCTCTTTGCCACCTATCTCAACATGGGGATCGTTGTGCTGAACCGCTGACGGCCCGAAAACGCCAACAGGATGAAGCGTTTACCATTTCGCCGCTTTATGGCGGGAGGGCCTCACCCGTGATATTGTCCGCGCAATCCCGCTGAACTGGGGCCCGCTGAACTGGGCCCGCCGAACCGGGCGGCGCCGCCCGAGCGCGCCCCACAGAGACAGGCCAGAATGCCGAGCAAGACGACCGACGCCAGACCCCGTCAAACCGGAGCGGGGGCGACGCCCCGCCCCGATTCCGTGCCGCCGCTGCCAGTGGCCGAGATCGGCATGGGAGGCGTCCTGTCCCGCATGGCGCGGGAATACCTGAAGCCGCACTGGCGGACGGCCGTCATCGCGCTTCTCGCCAGCTTCGTGGTCGCGGGCGCGACCGGCGCCGTCCCCGTGCTCATCAAATTCGCCCTCGACAACATCGTCGGCACGGACGCCTGGATGCTGCTCCTCGTCTCGGCCGGCGCCATCGCCGCCACCTCGGTGCAAGCCATCGCGACCTATATCTCGCGGATCAACATGGCGAAGATCGGTCAGCACATCGTCGCTGCGGTCCAGAAGCGCATGTTCACGCAGATCATGCATGCCGATCTTGCCTGGGTTTCGAACACCCATTCAGGCCGCTTCATTTCCGGTTTTCTCTACGACGCGAACCGCGTGCGCGACACCATCACGACCTCGGTGATCGACTTCGGGCAGAACCTCCTCACCGTCTTCGCGCTCGTCGGCGCCATGTTCTGGCTCAACTGGAAGCTCGCCCTGATGGGCGCGGCGGTCATTCCCGTCGTCGGCCTCGTCGTCCGGCAACTCGGACGGCGCACGCGCAAGGCGGCGAAGCTCAACATGGAAGGCTCGGGCGACCTGACGGCCGTCATCTCCGAGGCGCTCAAGGGCATCCGCGTCGTCAAGGCCTATGACCAGGAGACGACCGAGAGCGCGCGCGCCTCGCGCACCATCGACCGCGTGCGCTATAATGCGATGAAAGCCATCAAGGCGCGCAGCATGGCGAGCCCCATCACCGGCATGCTCTCCGGCTTCGGCGTCGCCGCGGTCATCTATTTCGGCGGCCGCAGCGTGCAGACGGGCTTCCTCTCGATCGGCGACCTCGGCGGCTTTCTCTCTGCCATGCTGCTCGCCTATGAACCGCTCAAGAAGCTCGCCAACACACAGACGCTGATGCATGAAGGCGTGGCGGCGGCCGCGCGCATCTTTCCCATTCTCGACATTGAGCCGAGCATTAAGGCGCCCGAAGACGCGAAACCGCTCCACGTCAAGGATGGCGCGATCCGCTTCGAGAATGTCCACTTCCATTATGGCGACGGTACGCCCGCGCTCAACGGCGTCGACATCGAGGTCCCCAAGGGCCACACGGTCGCGCTCGTCGGTCCTTCCGGCGCCGGCAAGAGCACGATCCTCAACCTCGTGCCGCGTTTTTACGATCCGACTTCCGGCCGCGTTCTCATCGACGGGCAGGATGTGCGCGATGTCACGCTGAGTTCGCTGCGCGCCGCAAGCTCGCTCGTCACGCAGGACCCCTTTCTCTTCGACGACACGATCCGCGCCAACATCGCCTATGGCTCGCCCGGCGCCACCGATGCCGAAATCGAGGAGGCCGCCCGCAACGCGGCCGCGCATGAGTTCATCGCGGCGCTGCCCAAAGGCTACGACACGCTGGTCGGAGAGGCCGGGTTCAAGCTTTCCGGCGGGCAGCGCCAGCGCATCGCCATCGCGCGCGCCATGCTGAAGAATGCCGCCATCCTGCTGCTCGACGAGGCGACCTCCTCGCTCGACACCGCTTCCGAAATTCAGGTGCAGAACGCGCTGTCGCGCCTCATGGAGGGCCGCACGACGCTCGTCATCGCGCATCGTCTTTCGACCATCAAGCATGCCAACACGATCTGCGTGATCGACGAGGGCCGGGTGGTCGAGCGCGGCAGTCACGCGGAGCTCGTGGCACATGGCGGCCTCTATGCGGAGCTGTCGCGTTCACAGTTCATCGAAGAGCCGGATGCAGCGCCGGAAGGCGCATCCCAGGCAGCGGTCGCGGGAGAGTAGGCACTCATGGCTGGCGGGAAGACCGGAAGAAGCGAAGCCCTGACGACGCTGGCTGCCTGGGCGATAGCGTTTTTCATCAAGCTCGTGCGGCGCACGGGCCGCTTTGAAATTCGCCGCGGCGACATCGCCGCGCGCTTCTGGGCGGAAGACAAGCCTTTCGTCGCCGCCACCTGGCATGGCCAGAACATGATCCTGCCGACCTTCTGGCACAACTGGCGCGAGATGCGCATTCTCGTGTCGAAGCACGGCGATGGCGAGATCGTCGCCGGCGTCATGCACTTCCTCGGCGTCGGCACCATTCGCGGCGCGGGCGTGCCGAAGGGCGAGGAGCGTGCCCATAAGCAGAAGGGCAAGGGCGGCGCCGGCGCGCTGCGCGCCATGGTGCGCGCGCTCGGCGAGAATATTTCGATCGGCCTCACCGCCGATCTCCCGCCCGGCCCCGCGCGCCGCGCCGGCGAAGGGATCGTCATGCTGGCAAGGCTTTCCGGCCATCCCATCGTTCCCGTCGCCGCAACCACCAGCGCGCGCATCCAGCTCAACAACTGGGATCGCTTCACGATCAACCTCCCCTTCTCGCGCGGCGCGCTCGTCTGGGGGGAACCGATCTACGTGGCGCGCGACGCGACGCCCGAGGAGCTTGAAGCCGCGCGCCTTCGCGTCGAGGACGGGCTCAATGCCGTCGCGCGCGAAGCCGAGGAAATCGTCGGCCGCGCGCCCCGCAGCCGCGACGAGGGAGCGGTGGCGCATTGAGCGGCCGTTTTCAGACATGACGGCAAAGGCGCCCTCCCCTGGCCTCTTCCTCTACCGGACGATGACGCGCGCCGTCGCGCCGCTCGTGCCGCTTCTTCTCCGCCGTCGCGAGGCGCGCGGCAAGGAAGACCCGGCGCGTCTTTCCGAACGCTTCGGCATTCCCTCGCGCGCGCGCGCCGACGGCCCGCTCGTCTGGCTGCATGGCGCCAGCGTCGGCGAATCCCTCTCCATCCTGCCGCTTGCCGGCCGCCTTCTCGCCGCCACGCCGGGGCTTCACATCCTCGTCACCACCGGCACCGTCACCTCTGCAACGCTCATGGCCGAGCGGCTGCCCGCCGGGGCCTTCCATCAATATGTGCCGCTCGATCATCCCGATTATTGCGCGCGCTTTCTCGATTACTGGCGGCCCGACCTTGCTGTGTGGATCGAGTCCGAATTCTGGCCGAACCTCATCATGGCGGCGCACCGGCGCGGCATTCCGCTCGCCCTCGTCAATGCGCGCATCACCGCACGCTCCGCGCATAACTGGCGGCACGCGCCCGCCTTCATCGCCGGCCTCCTGTCGCGCTTCAGCCTCATCATGGCGCAGGACCGCGCCTCCGCCGCGCGGTTGCGCGAACTCGGCGCGGAACAGGTCCTCGAGCCCGGCAATCTGAAACACGATGCGCCGATGCTTTCGCGCGACGAGGCGGAAGTCGCGCGCCTCAAAGCGGCGATCGGCGAACGTCCCGTCTGGGTCGCGACCAACACGCATGAAGGCGAGGAGCGCGCGGCGGGCGAGGTTCATGCCGCACTCGCGGGCGAGCATCCCGGCCTCCTTACCATCATCGTGCCGCGCCACCCCACGCGCGGTTCCGCCATCGCGGCGGAGCTCGCCGCCATGGGACTTGCCGTCGCACGCCGCTCGGCAGGCGAGGCGATCTCTCCCGCCACCCAGATCTATCTGGCCGACACGCTCGGCGAAGTCGGCCTCTTCTACTCCCTGTCGGGCATCGTTTTCGTCGGCGGCACTTTCGATGAAACGGGCGGCCACAATCCCTTCGAGGCGGCGCGCTTCGGCTGCGCGCTTCTTGCCGGACCCTCCGATTTCAATTTCGCCGAAGCCTTTGCCGGTTTCGAAGGCGCGGGCGCCATGCGTCGCGTCGCGGACGTCGCCGATCTTGCCGGCGCGGTCCGCCGTCTCCTTGGCGACGAAACGGAGCGCAAGCGCATGGGCGCAGCGGCAATGCGGTTCGCCAGCGAGGATAGCGGCGCGACGGATCGCACGCTCGCCGCGCTCGCCGCTCTCCTGCCCGCGGGCGGCGAAGGGATGGCCGGTCATGCGTGAGCCTTCTTTCTGGTATCCCGCCCGCCGCGGCTCGACGCCTCTCGCCGCGCGGCTTCTTTCGCCCGCCGGATTTCTTTACGGCCTCGCGGGCCGCGTGCGCCGCGCGAACACGAAGCCCGAACGCGCCGCCGTTCCGGTCATCTGCATCGGCAACATCACGGCGGGGGGTACCGGCAAGACGCCGCTCGCCCTCACCCTTGCGGAGCGGCTCATCGCGCGCGGCGAGAAGGTCCACTTTCTGACGCGCGGCTATGGCGGCCGCGAGGTCGGGCCGATCCGCGTCGATCCCGCGCATCACGGCGCCGAAGATGTAGGCGACGAACCGCTTCTTCTCGCGGCGGCGGCACCGACCTGGGTTGCCGCGAACAGGCCCGAAGGGGCGGCGGCGGCAGTGCGCGGCGGCGCCGGTCTCATCCTCATGGATGACGGCTTCCAGAACCCGTCTCTCGCCAAGGACTTCTCGATTCTCGTTGTCGATGCCGCGACCGGGCTCGGCAATGGACGCCTCATTCCCGCCGGCCCGCTTCGGGAAAACATGGCGGATGCGCTCTCGCGCGCCAATGCGCTCGTCCTCACGGGGAGAGGCCATGCAGGCGACGGTATCGCCGCGCGGGCACGAGCGCGCGGTACGCCCGTCTTCAAGGCGATCGTGCGCCCCTCCGCGCCGTCCGATTTCGGAGAAGGACCCTATCTCGCCTTTGCGGGCATCGGACGGCCGGAAAAATTCTTCACGACGCTGCGGGAGATGAGTGTCGAACTCGCCGATACCGTTTCGTTTCCCGACCATCACGTCTTCCGCGAGAGCGACGCGCTGCGCCTCCTCGTCCGCGCCCGCGAACTTGGCGCCCGTCTCGTCACGACGGAGAAGGACGCGGCCCGCTTCACGCATGCGCCCGCCGCAAGTGCCCGCGCGCGGCTGGCAGCGGCTGCGGCGGTCCTGCCCGTCCGTGCGCTCGTCGGCGATATCGACGGACTCATGGCCCAAATCTCCGACGCCGTGGCACGCGCCAGGCGGCGCTGAAGCTGCTATAAGCCTGACACTGTTACAACGACGAGAACCGACTCAAGGGTATGGCCCGCAAAGGGAAGTTCCTGCATCTCCTCGAATATTCGGCGCTGAAGGTGACCGTTGCCTTCTTCGGCTCGATGAATGTCGACCGCGCCTCCGACGTCGGCGGCTGGCTCGGGCGGAGAATCGGTCCACGTCTGTCCTTCACCAACAGGGCGCGCAACAATATCGCCCTTGCGATGCCGGAGCTCTCGGCGGAGGAACGCGAGCGCATCGTCGTCGACATGTGGGACAATCTCGGCCGCACCATTGCGGAGTATGCGCATCTCGAGGTCTTCGCGAGGCCGGAGGAACGCCACCGCATCGACGTCGTGCATGCGGAAACGCTGCGCGCGCTGGCCGCGTCGGACAATGGCGGCATCGTCATCTCGGGCCACTTCGCGAACTGGGAAATCCTTCCCGTCGCTATGCAGTTCGAGAACCTGGAAGGCGGCGAAGTCTACCGGCATGCGAACAATCCATACGTCAATAAATGGATGATCGGCCTGCGCGAGCGCGTTACGCAGGCGGTGCAGGTGCCGAAAGGCGGCCCCGGCGCGCGCACGCTCGTGAAGCTGCTCCGCGAAGACAAGTTCGTCGCCATGCTCGTCGACCAGAAGATGAATGACGGCATCGAAGCTAAGCTCTTCGGTCACCGCGCCATGACGACCGGCGCACCGGCGGGACTTGCCGTGCGCTACAATGCGCCGATATTTTCCGCCTGCGTCGAGCGTGTGAAGGGCGCGCATTTCCGCGTCACCGTTTACGATCCGATCACGGCGCGGCCCGGTGCCGACGCCTTCGAGGACGTCATGCGCATCACCCAGGAGCTCAACGATTTTCTCGAGGCGCGCATCCGCGAACGCCCGCATGAATGGCTCTGGCTCCACAATCGCTGGACGAAGCAGAGGCAGACGCGACCGCGGAGGCGCTAGTTTCCGCCGGTGGCGGCCGTCTCCTTCGGCATCGGTCCGACGAGCAGTTGCGGGTCGAGCCAGGCGCCGCGCCAATAGATGCCCCAATGGAGATGCGGCCCCGTCGCGCGGCCCGTGCCGCCGACCGCGCCAATGATGTCGCCCTGCTCGACGCGGTCGCCCGTCTTCACATCGACGCGGCTCATATGCATGGTGAGCGTCGTCACACCCTGGCCGTGATCGAGAAAGACGAGCCCGCCTTCGAAATACATGTCGGTGTCAGCCAGCGTCACCACGCCGCCTGCGGGCGCGCGGATCGGCGTGCCCGTGGGCGCCGCGACATCGACGCCGTAATGCGGGCGGCGCGGCTCGCCATTGTAATAGCGCTGCGAACCGAAGACGCCGGAGATCGGCCCCGTCGCCGGCCAGATGAAGTCTTGCGCGAACCAGCTTCCCCCGGCGCGAGTCTTGCGCGCTTCGTCTTTCAGCTTCGTGGCCCGCGCGATCGCCTCCATGGCCTCGGGCGGCGGCGAGACATATTTCTGCGGCACGCCCTCGACGCGCTGGATCTGCCATTCGCGCTGCGCGACGGCGAGCGAGCGCGTCTCCGTGCCGCCGTCCGGATAGACGACACGCAGCGTCGCGGCGGGCTTCTGGTCGCGGTCGAAGCCGATGGCGAAAACGCCGTCCGCGTCCACATCGAGCATCATGCCATCGAGCGAGACCTGTGCGCCCGGCACGGTGCGGCCGACCGCGAGCCCGCCCTGCACCATGTTGCCGGAGAGTTCGAGCGTGTCTGCGAATGCCGGAACGGAAAGAAAAAGGAAGCTTGCGAGAAGCCCGAGGAGGCGCTTGCGGATGCGCATCAGCCGGCAATCCCCTTTTCGCGCATGCGCTTCAGCGAGGCTTCCGGCGTCGCATAAGGCTCCTGCAGGTCGACATTCCAGTAGCGCAGTTCGTCGAGCGGAATACGCACGCCCGTCACCGCGCATGTCACATAGCTGCCCGGCCGCACGATATGGAATTCCCCGTCGCCATAGACGAGTTCCGCTTCGCCGCTGCCGGGCCTGTCGATCCTGTTCATACGCATAACCTCTTTTGGCGCACTCTAGCCCGTCGCGCGCTTCCGATCAAAGAAGAGTCCCCTGCTTGCCGTTACCTTTTCCCGCCGCCGCCTTCTTCTGCGGCTGCGGCTTCGGTGCGCCGCCGGGTGCCACCACGGCGCCGAGGTGTCCGTCGGCGAATTCGATATCGAGCGCATCGCCCGCGTTCTGCCCCGCCGCCATGCGGACCGGCCTGCCCTCCGCATCGCGCACCACGGCGTAACCGCGCTTCAGCACGCCATGATAGGAGTAGCTTTCCAGCAGCTTTCCCGCGCCGTCGAGCCGGCGCGCGAGGTCGCCGAGATGGCGCGCTTCCGCCCGCGACAGCCTTTCCAGAAGCTGCGGCAGCGACTTGCGCTCGGCCGCGATCTTCTGCCGGATCGGCCGGCCGGAGAGCCTGCCCTCGATGCGGTGGAAGGCGGCGCCCTTCACCTCCGTTGCGCGGATGAGCGCGCGGCCAAGCTTGTCGGCCGCATTGTCGAAACGCTGGCGCGGCAGCGCGACGAGATCGGCAAGCTTCGGCAGGCCGCGCGAAAGCCCTGTGAGCCGCGTGCGGCAGTCCTCGACGAGCCGCGCCTGGCCGCGCATGAGCCGCGTTCCCTTGTCGCTCACATCGGCGATGAGGTCGCTTCGCACCGGCACGGCCATTTCGGCGGCCGCCGTCGGCGTCGGCGCGCGGCGGTCGGCGGCGAAGTCGATCAGCGTCGTATCCGTCTCGTGGCCCACCGCCGAGATGAGCGGGATCTCGCTTGCCGCCGCGGCGCGCACCACGATCTCCTCATTGAACGGCCACAGGTCCTCGATCGAGCCGCCGCCCCGCGCGACGATCAGCACGTCCGGCCTGGGCAGCGCGCCGCCCGTCTCCATCGCGTTGAAGCCCTCAATGGCGGCGGCGACTTCGGCGGCGCTCGTCTCGCCCTGCACGCGCACCGGCCAGACGATCACGCGGCGCGGAAAGCGGTCCTGCAGGCGGTGGAGAATGTCGCGAATCACGGCGCCGGTCGGGCTCGTCACCACGCCGATCGTCTCCGGCAGAAAGGGCAGCGGCCTCTTCCGCTCCGTCGCGAAAAGCCCCTCGGCCATGAGCTTCTTGCGCCGCTCTTCCAGCAGCGCCATCAGCGCGCCCACGCCCGCCGGCTCCAGATGTTCGATCACGATCTGGTATTTGGAGCTTCCGGGATAGGTCGTGAGCTTTCCCGTCGCGATCACCTCCATGCCCTCTTCGGGCTTGAAGCGGAGCTTCTGGAAGGCGCCGCGCCAGACCACGGCGTCGATCCGCGCCTTGTCGTCCTTCAACCCGAAATAGCAATGGCCGGAGGAATGGGGCCCGCGATAGCCGGTGATCTCGCCGCGCACGCGGACATGGCCGAACGTCTCCTCCACCGTCCGCTTCAGCGCGAAGGAAATCTCGCTGACGGAAAATTCGTGAGCGTTGTTGGCGGCGCTTTCCGGAGGGGTCATAAGGATCTTTCGCGGTCTGGCGGGCGGGTCTGCGCGCCGGTTTGCCGGAGCGGGACCCCATGTTACAAGGGACCCCTTCGCGCCCCAACCCTTCGATGGGAAAGAAACGGCAACCCGAATGAATATCCTCGTCATCGGCTCCGGCGGCCGGGAACACGCTCTGTGCTGGGCCATCGCCAGAAGCCCGGAATGCGGCACTCTCTATTGCGCGCCCGGCAATGGCGGCATCGCGCAGGTCGCCGAATGCGTCCCCCTCTCCGCGCATGATTTCGACGCGATCGTCGGCTTTGTCCGCGAAAAGGACATCGGCTTTGTCGTGGTCGGGCCTGAGGATCCGCTGGTGAAGGGCCTTGTCGACCGGCTGGACGCGGAAGGCATCGCAAGCTTCGGGCCGACCGCAAAAGCCGCCCGGCTCGAAGGCTCCAAGGGCTTCACGAAAGACCTCTGCGCCGAATATGGCATCCCGACCGCCGCCTATGGCCGCTTCTCGGATTCCGCCGCCGCCAAGGCCTTCATCGCCGCGAAGGGCGTTCCCATCGTCGTCAAGGCGGATGGGCTTGCCGCCGGCAAGGGCGTCATCATCGCAATGACGCTTGCCGAGGCCGAGACCGCCATCGACAGCATTCTCGGCGGCCGCTTCGGTCATGCGGGCGCGGAAGTCGTGATCGAGGAATTCCTCGAAGGCGAGGAGGCGAGCTTCTTTGCCCTTTGCGACGGCACGCATGTGCGCGCGCTCGTCACCGCGCAGGATCACAAGCGCGTCTTCGACAATGACGAAGGCCCGAACACGGGCGGCATGGGCGCCTATTCGCCCGCGCCCGTCATGACGCCCGAACTCTCCGCGCGCGTGATGAAGGAAATCGTCGAGCCCACCGTCCGCGCCATGCGCGACAAGGGCACGCCCTACAAGGGCGTCCTTTATGCGGGCCTGATGATCGCGAAGTCGGGGCCGCAGCTCATCGAATACAATGCGCGCTTCGGCGATCCCGAAACCCAGGTGCTGATGATGCGTCTCGCGTCCGATGTCGTGCCGATGCTCATGGCCTGCCATGACGGCACGCTCGACAAGGCCGACATACGCTGGACGGACGAGGTCGCGCTCACCGTCGTCATGGCCGCTGCCGGTTATCCGGGCGACTATCGCAAGAACACCGAAATCAAGGGTCTCTCCGGCGCGGCCGCACTCGACCATGTACAGATTTTCCATGCCGGCACGAAGGCCGAGGGCGGCCACATCTTTGCGACGGGCGGGCGCGTGCTGAACGTCACCGCCACGGGCGCAACGACGGCCGAGGCGCAGGCGCGCGCCTATGAGGCCATCACGAAGATCGACTGGCCGGAAGGCTTCTGCCGCCGCGACATCGGCTACCGCGCCATCGAGCGCGAAAAGCAGAGCGCGTGAGGGAATGAGGGCAAGGCTTTTCTCAGACCTTTCCCTCAGTCGTCATGACCCGCTTTATGCGGGTCATCCACGTCTTTGCTGCATTGCGTTGAAGAAAGACGTGGATGGCCCGCCAAGAAATTCCAAAGGAGGGCCGGGCCATGACGGAATTGGTTGATGCGGGAACATCGCCGAAGCGCGGAACAAAAGACTACGGAATAAACAATACGGGGAGTGAAACGAAGATGAGCGAAACGGAAGCAAGCCGCCAGGAGCAGTTCTCCGGCACGAAGGACGTGGCCGGCAGCCACAAGTTCGACGAGAAGCGCCTCGAAGACTACATGGCCGCTCATGTCGAAGGCTTCGAAGGTCCGCTCACCGTCCGCCAGTTCAAGGGCGGACAGTCGAACCCCACCTATCAGCTCGTCACGCCGAAGCGGAAATATGTGCTCCGCCGCAAGCCGCCGGGGAAGCTCCTTCCCTCCGCCCATGCGGTCGACCGTGAATACAAGGTCATCACCGCGCTCGGCACGACCGGCTTTCCCGTGCCGCGCACTTATTGTCTGTGTGAGGACGACAGCGTCATCGGCACCATGTTCTACATCATGGACATGGTGGAAGGCCGTGTGCTCTGGGAGCCGCTGATGCCCGCCCAGGACAAGGAGACGCGCTGGAAAATCTACGCATCGCTCAACGAGACGATGGCCCGCCTCCACACGGTCGATTACGAGAAGATCGGCCTCGGCGATTTCGGCAAGCCCGGAAACTATTTCGCGCGCCAGATTTCGCGCTGGTCGAAGCAATATGTCGCTTCCGAAACCGAAACCATTCCGGAGATGAACCGTCTCATGGAATGGCTGCCGGAGAACGTGCCGCAGGACGACTCCACCTCGATCGTCCATGGCGACTACCGCCTCGACAACACAGTGCTCCATCCCACCGAGCCGAAAGTCATCGCCGTGCTCGACTGGGAGCTGTCGACGCTCGGACATCCGCTCGGCGACTTCACCTACAGTCTCATGCAGTGGGTGATGCCCGGTCAGGGCACCGGCGGCGGCACCGGCTCGATCAAGACGGCCGACCTCAAGTCGCTCGGCATCCCCACCCTTGATGAGTACATCGCCATGTACTGTGAACGGACGAACCGTTCCGGCATCGAAAACCTCGATTTTTATTTTTCGTATAATTTCTTCCGTCTTGCCGGTATCCTGCAGGGAATCGCGGGGCGGGTGAGAGACGGTACGGCATCCAGTGAACATGCGAAGCAGATGGCGGCGAACGTCCGTCCGCTTGCGGAGGAAGCCTGGATCTATGCCCAACGCGCGGGGGCCAAATAGTAAAGAGGCCCCGGGGGGCACCAACAACAAGAAGAAAGTTAACGAGTGAGCGTATGAGTGATACCGAAATCTCCTCCTGGAGCCGCCACGGCTTCGAAATAACCACCGACAAGTCCCGTCTGGACAAGGATTCCATTCTCAAGATGCTCGGCGCGACATACTGGGCGCGCGACGTCTCGCCCGAGGCGCTCTGGACGAGCATCCTGAATTCCCGCGCCTATGGGCTCTACTCGCCGGATGGCGAGCAGGCCGGCTTCGGGCGCATGGTGACGGATATCACGCGCTTTGCCTGGATGAGCGACGTCTACATTCTGCCCGTTCATCGCGGCAACTCGCTTGGCAAGTGGCTCGTGGAGACGATGGTGAACGATCCCGCGCTCGCCTCCGTCACGCGCATCATGCTGTCCACCAACGACGCGCACTCGCTCTATCACCGCTTCGGCTTCAAGATCATCGGCAGCGACGACGAACAAGGCCGCCAGACCATGCAGTTGAAGCGGTAGGGGAAGTTTCCATTCCGTTTCTCTAATTCGTCATGACCCGGCTTGTCCGGGTCATCCACGTCTTTCTGGTATCCGTGGCAAGACGTGGATGGCCCGCATGAAGCGGGCCATGACGCATTTGGCTGGGCCAGAGACAGCCACCCCTCAATACAAATACATCGGCGTGCCCAGCACGCGGGCGATGCGCGGGCGGTAGGCTTGCGCGTCGTAGAAGGCGTCGACATCGACGCGCTTGCGGCCGCTCGCGCAGACATCCGCCGGTACGGTCGCGTAATTGCCGTCGCGCAGTGCCGTCATGAAGCCTGTGCGTCCTTCGGCGATCTCCTGCACGGCGAGCGTGCCGAAACCTTTCGCGACCATCTGGTCGAGCGCGTCGGGAGCGCCCGCGCGCATCAGATAGGCGAGCGACTGCGTGATCGTGTCGATGCCCGTCGCCTTCGTCAGTTCCTCGCCGAGGAGATGGCCGATGCCGCCGAGCCGCTTGCGTCCATATTCGTCGGCCTGGCCGTAGGTCATTTCCTTGCCGCCTTCCACCTTCGCGCCTTCCGACACGACCACCATGGCGTAGCGCGCCGGGTTTTCCATACGGTCGGCGGCGAGGAGTTCGGCCAGCCGCGCCGGGTCGAACGGCACCTCGGCGATGATCGCACGGTCGGCATCGGCGAGGTAGCTCGCCAGCAGCGCCGTCTCGCCCGAATGACGGCCGAAGAGTTCCACCACGGCAATCCGCTCGTGGCTTCCCGTCGAGGTGCGCAGCGCGTTGATATATTCGACCGAGCGCGAGACCGCCGTCGAAAAACCGATGCAGTAATCCGTCCCGAAAACGTCGTTGTCCATCGTCTTGGGGATCGACACCACCTTCATGCCTTCGCGGTGAAGCTGTGCGGCATAGGTCAGCGTGCCGTCGCCGCCGATCGTCACCATCACGTCGATGCCGAGATGCTCGAACACGCGCAGGATGTGCGGCGTCGTATCCACCGTCCCCTTGTCCGAGAGCTTGAATTTCCCTTTCAGGAAATCCGGCAGCTTCTCCTCCACCATCCATTGCGGGTCGGTCCGCGTCGTATGCAGCACGGTGCCGCCCATGCGGTCGATGGTCCGCACGGCTTCGCCGTCGAGCCGCATCAGGTGCTGCTCGCTGCCTTCCGGATCGTCGGGATTGTAGCTCATCGGTCCCGCCCAGCCGCGGCGAAAGCCGATCACCTCCCAGCCGAGTTCATTGGCGCGCCGCGTCACCGCCTTGATGCAGGAATTGAGACCCGGCACGTCGCCGCCGCCGGTGAGGATTCCGATACGCATTTGTGTCTCCGAAGTCTCTTTCGGGCAATACCAAACGTATACGTCATGGCCCGGCTTGTCCGGGCCATCCACGTCTTTCTTGAAGGCGATGCCGTAAAGACGTGGATGACCCGCCTGAAGCGGGTCATGACGGCATTTGGAGGTTAAAGAGTATTTCCGGGCCTCCCATTTCCTCCGGCATCAAGCTAGCCTCCTGCATCCTAACAGCTAGAAATCGCAATCATGAAGACAAGCGGCACTTTCTCCATCGCCGTCGCGGGGCTCGGGCGGCGCATCGCGACCGTCATCCGCAATCTCGCCGCCGCGGCACCCCATATCCGCATCGTCGCCCATGCCGATCCCGCGCCCGTCGGCCGCTCAACGCTCGAAAAGCGCGGGCTCGATGTGGGCGCCGCCTACGCCGATGTCGAGACGATGCTCGCCGCCGAGAAGCCCGATCTCCTGATGGTCGGCTCCCCCAACCACCTGCATCTCGATCACATAAGCGCAGGGCTCGCGGCAGGCGCCCGCGTCTTCAGCGAGAAGCCGGTCGTGCGCACGGAAGAGGAGACATGGGCGCTCGCGCGGCTCCTGCGCGAACATGGGCAGACCTCCGTTCTTGTCGGCCTGGTGCTCCGTTCCTCGCCGCTCGTCGCCGCCGTCACGCGCCGCCTCGGGTCCGGCGGCATCGGCCGCCTCGTCAGCTTCGAAGGCAACGAGCATCTTCATCCCGAGCACGGCGCCTTCCTCATGCGCGACTGGCGCCGCCATCAAGCCCATGGCGGGTCCTTCCTGCTCGACAAATGCTGCCATGATTTCGATCTCTACCGGCTTTTTGCCGGCGCGCTTCCCGCGCGGGTCGCAAGTTTCGGCGGCCGTTCCATCTTCACGCCGGAGAATGAAGCGCTTGGCGAACGCCGCTATGCGGGCGGCGAGGTGCCTTACGAACTCTGGCGCGCGGGCTGGAACGCCGGTGAATGCGTCTTTCGTTCCGATGCCGATGTCGCGGACAATCAGACCGCTCTCATCGAATACGAGAACGGCGTGCGCCTGTCCTTCCACGCCAACACCCATGCGGGCATCCTTCAGCGCCGCTGGTATTTCGCAGGGACCGATGGTGCGATGGAAGCCGATCTCGTGACCAACCGCCTCACCTTCCGCGATGCGCTCGGCACGAGCGATCCGCAGACGGAGGAATTTCCCGCCAGCATCGAGGGCCATTACGGTTCGGATGAGCAGATGGGCCGCCACCTCGCCGCCCATCTCCTCGACGGCGCGCCCTTCCCCGTCCAGGTCTACGACGCGATGGTCGCCGGCCTCACCGTCATGGCCGCCGACCGCGCCATGCGCGAAGGCAGCGTCGTCGACTGCCGCCCGATGTGGGAAAGGCTCGAGAAGGAACTGCGAGGCCGATAAGCACTCCCACCCTCCCCTTGAGGGAAGGAAGGAACCAGGGCGCGGGCGACACGGAAAAGGCCCGGACATTTCCGTCCGGGCCTTGCGCATTCCTTCCGCCTGCTTCCGTCAGAGCGCAACTTGTTTCTCCACGACGCCCTCTTCCGTCACTTCCAGCACGGCCTGCGCCATGCCGTAGGTCGTGGGGAAGCGGGCAATCGAGTCGAAGGTCGAGGTCTTCAGCGGTCCGCCCTTGTGATCGGCGGTGGCAAATCCGTCCACGAAGATCGAACCCACGACCCGGGTGATGCCCGAGAGCTTCACCGTCTGCGGCTCGTAATGGGCGCGCAGATGCCGCGTGATTTCCGCCCGGTCATCCGTGCCATAGATCGCCGCCACCAGCACGCTCATCACGAAGTTGGTGCAGTTCTGGTATTGCCAGTCATAGGGATTGGCGACCACGGAGTAAGCCGGCACGTGGAGCTTTTCGTAGGTCTGCGAATTCAGTACCCGGAGGATTTCCGCCTGCACTTCCGGCGTCGGGATCACGATGCCCGTCTTCAGGTCGAAGACCGAGGCGAAGAACTCGGCGGGAAAATCCTGCTTGAGCTCGCTGCGGCCTTCGTCGCCCGCCACCTGGTAGAGATTGTAGACGGCATAGCCATTCACCTTGCGCCCGTCGGCGGCGGTCATTTCCGAATAGACCCAGATGCCGACATGCGTGTAGTCGCCGATGCCGTCGGGCATCTGTTTCGGGTCGCGGCCCATGCGCGAGACGATGGCGACGAGGGCGCCGCGCTGGCCGAGTTCGCGCTCCACCTTCTTTGCGAAGGGGATGACGCGTTCGGGGGTTTCGATCGCGCTCGCGGCAGAACTCATCTGCGCGTTGACGGGGCGGCGGCGAGGCCGAGAAGCATCAGGCCGCAGGCGAAAAGAATGCGCTTCATCATGGTTCAGAGCTCCTCTTCCTTGAGGCGCGCCTTCAGCGCCTTGTCGGGCGCCGGGGTGCCCACGACGGTTTCGGCCGCGATAGGCAGGTTGCGGCAGCCTTTCGTCCGATCACAGATCGTTTTCGATCCGGCGGCCATCATCGAGCCGCCCGCCTGGTGGGCGCTCATGCCCACCAGCGCGACCGGCGCGCCCACCGACACGGCGGCGATCGCCGTGCCCTTCGCCACCGAGTCGCCTACCGCGCCCGAAAAGTCGGCCGAGACTTGCGCGCCCGATCCGCTGTCGGCATGCGCCCCCATCGTGGTGGCGAAAAGAAAAGCTGCTGCAACAAGAAGCGTTCTCATGGTCTGTCTCCTGTTTTTCGAGTTTGATGTGAACACTCACTCACTACTTTACCGGCCGAAATCTTTGTTCTCCCGCCGGCAATTCGAATTCGGGTCAGGGAAGAAGAGCCTTGCGGATCGCCTTCATCACCTCGCCTGCGCGGGGTGCGAGCGGTCCATCGAGTTCGTCGTAAACGATGCCCATGGCGGGCTGCGTGATCATGCCCAGCACGATCTGGGTGTGAAGGTCCGGATCGGCCTCGGCGAGTTCTCCGCTCGCCGTCCCCTCCTTCATCATCTTCAGCATCAGCGTATAGGGCGTCGGCGTGTTCGGCGGCAGTTTCGACTGCCGCCCCGTCTGATAGGTCATCACATAGACCCAGCGCGTCGGGTCCTCATCGAAGAGCCGGTAGAAATGTTCGACCGTCCGTTCGATCCTGTCGAGAATCGGGCCGCTGTCACCCTCCAGGAGAACCAGCGCCCGCGAAAGCGGCATGAAGGTCTCCATGAAAATTTCCGCCGCCAGCGCTTCCTTGCTTTCGAAGTGCCGGTAGATCGTCCCTTCGGCGATCCCCGCCTCCTTCGCGATGTCGCGCGTCGTCGTTTCGGCGATGCCCTGCGACACGAAAAGACGGAGCGACGCATCGGCGATGCGGTCGCGGGTTTTGGAGCCAGGTTTTTCGTTGCGAGTGATCATTCACTCACAATACTGATGAGGACGAGACCGGTCAAGCCCCTTCTTCGTCTCTATCGTGCTTTTTCGGGAAATCGCAGAAATATGGGGATACGCCTCCTCCGGGCAGCGCCTCAGCTACCCGAAAGGGGCTCTTTCACCCTATGTGACGTTTTGATGACATTTCGATGACAGTCGGCCGTTTTCGGGGCCTTTTATCCCCGGTCGGCCCACCCGTCAGGCGCTTCTTCCACGGGCCTCGATCGGCCAGATGTCGACCAGCCGGTCGCCCCTCACGACATGGTAGAAATCGTAGAGGTTCACCGTCGGATCGCAATGCGGCGTCATGGCCGTCAGTACACTGCCTAATGGAAGATGCGCGCCGTCGGGCAGCAGGATGCCGCCCTGCTCGTCGCCGAAGAAGAAATAGCCAGCCCCTTCCGGCGCACCGGAAAGAAGCTTCGGCGGTTCGGCGTCGGTCGAGAAGGATTTGAAGCCGGCATCCGTCGTTGCGAGGTTCTTCGTGTTGTTCGAGACGACCGACATCTGCACGAAGAGCGAGGTCTCGAAGGGAAAACTCGCACCGTTGCCGAGCGCGACGTCATTATACTGCTTGTCCATGAAGATGTAGGAGCCGCCCTGCAACTCGGTCAGCACCGTTGCTTCCGGATCGATGTTGTAGGTTCCCGTCCCGCCGCCGGAAACGATATCGCAGCAAAGGCCCTTTGCTTTCAGCGCGTCGCGCTGCTCGCCGAGCACATTCATCGCGGCCAGCGATTTCTCGCGCCGTTCCGCGAAATCGTGAATGTGCATCAGGTGACCTGCGTAAGCCTGAAGCCCGCGCAGTTCCAGAAACTCCGCGGCGTCGAGCAGTTCGGCAAGATCCGTTGCCTCGTCGCCGGGGCGGATGCCCGTGCGGTGGAGGCCGACATCGAGGTCGACCAGAACCTTCAGCGTGCGCTTTGCTTCGGATGCGGCTGCCGCGAGCGCACGCGCATTGTCGGGGTGGTCGGCGACGACCATGAGGTCCGGGATTTTCGCGTTCAGCGCCATCAGCCGGTCGAGGCCCTGCGCCGTCACGACGGGCGATGTGATGAGGATGCTTCCGATCCCGCCCGCCGCCATCGCTTCCGCTTCGCCGAGCTTGGCGCAGCAGACGCCGAGCGCGCCCGCCGCGATCTGAGCCTTCGCAATCGCAACGGATTTGTGCGTCTTCGCATGGGGCCGGATGAAAAGGCCGTTTACCTTGCAGTGCTCGGCCATGCGCGCCACGTTGCGCTCAAAGGCATCGAGGTCCAGCACCAGCGCCGGCGTCGGGATCAGTGCCCTCGATCCGGGCTCGCCGATCGTCGCCTTCGCTGCCGCCACCGCTTCGCTTGTCATGGGTTTCCCTCGGTAAAATTGTGCGGCGGCATCCTACAGCCCCGGGCGCAATGCACAAATGCCGCAGTATGCAGAGGCTTGAAATTCGGTGCGGCAAAGGTGCTAGAGTGGCCGCGAAGATTTCGAAAGGGGGGGGGTGACCATGGGATCTGTAACGCTATCGGGCATGCTGGTGCTGGCGGCCCTTTCAACGGGAGGGCCGGCGCCGGAAATGAGCAAGAAGCCCGCTTACGAGCAATATGCGCAGGCGACCTGCTCGCTGTCGAACCAGCAGCGCACCGGCGCGCGCAAGATTTGCTACTACGATTGCGGCGGCTCGATGCGCACTCTCGTCGTGCCCGTCGCCAAGACGTGCCCCTTCACGATCAGACGATAGAAGACAGACGAAAGAAAATGTCGAAGGCCCAAAGCAGCGCAGTCGCGCAAAAGACGGCAGGAACGGACAAGCGGGATGTGATCCTCACTTCCGCGCTCGACCTCTTCCGCCACTACGGCTACCGCCGCACCTCGATGGAGGACATCGCGCGTGCGGCCGCCGTCGCCAAGGGCACGCTCTATCTCTACTTCAAGAGCAAGGATGAACTCTTCGAGGCCATCTGCCGCTCGCTCGCCGAGCAGGTTGGAGAGGGCGTAACCAGGGCGGAGGCACTCGACCTGCCGCTCGAACCGAAGCTCACCGCCCTCATGGAGGCGAAGCTCGGTTTCGTCTATCGCTGGATTCTGTCGAGCCCGCACGCGGCGGAGCTTGTCGACAGCGGTTCGCGCCTTTCCGAGGATGTTTTCGGAGCGGTGTATGAGCAGTTCTACAGTGCCGTCCGGCGCCTCGTGCGGGACGGCGTCGCGTCTGGCGAACTCGATCCGAAAGCCGTGGGCCTCACTGAGGAAGCTACGGTCGACGCCCTCATTGCCGCAGCATACGGCGCGGAGAAGGCACCCGATGAAAAGACGTTTCTCGCCCGGCTCACAGCTATCATCAAACTGACGTTGCGCGGCCTCAGAGCCTAACCGGCGCGTTCGGGCTTCCATCCCGCCACGTCGATATCCGGGTCGACCTTCCAGGGCCCCGGCGCGCGGCCGGCATTCTCGTACCGCTTCAAGATGTCGTTGAACTCCGCGCGCGGAATATCGCGCATGCCGAGCGCGGCGAGATGGCCGGTCATGCTCTTGCCGTCGTTCAACACGTAGCCCCAATGCTGCAAGTGGCAGTTCAAGGTAACGAAGGCGACTTTCGATGTGTCGCGTTTTCGTGCGAATTGCGACTCGGTGAAAAAGACGCCGCCGCATGCAACACCGTAGAGGCCGCCCGCGAGTTCGCCTTCTTCGTCCCAGACCTCCACCGAATGCGCGTGTCCTATCTCATGGAGCTTTGCATAGGCTTCCATGAAACGTGGGCCGATCCATGTAAGCGCGTAGCGGCCCGTGCGCGGTTCGGCGCAGCCGCGCATCACCTCGCCAAAGGCCTCGTCGAAGGTCACACGGAACTTTCCTTGCCGAAGTGTGCGGCGAAGGTTCTTCTCGATCCGGCTCTCTTCGAGACAGAGAACGGCGCGCTTCGACGGCGCCCACCATTTGACGGGGCCGACATGACACCACGGAAAAATGCCGCGCCGATAGGCGGCCATCAGCCGTTCGGGTGTCATCGGCCCGCCAATATCAACAAGCCCATCCGGGACGGAGAGAGCCTCCTCCGGCTCTCTCAAGAATTGATTGCCAGACCCGCGGCGCAGCAGTCGTTCAGCCTCGAGCCGCGCAAAGCCAAGCGGGTGCAGCAGCCGTGCCGGCTGTGCCGCATAGGCAAGCGCCAGCGCAAGGTGCAGCGCAGCGTTCGGCGTTTGACGCTCATGCTTAATGTCGGCTGACAGGGCCATTGGCTTCCCGTGGTCTCCATCTTGCTTCGCAGGAAGCAGATCGCTGCGGAAGTGTCACAATTGAGGACTAAGAAATGGTTGAGCTGACGGCGAGCCAAGCGCAACCGCCTTTGGAGGAAAGGATTTTCCACCTGAACCCCTGGCGCTTTGCGGCGGGGCTCTGGGCCGCGTCGCTGACCGTCGTCGCACTCGGGCTGTTCCGGGAGTGGTACGTAACGGCGTTCGGATTCGAGACGATCGCGAAGGATCTGCGTCATCTCGCCTTCAACGCGGAATACTGCCTGCCCGCTTGGTACAGCTCGCTGGTGCTCGTTTTTTCCGCCATCCTCCTCACGATCACCGCACTTTCCGCGGCCCGGGACGGCGAGCGCAACGTCCTCCACTGGGCTCTGCTGGTGCCCATTTTCATCGGGCTGTCGATCGACGAGGCGACGGGTGTCCATGAGATCGTGATCGAGCCGATGCGCAACGGTCTGGACCTGAGCGGCTTCCTTCATTTCGGCTGGGTGATCCCCGGGGCGGTCCTCGTGGCGGCGATCGGGCTCTTGTACCTGCCCTTCCTCCTCGCTCTGCCCTTCCGCACGCGCCTCATGTTCTGCGGGGCGGGCCTTCTCTATGTCGGCGGAGCGCTCGGAATGGAAATCGTCGGCGGCAAGCTCCTCACGGTTTATGGCGAGACGAGTTTCCCTTACCAGGTCGCCTATTGCACTGAGGAGATCATGGAAATCCTGGGTGCCACCCTCTTCGCGGCAAGCCTTCTCGGGCATCTGAAGCGCCGCTTCGGCGGGGCCGTCCTCGTCCTCTCCTGAGCCTTTAAACCCGGGCGGCGCTTGACACTCCGCCTCACAGCGCCTATCTGTCGCGCTGGTGTTGGCACTCACCACTCACGAGTGCTAACAGTACAAAAATTCTCATAAAATTCCGCAACTTAGCGGTTGGGACACAGGAGAAGCCAGAGATGAAGTTCCGTCCTCTGCATGACCGCGTCGTAGTGCGCCGGGTCGAGGAAGAAGCCAAGACCGCCGGCGGCATCATCATTCCGGACACGGCTCAGGAAAAGCCCTCGCAGGGCGAAGTCGTTGCGGTGGGCCCGGGTGCTCGCGGCGATGACGGCAAGATCATCGCGCCGGACGTCAAGACGGGCGATCGCGTGATCTTCGGCAAATGGTCGGGCACCGAGGTCAAGATCGACGGCCAGGACCTGCTGATCATGAAAGAGAGCGACATCATGGGTGTGCTCGAGGGTGGTGCCAAGAAGAAGGCAGCCGCCGAATAAGGCTCGCAACCGGATAACGGCCGCGGGCTTTTTTGTTGAGCCCCTGCGGCCTTCGTTCCGCTTCACGATTTCAGAAGGATCAGAAGAACATGGCTAAGGAAGTCAAATTCGGCCGCAGTGCCCGCGAAAAGATGTTGCGCGGCGTCGACATTCTCGCCGACGCGGTAAAGGTGACGCTGGGTCCGAAGGGCCGCAATGTCGTCATCGACAAGGCCTTCGGTGCGCCCCGCACCACGAAGGACGGCGTGACGGTCGCCAAGGAGATCGAACTCGAAGACAAGTTCGAGAACATGGGCGCGCAGATGGTCAAGGAAGTCGCTTCCAAGACCAACGACACGGCTGGCGACGGCACCACGACGGCGACGGTTCTTACCCAGGCGATCGTACGCGAAGGTGCGAAGTCGGTTGCCGCCGGGATGAACCCGATGGATCTGAAACGCGGCATCGAGATCGCCGTCCGCGCCGCCGTCGAGGACATCACGAAGCGTTCGAAGAAGGTGAAGTCGAACGATGAAGTCGCGCAGGTCGGCACGATTTCCGCGAACGGCGAATCCGAAATCGGCGCCATGATCGCTCAGGCGATGGCGAAAGTCGGCAATGAAGGCGTGATCACGGTCGAAGAAGCGAAGTCGCTCGAGACCGAGCTCGATGTCGTCGAAGGCATGCAGTTCGATCGCGGCTATCTCTCGCCCTACTTCATCACGAACGCCGACAAGATGGTTGCCGAGCTCGACGAGCCGCTCATCCTGCTGCACGAGAAGAAGCTGACGAGCCTGCAGCCGATGCTCCCGGTTCTCGAAGCCGTGGTGCAGTCGGGCCGCCCGCTGCTCATCATCGCGGAAGACATCGAAGGCGAGGCGCTTGCCACGCTCGTGGTCAACAAGCTCCGTGGCGGCCTCAAGGTTGCGGCCGTGAAGGCGCCGGGCTTCGGCGACCGCCGCAAGGCCATGCTCGAGGATCTCGCGATCCTGACGGGCGGCCAGGTTATCTCTGAAGACCTCGGCATCAAACTCGAGTCGGTTACGCTCGACATGCTCGGCAAAGCCAAGCGCGTCACGATCACGAAGGACGACACCACGATCGTCGACGGCTCGGGCAAGAAGAAGGACATCGAAGCCCGCGTCGGCCAGATCAAGCGGCAGATCGAGGAAACGACCTCCGACTACGACAAGGAGAAGCTGCAGGAACGCCTTGCGAAGCTCGCGGGCGGCGTTGCGGTGATCAAGGTCGGCGGTGCCACCGAGGTTGAAGTGAAGGAGCGCAAGGACCGCGTCGACGACGCGCTGAACGCCACCCGCGCCGCGGTCGAAGAAGGCATCGTCCCGGGCGGCGGCACGGCACTGCTGATGGCGTCCAAGGCCGTTGCAAAGCTCCTCGATGACAACCGCGACATCCAGGCGGGCATCAACATCATCCGCAAGGCACTCGAAGCCCCGATCCGCCAGATCGTCGAGAACGCTGGCGTCGAAGGTTCGATCGTCGTGCAGAAGGTGCTCGAGTCGAAGCAGGCCAATTTCGGCTTCGACGCGCAGAAGGAAGAATATTGCGATCTCGTCGCCGCCGGCATCATCGACCCGACCAAGGTCGTGCGCACGGCGCTTCAGGACGCGGCTTCCGTTGCCGGCCTTCTCATCACCACCGAAGCCATGATTGCCGAGAAGCCGAAGGCCGAAGGCAATGCCGGCGGCGGCATGCCCGGTGGCATGGGCGGTATGGGCGGCATGGGCGGCATGGACTTCTAAGAAGTCCCGCCTCTCATCCGAGAGACAAGCGAAGGGCCGGTGGAAACACCGGCCCTTTTGCTTTGGGACGGGCGCCCGCTAGACTGCCGACAACAGAAAATTCAAATCGGGCGGCAGGCAGATGGACTTCTCATTTTCCGACAAGGACGAAGAGTTCCGCATGAAGGTGCGGGACTTCTTCGAGAACGAATATCCGCGCGAGATCGTGGAAAAGATCGCGAGCGGCGCCTCGCCCTCCAAGGAGGACTACCAGCGCTCCGAACGGGCCATGGCCGCGAAGGGCTGGCTTGCCGTCAACTGGCCGAAATCGGCGGGCGGCACCGGCTGGAGCGCCAACGAAAAATACATATTTGACGAAGAGCTCGAACGCGCGGGCGCGCTCAATGTCGTGCCGATGGGCCTCCTCTATGTCGGGCCGGTGATCTACACTTTCGGCACCGAGGAGCAGAAGAAGCGGTGGCTGCCCGGCATTCTCGACAGCACCACTTTCTGGGCACAGGGTTATTCGGAACCGGGCTCCGGTTCCGACCTCGCCTCGCTGCAATGTTCGGCCGTTTCCAATGGCGAGTACTATATCGTCAACGGCACCAAGATCTGGACGAGCCTCGGTCAACATGCCGACTGGATTTTCTGCCTGTTGCGGACTTCCCAAGAAGAGAAGAAGCAGGAAGGCATCACCTTCCTGCTGATCGACATGAAGACGCCAGGCATCACCGTCCATCCGATCATCACCATCGACGGCAAACACTCGCTCAACAGCGTTACCTTCGAGGATGTGCGCGTGCCGAAGGAAAACCGCATCGGCGAGGAAGGTAAGGGCTGGACCTATGCCAACTACCTTCTCGGCCATGAGCGCACCTCTTACGCGCATGTTGCGGGCAAGCGGAAGCAGCTCTGGAACATTCGCGAAGCCGCGCGCGAGCGCGGGCTTCTGGAAGACCCGGCTTTCATCCGTAAACTCGGCGAACTCGAAACCCGGCTCGATACGCTCGAAATCACCGTGTTGCGCACGCTCTCCTCAGTCGCGGAGGGCGGCGCGCCGGGCAACGAGTCCTCGATCCTGAAGATCATTGCGACCGAACTCGCGCAGGACATTACCGAACTTGGCATGGAGGCCTTCGGACCCTATATGCTGCCCGCCTTCCCCGATTCAGTCGCACCAGCGTGGACGGGCAACACCGCCCTTCCCTCGGGCGGCGCGCCCACCGTCGCCGCCTATCTCGGTGCCAGAGCGCAGTCGATCTATGGCGGGTCCAACGAAATCCAGAAGAACATCATCGCGAAGCGGATTTTGGGTTTGTAGGCAGATCTAGCCGAGCCATCCCATCTGTCTGCCGCCGATCAAGTGCATATGCAGATGATAGACGGTCTGTCCGCCCTGCGGATTGGTGTTGATGACGAGACGAAACCCGCTTTCGGCGATGCCGCTTTCGCGCGCGAGCTTTTGCGCTAACGCCGTCATTTCGGCAATGAGTTCGGGCGAAGCGTCGTTGATCGTGGTGATCCGCTCTTTCGGTACTATTAGTATGTGAACAGGAGCGATCGGCTTGTGATCCGGAAAGGCGAAGACGTTTTCGCTTTCACCTACAATCTTTTCCGCCGCGATACTTTCGAAGGGCGAAGGCTTTGCCAGGCTCGCTTCCTTGATTTCAGGGAGCTTCCATTCAGCGGCCTTTAGATAGGCCCGCCCCAGCGGGTTCAACTGACCGATACCGAACGCAACAAGCACCACGAGCCAGAATTTCCAGTTTTTCAGCATGGTTTCCCCCCACTTGCACGGCGCCGATGCTAGCGCGATTCTCATGGCAGGGAATTGACTCAAGCCGCCGACGGGGCTTAACTGCCTTCACTTCCGGTCGCACATATCCTCCGCGCGACTGGCGATATCAGATGGGTCACCATCGGGGAGCGCGGAGACTGGTCTTTCGAGCCGATCGCCTGGGCAGCACATGAAGATGCTGGCCGGGCGTTTTTTGTTTTGGCTCGAAGGAGGCTCAAATGCCGTCATCCCAGGAAAAGGCGCAGCTTGCGCAAACCGACAACGAAATCTTCCTCGCGCTCAAGGGCGAGGAGACCCGCCAGCGCTCCGGCCTCGAACTCATTCCCTCGGAAAACTATGCCTTCCCGGAGGTGATGACGCTGCTCGGCTCTGCCTTCACAAATAAATATTCCGAAGGCTATCCAGGGCGGCGCTACTACGGCGGTCAGGAATACACCGACCGCATCGAGACGCTCGCCCGCGACCGCGCCAAGGCACTCTTCCGCGCGGAACACGCGAATGTGCAGCCGCTTTCGGGTTCGCCAATGAACCAGGCTGTCTATCTCGGTCTGCTCGATCCGGGCGATACGATCCTGGCAATGGACTTGAGCCATGGCGGGCATCTCACGCATGGTGCGCCTGTGAGCCATATGGGCCGCCTCTTCAATTTCGTGCGCTACAAGACGGACCCCTCGACCGGCGCCATCGATTTCGATCACCTGCGCACCGTCGCACGGGAAACGAAACCGAAGCTCGTCGTCTGCGGCTACTCCTCCTACCCACGCGACTACGATTATGCCGATTTCAAGCGCGTGGCGGACGAGGTGGGCGCGCTGACCATGGCGGATGTTTCCCATATAGGCGGGCTCATCGCGGCCGACGTCATGCGCAATCCGCTCGATGCCGGTTTCGACGTGATGACAACGACGACGCACAAGTCGCTGCGAGGTCCGCGCGGCGGGCTCATCCTCTGCAACGAAAAATTCGCGAAAAAGATCGACGCATCGGTTTTCCCGGGCCTTCAGGGAGGGCCGCACATGAACCAGGTCGCTGCCGCCGCCGTCACCTTCCGCCTCGCCGCACTCCCCGCCTTCCGGGATTATGCGCGCCAAGTGCTCGCGAACGCGAAAGCGCTCGCCGCCGCGCTCAGCGAAAGGCAGGTGAAACTCGTCACCGGCGGCACGGACAACCACCTCCTCGTGATCGACACCGTCCAAAGCTTCGGCGTCGACGGTGCGCAGGCACAGGAGGCGCTCGACCGTGTGGGCCTTACCACCAACAAGCAGGTGATCCCCGACGACCCGAACCCGCCGATGCGCCCCTCGGGGCTTCGCCTCGGCACACCGGCCCCGACCGCGCGCGGGATGGGAACCGTCGAGATGTCGGAGATCGGCGCCATCATCTCCGAAGCGCTGTCGGCAAAAGGCGACCGAGCAACGGAGGAGACGCTTGCAGCGCGCACACGCGCGCTCACCGCGCGCTTCCCCGTTCCCGGGCTCTAGCCTTTGAGGCGGTCCGCAATCGCCATTGCAGCGAGGGGATTGCGGACCTTGGCGCCTGAAATCACATAGAGGAAGACGTCGTTGACAGGCTGTTTGCTGGCCGGGGCAACGGCGTCGATTCCCTTCGGCGTGTTGCCCGCGGCCCATTCCTTCGCCCGCGTCGCCCATTGGTCGAGCATCTTCTTGGCGTAGCCGAGCTTCTCCTTCTCGTCCGTGCCCATTATCCGCGCATAGACAAAGGGCGCGGTCACGTCGCCGATCTGCGTGTAGCCGCCGTCTGCCGCCGTCACGACGGCAACCTCATGCTCTCTCAAGAGATCGATGAAGTCCTCCGTCTTGAAGCTGTCGTGCCGCACCTCAACTGCATGTCGAAGCGCAATGCCGTCATGGGATTTCGGCAGAAGGTCCAGGAATGCTGCGAAGTCATCCGGATCGAACTTCTTCGTGGGAGCGAATTGCCAGTCGATGACGCCCAGCTTTTCCTTCAGCTCCGTCACGCCGCTCGCAAAGAACTTCTCGATGGAAGGTCCTGCCTCCGCCAGCACGCGCCGGTTGGTCGCGAAGCGCGGGCCTTTTAGCGAGAAGACGAAGCCGTCCGGCGTCTCGTTACGCCATTTGCGGAAGCTGTCCGGCTTCTGGGAGCCGTAGTAAGTACCGTTGATCTCGATGGTCGAAAGCTTCGAACTCGCATATTCAAGTTCGCGTTTCTGGGTGAGCCCTTCGGGATAGAACGTGCCGCGCCAAGGCTCGAAGACCCAACCGCCGATGCCGACACGGATCGCCGCTTCCGCCATGTTCCCGACCTCGCTTGCAAAGGCTCCATCGCTGGAACCGGAGCGAGAGTCTATGAAGCGCCTTCGTTCGCGGCAAGCTGGAAGCGGACGCTTCATTCAACCGGCGAGCAAGCTTTCGAGTTTGCGGCGCATGAGGAGACGGTATTCCGCAATCAGCCTGTCCCCTTCCTTGCGGTCCACGGCGATCGCGAGCCGCACCGCCGCGCCGGAGAGTTGCATGAGCAGGAAGGATGTTGCTTCGAGCCGGCCATGATTAGACGGCGCAACGAGCGGCTTCAGCGCTGCTGCAAAGATATTCGCGTTCTGCCTGCTGTCTTCGATGTCGAGTTCCTGCAGCGCCTTGTCGGATTGCGTGCCCGACCAGATGTCGCGCGTCACGGGTTCGGTCAGGAACAGATTGTAGTAGCCGACCATAATCGCATCGATGCGCGCGATAGCATCCGCCGCGCTCTCCACACCTTCGAGGTTCTGACGCAGACCGTCGCGCACGCGTTCCATCACGCGCATGGCGAGCGTCCTCAGGATTGCCGGCTTGTCCGGGAAATACTGGTAGAGCGAGCCGATCGGCACGCCCGCCCTTTCCGCCACCTCCGTCATGCGCACGGCGTCGCTTCCCGTTTCGGCGATGAGTTCCGTGGCCGCGGTCAAAATCCGTTCAACGCGCTCACGGGCACGCGCCTGGGTCGGCTGACGGCGGATGGTCTTTTGCGCGGCCATGAAAGGATCCCGGTGAAATTTCTCTTGCGCCGGAAAATATGAGGGTTTATCACTTATCACAAATATGAGGATTATTCATGTTTTATCGGGGGCGGATTGTGGGCGACATCGGACGGGTTTGTGTGGTTGGCGGCGGGCCGGCCGGGTTGAGCCTTGCGCGTACTTTCCTGCGCCACGGCATTCCCTTTGAGGTCTATGAACGGCACTTGGATGTCGGCGGTCTCTGGGACCGGACCAATCCCGGTTCACCCATCTACGATTCGGCCCATTTCATCTCGTCCAAGACCCAATCGCACTATCACGACTTTCCGATGCCGGAGGATTATCCGGATTACCCGTCCAACCGGCAGATCCACACCTACATGCAGAGCTTTGCCGATGCCTACGGGCTTCGCGACCACATCCGCTTCAACACGTCGGTCGAAAAAGCCGAACTGCAGGCGGATGGAAGCTGGCGGGTGACGCTTTCGACGGGTGAAACGAAGAGCTACGGCTCACTCATCTGCGCGAACGGGACGAACTGGCATCCTGCGATGCCGGATTATCCAGGCGAATTCACCGGCGAGATGCGGCACGCCGTGACCTTCAACTCGATGGACGAGTTCCGAGGCAAGCGCGTCCTCATCATCGGCGCCGGCAATTCGGGTTGCGATATCGCATGCGACGCGGCGAAGGGCGCGGATGCAGCTTTCATCAGCCTCCGACGCGGCTATCACTTCCTGCCGAAACATCTTTTCGGCCTTCCGGCCGACGTCGTCGCGCATGAGGGGCCGCATCTGCCGATGTGGCTCACACAACGCATCTTCGGCGTCATCCTGCGTATCCTGAACGGCGATCTCACACGACTCGGGCTGCAAAAGCCAGATCATAGGCTCTTCGAAACCCACCCGATCCTGAATACGCAGCTCCTCCACTATCTCGGTCACGGCGATATCAAGGCGAAGCCGGATGTTGCACGTTTCGAGGGAAAGACAGTTCACTTCAAGGACGGTACGTCGGAAGAGATCGACCTCGTCATCTGTGCCACGGGCTATACATGGAAGGTGCCTTATGTCGATCCTTCCCTCTTCACCTGGAAGGAAGGCAGGCCGGACCTCTACATGAACCTTTTCAGCCGCGAGCATCCGACGCTCTATTCGCTCGGTTTCATGGAAACCAATGGCGGCGCCTACAAGCTTTTCGATGAGATGGCCGATCTCATCGCCCGCACGATCCTCGCCCGCGCGAAAGGCGGCAAGGAAGCGGAAGCGGCAAACCGGCTCATCGTGAACGACCGGCCGGACCTTTCCGGCGGCATCAAGTTCGTCGGATCGTCACGGCATGCGACCTATGTCGAGATCGACGCCTATCGCAAGCAGATGAAACGCATCCGCAAGCGCCTGGGCTGGAACGACCTCGATGATGGCTGCTTTGACAATCTGTGCATCGCCAGCGCCCGGAAGGCCGCATAAGCATGAAGGCGCTCATCACAGGCGCGGGGGGCGGGATAGGCGGCGCAATCGCCCGCGCTCTCGATCTCCGCGGCTACGAACTTGTTCTTGTCGACCGGGATATGGCGCCTCTCGATGCCTTGGCCGCAACCCTCTCTTCGGGATCGGAGAAGCTCGTGTGCGACCTTTCCTCCCGCGACGAGGTGGAGCGGCTCTGCGGCCGGTTGTGCGGGGATATGGCCGACCTCGACGTCCTCGTCAACAATGCCGGTGTCATCGTGCCAGGCGCGGCCGCCGATATCGATCAATCCGCGCTCGACCTTCACCTCGAGGTGAATCTCCGCGCGCCCATCCGCCTCATGCGCGCCGCTGCACCGCAGATGATCGCGCGGCGCAGGGGAGCGATGGTTGCGACCGTCTCACTCGGCGGAGTGATATCGCTCAAAGACAGCGCCATCTATTCCGCCTCGAAGTTCGGGCTTCGCGGATTTCTCTGCGGATTTCATCAGGAGCTTGCACCCTTCGGGGTGAAAGTATCCGGCGTCTATCCCGCCGCCGTCGACACACCCATGCTGCATCACGAAGCCCTTCATGGCGGCTCGGTACTGAACTTCATCGACAAGGTGATGACCGCCGACGACATCGCGAATGCGACGCTGAAAGCGATCGACACAGGCAGGCTCGAAATCTATTCGCCATGGAGCGCGAGCCTGACCGCGCGCTTCTTCGGCTCGTTCCCCTGGATGATCCGCCCTCTTCTTCCGCTCATGGAGAAGATCGGCGAGCAGGGGCGGCGCAAATTCCTCGCGCGCAAGGGCTTCTCAAACCAGTAGCAGCGATACCCCGCGCCAGAGGAGAAACGCACCAAGCACGAAGAGGATATAGCGGCTCCAGCTCTTGAACTGGCCGTCATTCATACGGTCGAGCAGCATTTTTCCGAAAGTCGTGCCGAGCATGGCGAGCGGCGCCACCATCACATAAATCCACCAAGGCAGGTCCGCGGCAGGCAGGAGATGTGCCGCCAGGACCCCGAAATAGAGAAGCTTCGTCAGGTGCTGCAGCGTCTGCGTCACGGCCTTGGTTGCGACGATCTGATGGCGCGTTAGAGGACTGCGTACGAAGAAAACGTCGAGAATAGGCCCGGCAACGCCCGCCGTAAGCGTAAGAGCCGTCACCACAAAGCCGCAGACAGGCGCGACGAAAGGCTTCGTGATGTCGAGGCCCCAACTTTTCGGAATCGAGAAGGCCACGAAGGGAATGGCGCCGAGCACCAGATAGACCGTGGCCTTGTCCGGCACGAAACTCACCAGCATGAAGAGCACGAGCGCGGCGAGCGAGCCCGCCATGTTGGTCGCGACGAGCCACCAGACGATGTCGCTGCGGTTGATGACGGCGCGATATCCGTTCGACACGGCCTGCGTCACGCCATGCAGCATCATTGCCGCCCCCACCGAATAGGCGAAGGTGAGGAAGGCCATGAGGATCATGCCGCCCGCCATCCCGAAGATGCCGGAAAGCGTTGCCGTCACCACGACGACGATGGCGGTGATGGCGGCAAGGGTCGGAGTCATGATCGCTCAGTCTTTTCCGTGAAGGCGCGTGGTTAGCCTTTCGCGGAGCGGGTTCTTCGCCTCGAACACATAATCCGCGCGGGCAGCTGTCACCGTTTCGCGACCCTCTGCGTAAAGGAAGGACACGAGATCGTAGAGGTTTGCTTCCGGGCAGTGAGCAATGCGCACCGGCGTCACGGCGCCGTTGCCGAAAGGCAGCATCACTCCGAAACGGTTCGTGATTTCGTCGATCAGCACGACATCGTCCGCCCCGCTCGCAAAGCGCACTTCCACGACCTTCGCGGCGCGCGCCTGCGCCGAAACACGATCGAGAATTTCACCGGCGGCGGCGAGCGCCGTCTCGCTCCATTCCGCACCGAGACTTGCGACGAGGTTTGCCTGGCTCTGCAAGATCGTACCGTCATCGAGCACTTTCAGATTGTTCGCCGCCAGCGTCGCTCCCGTCGACGTGATATCGACAATCACTTCCGCCGTACCGGCCGCCGGCGCACCCTCTGTGGCGCCGAGGCTTTCGACGATGCGGTAGTCCGTGAGCCCGTGCTCGGCGAAGAAGCGCCGTGTCAGGTTGAAATACTTGGTGGCGACGCGAAGCCTGCGCCCGCGCTTCCTGTGGAAGGCGAGCGCGACGTCATCGAGGTCCGCCATCGAGGCGACATCGATCCAGCTCTGCGGCACGGCGACGACGACGTCCGCGTGACCGAAGCCGAGCGGCAGCAACATCTCAATATCGCGCTCGGGGGCGGACAGCTTCTCGCGGATCAGGTCCTCACCCGTCACCCCAAGGTGGATCAGCCCTTGCTCGAGCTGACCTGCGATTTCCGACGCCGAAAGGAAGGCGATCTCGACATTTGCGATACCGTCGAGGCGGCCGGTGTAGCCTCGTCCGCCATCCTGGCGCACCTTGAGGCCCGCCCGGGCGAAGAAGGCAGTCGCGTTCTCCTGAAGTCTGCCTTTCGAGGGAAGGCCGATCACGAGTTTTCCGCTCATTGGCCCTTCTCCCTCGCGACTGCCGCGAGCAGCCGTTCGATGCCGACAGCACAACCGACAGCCGGCACGGGCTTCCCGGCGCCGAGAGCCGAGAGCAGATCGTCATAGCGGCCACCGCCACAGATCATCGCGTCCGCACCGAGTGCATCCACCCGGAACTCGAAAACGAAGCCCGTGTAGTACGCCATGTTGCGACCGAAGCCGGTGGCGAAATGCGCGCGAGAGAGGTCGAGGCCCCTCTTCGCAACAAGCTCCATTCGTCGCTCGAAGCGCGCAATGGCGGGTTCGATGGAGACACCTGCGCTTTTCGCCAATGCACGCACACGGGCGATCGCGTCCTGCGGCGCGCCCGAGACAGCCAGGAAATCCGAGATCAGCTTCGTCGCGGCTTTCGGGACGCTCGACGAGGCAAGCTCGGCCTGCTCGATGAGCCGCTCCGCCACTTCCTCCACCGTGCGACCACCGACGGGCGCGATGCCCGCGAGCTTCAGCACATCCTCGATCACGTCCTTCGCCTGTGCCTCGTCGAGGCCTGCGATGGCGGAGATGAGAGCCTGCCGATCACTGGTCTCCTCACCGGTTTCACCCGCTTCCAACCGGTCCAGCAATTCCCGGAAATAGTCCGGCCGCCAAAAGTGGCGCTTCAGTCGCGAGCGCCAGCCGGAGGGCAGGTCCAACGCATCGATCAAGGCGTCGAAGAGCGCGAGATCGCCCATCTCAATCCCGTAGCTCTCCAGGCCCGCATCGGCCAGCGCGCGAGCGGCAAGCGAGATCACTTCGGCGTCTGCCGCTTCCGCGTCGTCCGCGCCGAGACATTCGAGGCCGGCCTGCGTGAACTCCCGAAGCTTCGCCGAACCCCGTTGCTGATACCGGTAGACCGGGCCGAGTGAGCAAAGCTTCTGCGCGCCGCCAGCGCTTTCGAGGTAGAGGCGGCAAACGGGGATCGTCAGTTCCGGACGCAGGCAGAGCTCGTCCCCTGCCGGGTCCGCAAAGACGTACATGCGGCGGCGGATGTCCTCGCCGGACATGTCGAGGAAGATGTCGGCGGGCTGCAGCGAGGGCGCCGAAACGGGCGCATAGCCGGCCTTCTCGAAGCCGCTGCGCACAGACGCGCCGAGCGCTTCCCGCGCGCGCAGGCTCTCTCCATCCAGTGCTGCCATAGGTTCAGATGACATATCGAATACTTCCCGGCCCCGCCGGACCTTCCGGACCGGGCCTTATCTAGCATGAAAATGGTAAATATCGAGACAGGAGTGATTGCGGCGGTCAGCCGTGATGGTCCAGGCGGGGGCGATGCCGGGCAAGCATCGAGACGACCTCTTCGACGAGCCGCGCACGCGGCACGGAAACCTGTGCCGGCTGACCCTCGCGCCAGGCGGCGTTGTCTTCGATCTCTTTCGATATCTGCGCGCCGAGGATCAGGTCCTTCAGCGTGATTTCGCCTTTCGCGCGCTCGTCTTCGCCCTCGATGACGGCGATCGGCGCGCCTCGCTTGTCGGCATATTTGAGCTGCGCTTTCATGCCCGAGCCGCCGAGATAAAGCTCGGCGCGGATGCCCGCATTGCGGAGTTCCGAGACCATCGTCTGGTAGTCCGCCATATTGGCAGCATCGAGCGTCAGGACGACGACGGGCGCGGTCACATCCTCCACATCGAGCTTACCAAGCAGTTCGAGCGCGGACTGAAGCCGGCTCACACCGATCGAGAAGCCGGTTGCAGGTACCTTCACACCCTTGAAGCGCTCAACGAGCCCGTCATAGCGCCCGCCCGACCCCACGGAGCCGAAGCGCACCGGATTGCCCTTCTCGTCCTTCACCTCGAACAGGAGATCGGATTCGAAAACAGGGCCGGTGTAATAGCCGAGGCCGCGCACGATCCATGAGTTGAACTCGATCCGGTCCGTGCCGTAACCCGCTGCCGTGAAGAGCGCGTCCATTTCGGCAAGCTCGTCGATGCCCGCGCGGCCGATTGCGCTTTCGCCGACGACCTTGCGCCACCCCTCAAGAACGATGTTGCGGTCGGTCGAGCCCTCGCCAACGCCCGACTCCACGTAATCGAGCACCGCCGTTGTCTGAGACGGCGAAAGTCCGGCCCCTTTCGTGAAGTCGCCGGATTCGTCCTTGCGGCCGGGCCCGAGGAGCAGCTCGACGCCCTTGCGGCCGAGGCGGTCGTATTTGTCGATGGCGCGCAGCACCGTCATGTAGGTGGCGCTGCCCGGCTCGCCGTCGAGCCCGATTGTCTCCAGCAGACCATCGAGCACTTTCCGGTTGTTCGCGCGGATGCGATAGCTGCCGCGCGGTATACCGAGCGCCTCGAGGCAGTCGGCGCCCATCATGCACATTTCGGCATCGGCGGCGACGCCCGGCGCCGCCACCGTGTCGGCATCGAACTGCGTGAACTGGCGATAACGGCCCGGTCCCGGCTTTTCGTTCCGCCAGACCGGACCCGTCTGGTAGCGGCGGAAGGGCTTCGGCAGCGCGTCGTAGTTCTCGGCGACATAGCGCGCGAGCGGCGCGGTCAGGTCATAGCGCAGCGACAGCCACTGCTCATCATCGTCCTGAAAGGAAAAGACGCCTTCGTTCGGCCGGTCTTCGTCGGGCAGGAACTTGCCAAGCGCATCGGCATATTCGATAGCCGAGGTTTCGAGCGGGTCGAAGCCGTAGCGCTCATAGACCTCGCGAATGCGCGCAAGCATCCTCTGCTCCGCGCGCACCAGCGCCGCAGGCATGTCGCGAAGCCCCTTCGGCACGCGCGCCTTGGGACGGAAGGTCTTCTCTTTCTTGCTCATTGGTCTGCCTTTGGGGGCGGGCCTCAAGGTGCGCCTTCGGCCGTTTGCGGCGCGGGCGCATACCTAGCCCATAGGCCAGCCGGTCACAAGCATTCGCTCCCGGGCGAATCACCCTTCCCGGCCGCTGCCCAATTTCCGCCGCGAAGAGAGGAAAAACGCGAGTTTCCCAACCATTTCCGGACCCAGGATTGCAAAAAAATGAAAGTTAACGCCGACGTGCTCGACTTGTAGAAAACCAGCAGAAAAACGCCGTTTTCACCGTTAATTCACCGAGCCCACCTTGTGGGGCGCCGCCCTGCCACCCACAAAATAAGCGCCTCCTTTACCTTCTGTTTACCAAAGAATCGGATCGTTAACTCACGCGGCTAAAAGCCGCCTCAGTCGGCCTATATGAGTTTGGTTCTGGGGCCCAGGGGGGCTTGGAAATGGGTTTGACCTTGGCACGTTCGGGCATCGCAATGAGCAGCAGGTCTTCGCCAGCCGGAACGAGGGGCCCACGCGCTCCGCGCGCGCTTTTCACTCATGTCGTAAGCACATCGCCGGCGCTGTGCAGCAGCTTCGCGACGCTTTCGAGCTCCGGCGCAGCCGGCCCCATTTCATTCGGCTTCTCGGCCGCCGAGGATGGCATTGCGCCATTGCTCGAACCCGGTATCGATGCCTTGGTCATCGATATCGGCGAAGGCAGCCACGAAGCCCTGGATTTCCTTGGCCGGGTCGTCTCGCTCGGTCCCAATGCCCCCGTCATCGCAATCGGTTCAGGCGATTCAGCGCTTCAGGCCCTGGCCATCGAAGCAGGCGCCGAGGATTGCCTCTCCCTCGAAATCGACACCCCGCTTTCTCTCGGCCTTGCGATCAGGCGAGCCGTCACCCGGCGCCAGTTGCGCGACGAGCGCCCGGCAGACGCCACCCAGCTCGCGGATGCGGACAAGCCGCATGTGACTTTGGTGCAGGAAACGCCGGAAGCCATCGTCATTCTCGACAGCCAGGGCACCATTCGCTTCGCGAACGGCGCGGCGCAGGACATTCTTGGCCGCAGCGGCGACGATCTCATTGGCAAGCCCTTCGGCCTGCCGAGCGATCCGGGTGAGCACGACGTCACCATCACGAGACCCGACGGAGACAGTCGTCTCGCCGAAATGCGTATCGTGGACACACGCTGGGGCGGTGTGCCCGCACGCGTCGCAGCACTCAACGACGTTACCGTGCGCCGCAAGCTCGAACAGACCATGCACGATGCCGAGGCGCGCAGCCAGGAAACCTACAAGCGCAGCCAGAGCTTCTTCTCGAACGTCAATCACGACCTGCGGACGCCGCTGACGCACATCATCGGCTTTTCCGAGATGATGAAGAACGAGCGTCTCGGACCGATGGGGACCGATCGCTACAAGGAATATGCAAGCGACATCTATTCGAGCGGCACCATGCTGCTCGACATGATCGAGGACCTGCTCGGCATTGCCGAAGCGGAAATGCACGAGATCGATATTACCGACGAAATATGCAATCTGGGCCAGCTCGCCGACATTGCGGTTGCAAGCCAGCGCCAGCACGCTGCGGAGGAAGGTGTGTCCATCGAAATGGATTGCCCGAACCGCCTGCCGGGGTTCCGTGGCGATGCACGCCGGCTCCGCCAGGGCCTCTTTCGTCTCATCGCGGAAGCGATTCATTGCGCCCATCGTGGCTCCATCATCCGCCTCACCGTGCGCGAGGAGAACGGCGGCATCCGCGTAGCGCTCGACGAAGTGCGCGACCCGAAAATCGTGCAGATGGAACTCGACACGTTGCCCGATTTCGAAATGGCGGACGATCCCTTCGTCAGCGCCGAGGACAGCAGCGCGCCCCGTGAGGAAAGCCTCGCACTCTCCCTTACCCGCAAGGTGATGGAGCTTCACGGCGGCACCCTCGATATTGTCCGTGCGCAGCGCCGCGATCCAGAAACGGGCATGCGCATCGGGCTCAGCTTCCCGTCGGCTCGCGTGATCCGCTGACGGATCGCGTGATTCAAAATCCATTGGAAAATTGTGGGCGCTTTCGTCGCGTGACGTTTCGTGGCAGGTTCAGGAGTGCGGGCGACGGGAGAGAAGGTGTAACTTGAGTGCGCACCTTCCATGATGGAGGAGACGTGCCATGCCGCCGTTCGACGCCGAAATCCTTGCCCGCCTTCAGTTCGCCTTCACCGTCTCCTTTCACATCCTGTTCCCGACTCTCACAATCGGACTTGCAGGCTTCCTCGTCTTTTTCGAGGCAAAGTACCTGCGCTCGAAAGACGAAGCATGGCTCGTTCTCTACCGCTTCTGGGTGAAGATCTTTGCACTCACTTTCGGGATGGGGGTCGTTTCCGGCCTCGTTCTCTCCTACCAGTTCGGCACCAACTGGTCGGAGTGGTCACGCGTCACGGGCCCCGCGCTCGGGCCATTGATCGGCTTCGAAGTACTCACTGCGTTCTTCCTGGAGGCAGGGTTTCTGGGAATCATGCTGTTTGGCTGGCAGAAGGTGGGGCCGCGCCTGCACTTCCTTGCCACTTGCCTCGTTGCCGCCGGCACCGCAATTTCGGCCTTCTGGATTCTCGCCGCCAATAGCTGGATGCAAACACCTGCGGGGGCGACCCTCGTCGACGGGCAATATGTCGTCGATGACTGGCTTGCCGTCATCTTCAATCCATCCTTTCCCTGGCGCCTCATGCACATGACGACGGCGTCCTATCTCACGACGGCGCTCGTCGTTTCCGGCATTTCAGCTTTCTATCTGTCGAACGGAAGCAATCGCGAAGTCGCGCGGCGCGCCTTTTCCATCGCCATGTGGGGCGTGCTCGTGCTCGCACCGCTGCAGATATTTCTTGGCGATCAGCATGGCCTCAACACGCTCGAACACCAGCCCATCAAGGTTGCCGCGATGGAGGGAAACTGGGAGACGCGCGGCGGCGTTCCGTTCCACATTTTCGCCATGCCCGACCAGAAGGAACAACGCAACCACCTCGAAATCTCGATCCCGTATGGATCCAGCCTCATCCTGCGCCATGATCCCGACGGCATCGTGCCGGGCCTCAAGGATATACCCGTCGAAGACCAGCCGCCTGTCGGCGTCGTCTTCTGGTCATTCCGCATCATGGTCGGGCTCGGTTTCCTCTTCCTTCTTCTGGGAGCGTGGGGTGCGTGGGCACGCTGGCGCGGCACGCTCTACGACGGCGTATGGCTCAGGTGCCTGGCGGTTCTGCTGACGCCAGCGGGCTTCGTCGCAACTCTCGCCGGATGGTTTGTCACGGAGGTCGGGCGGCAGCCTTACACCGTCTATGGCGTCATGCGCACCGAAGACAGCTTCTCGCCGACCGTCACCGGCGCCTCCATCGCGACGACGCTCGTCCTCTTTCTCATCGTCTATGGCGGACTCTTCGGCGCCTATCTCTACTATCTAACGAAACTCGTACGTCGCGGTCCCGATCCCCTTACGACGCGTGAAACCGAAGAAAGGCCCGAAGCCATCAGGGGAGCACGCCCTGGTCTTGTCGTGCCTGCGGAATAGGAGGAGAGGCCATGGAAATGCTTGCGATCATCTCCGGCGCGGTCATCGGCGTCGCTATCCTGATGTACGTGGTGCTTGACGGCTTCGACCTCGGCGTCGGCATTCTGTTCCCCTTCGCGCCGGACGAAGGCGCGCGCAACACGATGATCAATTCGGTTGCACCGGTATGGGATGGCAACGAAACGTGGCTCATTCTCGGCGGCGGCGGCCTTCTCGTCTTCTTCCCCACCGCCTACTCGATCGCTCTTCCTGCGTTCTACATTCCAGTCATGGCGATGCTCTTCGCCCTGATCTTTCGTGGCGTCACCTTCGAATTCCGTCATCAGGCGCATACGAGCACCCATCTGTGGAACAGATCCTTCTTCTGGGGCTCGCTCACAGCCGCCTTCATGCAAGGCGTGTTGCTCGGCGCCCTCGTGCAGGGCGTAGAAGTCGAGGGCGTGCGCTACGCGGGCGGTATGTTCGACTGGCTGACGCCTTTCTCGATCCTGACCGGCATCGGCGTCGTCGTCGGCTACGGTCTCCTCGGTGCGACCTGGCTGATCTACAAGACGGAAGGCCATGTTCAGGACTGGGCGCGGAGTTCCGCCGTCGTCCTCGGCGGCGGCACTCTGATTGCGATGGTGGCGGTGAGCGTGATGACGCCGCTCTTGCGCCCCGCTATCGCGGATCGGTGGTTTGGTGGCGTCAATATTCTCTACCTCTCGCCGATCCCGCTGCTTACGCTGGCTCTCGCCGTCTCGCTTTTCTGGTCGATTTTCTCGAAGCGCGAGCTTCTGCCTTTTCTCTCGTCCATCGGGCTTTTCGTGCTGGGCTTCGCGGGCATAGCGATCAGCCTCTATCCGAACATCATCCCACCCTCGGTCGCGGTGTGGGATGTCGTCGCGCCGCGTTCCAGCGTCATCTTCGCACTCGTCGGCGTTGCCGTCGTGCTACCGATGGTGCTGCTTTACACCGTGTACGCCTACAGCGTCTTCCACGGCAAGGCGAGCGAACACGGCGGCTATGCGCATCATGAGCATGAATAACAAGCATGAGGAGGGCCGTGGCAAGCGGCTCGCCTGGTTTGCGGGCATCTGGCTTGTCAGCGTCGTGGCGCTCGCTCTCTTCGCCTACGGAGTGAGAGCGCTGCTCGGCTTGTAAGGTCAGGCGTCGCGCACGGGCACGCCGAAGGGCGAGATGCCGCGCACGTGATCTTCCACGGTCAGCCGGTGCTTTAGCGGCGGGAAGGCACGCTGTGAACAGTCGAGCCTTTCGCAGAGCCTGCAATTGACGCCGATGGGCATGGCCCCGCGCTCATCGTCGAGGTCGTAACCCTGGCTGTAGACGATCTTCCTGGCATGGCCGATTTCGCATCCGAGGCCGACGACATACTGGTCGCCCGGTACGCCGATGCCCGAGCCTGCGCGGCTCACGGTGCGTGCGATGGAAAAATAACGTGTGCCATCTTCCATCTGCACGACCTGCGTGTAGATCTCGCCGGGCACGCGGAACGCGTCATGCACATTCCATCGCGGGCAGGTGCCGCCGAAGCGCGCAAAGTGGAAACCTGCCGCCGAGAAGCGTTTCGACACGTTGCCCGCGTTGTCGACGCGGATCAGAAAGAAGGGAATGCCCCGCGCGCCCGGACGCTGCAGCGTCGTGAGGCGATGGCAGACCTGCTCGAAGCTCGTGCCGAAGCGGCGCCCCAGCAGGCGAATGTCGTAGCGCGTCGCTTCCGCCGTCTTGTGAAAAGCGGCATAGGGCATCAGGAGTGCGGCAGCGAAGTAGTTCGCCAGCGCCACGCGGCAAAGCCGCTGCGCCTCCTCGCTTTCGAGGCCCGAGCTTTCGACAATGTCCTCGATCACGCGCGACTGCTCGAAATAGCCGAGCTGATAGGCAAGCTGGAAGGAACGGCCCGGCTGGTCCAGGAGTTCTGAAAGGAAGATCGTCTGGCGATGGCGATCATAGCGCCGGAGTTCGTGCGGCATGAGATCGGCGGGCGCTATGCGTGTCGAGACCCCGTGAAGGTCGCGCAATGCGGTGCGAAGCGCCACGTAGGGCTCCTCCGAGCCGATGCCCGCAGTCGCATAAAGCCGCTCCGCCGCATCGTCGAGTTCGGGGAAATGATTGTTCCGGCTGTTAATGAAATCGCGCACTTCTTCGAGCGGCAAGCCCGGCGCCTCCGCGCCGTCGAGCATGTCGCGATCAGCCAGCCTCTCGGCAAGCATCGAACCGTTGGTGACGCTCTCCTGATAGGCACGGTAGAGATTCGAGATCGCATCTGCTGCCGCCGGACTTGCCGAGGCGATTTCACGCAGATCCTGGATCGTGAGGCCCGCGTCGCGAAAAAGGGGGTCGGAAAAGATCTCGCGGAGCACCGTCAGCGCTTGCGCTTCATTGTCGCCCCCGATCGTCCGAAGTTCGACATCGTAGACTTCGGCGAGCTTCAGGAGCACCTGAACGGAGACGGGCCGCTGGTCGCGTTCGATCAGATTAAGGTAACTGGCGGAGATGCCGAGATCGGCTGCCATCCGCGCCTGGGTGAGGCCGCGTTCGCGGCGGAGCCGCCTAACGCGTGGACCGGCAAAGACTTTTTTCTCCGAGGCCATGGCTCAAACCCAATGAGAATGCCCGCAATCCGGGCCGTCGCGGGCACTTTAATTTACAGGATTTACATAATCAACAGAATCGAACGAGATTCTTGTGAAGTTTTTTACTTCAATATTTTCAACAACTTAGGAAACATTGGACATTCAGGTGTCGAGATTGTATGACCGCGCGCAAACGAAACCCGACAAGCAGTTCTGAGGAGGCGAGCGAGCATGAGCAAGGCAGCAGCCACGACCATTGCCGACGGTATCACCGTCAAGGGTGCCATGAAGCCGGGCTATGAGCGCGTGCTAACACCGGAAGCACTCGCTTTCGTAGCCGATCTCGAGCGCCGGTTCGGTGCCCGCCGCCGCGAACTGCTTTCGGCGCGCGCCGAACGCCAGAAGAAATTCGATGCGGGCGAGCTTCCCGACTTCCTTGCCGAGACCAAGGATATTCGCGAGGGCGACTGGAAGGTTGCGCCGATCCCGAAGGACCTGCTCGACCGCCGCACCGAGATCACCGGTCCCGTCGACAACCGCAAGATGGTCATCAACGCGCTCAATTCCGGCGCGCAGTCCTACATGACCGACTTCGAAGACGCGGCCGCGCCGACATGGGACAACATGATCGGCGGCCAGATCAACATGATGGCCTATTGGGACAAGGCGATCGGCTTCACCGACGAGACGAACGGCAAGCACTACGACGTCATCGAGAAGCCCGCGACGCTCATCGTCCGTCCGCGCGGCTGGCATCTCGAGGAAGCGCATCTCGAAGTCGACGGCGAGCCGATGTCCGGCGGCCTCTTCGATTTCGGCCTCTATTTCTTCCACAATGCGAAGAAGCAGATCGCTTCCGGCTCCGGCCCCTACTTCTATCTGCCGAAGATGGAGAGCCACAAGGAAGCGCGCCTCTGGAACGATGTCTTCGTTCACGCGCAGAAAGTGCTCGGCGTCAAGAACGGCACCATCAAGGTCACCGTCCTCATCGAGACGCTGCCCGCCGCCTTCGAGATGCACGAAATCCTTTATGAGTTGAAGGATCACATCGTCGGCCTCAATTGCGGCCGCTGGGATTACATCTTCAGCTACATCAAGCGGCTCGGGAAGAACCCGAACTTCATCCTGCCGGATCGCGCGCAGGTCGTGATGGGCAGCGCCTTCCTCAATGCCTATTCGCTTCTTCTCGTGAAGACGTGCCATGAGCGCGGCGCCTTCGCGATGGGCGGCATGGCGGCGCAGATACCGGTAAAGGGCGACGAAGCGGCGAACGAAGCCGCCTTCAACAAGGTGCGCGCCGACAAGGAACGCGAAGCCAACAACGGCCATGACGGCACATGGGTTGCCCATCCCGATCTCGTGAAGGTCGCGATGGAAGTCTTCGGCAAGCTCGAAGGGCCGAACCAGCTCGCCCGCCAGCGCCAGGACGTGAATGTCGGCCAGAAAGAACTCATCGAGCCGCACAAGGGCGAACGCACCGAGCACGGCATGCGCGAATGCTGCCGCGTCGGCGTCCAGTATATCGAAGCATGGCTCGGCGGCCGCGGCGCCGTGCCGCTCTACAATCTGATGGAAGACGCTGCCACGGCCGAAATCAGCCGTACGCAGATATGGCAGTGGATCTATCACGGCGCGACGCTCAGCGACGGCCGCAAGGTGACGCCGGAGCTCTTCGACGAAGTGCTCGCCGACGAAATGAAGACCTTGCGCGAAACGCTTGGCGAAGAGCGCTGGACTTCCGGTCACTTCGAGCAGGCGGTGAGCCTCTTCTCGGACATGACCAAGGCACAGGAATGCGAGGAGTTCCTGACGCTGCCGGCCTACCGACTCATCCTTGAAAACGAAGCCTGACCGAAACCACCTCCGGACCCGAGGAGTATCCCATGAGCAAGACCTTCTACGATATCGTTCCGAGCGCGCCCAAGGGCCGCTTCGACAATGTGAAGCGCAACTACAGCGTCGAAGACGTTGAGAAGCTGCGCGGTTCCTTCCCGATCGAGTACACGCTCGCCACGCGCGGTGCGAACAAGCTCTGGGAACTGCTGCACACGACCGACTACGTGCATTCGCTGGGCGCCCTGTCGGGCAACCAGGCCATGCAGATGGCACGCGCGGGCCTGAAGGCGATCTACCTCTCGGGCTGGCAGGTAGCCGCCGACGCGAACACGGCCGGTGCGATGTATCCCGACCAGTCGCTCTACCCCGCGAATGCCGGTCCGGAACTCGCGAAGAAGATCAACCGCGCCCTGAAGCGTGCGGACGAAATCGAGCATTCGGAAGGCGGCGCGAAGCGCGACTGGTTCCTGCCGATCGTCGCAGACGCGGAAGCCGGTTTCGGCGGCCCGCTCAACTGCTTCGAAATCATGAAGGCCTATATCGAAGCGGGCGCCGCCGGCGTCCACTACGAAGACCAGCTCGCATCGGAAAAGAAGTGCGGCCATCTCGGCGGCAAGGTTCTGATCCCGAGCCGCGCGCATGAGCGCAACCTCAACGCCGCGCGCCTCGCCGCCGACGTTTCCGGCACGCCGACGCTCATCATGGCGCGCACGGACGCCGAAAGCGCGAACCTCATCACATCGGACATCGACGAGCGCGATCACGAGTTCATCGATTTCGACAAGGGCCGCACCATCGAAGGCTTCTATCGCCTGAAGCCGGGCACGGGCGTCGATCATTGCATCAAGCGCGGCCTCTCCTTCGCGCCTTATGCCGACCTGCTGTGGTGGGAAACTTCCAAGCCGAACCTCGACGACGCGAAGCGTTTCGCCGAAGCGGTGAAGAAGGAATATCCGGACCAGCTGCTCGCCTATAACTGCTCGCCGTCCTTCAACTGGGAAGCGAATCTCGACAAGTCGACCATCGCGAAGTTCCAGAAGGAAATCGCGGCGATGGGCTACAAGTACCAGTTCGTCACGCTGGCCGGTTTCCACCAGCTCAATCACGGTATGTTCGAACTCGCGTCGGGCTACCGCGACCGCGGCATGGCAGCCTATTCCGAGCTGCAGCAGGCCGAGTTCGCTTCGGAGTCGAAGGGCTACACGGCGACCCGCCACCAGCGCGAAGTCGGCACGGGCTATTTCGACATGGTCTCCATCGCGGCGGCAGGCGGCGAAAGCTCCACCACGGCACTCGGCGACTCGACCGAAGCCGACCAGTTCAAGAAGGCCAGCGCCCACTAAGCCCTTCCTTCTACGGACGATATGCAGAACCGCCGGGGCAACCCCCGGCGGTTTTTTTTGTGATTGGAGTCCCGCTCCCATTACGTTCAAGGTAATTGTTGTCCTTCCCGCTTCGCGGTAGCGTTTCTCCATGAACATGCACGCACAACCCGTGGGCGAGATGTTGAGGTCGTGGCGCCAGCGGCGGCGCCTGAGCCAGCTCGCCTTTGCCTGCGACGCGGAAATTTCCGCGCGGCATCTGAGCTTCCTCGAAACGGGACGCTCGCGCCCAAGCCGCGACATGCTGCTTCATCTGGCGGAGCGCCTCGAAATGCCCTTCCGTGAACGGAACGCCCTGCTTCTTGCGGCGGGCTATGCGCCTGTCTATTCCGAGACGCGGCTCGACAGTCCGGATGCGGCGGCGGCGCGGCGGGCGGTCGATCTCGTGCTTGCCTCCTACGAACCGTTCCCCGCTCTGGCGGTGGACCGGCACTGGAATCTCGTTGCCGGTAACGCCGCGCTGACGCTTTTTCTCGCGGGCATTCCGGACGAACTTCTTCAACCGCCGGTGAACGTGTTGCGATTGAGCCTTCATCCGGAAGGGCTTGGCAGCCGCATCGAAAATCTCGGCGAGTGGCGGGCGCATATTTTCGACAGGCTGCAACAGCAGATCGAGATTACGAATGACGAAGGTCTCGCCGCGCTCGTGACGGAACTCGAATCCTATCCCGGCGGCAAGAAGCCTTCGGAAGGCTATAAATCCGAGTACGGAGGATTGATCGTTCCGCTGAAACTGAAGACGGAAGCCGGAACACTGTCGTTTTTCACGACGACGACGGTCTTCGGCACGGCTGTCGACATCACTTTTTCGGAGCTTGTCATCGAGTCCTTCATGCCGGGCGATGCCTTCACCGCGGAGACTGTGCGGCGGCTGGCGGAGGGCGCCTAGGCGGGGATAAAAGGCCCGAAATCGCGCCGTCTGTCATCGAAATGTCATCGAACTGTCAAAAAGAGAAGGGGCCGTTCAGCGATGAACCGGCCCCTGTTCCTTTCGGCGAAGGAGGCGGGGATAGAGAAAAAACTATCCCCGCTTTTACCGCTACTGGGCGGCGGCCACCTGCATCCCGCTCGCACCCGCACCCTGCGCACTCGCTGTCCGCGCGCGAAGATTGAACTCCGCGAAGTCCGGACGGCGGGTCCGCCACCAGTACTTGAAGGTGTAATTCGCCCAGTTGTTGGTGACCTTGCCGCTCTCGGTCTTGTACCAACTCGTGCAGCCGGAGGCGAAAACGGAGTTGGCGTTGTCCGCCTGGACGGCTTCGTTGGAAGCCCGCTGCGCCTCGGGCTTCACATCCATGTAGAGCAGATTGTCTTTCTTCAATTTCTCCACGCATTGCGCGATGTAGTTCGCCTGGCACTCGATCATGAAGATGATCGAGTTGTGGCCGAGATTGGTGTTCGGTCCGTAGAGCATGAAGAAATTCGGGAAGCCCGAGACCGTCATGCCGTGATGCGCTTCGGCGCCCGTCTTCCAGGCGTCCTTCAAATCGCGGCCCGCAAGCCCCTTCAGGTTCATGGGCCCAAGGAAGTGCGTCGTGTCGAAGCCTGTGCCATAGACGACGATGTCGAAGTCGCGTGACTTTCCGTCCACCGTGCGAACGCCCGTGGGCACGATCTCCTCGATGCTTTCGGTCACGACATCGACATGGTCCATGCCCATGGTGGGCCACCAGTCGTTTGCGAAGAGCACGCGCTTGCAGCCCGGTTCGTAATCCGGCGTGAGCTTGCGCTTCTTTTCGGGATCGGAGACATAGAGCTCCATCTCGTCGATCCCCATTTTCTTCAGCGCGTCACCGGAGGTGTGGAAGGTGCGGAACAGCAGCTCGCCGAACCAGTAGATCTTCCAGCGCTGGATGTTCATGGTCCAGGGGAGCGCCTTGTAGATCGCACGCTCCCAGCCGTAGAATTCGCGCTGCGGACGCGGCAACACCCAGCTTGCCGAACGCTGGAAGATGGTGACGCTCGCCGCTTCCTTGGCGATCTCCGGCACGAACTGGATGGCGCTCGCGCCATTGCCGATCACGGCGATGCGCTTGCCCTTCAGATCGACCGAATGGTTCCATTGCGCCGAATGCCAGCTGTCGCCCGCGAAACTGTCGCGGCCCTTGATGTTCGGCCAGACCGGACGGTGAAGCTGGCCGGTGCCCGCCGCAACGACATTCGCCTCGAAGGTCTCGTTGCCGGACTTCAACGTCCAGAGGCCCGTCTGCTCGTCGAAGCGCGCATCGTCGATCTCGGTGTTGAAGCGGATGTGGCTGCGCAGCCCGTATTTGTCGACGACGGATTCGAGATAGGCCTTGATGTCGGCGGAGAAGACGAACTTCTTGGTCCAGTCTGGCCGCATGTCGAACGAGAACTGATACATGTGCAGCGGCACGTCGCAGGAGCATCCCGGATAGGTGTTGTCGCGCCACGTTCCGCCGATCTCGGAGGCCTTCTCGTAGATCGTGAAGTTGGTGAAGCCTTTTGCCTTCAGCTTGATTGCGGTGCAGATGCCTGCAACGCCCGCGCCGAGAATGGCCACGCCTGGACCCTCAGCCGCGTCGGAGCGTGCCGGCGCATCATATGCCAGTGCCATTGCTGTTTCCTCCTGCCGGTCTGCCCCGCCTCCCTCAAGACAAGACAATCCGGCTTCAAATTCCGGATACCGATGCCAAAAGCCTAGACCGTTTTCCAGGCAGGGGTAAACACCTGCCGGTTCGGAAAACGGTCCAGACTATAAGCGACGAGCAGATTTTCACGATGAGACGGGATCGCAAGGCGATTCCGTCTCATCGCGATCTGCTCTAGCGGTTTTTCGGGGGTGGCGGAACCGCTCAAAGAGTGGGCGTCGCCACTCCAAGGCAGGGGGGAGACAAAAGGCGCGGAGCGCGCTAAAGGAACGGCGTTACCGCTGGGGAAACTTCAAATGACCAAAACAACCGCGCCCGCCACGACCGATCTTTCCGACGCCCATCCCGACCTCGTCCGCCATGCGGAACCCGTGTTCCGCGACTATGGCGGCCGCACCGCTTTTTGCGGCCCGGTGGCGACACTCAAGGTGCCGGACGACAACAGCAAGGTGCGCGAGGCGGTGGAAGCGCCGGGCCAGGGCCGCGTGCTCGTGGTCGATGGCGGCGGCGCGACGGGTTACGCGCTGTTCGGCGGCAATCTCGGCAAGCTCGCGGAAAAGAACGGCTGGGCGGGTGTGGTGGTCTACGGCTGCGTGCGCGACACGGCGGAACTCGCAGGCTGCGACATCGGCATCAAGGCACTGGCGGCGCATCCCAGGCGCAGCGACAAGCGCGGCCTCGGCGAGAAAGATGTCGCGGTGAATTTTGCAGGGCTCACGATCGAACCCGGCGAGTGGCTTTACGCCGATGCGGACGGCATCGTCGTCTCGGCCGAGAAGCTCGACTGATCCGGGCCGCCTGTCAGACGACGAGTTCGACCAGCTTCCAGACGCCGAGCCCGGCAATCGCCGTCGAGAGAATTCCACCCGATGTGACGATCAGCATGTCGCCAAGGGTCGGCTCGCCGATATCGTCGGCGGCACCTTCCGCCTGCATATTCAGATCCGAGATACCGGGTACACGGAGCATGTCTGCGCTCCGGAAGTTACCCTTCAGGTCAGTCATCCCAGCCCTCCCCCACCCAATGCCCCTGAGCCGCAACTCAACCAAATGGGACAAAAAAGCTCTTGCAGTCAGCTAAAGGCCAAGAGTGATTCGTGTCAATCAAATGACACATTGCATCGCAGCACCCACGCATGACGCTACAACCCGCGTACAACCTCTGGCTGCATTGCGCCCGATGCTCACGGCTTGAGACAATCCTGAACGTAGCGCGGTAACGCGAAGGCCGCCTTGTGCACTTCCGGCGTGTAGTAGCGCGTGACGAGATTTGCCGCTTCGTAGCGACGCGTCAGCTCTTCGAGGGACAAGACTTTCAGCGTCTCGTCATCCGTGCCCCAGCCCATCGCCATCGGACCGCCGACATAGGTCGGGATGGTGGCGAGATAGCAGGAGGCGACCTTGAAGAGACGGCGGAACTTTTCCATCGTGGCAGCAAGTTCATCGCCCTGCATGAAGGGCACGCCGTTCTGCGTGACGATGACGCCGCCCGGCGTCAGCCTTGCCTTTGCCGCGCGGTAGAACTCTTCGCGGAAGAGGACTTCGCCGGGGCCGATGGGGTCGGTGGAATCGACGATGACGACGTCGTAGCTCTCGCCCGTCTCCTCGACGAATTTTGCGCCGTCGGCGAAGACGAGATCGAGGCGCGGATCGTCGAAGGCGCCGGCGGATATCCGCGGCAATTGCTGCTTGCAGAAATCCGTCACCGCCGGATCGATCTCGACCATGGTGACATGCTCGACGCTTTCGTGACGCACGACCTCGCGCAGGATGCCGCCGTCGCCGCCGCCGATGATGAGCACGCGCTTCGCCGCCCCGTGCGCGAGGATCGGCACATGGGTCATCATCTCGTGATAGATGAACTCGTCGCGCTCCGTCACCTGGGTGATGCCGTCGAGCGCCATCATCCGGCCGAAGAGACCGTTCTCGAAGATCACGAGATGCTGCTGGCCGGTCTCTTCCTCATAAAGCACCCGGTCGGCGCGGAAGGCGCAGGTGAAACCCTCTTTCTCATAGAGGGTTTCGACCACCCAGCGCCCTTTATCCGTTTCCGGGATCGCTCCATCCGTCATCAGACCATGCCCTCGCCGCGCTGATGCTCGCCAACGCGGATTTCGGACGGCTTGAACGCCTCGCGCAGAACCTCGATGGCGTTATGCGGCTCGGCCTCTCCGCACATGAAGACGTCGAGCGCCGCATAATCGGCTTCGGGCCAGCTGTGGATCGAGATATGGCTCTCCGACAGCACCGCCACGCCCGACACACCGCCATTGGGCGTGAAGTGATGAAGATGGATGTGCAGAAGCGTCGCCTTCGACACCTCGACACAACGGCGGAGCGCCGCCTCGATATGAGCGAGATCGTCCAGACGGCTCGCGCCGATCAGGTCGATGATCAGATGCGTTCCCGCGAAACGCTTGCCGTCGCGTTCGATGAAGAAGTCTTTTCTTTCATCGGATGTGGTGCAACGGTCCGCAGCCGTGCCGGCCGCAGAGTGGTGAACGGGAAACTCGAGAACTTCCGCCTGGGCTTTCGCTGAATTCTGATTCAGATCGCTTCCCGATTGAAAGAGGGCATTTGTCTCAGGCATTTTTGCCACTCCCCAACTTGGAGATAAAACTAACATCCCCGCTTGGTGCCCGTGATGGACAACGTGCAGAGCACTGGAAAGCCGTTGCGAGACTGGCTCGCGATCAACTTTTGATTTTCGAGAGGGTGTCGAATGCGGAGCGATCTCGCTCGGCTTGCCCGACCATCGCATAGCGGCCGGTGCGGTTCGACTTCATCCGGGGCGTTAGCCCCTAAAACTGTAGTCCGGCATATGCATTCTCCTTAGAAACCTAGCTGCCGCGCCAAAGAGCGCCGCCCAACTTTCAAAAAGAGACGCGTACGTCGTTACCGATACCAGATGACCTGAGGCACGTGCGATTGCGTTCTTATGCGCTGTTTAGTGCGCCGCAATATTCATGTCAATGGAAACCTAGGGATTCCGCCGAATGTCACAATATGACACCGCGCAATCGGGGCGGAATGAATCTCGGTCAGCCCTTCGCCAATGCAGCAATGGCGACAACTTCCGTTGCGGCGGGTTCCACGATCATGCCCATGTGGTTGATGCCGGGCACTATCGTCACGGCGAGGTCCGGGCGCACGGGTTCAAGCAACGGCGCAAATTCGCCAGCCTTGAATATTTCGTCCTGCTCTCCGGCCAGCAAGACGACCGACGAGGGCGCATGAGCGAGGTCTGCAAGATAGTCGTCGTGAGGGCCAAAGTTGCGCAGCATCCGGTAGGAATAAAACGGCGTCAGCACATCTTTCATTTCCGGCGCGACCGCAAAGGCGATGACGGGGAGGCTTTCAAACCAGTGAACCCCAAGGCGATCAAGCATGGAAAGCCCTATGATTCTGCCGACGGCCACGTTCGTCCATCCGCCACCGCCAGGCCGCACCGTCGGCGCGTCATATCGCAGAAAAGGCGCCACCAGGACAAAACGGTCGAAAAGTTTTCCATAGCCACCGCCAGCGATGCGCAAGACAAATCCGCCGCCCGATGAAAAACCAAGAAGAATACGCCGCTCGCCGGGCTTGCGAGAGCCGAGCGCATTCACGAAGTCGGCGAGATCGTCGTCCAGCTGTCCGACATAATCTATGTCGCCGCAGCGGCCCGTGCCATCGTGACCTCTCATGGCGAGCGCATATACGGTGGCCCCCTCCTCATTCAGCCACTTTGCAAGCGCATGCATGCTGGCCGACGTGCCCGACGAGCCGTGAACGAGAATAGCGACGGTCTCCGGTTCACCGGGATAGGCGCGATAGGAAAGTGCCGCGCCGTCGCGTGCCGAGAAATGGCTGACCGGTGGAAGGTCGCCGAAATTCACCGCCTCCATAGAGTGCGCGACGGAAACCATCACGGATGGCGGTTTCGGCGTACTAAATGCGACCAGACCGGCAAGGCTGCCTACAAAAAGCAGTGTGATGGCGAGGAGGATCGAAAGCATCCGCATGCTTTTCCTTCTTATTCCGGCCAGATCGACGCGCGAGCAGACTAGCCTTCACCCCACCCTCCTCATAGGGCATCGCATTGCCCTTATTTTATTTGCGAATGATTATCATTTGCGTTACTGTCCCTCCATTCGCCAAGGAGGAACGCGATGAGGCCAGCCAAATACCACCCCTTCCCGAAATCTAGCCCACAATCCCGGTTCCATGCCGACCAGCCGCTCGCCGAACTCGGCTTTGCCGAGCAATTCGCCGTGTGGTGCCTGCGCGTCCAGTGGCGGATGCCGGAGGAGGGAAAGGAGCCCTCGGTGCTGCTGCAGCGGGCTTTCGATGCGCTGGACCTGCCGGGGGGTGCGGCGCTGGTGGCGGAGCTTGCGAGCGCATTGACGCGGACGGTGCCGCGGCCGCTCTCCATCCCCTGCCCGCGCTGGCGCGTGCTGACGAGCGACGAGGTGCGCGTGCTCAATTTCATTGCCGCGCTTCAGCGCCAGGGCGCGAACCCGCGCGCGGCGCTCGATCCGTCCTTCATGGCGGCGCCCTGCGGCGCCTCGCCGATCTGGGCGCCGGCGCAAAAGCTGGCGCTGGCGCTTTCCGCCGCCGGGCTCATGCTCGGAAGCGCGCATGCGCCGGCATCGCCCTTTCCCGAGGTGATGCCGCGCATTCTGCATTAAGAGTTCAGCCGAAGCTGCGGGCCGAACCGAGCGCGCCCATGCGCGAGACGATGGCGAAGAATTCGGCGATCGTGCCGTCGATGATTTCCTTCGCCGTCTTCACCTCGGTGATGAGACCCGACGTCTCGCCCGCAAGGCCGACGGCGGCTTCCATGTCGCCGCCGAAATAGAGGTCGAGGATGCGCGCAAAAGTGTCGGGCGGCATCAGGCCTTCCTCATGGATCGCCGCCGTGCGCGCCGTCTTCAGGGCGCGGATGCAGGGCGTCGCCTTCTTGTTCAGGACGTAGGTGCCCGTTTCCTTCGCGTCGATGATCGCCTGCTTGTAGTTCGCGTGGACCGGGCTTTCGGCGCAGCTCACGAAGCGCGTGCCCATCTGCACGGCTTCGGCGCCGAGCGCGAAGGCCGCCGCCATGCCCTTGCCGTCGCAAATGCCGCCGGCGGCGATCAGGGGAATATCCGTCTTCGCACGGATCGCCTGGAGGAGGACGAGCGTGCCGACCTCTTCCGGGTTCTTGAAGCCGCCGCCTTCGGCGCCTTCCACGACGAGGCCGTCGATGCCCGCCTCGACGCATTTCATCGCCGCATCGACGGTGGGGACGGCGTGATAGACGGTGATGCCCGCATCATGCAAGGGGGCGATGAACTTCGCCGGGCTGCCCGCCGAGGTGGTGACGAATTTCACGCCCGCATCGCAGACGAAGCGGAGCATGGCGTCGTCCTTCAGGAAGCGGATCGGCAGATTGACGCCGAAGGGCGCATCCGTCAGCTCGCGCATCTTCTGGATTTCGGCCTTGCAGTTTTCGGTTTCCCCGGACGAGGTCTCGATGATGCCGAGGCCGCCCGCCTTGCAGACGGCGGAGGCGAGTTGCGAACGGGCAATCCAGCCCATCGGCGCCTGGACGATCGGATATTTCGCGCCCGTGTGGGCGAGTACGCGGTTCATGTAGCCCCTCCTGCCAAAACCCGTTTCTTGTTGGCCGGAAGTAGGCCCCAGGCGCGCGCGGTTCGCAAGCGCGAGGCAAGGAAAAGGCGCGGGAAACATCGCCCCCGCGCCTCACATTGAGTTGATCGAAAATCAGAGAGTTGGTCGAAAGTCAGCCGGCGAAGGACCTCAGCGGAAATGGCCGTAGGCGCGCAGCACCGCTTCGGAGAGCTCCTTGTAGGCCCCCTCGACGCCGGTCCTGATTTCGTCGAACGCACCCTCGCCCTGCTTGGCGAGTTCGCCGACGCGGGCGCGGAGCTTCGACCGGTCGGCCTTGAGCTGCTTCAGGACTTTCGAGTAACGCTTCTCGGTGTCCTTCAGCGCCTTTTTCGCTTCCTTCTCGGCCTTGTCGACTTCCTTCGAGAGCTTGGCGACCTGCTTTTCGAGCTGCTGCTTCAGCTTCGCCCTTTCCGGCGACAGCTTCTTTTTCGCGGACTTCTTTTTGGCGGCGGGCTTCTTCGCCGCAGGCTTCTTCGCTGCGGGCTTCTTTGCGGCTGCCTTCTTCGCAGCGGTCTTCCTTGCGGCGGGCTTCGCGGGAGCCGCGGCGGCGGCTCCGCCTGCCGGGGGCGTCACATCGGCTGCGGGGACCGTGCCCGCGCGGCGAGATGCCGTCTTGCTCTTGGAGGCGGGTTTGCGGCTCGCTGCCGTCCCACGCTTCCTGCGCGTATCGCTCATGATCGATTGCCTCGATTTGATTTCAGGCCTCGGGCGCACAGCGGCGCCGACGAATCAGAGTGACGCGAATATCGAGACGATTCAAGGGGTGCGCGCCCTTCTCAACGCGCGCCGTTGGCAATTTCGTAAGACCTTGGCGCTTTAACTTGGGACATGAATCGAAAGGCGCGAAAACGCCTTCCGGGGGGACATCCGTATACGTAGCGAGATCCGATGACCGCGCTCGAAACGACCAGGACGGCGAAGCATGGCGAAGCGCCTGCCGTCATGCTCATTCATGGCATGTGGAGCCGCCCGCATGTCTGGGACGGGTTTCGCGCCTATTTCGAGGATCGCGGCTACGAGGTGATCGTTCCGGCGCTACGGCATCATGAGGCTGCAGCCGACGGTTTTCCTCATCCCGACCTCGCAACGACGAGCGTTGCCGACTACGCGTCAGACATCGCCCGCGAGATCGGGAAGCTCGGCCGCAAGCCGCTCGTCATTGGTCATTCGATGGGCGGACTGATCGCACAGCTTCTGGCGGCGCGCGGCTTTGCCCGCGCGGTGGTCGGCCTGGCGCCCGCGCAAATCGCCGGGGCGTTCAATTATGACATCCGGTCATCATGGCTCTTCCGGCGCGAATTCAGCTCATGGGGTTTCTGGCGCAGGGCGCAGCTTCCATCATTCGAGGCGATGCGCTTCGGCGCGCTGAACGGCATGGCGGAGGCGGAAGCCGAAAAGCTCTACGGAACACTGGTGCCGGAATCGGGGCGCTCGCTGCTCGAGATCGGCTTCTGGTTTCTCGACCGGCAGCGTACGACCTGGATCAACCCGGCCGATGTGTGCTGCCCGATGCTTTTCCTGACCGGCACGCAGGACCGGCTGACGCCGCTCTGGCTCACCCAGCGGGTCACCGAGTTCTACGACGGCAAAGCGCGCCTCGAAGCGGTTGCCGAACGCGGCCACTGGCTGCCGTCGGAACCCGGCTGGGAACGCCTCGCCGAACGGGCGGCGCGGTTCTTCGAGACCGAAGCGGCCGAGATGGCGCGCAGCCTGTCGCCGGCATCGCGCGCGCTCGCGGGCGAACTCGCCACCGTCCGCTAGAACTCCCCGCCTCTCCTATTCAGCCGCAACGCGCGCCACGGGTGCGGGGCGGTGGCCGCGAACGAGCTTGCCCGGCAATGCGCCTGTCGGCCGGCCGTCACGATAGATCACCTCGCCGCTGACGATGGTGGCGACATAGCCTTCCGCCTCCTGCATCAGGCGCCGCGCGCCGGACGGCAGGTCGTAGACCATGTGCGGCGGCAGGAGACGCAGCCGGTTGAAGTCGATCACGTTCACGTCGCCCTTCATGCCGGGCGCGATGAGCCCGCGGTCGAGCAGGCCGACGGCTTCGGCCGTGTCGCGCGTCTGGCTCTTCACCACGAAAGGCAGATCGAGGCGCTCGCCCCGCGTGCGGTCGCGGCACCAATGGGTCAGCATGTAGGTCGGCACGCTGACATCGCAGATGACGCCGACATGCGCGCCGCCGTCGGAGAGGCCGAACAGCGTGTTCGGATTGCGGATCATGGTGAGCGCGTTTTCGAGGTTGAACTCGTAATAATTGTGCAGCGGGAAGAAGAGGAAGTTGCGTCCGCCATTCGCCGTCAGAATGTCGTAGACGATTTCGTCCGGACGCACGCCGCCCTGCTTCGCGCGCGCGCCGATGCTTTCTTCGGGCGCGGGTTCGTAGTTCGGCGGATTGCCGAGCTCGAACATCTTGTGCCAGGCACCTGCCAGCGAATTGAGGAAGGGGTGGCCGGGCTCGAGGTCTTCCGAGAGTAGCTGCGCGCGGAAGGCGGGATCGCGCATGATGGCGACGCGCTCCTCGAGCGGCTTGTCGGCGATGGCGCGGTAGGACGGGCGCGTGAGGAAGGGGTGGACCGAGCCCTGTAGCCCCAGCATGAGGCCGACGGGGCGGCCTTGCACCTGCGCCTTGATGGGCAGGCCCCGGCCCGCCGCACCGTCGAGACGGGAAAGAAGATCGCGCCACTGGTCGGGCATCACGTCGGCCTGGACGAGCGAGAAGCTGAGTGGCCTGCCCGAAATCTCGACAAGCTTTTCCACCAGCGAGAATTCATGGTCGATGTCGCGGAAGTCCGACACCCATTGCAGCACGCCCGCGCCCGCTTCCTTCAAGCCTTCGGCAATCGCCATCAGTTCCTTGTCGGCGGCGCCGATTGTGGGCGTCAGGTCGCCGTCGCTGGTGCGGTGCGCGACGGTGCGCGAGGTCGAGAAGCCGATGGCGCCCGCCTCGACGGCCTCGCGAACGATGGCGCGCATTTCGGCGACTTCAGCGTCGGTCGCCTCCTCGCGCTTCGCGCCGCGCTCGCCCATGACATAGACGCGCACGGCACCATGCGGCACCTGCATGGCGACATCGACATCGTGCGGGCGCTTTTCGATGGCGTCCATGTAGTCGCCGAAGCTTTCCCATTCCCAGGAGAGCCCCTCATGCAGCGCGGCGCCGGGAATATCCTCCACGCCTTCCATGAGGCGGATCAGCCGGTCGTGATCGGTCTTGCGGACGGGCGCGAAGCCGACGCCGCAATTTCCCATGACGACGGTGGTGGAACCGTGGATCGAGGACGGCGTCATGTGGCTGTCCCATGTCACCTGGCCGTCATAATGAGTGTGGATGTCGACCCAGCCCGGCGTGACGAGGAGGCCCGCCGCGTCGATTTCCTCGCGGCCTTTCTGTGGCACATCGCCGACAGCGACGATGACGCCCTTGTCGATGGCGACGTCCGCGCGCACCGGCGCACCGCCAGAACCGTCCACGACCGTACCGCCGCGGATAACGAGATCCACCTCCGCCATCATTCCCTCCTCAAGCTTGTGAATTCTTGTTGAGGGCAGTTTAGCGCGGACGGGAGCCAAGCCAAACCGGGCAGCGCAACATGAAATGCTGCGCTGCGGCCGGCGGGCGCCGTTCAGTGCTTCGCGATGGCTTCGAGCAGGCTCTGCGTCTTGATCGCTTCGGCCTTCGCAGTGGCGAGATCGTCGGTGGCGAGACCGGCATTGGCGCTTTCGAGCGCGGCGTCGAGGCTCTGTTTCGTCACCTCGTCTTCCGTGTCGGGGATCGCGCCATTGCCGATCGTCTTGCAGGGATTGAGCTGGTCGGGCGCGAAACCCTCGCCATCCGGGCCGACAAGACAATTCACCGTGTGATGGAGATGAGTGTGCACGCCGCCGATATCGCCCGAACCGGCGGCGAAGCCCGCATGCTGCGCGGCGGCGGCGATTTCCTTTGCGGGCTGCGGTTCGGCGGCGAGAACGGGGGCGGCGAGAAGCGAAAGGCCGAATGCGGCGGCTGCCGCCGTCAGCATGGAAGACCGGATCGTGCGATGCATCTTTTCCTCCTGCGTTCGTGGCAAGAGGCCAGCAAAACATCGGAGGCGCGGCAATACAAGGCCGGGAGCGCGCGGCTTGCGATGTGGAGGCGGCGCGCCATGAACCCGGCCCTGGAAACAAAAGAGGCGGCACCGGAGTGCCGCCTCTGCTGCAGGGGAAGGCCGCGAAGCCTTACCTGTTCTTTCCGCGGGGGCCGGAGCCCATGCCGTAGCCCATGCCGCCGCGAGCGGGCGGAACTGCCGGCAGGCCGACGCCCTGCTGACGGGCCCGCCGCTGCATCTGGATGTGATGCTGGGTGCGAATGCGCTCCCGTTCCTCCCAGGTATTCGCATTGCGCATCCTGAGATGGAACCGGTCGCGCTCTTCGGGTGTCATGAGCTGCCACCCGTAGACGGTGTTGGGACCGAAGGAGGTCCGGTCCTGCATCTGCATGCGACCCTGCATGCCGGCACCTTGAGCCTGGGCGGGGATTGCCGCCAGTCCGAGGCCCGCCGCCAATCCCAGCATCGCCAGAACGGTCTTGAGTGCAGTTTTCATCGGTCGATCTCCTGTCTTCCGTGATGCCCCCGGCAGAGCGGGATGCTCCGCCGAAACGTCGCGCGCCGCGCGTGCAAGAGCCTCTGCGCAGCCGGCGCGAATGATTTTTCTGTTTCACTTTTTTGACGTGTATTTTTATGCCGATGGATCGGCCTCCGCCTTGATCCAGGTCAACGGCGCCATGCCGCGGCGGAGACTCAAAAGGACGGCGGTCGACGCGGAGGCACGCGCAGCCAGGTTTGCGCTACGGCAGCAAACTGAATAGACTCCGCTCCTAGGGTGGACACCCTAAATCGGGACGAGAAAGACGCGCAAAAAGCGCGCAACAAAATCCCGCCGGGAGAGGAAAATGAAATTCACATGGTTCAATCTGATGCCGTGGCCTTATCTGCCGGACGATTTCCGGGAGAAGCACCGGTCTGTCTGGGTCGATATCGATTCGCGCCTGTTCGACCCTGCAAAGGCGCATGAGGTCTACAATTCCTACATGGACATGCTCGAATATGCGGGCACGCTCGGCTTCGACGGCATCGGCGTCAACGAGCATCACCAGAACGGCTATGGCATCATGCCGTCGCCGAACATCATTGCGGCGGGGCTGGCGCGGCGGACATCGGATGTCGGCCTCGTGGTGCTCGGCAATTCCATCGCGCTCTACAATCCGCCGGTGCGCGTGGCGGAAGAGTTCGCGATGCTCGACTGCATTTCGGGCGGGCGGCTTGTCGCAGGTTTCCCGGTCGGCACGTCGATGGACACGAATTACTGCTACGGACAGATCCCGGCGCTGACGCGCGAGAAGTATCAGGAAGCGCATGACCTGATCCGCCGCGCCTGGTCGGACCCCGATCCCTTCGCCTTCAACGGGCGCTACAACAAGCTGCGCCACGTCAATATCTGGCCGCGGCCGATCCAGGATCCGCCGCCGATCCATATTCCCGGCGGCGGCTCCGTCGAGACCTACGACTTCTGCATCGACAATACCTACAGCTATTCCTACCTCTCCTTCTCCGGGTACATCCGGGCGAAGGCGCTGATGCAGGGCTATTGGGACCGTGTCGCCCAGCGCAATGCGCCGGACGAGAGCCCCTATCGCGCCGGCTTCGCGCAGACGATCTGCGTGGCCGATACGGACGAGGAAGCCGAACGTCTTTACTCGGAACATGTCAGTTATTTCTACAATCGCTGCCTGCATGTTTATGGCGGCTTCGCGGACGCGCCGGGATACCGCACGATCAAGACGATCCAGACCGGCGCGCTGTCGCAATATGCGCCGCCGATCGGCGGGTATTCCGCACTCACCTGGAAGGACCTGACGGAACAGGGCCATGTGATCGCGGGAAGCCCCGAGACCGTGCGCCAGCGCATGGAGGACCTGATCAAGAGCCTCAATGTGGGCAACATCTTCTGCCTGCTGCATGTGGGCAACATGCCGATGGACAAATGCATGCACTCGACCAAGCTCTTCGCCGAGAAGGTCATGCCGCATCTGCGCAACATGTTCCCCGACTACAAGGACGACAACCGCTTCTGGTGCAAGCCGCTGGCAAAGCAGGTGACGCCCGGAAGCCTACCCGCCGAGAAGGAAGTCGCCGCGATGGTGGGAGGGAAGGACTGATGGAAACGAAAACGCTTCAAACCCATCACGTTCCCGTCCGCTATTTCGAGGGCGGAAAGGGCGAGCCTCTCGTCTATCTCCATGGGGCGGGCGGCGTCACGGCGCAAGACCCGTTCCTTGCGAAGCTCGCGGAGACCCATCACGTCTACGCGCCGCTGCTGCCGGGCTATGGCGACTCGGAGGAATGCAGCGAGCTGCGCGACATGCTCGACGTCACGCTCCACACATGGGACGTGGTGGAGGCATTGGGCCTGAAAGACCCGATCCTTGTGGGGCATTCGATGGGCGGCATGATTGCGGCGGAGATGGCCGCCGTCGCGCCGAACGATGTGTCGCGGCTCGGGCTCATCTGTCCGGCGGGGCTGTGGCTCGACGAGCATCCCATTCCCGATATTTTCGCGATGCTGCCTTACGAACTTCCCGCCGTTCTCTTTCACGACGTGGCGGCGGGCACGGCGCTGATGACGGCGGGCGTGGCGCTCGACGATCCGGAATGGCTGAAGGGCTTCCTCGTGCAGAATGCGCGGCAGCTCGGCATGGCGGGGAAGATCTTGTTCCCCGTGCCGGATCGCGGGCTTTCGGAGCGGCTCTACCGCGTGAAGGCGAAGACGGTTCTCGTCTGGGGCGACGGCGACAAGCTGATCGTGCCGGCCTATGCGCATGCGTGGAAGAAGGCAATCGCACAGGCGGAACTCGTGTCGGTTCCGGAGGCGGGGCACATGATCACGCTCGAAAAGACGGAGCATGTCGCGAAGGCGCTTGCGAAGCTCGGCTAGACATCAAGAGATCGGCGTCCAAAAACAAAAACAGGCGCGGATAGGAGCGAAGGGCCATTCCCGAAAGGAGTGGCCCTTCTGCTTTTGAAGGTTTCAGGCGCCGCGCGCGGAGAGGCGGGCGAGCGTGCCCGCGATGCTCGCGCCGGCGATGACGAGGGCCATGGGGAACGCGGTGCCATCGTTGAAGGCGCCGACGAGCCCGCCCGCGACCGCCGCCAGCGCAAATTGCAGGATACCGGTGAGCGCCGATGCAGCGCCGATGCAACCGTCGGCCCGCGCCATGGCAGCGGCAATGGCGTTTGCGCCGATGAAGCCGACACTGGACACGACGAAGAAGAGGCAGATGGCGAGCGGGTAGAAGGCGCCGGGCAGGAGAAGCGTGAAAGCGAGGAGCGCGAGCGCGGCAGCGAGATGCACGGCCATGGCGAACTTCAGGATCGTGCGGCTCGACTGCCGGCGCAGCAGGAACGCATTCATCTGCGCGGCTGCAATGAGGCCGGTCGCGTTCACGCCGAACAAAAGCGCGTATGTATCGGGCGAGAGCCCATGCAGCTCGATGAAGACGAAAGGTGAGCCGGTGATATAGGCAAACATCGCGGATGAGACGAAGGCATTGGCAAGCGCGAAGCCCATGAAGGGGCGGTCCGCGCAGAGCGCGAGATAGGCACCCGCGACGGAGCCGAGGCTCAGGCTGCGATGGCGTTTCTCGCGCGGCAATGTTTCGCCGAGGCCGAAAAGCGCGGCGGGCAGGCAGACAAAGCCGAAAGCCGCCAGCACCCAGAAGATCATGTGCCATTCGTAATGCGCGATGATGAAGCCGCCGATCATGGGCGCGAGAATGGGCGCGAGGCCCATCACCAGCATCAGCAGCGAATAGACCTGCGCGGAGCTGCGTTCGTCGAAGAGGTCGCGCACCATGGCGCGCGAGACGACGATGCCCGCGCAGCCGCCCAGCGCCTGCAAGAGACGCGCGGCGGTGAGGCTTTCGATGTCGGGCGCGAGCGCCGCCCAGATGGAGGCGCCGACATACATCGAGATGCCGACGAGAAGCGGCGGCATGCGGCCCACGCGGTCCGTGATGGGCCCGACCACGCCCTGCCCCACGGCAAGACCGACGAAGAAGACGGCAAGCGTCGTCTGTACGGCACCCGGCGCGACGCCGAAGTGATCCGCGATGGCCGGGAAGGCCGGCAGATACATGTCGATGGAGAGGGGCGCAAAGGCGATCAGCGCGCCGAGGATGGCGATGAAGCGGATGCGGGCGGAGAGGGAATTCGATGCATTCACAATAGAGGCAACCTATATGCGTCATGTCCCGCGCCGCGGAATCCATCCGAGGTGCAGGACATAACCGGAAAGCCACCCCCGCCCCAAACGGCTTGCAGCCCTTTGACCCTCCCCGAGGGGAGGGTGGGAAGAGCAATGACAGTCAGCCGCGAGAAGTCGCGTTTCAAATCTTCTTGTCGCCTTGCCAGTAGGCATCGCGGATGGTGCGGCGGAGGACCTTTCCGCTCGGCATGCGCGGAAGCTCGGTCACGAAATCGACGGAACGCGGACGCTGATAGCCCGGCAGTTTGCCGGCGGCGAAGGCGAGAAGTTCCTTCGCCATATCCTCGTCCGGCCGGTAACCCTCGTTCAGCTCGACGACGAGCTTCACCTCCTCGCCCCATTCCTCGTTGGGCACGCCGACGGCGGCGGCATCGGCCACGGCTGGATGTTTCAGCACTTCCTGGTCGATCTCGGCGGGATAGATGTTCACGCCGCCGGAAATGATGACCTCGGCGCTGCGGCCGGTGAGGAAGAGGAAGCCGTCCTCGTCGATATAGCCCATGTCGCCCATGGTGTAGAAATCGCCGCGATAGGCGCCCTCGGTTTTCTCCGGGGCCTTGAAATATTCGAAGCGGCCCTGCTCCGGCGCCTGGAAATAGACGGTGCCGACGGTGTTTGCCGGCAACGGCTTTCCATCCTCGTCGTGGATTTCGACGACGACGCCCGGCAGCGGTTTGCCGACGCTTCCCTTCTTTTTCGGAAACTCATGGCTGTCGATGAAGATGCCGCCGCCTTCCGTCGCCGCGTAATATTCGAAGACGACGGGGCCGAACCAGTCGATCGATCCTTCCTTCACGTGGACGGGGCAAGGCGCGGCGCCATGCAAAATCCAGCGCAGGGATGACGTGTCGTATTTGGCCTTCGTTTCCTCGGGGAGCTGGAGCATCCGGTGCAGCATGGTGGGCACGACATGCGTGTGCGTGATGCCAAGCTCCGCGACGAGGCGGAGCGTTTCCTCCGCATCCCACTTGTCCATGAGCACGCAGCCGACGCCTGCGTTGAGCGGGAAGGAAAGGTTCAGCGCCAGCGGCGCGGCGTGATAGAGGGGTCCGGTGACGAGCGCGAGATCGCCCTCGCGGAAGGCCGCCGTCTCGGTGAGCTTCACGAGGAGGGGCGAGACGGGCGCCGCCTGCTTGCGGAAGACGCCCTTGGGATGACCGGTGGTGCCGGAGGTGTACATCATCTGCGTGCCGAGGACGGGGTCGGCGAGATTGCTTCCCTCCTCCGCCGCGAGCGCCTCGTCATAGGACGAGAAGCCGTCGATCGGCCCACCGACGGCGAGTTTCGCCATCAGCGCGGGCGCCATTGCCGCCGCCTCGACCGCGCTTGCCGCGAAGCGCGCATCGGCGATAAAGGCCTTCGCCTCGCAGTTTTCGACGATGTAGCCGACTTCCGATCCCTTGAGGTGCCAGTTGACCGGCGTCATGCGGAAGCCGCCGCGCTGGCAGGCGGCAATCGTTTCCACGAATTCGGGCCTGTTGGAGCACATGAGCGCGACGGCGTCGCCCGCCTTGAGGCCGACGCGGCGCAGCGCCCGCACCAGCCGGTTCGCCTGTGCATTCAACTCGCCATAGCTGCGGTTGCCCGCTTCCGAGACGACAGCCGGACGATCCGGCGCCTGGGCCGCATGCCAGGCAAGTACCATTCCGGCAGCCGCCGCCTCTTCGCGCGTCCACTCCGCATCCACCACTGACATTCCTCCGCCCTCCGTTGATTTTTGTACGCGCCTTGCTGGCGCCTTTTTTGGTACGCAATTTCCGTTCATGGTTTTTAACGTGATATTGGACAGGCGAGGACTCCCCCGCGTCAAGCCATTCGCGTAGTTTCGGTCCGTATTTTCTCCAAAGGATTCCCCGGCGAATGAGATTTCAACTTGCGGCCGCCTTCCTGCTCGGCCTCACGACATGCGGCTGGACGCAACAAGCGCAGGCGCAGCAGTTCGCCGGCGGCGACAGGGAGTTTCTCACCTTGCAGGTGGAAAACGACCTCTTCGCCAATTTCGCGAATACCGACCGGCATTATACCAACGGTTTGCAGGCGGCGTGGCTTTCGCGGCCGCAGACGGGGCTACCCTCCTGGCTTGCCGATCTTTCCTCGCCGCCGGTCTATTCGCTGCTCTTTCCGACCGGCAACTTCGACAAGAAGAGCCAGCGCATCGGCATTGCGCTCGGGCACGCGATCTTCACGCCCGACGATACAAAGACCACGCTTCCCCAGCCGGACGACCGGCCCTATGCCGCCTGGCTGCACACGACCTTCTCGTTGCAGAGCGTGCGCGCGAGCAGCATCACGGGCGAGGCCTGGCAGGACCAGTGGAAGCTCGATCTCGGTGTCGTCGGCCCCGCCGCGCAGGGCGAGTTCGTGCAGAACAACTGGCACGACCTCATCGGCGCCGACGAAGCAAACGGATGGGACAACCAGATCCAGGACGAGGTGGGGATCAATCTGAGCTTCGAGCGGGCGTGGCGGAGTTCCACGTTCGAGACGCCGAAGCTCGCCGGCCTGCAAACGGACTTCATTCCCTACACGATCATCTCGCTCGGCAATGTGCAGACCTATGCGGGGCTCGGCGGCACGTTCCGCCTGGGCTTCTCGCTGCCGGACGATTTCGGCCCGACGCGCATCTATCCCGGCGTCGGCGGATCGGAATGGTTCGAGCCGTCGGCGGCGGGCTGCAACTGCTATCTCTTCGCGGGCGTCGAGGGCCGCGGTGTCGCGCGCGACATTTTCCTCGACGGCAACACGTTCCGCGAGAGCGCGAGCATCGAGAAGAAGCACTTCGTCTATGACGCGAAGCTCGGCGCCGTGTTCGTGTTGTGGGATACGCGCGTCGCCTTCACGCATGTCTTCCGGAGCCGCGAATTCGAGGGGCAGGCAAAGCCCGACCAGTTCGGCTCGGTCTCGGTGAACTTCGCGCTCTGATCCGCGCGCCGGGCGAGGCGGGAAAGCCGCTTGCGTTCTTCTCGCTCCGCCGCATGATGGGCGCCATCGCTCTTCAACGCGGAACAAGAAAAACATGACCCTGCCGCTCATTTCCGCCGACAACACATTCGGCCTCCTGTTCGCGTTTCTCGGGCTCGCGGCCTTCGGCTTCTGGTCGGAGCGGACGCGGCTCGGGCAATGGATATCCGGCGTGATCCTGACGATCCTCGCGGGCACGCTGGCGGCGAACCTGCGCATCGTGCCTTTCGCGTCCGATTTCCACGACATGGTGTGGGGCTATGCGGTGCCGCTCGCCATTCCGCTGCTGCTGTTCAAGGCGGACCTGAAAAAGATCCTGCCGGAAAGCGGCATGATGCTTCTCGCTTTCGTCATTGCCGTCATCGGCACGATTGCGGGCGTGCTCGTTGGCTTCGCGCTGATCGACATGGGCCCGCAGGGGCATCTCGTTGCCGGGGCGCTGGGCGCGAGCTGGATCGGCGGGTCGATGAATTTCGCCGCCGTTTCCCAGGCGACGGGGCTGAGCGACAACGGCGCGCTGACCGCGGCGACGGCGGCGGCCGACAATGTGATGGCGACCTTCTTCATCGCGCTGCTGCTCGTGCTGCCGGGATGGAAACTCCTCACGCGGCTCATTCCATCCGCGATCATCGAAGCGGAAGAGGAACATCACGCGCATGAGGACGAAGAGGAAAAGCCCACGCTCGACATGGGCGCGCTGGCGCTGCTGCTGTTCCTTTCCGCCGCCTGCTGCTTCGTCGGCTTCGAGGTGGCGGCGCTTCTCGGCATTCCGAAATACGGCGTGCTCTTCGTCACCATCGCGGCGCTTCTCGTCGCCAATCTTTTCCCGCGCCAGATGGCGCGGCTGCATGGCGGCTTCGATCTCGGCATGTTCTTCATGTATGTGTTTTTCGGCGTGATCGGCGCGGCGGCGGACGTTGTGCTGATGGTCGAGACGGCGCTTCCGATCTTCGGCTTCGTCTTCGTCATGGCCGCCGTGCATCTCGCCGTCGTGCTCGCAGGCGCGAAGCTCTTCCGGATCGACCTTGCCGAGGCGCTCGTCATTTCCAATGCGGTCGCGGTCGGCCCGGCGACGGCAGCCGCCATGGCGGCGGGACGGCGCTGGCGCGCGCTGGTGACGCCCGGCGTCATGCTCGGCGTGCTCGGCTATGCGGTGGCGAATTTCGCGGGGGTGGCGCTGGCGCAGTGGCTGGGGTGAACCTTTTCTCCTTCCGCGTCATGGCCCGGCCCTTCTTTGACTTTATTGGCGGGCCATCCACGCCTTTGGCTACAAAAGAAAGACGTGGATGACCCGCATAAAGCGGGTCATGACGATTTAAGATAAGGGCGATGAGTTTGCCCCCTCTTCCCAATCCCGATAGAACGGCGGCAAAGCCATTCACGCCAAACGGAGAGACCCCATGTCCGAACCCGTCATCCTCGTCAAAAAATCAGGCGCCATCGCGACCGTGACGCTCAACCGGCCGGGCGCGATGAATGCGCTGTCGCGCGACCTGCGGCTCGCAATTGCCGAAACCTTCGAGGCGCTGGAGGCGGACCCGGACGTTCGCGTCGCGATCCTGACCGGCGCGGGCAAGGCCTTCTGCGCGGGGCTCGACCTGAAGGAACTCGGTAGCGATGCTGGTGCGGTCGGCGGGGGCGGCGTCAATGCGACCGTCGGCGACAAGGACCCAGTGACCTCCATCGGCCAGTTTTCCGGCCCCGTCATCGGCGCGATCAACGGCGTTGCGATCACGGGTGGTTTCGAGCTGGCGCTCGCCTGCGACGTTCTCATCTGTTCGGAGAATGCGCGCTTCGCCGATACGCATGCGCGCGTCGGCATCCTGCCGGGCTGGGGGCTGAGCCAGAAACTCTCGCGCGCCATCGGCATCTACCGCGCGAAGGAACTCTCGCTCACGGGCAATTTCCTCAGCGCGCAGCAGGCGGAAGACTGGGGCATGATCAATCGCGTGGTGACGGCGGAAGAATTGCTGCCGGTGGCGCGCAAGCTCGCAGACGACATGCTGTCGGTCGTGCCGGAATGCCTGCCCGCCTACAAGAAGCTGATCGATGACGGCTTTGCGGAAAGCTTCGGCGAGGGATTGAAGACGGAGCGGAAAGTCTCGAACGCCGCCAACAAGGCCGTAACGCCAGACGCCATCGCCGAACGCCGCGCGGGGATTCAGAGCCGGGGGAAGCAGCAGACGTCTTAGTCCAAGACGGCCGTTCCGCTAGGCAGCCACGAAGCGCAACAGCGGCCCGTACTCGCCGCCATCCGCCGCCCTCAAGGCCGAGATGTAGGCATCGCGGCGGCTGTTCGCGTGTTCGAGGCCGTGTCCCTCCGCCCAGTCGATGCGAGGGTGGCCCAGACATTCCTCCAGATAGATATCGGTGGCGATGCGCGCGTGGCGCCCATTTCCATTGGCGAAGAGATGGATGGCGACCAGCCGGTGATGGAAACGGGCGGCGGCTTCGGGGGGCTGGTACGTTCCATTCGCCGCCCAGTAACGCGCATCGTCGAGGAGCTTGCGCAATTCGATCGCGATGACAAGCGGATCGACACCGATGTTCTTTTCCGTGCGACGAAACTGCCCTGCCCAACTCCACACTTCGCCGAACAAGCGGCGGTGCAGTTCGCGCATGAAGCTTTCGCTCAGCACATCGCCCTTGCGGCGGCGGCCGAGCCAGAGCAAGCCGTTCTGAATATTGGCCTGTTCCAGCTCGTTGAGTTCGCCGCGCGTCGTGACGTGAGGAAAGCGCAAGCCTTCGCGCTCGTCCGGATCAAGCGGCGTGGCGCCGTCTGGCTCATCGAAGGCGTTTGTCATTCGCCGGTCCAGAAATCGGGCGGCATGTCTTCCATCAATTCGCGCGCGAGGCGCTCCACTTCCGCCCGGTTCTTCTTTTCCGGCAAGGCCTGACGCTCCAGCACCATGTGCGCGCTCGCGCGCGCGACCAGCGCTTCGGCCTTGCGGCGCGCTTGCGCGGCGACGAGGCTTTCGACCCGGCCTTCCGGCGGCACGATGGCGTAGACGAAGCGGCAGCCCATCGCTTCGGCGAATTGTTCCATCGCCTTCAGCGTGATGCCGCCTTCGCGCTCGGCGCGTTCGGCCTGCGAGACGCGGGCGCGGGTGACGCCGAGACGGCGGCCGAGTTCCGCGCCCGACATGCCGAGCGCCTTGCGAATGGTCGCGATCCAGCCTTCGCCCGGCATGACCAACTGCGAGAGCGGCGCGGCGCGGCCGGCAATGGCGCGATATTGTGTGGCGGCGAGGCGTTTCATGGACATGATGTAAATTTATATATTGACTTATTTTCAAGTTTGGGTAGCTATAACTATACATTTAGCCCAAGTTTGTCAACTTATGTATTTACCTTTTGGCGGCTTGTCACGACGCCTCTGGCCTCGCAATCCTGTGTCGAGAGCCCGCCCTTTCCGCTATTCTCCCTCCAAACGCCATTCAGAGCATTCCGGGAGGGAGACCCATGAGCAGCCATGACATCGTGATCCGCGGCGGGACCGTTTTCGACGGGACGGGCGCGGCGCCCGTCGAGGCGGATGTGGCCATCGACAATGGCGTCATCTCCGAGGTCGGCAAGGTTTCGGGATCGGGCCGCGAGGAGATCGACGCGCGCGGGCAGATCGTGACGCCGGGCTTTGTCGACGTGCACACGCATTATGACGGGCAGGTGACCTGGGATCCCTATCTCCAGCCCTCGACCTTTCACGGCGTGACCACCGCCATCATGGGCAATTGCGGCGTCGGCTTCGCGCCCTGCAAGCCGGAGCAACGCGAATGGCTGCTCGGGCTGATGGAAGGCGTGGAAGATATTCCGGGTACGGCGCTTGCCGAAGGCATCAAGTGGAACTGGGAGAGCTTCGCGCAATATATGGACGCGGTCGAAGCCTCGCCGCTCGCGCTCGACGTGGGCTTGCAGGTGCCGCATGCCGCCGTGCGCGCCTATGTGATGGGGACACGCGCGCCTGCGCTCGAGCCCGCCACCGAGGCGGAGACGGCGGAGATGGGCCGCCTCGTTGTCGAAGCGCTGGAAGCGGGCGCACTCGGCTTTTCCACCTCGCGCACGGTGAAACATAAAGACGTGAAGGGCGGCTCGACGCCGACGCTGAGAGCCGAAGCGCAAGAGCTGCACGGCATCGCGCGCGCCATGGGCAAGGCCGGCAAGGGCGTGCTGCAGCTCATCGCCGACTTCAAGGATACCGACGCCGAATTCGCGATGCTGCGCGGCATGGTGGAGCTTTCGGGCCGGCCCATGTCCATCACCATCGAACAGGATGACCGCTGGCCGACCGTGTGGAAGCGCGTGCTCGACAATATCGCGGCGGCCAATGCGGACGGGCTGCCGATCCGCGGCCAGGTGCCGCCGCGCGCGACGGGGCTGCTGCTGGGGCTCACCGCCTCGCTCAATCCCTTCATCATGCACCAGACCTTCCGGCAGATCTGGGGCGCGCCGCTCGACCGGCAATTGAAGGCGCTGCGCGATCCCGAGTTCCGGACGAAGCTGCTCGCCGAAGAGCCCCAATATCCGGCGGGCGAGATCATCGAGATGATCTGCACCGCCTATCACAAGATGTTTTCGCTGGGCGAGACGCCGAATTACGAACCGTCGCCGGAGGAAAGCGCCAAGGCCGTTGCCGACGCCACGGGCAAGAACCCCCGCGAGGTCGTGCTCGACTGGATGCTGGAGCGCGACGGACGGGCGCTCCTCTATTTCCCGCTGATGAATTATCACTGCGGCAGCCTCGCCGATGTCGAGACCATGCTCACCCATCCGAACACGGCCTTCGGCCTTTCGGATGGCGGCGCGCATTGCGGCATCATCTGCGATGCGAGCTTCCCGACGACGCTGCTCACTCATTGGGGCCGCGACCGGACAAGGGGGCGCAAGCTGCCGCTCGAATGGCTGGTGCATGGGCTGACGGGCCGCAACGCCGCGCTGGTCGGGCTCGGCGACCGGGGCATTCTCGCGCCCGGCATGAAGGCGGATGTGAACGTGATCGATTTCGACAGGCTCACGCTCTATTCGCCCCATATCGTCAACGACCTGCCGGCGGGCGGAAAGCGCCTCATCCAGAAGACGGACGGCTATACGGCAAGCATCGTTTCTGGCACGGTTTCGTTCCGGAACGGGGAGCCGACAGGCGCGTTGAAAGGCAAGCTGGTGCGCGGGGCGCAAAGGCGGCCGGAGGGTGCGCGGATTCCCGCTGCGGCGGACTGATTAAAGTCAACTCACACCGGGATTTCCGGACCATCCGGGTAATCGGGAAAGTTGCCCTAATTTGGTCACGGTGGCGGCCAATAAGGGCGCTTCGCCGGGGTGTCCGGCGCGTGGACGACGGGGCTGGGCCGTCCAGACTATGAGCCGTTTTTCCCAGCTTGCTGCGCATGACGGACGATAGATGGACAAGCCCGACCCCACTCCCGAGACCCCGCAGGCCAACCCGCGCTCCTGGCGGCACTCCGTCTTCGTGCGGCAGGCGCTTTTCCTCTTCATCGTGCTGCCCATCGTCATCGCGGCCAATCTCGCGGTCTGGGCGGCGCTGAACAGGCCGCATCACGCGGAAGCCTGGACGGGCGAAATCGTCGGGCTCTCCTACAGCCCCTATCGGCAGGGCCAGGACCCGACGCAGAACAAGCATCCGAGCCTTTCGGAGATCGAAGCCGACATGAAGCTTCTCTCCGGCACGGTGCAGGCGATCCGCAGCTACAGCGTCGTGCGGGGCCAGGAGCACATTCCCGAACTTGCGGCACAATACGACCTTTCCGTCGCCGTCGGCGCGTGGATCGGCCCCGATCTCGAGCGCAACGAACGCGAGCTGCAACAGCTCGTCGCGCTGGCGCCGCGCCGCAACGTGGTGCGCGTGCTCGTCGGCAACGAGGTGCTGCTGCGCAACGACATCCCGATCGAGGATCTGATCGGCTACATCAAGCGCGCGAAGCAGAAGATCTGGAAGCCGGTCTCGACCGCCGAGCCGCCGCATATCTGGCTCAAGAATCCGGAACTCGTGAAAGCGGTCGACTATATCGGCGTGCAGATCCTGCCCTACTGGGAAGGCATTCCGATCGACATCGCGGTCGATTCCGTGTTCGAGCGGCTCGACGAATTGCGCGCGGCCTATCCGAACAAACCCATCGTCGTGACCGAAGTGGGTTGGCCGAGCCGCGGCAAGATCATTCCGCGCCGTCCCTACCCCGGTCTTTCGCCCGCCGAACTGAACACGGAAGCCGTTCCCTCGCTCGTCAACCAGGCGACCTTCATGCGCGAGTTCCTGAACCGCGCGAAGACGGAAGACCTCACCTATTACGTGATGGAAGCCTTCGACCAGCCGTGGAAGGCATCCGAGGAAGGCGCGGCAGGCGCCTTCTGGGGCATCTACAATGCCGACCGACAGCCGAAATTCCCGATGGCCGGCAGCATTTCGGAAGCACCGGAATGGCGCTTCTGGGCATCGCTCGCGGCGGGCCTCGCGCTCGTGCCGGCGATGCTCTTCATGCTGCGGCAGCGCCATGTGCGGCCTGCCGGCGTCGTCATCTTCGCGGTGTTGACGCAGCTTGCGGGCTCCGCCATCGCCTGGGCGGGGCTCTCCGTCACCGGGCTCTACTTCACCTGGGTCGGCGCCACGGTCTGGAGCTTCCTGTTCTTTGCGCAGGGGCTGCTCCTCATCGTGCTTCTTGCCGAGGCGATCGAGTTCGTCGAGGTGATCTGGACGCATCGCGGCTCGCGGCACTTCGAACCCTTCGACGAACATGCCGTCAATCCGACGACAAAAGTCTCGATCCATGTGCCGATCCATAACGAGCCGCCGGAGATGGTGGGCGAAACGCTCGCCGCGCTCGCGAAACTCGACTACGAGAATTACGAAGTGCTCGTGCTCGACAACAACACGACGGACCCGGAAGTCTGGCAGCCGGTGCGCGACTATTGCGCGAAGCTCGGGCCGAAGTTCCGCTTCTTCCATCTCGAAAACTGGCCAGGCTTCAAGGCGGGCGCGCTCAATTTCGGTCTCGAGAAGACGGCGGAAGATGCCGAAATCATCGCCGTCATCGACAGCGACTACCAGGTCGAACCGAACTGGCTGAAGACACTCGTTCCCTATTTCGACAAGCCGGATGTCGGCTTCGTGCAGGCCCCGCAGGACTATCGCGACCGGCACGAGAGCATGTTCAAGAACATGACCTATTGGGAATATGCCGGCTTCTTCCATATCGGCATGGTCCAGCGCAACAACTTCAACGCGATCATCCAGCACGGCACCATGACGCAGGTGCGCAAGAGTGCGCTGAAGCGCGTCGGCGGCTGGGCGGAGTGGTGCATCTGCGAGGACGCGGAACTCGGCATCAAGCTCTACCGGGCAGGCTATGACAGCGTCTATGTGAACCATTCCTTCGGGCGCGGGCTCACGCCGGACACGCTTGCGGGCTATATCAGCCAGCGCTTCCGCTGGGCCTATGGCGCGGTGCAGATCGTGAAGCATCACTGGGATGCGCTTGCGCCCTGGGCGCGCCGGAAGCGCGGACTGTCGGGCGCACAGCGCTACTATTTCCTCGCCGGGTGGCTGCCCTGGTTCGCGGACGGGCTGGCGCTTCTCTTCACCACGGCAAGCGTCGTGCTGTCGGCCTGGGCACTCTACCAGCCAAGCATGATCTCGCTGCCGGTCGCTGCTTTCCTCATTCCGACCATCGGCAGCTTTGCCTTCAAGTTCGTGCGCTCGCTCTGGCTCTATGCCGTGCGCGTGAAGGATTGCAGCTTCCTCGAAAGCCTCGGTGCGGGCGTTGCCGCGCTCGGCCTCACGCATACGGTTGCCAAGGCCATGCTCAACGGCATGATCACGACGAGCAAGCCGTTCATCCGCACACCGAAATGCGAGGACAAGCCGCCGCTCGCGGCCGCCTTCATCCAGGTGCGCGAGGAAAGCCTGATGCTGGCGCTGCTCTGGGGCGTTGCGGTTGCCTTCCTCACGAGCCCGCATTTCGCGGACAGCCATTCGCGGCTCTGGGTCGGCGTGCTGCTCGTGCAGTCCGTGCCCTACGCCTCGGCCGTGCTGCTGTCGTTCATCAACGTGATGCCCTCGCTCTTCCGCCGCGGCGGAAAGAGCGAGGCATCAGGCGTGCTGTCGCCCGCCGAGTAGCTCAAAACCACGCTCTCACACCGAAGCGCAGGGTCGTATCTTCGACATCCTCGCCGCTTGCACGCGTGAGAGACGCCGTTTCACCGAGGTCGCGCTCCCAGATGAGGTCGACATAAGGGGCGAACTTCCGCGTGACCTCGTAGCGGATCTGAAGGCCGGCCTCGACATCGCTGAAGCCCGCGCCAAACCCTTGCTCCGGCACGTCCTGCGCGAAGGCACTCAGTTCGATGTGCGGCTCCACGATCAGCCGCTGGGTGACAGGAAGCTCGAAGCTCTGCTTGAAGCGCGCGGACAGGTCTCCTTCCGTCGAGACAAAGGCCGTCGCCTCCGTCTCGAAAAAGTAAGGAGCGAGACCGGCAACGCCGGCAGCCAGGTAGGTTTCACTATCCGGCCCCAGGTCCTGACGGACGCCGATCAACGCATCCCAGAACGGGTGGAAATTTCGACCATAGAGGAACTGCACTTCCGCGCCCTCGAAGCCGCCGTCGGCAATCTCGCCTTCCGACCTTATCCAGAGGCGCTCGACGTCACCGCCCACCCAGCCATCGAGGTTCCAGTTCCACAGACCGTCATGCGCGTCGGCATAATCGAGTTCGACCTCCATCACATGAAAAAGCTCGCTTTCGTGCGCGGCGGACATATCGACTTCCTCCTGCGCCGCGGCCGCAGTTGCAAGGAGAGACCCCGCCACACAAGCGAGGATTGAAATCCTGTTCATCAATGTCCTCCATGCATGGAATGCGTCGAGTGTGTGCTTCCCGGCATGTCCCGATTGACGGAAAGGGGAACGGCCGCACCGTCCGGCGTCAGCTTGTCTTCTCCCGTGTCCGGCGGCTGCACCACAAAGGCCGTCATCATGCCGGCGGCCATGTGATAGAGCAGGTGACAATGGAGTGGCCATGCGCCGACTTCACGCGCCGTCAGGACGACGGATACGGATTGTCCCGGCGGTACGATGACGGTGTCCTTCAGGGGACGCCGGTTTCCCGCGCCGTTCTCCAACTCGAAGAACATGCCGTGGAGATGCATCGGATGCGCCATCATCGTTTCGTTGACGAAGGTAAGACGCACACGCTCGCCATAACGGACGCGAACCGGCATGGCTTCGCTGAACCTGTCGCCATTCAGCGTCCAGACGTAGCGCTCCATATTGCCTGTGAGCCGCATCTCGACGGTACGGGCCGGTTCGCTGTTGTCATCGCGCGCGCGTAGTGAGCGCAGGTCGCCATAGGCCAGCACCTTTGCCTCCGGCGGAGAGCCCGAAGCCCAGCCGACCGGCCGGGTTTCAGATACAACCGCATCCATGGCCTTGTTTGCGGCTGCGTGACCCATTGCGCTGTGGTCCATGGCTCCGTGATCCATGGCGCCGTGATCCATGTTCGCCATATCGTCGCCGTCATGCGTCATTCCCATGTCGGCCATGCCGAGCAGGGCACGCGGCCTTCTTTCCGGGACCGGCCCTTCCTGCCCTTCAGCGGTCGCCAGCGTCGCGCGCGCATAGCCTGTCCGATCGATGGGTTCGGCAATGAAGGTGTAGGCTCGCTCGCCTTTCGGTTCGACGATCACGTCGTAACGCTCCGCGACACCCATGCGGATTTCGTCCACGGAAACCGGTTCGACATCGTTGCCGTCGGCCGCGACGACCGTCATCTTCAGGCCCGGAATTCGCACGTCGAACAGCGTCATCGCCGAGCCGTTGATCAGGCGCAGGCGGATCCGCTCGCCCTTTTTGAAAATAAAGGTTTCGTTCCGGTCCGGTGTCTTGCCGTTGACGAGGAAGGAGTAACCGCTGACATCTGCGAGATCGGTCGGGTCCATCCGCATGGCGCCCCAATCGAGACGATCCTTCAGCGTGGCGCCGAACCCCTGCTGGCGCGCATCGCCAAAGAAATCGAGCAGCGTGCGCTTGTTGTAATTGTAGTAGCCGGGATCGGCCTTGAGGTTGCGGAACACGCGATCGGAATCTTCCGGCGTGGCGTCGCCGAGAAGGACGACATAGTCGCGATCGGCCTGCTCGGGAGAAGGTTCCGCAGGATCGATGACGATCGCCCCGAGCACACTCTGATCCTGCGTGCCGGAATGACTGTGATACCAGTAGGTGCCGCTCTGCCGGATGCGGAACGTGTAGGTGTAGGACGCGCCGGGCGCGATGCCCATGAAACCGTTGAAGCCGGGCGACCCGTCCATCATTCCCGGCAGCATCAGCCCATGCCAATGCACGGAGGTTTTCTCGTCCGTCTCGTTCACGACGGTGATCGTTGCGTCTTCGCCTTCCGTCAGGCGGAGCGTTGGACCCGGAATGCCGCCGTCGATGGTCATCTTTTCGACGGTGCGGCCACCGATCTCGATCTTCGCGGTCGAAACGGTGAGGCGGTAGTTGCCTGCAAGTGCCGGCGATGCCGCAATGAACGCCGCAAGCAACAGCAGGGCGGATGCGGCCCGGCGAACCGGGCCTTCCGCAAGCTTGATATTCGGAAACATGACCGCGTCTCTCCATTCGTTGAGAAAGAGCGCCCGAAGGCGCCGGACTCGACGAAGAGAGCGCTAGATCAGGAGACGATTCGTACGGCGGTAGGCGTCGGTATAAGCCCGTCTTCGAAGGAGCCGGTTTTCCGGCGGCTTCACCGATGGCGAGGGCTGCAAGGCCAGACCGGTATCTGGCGTCTGCCATCGAAGCTGAATGAGCACCTTCGCCTCTGGCAGGTCGCGCGACTTGAAATGCGTGACGAGCGACGCGACGTCCGCCCGATCACAGAGGCAGGTCAGATCGCTGCCGTGGCAAGGGTGGGACCCGTGTTGCTCCAGCGGGGTCGAATGACCATGCCCCTCATGCTGATGCGTTGCCGCTGCGTGATGAGCAGCGGGCATCTGCGCCGCAGAAGCCGGAACGCATTGGAGCACCGTCGCGAGCAGGACACTCGCGAGGTAGAGAACCGGAATCTGAAGCCTGAGCCATCTCATGAAATGAATATGCACATTCCAGCAGAGGGAAGGTCAAGGGCCGCCCCGGCGGGCGGCCCCAGGTTGGAAACCCGGCTACACCGAGCCGCCGCCGCCGTCGATGTTGATCTTCTGGCCGTTCGCGTAGGGGTTTGCGTCCGAGACGAGATAGACGACGGCCGCCGCCACTTCTTCGGGCGAACACACATGGCCGAAGGGCATGGTTGCGTCGAGTTCGTGGATGTCCATGCCCTTCTTGCCTGCGCGGGCGGCGGCGAGGCGCGAGCCCATGTCGGTTGCGGTGAGGCCGGGGGCCACGATGTTCGTCCGGATGCCGTGTTTGCGTTCTTCCTTGGCGAGCGTGAGCGCGAGAGCTTCGGCGGCCGCCTTGCCCATGTTGTAGGGCCCGCCGTTCGCGGACATGGAGAGCGTCGCGACGGAGGAAATGATGATGATGTCGCCGCGCTTTTCCTTCCGCATATGCGGCAGCACGAGCTTCGACATGAAATGCGGCGCCATGGCGTGCACGCGGAGCACGCGCTCGAGTTCCTGCGGCTCGGTGTCCGCGACCGTCTGGCCGCGCGAGGCGATGCCTGCGTTGTTGACGAGGATACCGATGGAGCCGAAATCCTTCAGCACGTCGGCAACCATGACCCGGTCTTCCTCGAAATTTTCAACCGAGGCGGAATAGGCCTTTGCCTTGCGGCCGAGCTTTTCGATTTCGGCAACGGTTTCGTCCGCCGCCTCCTTGTCGCGGCGGTAATTGATGGCGATATCGGCGCCCGCTTCGGCGAGTGCCAGAGCGATGGCGCGGCCGATGCCGCGGCTGGCGCCCGTGACGAGGGCAACGCGGCCTTCCAGAGATATGTTCATTCGGTCCTCCCGGTGTTTCTTTGCCGCAAGCATAAAGAAGCCGCCCGGGATTTCCATTCCCGGACGGCTTCAGGCAAATCACCGGCGATGACGCTACGGCAAAGGGCGCCGGAAAATCAGGCGGCGTCCTTCGTGTATTTCTTCATGTCCTCGCGGAGCACGGTTTTCAGGATCTTGCCGTTCGGATTGCGCGGCAGCGGCTCGTGGCGCAGCTCGATCTTGACCGGTACCTTGAAGGCAGCCAGCAGCTTGCCGACATGCGCCTTGAGCTCCTCTTCCGAGACATCCTTGCCGGGCGCGACCTGCACCACGGCGCCGACCTCTTCGCCCAGCACCTTGTGCGGGATGGCGACGACGGCGGCATCCATCACGGCGGGATGCGCGTAGAGCGCGTCCTCGACTTCGACGCAGTAGATGTTCTCGCCGCCGCGGATCAGCATGTCCTTGGCGCGGTCGAGAATGTAGACGAAGCCTTCGTCGTCCATGCGCACGAGATCGCCCGAGTGGAACCAGGCGCCTTCGGTGATCGCGGCGGCGGTCGCTTCGGGCTTGTTCCAGTAGCCCTTCACGATGTTCGGGCCCCTGATCCAGAGTTCACCCACCTGGCCGTGCGGTACTTCGTTGCCCTTCTCGTCCACGACCTTGATGTCGCAGACGGGAACGGCGGGACCGGCGCTGTCCGGCTTCGCCACATAGTCCTCTGCGAGGTTCTGCGTGGTGATGGCGGATGTTTCCGTGAGACCGTAGCCATTCGAGGGATGGCAGTTCGGGAACTGCTTCTTGATGCGCGCGACGAGGTCGGGCGCGGAGGGCGCACCGCCATAGCCGATCGACTCGACGGTCGAGGTATCGCGCGTGGCGAAGTCCGGCGACTCGAGCACCTGCCAGACCATGGCCGGCACGCCGCCGAAGGAGGTGACGCCCTCGCGTTCGATGAGTTCGAGCGCATGTTCCGGATTCCACTTGTGCATGATGACAAGCTTGCCGCCGCTCGCATAGGTGCCGACGAGGATCGAGTGGCAGCCGGTCACATGGAAAAGCGGCACGGAAAGCAGCATCACGCGGGGCGGCGCGGCCGGATCGGGCGCGGGCGGTATCTCGCCACGGCGCATGAAGGCGCGCGCGCCGCCCAGCATGGCGTTCATCAGGTTGGTGCAGATATTGCGCTGCGTGCCGAGCGCGCCTTTCGGCTTGCCGGTGGTGCCGGAGGTATAGAAGATCGTGGCGTCGTCTTCCGGCTGCATGCCCGGATCGGGTAGCGGGTCGGCGGAGAGCTTCGAATAGTCGGTGGGCTTTGCCACCAGCGTCTCGAAGGCTTCGGCAACGCCCAATTCTTCCTCCGGCGTGCGCACCGCCACAAGCCCATTGAGACCGAGGGCCTTCAGATGCGGGCGAATGCGGTCGAGGCGCTCGTGATCGACGATGACGACTTTCGAGCCCGAATCCGTGATGCCGTATTCGAGTTCGGGGCCGGTGCCCCAGGCATTGAGCGGCACGATGACGCCGCCGATGGCCGCCACGGCCCAGAAGACGATCGACCATTCGGGGAAGTTGCGCATGATGAGGGCGACGCGGTCGCCCTTCTTCACACCGTATTTCTCCGTGAGCACACGGCCGAAGGCAGTCGCCGCACGATAGTGGTTTTCGTAGGTGAGGCGCTCGCCCTCATAGATGATGAATTCGCGTTCGCCCCAGGCGCGGCCAAGATCGAGAATCGCGCGCAAGGAGGGCGGCGCGTTCTTGTAGGTGCGGATGGGAACGCCACGAATCTCGACGGTTTCCATCTCGAAGGGCGTGCCTGGTGAGGTGAGGAAGGCATGCGCCTCCTCAATGGTCATGGCAGGCCATTTGCTGGCGTTCTCGGCCATTTCGTTTCTCCCTGGGTGTCGTTATCGGCGGCTTTTGCCGTCGCGTTTCCCGACACATATCGCTTTTGACGGTGAAATTGAAGCGGGACGCTCAGAGGCCGAATTTCTTCAGGAGCGCCGTCTCCTCCTCGATGCAGGCGGCAAAACCGGGCCGGGCATGAATGGCCGCCAGATAGCGCGCCAGATTCGGCCATGTCTTCTCGTCCGGACGGAAGCCCGCATGGGCGAGATTGACGAACTGGGTGCCGACGGCGATGTCGGCGATGCCGAAGGCGCCGCCCACGAGAAAGTCCTTCGCGCCGATTTCCTTGTCGAGCCAGGCGAAGAAACGGGGCAGTTTTTCATTGAAAGTCTTGTCCGCCGTCTCGCGATCCGCCTCCTTGCCCATCATGCGGTTCACGATCATCGGGCGGAAGGTGCCCATGCCGATGTTCCCCGCAAGTTCGGAATCCGCATATTCCTCGTACCAGAGGGCCTTGCCGTACTGGAAAGCGTCCTGCGGGTAGAGCGCGGGCGAGGGGAACTTCTTTTCCAGATAGCCGCAGATCGCGGAGGAGTCCGGCAGTGTCGCATCCGCGCCCTCACTATCGTCGCGAAGGACCGGGATGCGCTTCAGCGGCGAGATCTCGAGGAACCAGTCGGGCGCCGGGAAAATGTTCACCTGTTCGAGCGTGTAGGCCTCACCTTTCTCGGCGAGAAACACGCGCACCTTGCGCACGAAGGGGGAAAGGCTTGCGCCATAGACTGTGAGGGTCATCGACCGTCTCCCGTGGAACCGATTGAAAAAGCAGCCATTTCCGGTGGCCGGAACCTGTGGCGGGCAAGGAAACACCGGGGTGCGGCCATGCGCAAGAGCGCTGCGCGGCTGCAGCCGCAGAATCCGTTAACTTTCCCATGGCAATATGGCTCCGGGCGTTTTCCGCCCGGAGAGGAAGAGATGTCCTCATTCATTTCCACCCGGATCACAAGGTCGGTCGACGCCGACGCGAAGGTCACGCTGCTTGAGAGGCCGAAACATCCGGCACTCGCCAGCCTGCTTGCCTGCTGGGAGGAAAAGCGCGCCGGAAGACCCTTCCCCGATCGGGCCGACATCCGCCCGGAAGAGTTCCGGCGAATGCTGCCCCATGTCGGGATCGTCGAGGTGCTCGATGGCGGTGCGGATTTCCGGTTCCGCCTGTCCGGCGCGGAACTTTCGGCCATAACGGGCTTCGACAGGACGGGCGAGAGGTTTTCGGAAATGAAAGCGGCGTCCGACTCGAAACTCACGGACGAAGTAATGCGGACGCGCTGGTCCGAGGCGATGCGGGCGGTGCTGCTGTTTGCCTGCCCCCTGTCGCTGAAGACACCGGTCGCACGGATCGGAGAGGAGGAACCTCTCGATATGCACGCTCTCCTGCTGCCGCTCACGACCGGAGGCGAGGAGATCGGTCAGATCCTTGGCGCGGTCTTCATCGTGCCGCGAGAGGAATGAAGGGTGGTACAGCCGCCCCGGATCGAACGGGGGACCTCTAGATCCACAATCTAGCGCTCTAACCAGCTGAGCTACGGCTGCACGGGATAAGCGGAAACGGGCGCAAAGCCCGCCGCGATGGCCGGGAACTTAATTCGGCCCGGCCCGAATGACAAGCCCGGGCTGGCGCTGTCCGCAAAAATCGGCAGGCAGGCCAAAACCCCTCTACATCAAGACATTAGCCACGAAGATCGAGACCACGCCCAGCGGGGCGATGAAGCGGAGCGCAAAGCGCCACCAGGGGAACCAGGCCTTGCCCCTGGCGCCCAGCGCCCCCTCGACGACGGGCCCGGAAAGCACCCATCCCGCAAACAGCGCGATGAGCAGGCCGACCGTCGGCATGACCAAATTCGCTGTCGTGAAGTCGAGCACGTCGAAGACCGTCATCTTTTCCATGACGCCGAAGCGCGCCATGGGGTGGAAGTCCGACCAGCTGTTGAACGAGAAGACCGTGCCGAGACCCGCCACCCAGGCGGCGGCACCGACGATGATGGCGAGCCATTTGCGCGACAGGTGCACGCCCTCCTCTATCCAGGCGACGATGGGCTCCAGCAGCGAGATCGCCGACGTGACCGCCGCGACGGTAAGGAGGATGAAGAAGGCGCCGCCGATCACCACACCATTGCCGATGGTGCCGAAGGCGATGGGCAGCGTGATGAAGGTGAGACCGGGGCCGCTCGACGGTTCGAGCCCATAGGAGAAGACGAGCGGGAAGATGGCGATGCCGGCGAGGATGGCAACGGCCGTATCGGCGACCGCGATCACGATGGCGGACTGGCCGATGGAGACATCCTCGTCGAGATAGGCGCCATAGGTCATCATGGTGCCGAGCGCGATCGACACCGAAAAGAAGCCCTGTCCGATCGCGGCAAGGACGGTGCCGGGCGTGACCTCGCTGAAATCGAAAGCGAGCATGAACTGCATGGCCGCGCCGAAGCCCGGCATTGTGGTCGCATAGACGGCCATCGCCGCAAGCAGGATGAAGAGAAGCGGCATGAGCATGACGACGGCGCGCTCGATGCCGCCGGTGACGCCTGCCGCGACGATGCCGGCCGTGATGACGAGAAAGAGCGTCTGCCAGATCATCAGCGAGCCGCTATCGGCGACGAAGGTCGAGAAGTGGTCCGCGGCGGCGGCTTCCGTCTCACCCGAGAAGGCGCCTGTCAGCGCCAGCTCGACATATTTGAGCGCCCAGCCGCCGATGACGCTGTAGTAGGACAACACGACGAAAGCGCCGGCAATGCCGCCCCAGCCGATCAGCATCCAGAAGCGTGCCGCCTTGTGTTCGGCGATGAGCGCTCTCATGGCGTTGATCGGGCTCTGCTTGCCCATGCGGCCCAGCATGATTTCCGAGATGAGGATCGGAAGCGCGATGGCGAGCGTCGTTGCCGCATAAATGAGGATGAAGGCGCCGCCGCCGTTCTCGCCCGCGAGGTAGGGAAAGCGCCAGATATTGCCGAGGCCCACGGCACTGCCGATGGCGGCCATCAGGAAGGCGAACCGCGACGACCAGTGACGCGGCGTAAACGGAGTGGTCATGAAAATCCCCCTCTGACGGACGCAGCCCCTGCGGCCCGGCGCCCCCGCCAGTTTGCCGCACGACCCCCAAATTGTGTCGAGACAATAGGGAATTCGCGGCCTTCTGTCAGGCCCCGGCGAGACGAAAAGCGCCGATCCTTCGCTTGCGCCGCGCCGGAATCGCCTATAGTCCCCGGCAAGAACAAGAGCGGGGAGAGCCATGAGCGGCAAAGCGATCGGCACGGCTTACATCGAAGCGAACGGCCTCGCCTTCGAGGTCGACATGTGCGGCGAGGGCAACAAGCTCGCGCTGCTGCTGCATGGCTTTCCCGAAAGCAAGTTTTCCTGGCGCCACCAGATGCCCGTCTTTGCCGAACTCGGCTACACGGCCTGGGCGCCAAACCTGCGCGGCTATGGCGGCACGTCGCGACCGAGGGGCAAGGAACACTACCGGATCGAGCACCTTCTCGACGATGTGGCGGCGCTCATCGACGCGGCCCGCGCGCGCGGGATCACAGGACCCGTTACGCTTGTCTCACACGACTGGGGCGGCGTGATCGGCTGGACCTTCGCGCTCAGGAAAGTGCGTCCGCTCGAACGTTTCATCGTCATGAACCTGCCCCACCCCACGCTCTTCGCGACGCGGGGACGGACATGGGCGCAGCTCAAGAAGAGCTGGTACGTCTTCTTCTTCCAGATTCCCTGGCTGCCGGAGAAGCTCTTTCTCGCGCGCAACGCGCATGCGATCGCGCAGGCATTTTACGGCATGGCGGTGGACAAGAGCCGCTTTCCCGACGAGGTGCTCGACCACTACCGCAAGAACGCGCAGCTTCCCGGCGCGATGACAGCGATGATCAATTATTATCGCGCGCTGATGCAGGGCGAAAAGCCTGCCGAATGGACAAACCCGCCGCAGCTCGACACGCCAACCCTGATGATCTGGGGCGAGGAGGATGCGGCGCTCGGCAAGGAGCTCACCTACGGAACGGAAGAGCTGGTGGACGATTTCACCATCCGCTACCTGCCGCAGGTCTCGCATTGGGTGCAGCAGGAAGCGCCCGAAGCCGTCAACGCAATGATCCGCGCCTGGATCGAGGGACGGCATGTGCCGCAGGCCGGGCTCGGCGGACGGCTGCTGCTTGCGGACGCAATCTAGGAGGCGAGCTCCGGCAGATCCCTGTAGAGCGCCAGCGCCTCCGGGTTCGCCAGCGCCTCGCGGTTCTTCACGTCTCGTCCATGCACGATGTCGCGGACGGCAAGCTCGGTGATCTTGCCGGACTTGGTGCGCGGAATATCGGTGACGGCGACGATCTTCGCCGGCACGTGACGCGGCGACGCACCGGCACGAATTTTATCGCGGATGCGTTTTTCCATTGCGGCATCGAGCGCGGCGCCTTCCCTCATCACGACGAAAAGCACGACGCGGACATCGCCCTGCCAGTTCTGACCGATGGCGAGCGCCTCCTGGATTTCTGGAAGCTGCTCGACCTGCGCATAGATTTCCGCCGTGCCGATCCGCACGCCGCCCGGATTGAGCGTCGCGTCGGAGCGGCCGTGAATGACGATGCCGCCATGCGACGTGATTTCCGCATAGTCGCCATGACACCAGGCGCCGGGGAAACGTTCGAAATAGGCGCTACGATATTTCGCGCCGTCGGGATCGTTCCAGAAGCCGGCCGGCATGGACGGAAAAGGACGGGTACAGACGAGTTCGCCCTTGCTTGCCTCGCCCTGCCCCGCCGCGAGCGGCTTTCCCTCCTCGTCCCAGACCTCCACGGCCATGCCGAGCCCCTTCGCCTGTATCTCGCCGCGCCAGACGGGCAGCATGGGCGAGCCGAGCACGAAGCAGGAAACGATGTCGGTACCACCCGAAATCGAGCAGAGGGCGACGTGCGTCTTGATATCCCGGTAGACGAAGTCGAAGCTCTCCGGCACGAGCGGTGAACCGGTGGAGAGGATCATGCGCATTGAGGAGAGATCGTGCGTCGCGCGGGGCTTGAGCCCCGACTTCTTCACCGCGTCGATGAACTTCGCAGAGGTGCCGAAAACATTTATTCCCGCCGCGTCGATATAGTCGAACAGCACGCGCTCGTCCGGCGCGAAGGGAGAACCGTCGTAAAGCGCGAGCGTCGCGCCCGCCGCAAGGCCCGAAACGAGCCAGTTCCACATCATCCAGCCGCAGGTGGTGAAATAGAAAAGCGTTTCGCCGGGGCGGATGTCGCAGTGAAGGCGATGCTCCTTCAGGTGCTGAAGAAGCGTGCCGCCCGCCGAATGAACGATGCATTTCGGGATGCCGGTCGTACCGCTCGAATACATGATGTAGAGCGGATGCGAGAAAGGCAGACGCGCGAAGGAGAGCGATGCTTCCGGCGCGGAGGCGAGAAGCGTGGGCCAGTCCTCCGCCTTCGCGAGCTCCTTCTTTCCCTCGCCGATGAAGGGGACGATGGCGACATGTTCGAGCGAGGGAAGACCGGCAACGATTTCGCCGAGCTTGTCGTGGGCGGGAAGCACCTTGCCCGCATAGCGGTAGCCGTCGCAGGCAACGAGAACCTTCGGTTCGATCTGGCCGAAGCGGTCGAGCACGCCCTTCACGCCGAAATCGGGCGAGCACGACGAGAAGACCGCGCCAATGCTCGCGGCCGCGAGCATGGCGACAATGGTTTCGGGGCAGTTCGGCATGAAGGCGGCAACGCGGTCGCCTTCGCCAACGCCCCATGATTTCAATATGGCGGCGAAGCGCGCGACATCGCGCCGCAAGGCATCGCGGGTGACGGGCGCGGCCATTTCACCTTCATTGTTAAAGAGGAGAGCGATTTCGCCGCCTTCTTCCCGCAGCAGGTTTTCGGCGAAGTTGAGCCGGGCATCGGGGAAGAACGCCGCGCCGGGCATCTTCCCGGCATCGACGAGCACCCGTTGGCCCTTTTCACCGATGACACCGGTGAAGTCCCATATCGCATCCCAGAAGAGATCGGGCGAGGCCACCGACCATGCGTGGAGCGCGTCGTAACCGGCCAGCGACAGTCCATGCCGTTCGTTCACGAAATCTGCGAACGCGCCCATGTTCGACGCCGCAACGGCCTTTGCGGAGGGCGTCCACAAGGGGACTTCATTCATGTCGATTGCTGTGGTCATAAGGGCCGCTCCTTCCGCGCGTGCCGCAACTTAGTGCAATTTGGCGGCTCCGCGAAAGGGTAGAGCCTCCGGGGGATGCGCCGCGCTTTCCACTGCACTATCATGCTGCAGCCATATTTCGCCCCCAGTGTGGCGAGAACAAAACCGGAGCCTCCCATGTCCCGCCTGATCGCCATTCTTGCCGGTCTCCTGCTCATCGTCGTTGCCGCTATCGTCGTGGTCCCCATGCTGATCCCGATGGAGACCTACAAGGCGAAAGTGGCCGAACTCGTGAAGGCACAGACGGGCCGGGACCTGCGCATCGACGGCGATATCGGCCTCTCCCTCTTCCCCAACATTGCGATTTCGATCGGCGATGTCGGCTTCTCGAACCCGAAATGGGCGCGGGACGCGGAAATGGCCTCGATGAAAGAGATGCGGGCGGCGCTGAAGCTCGTTCCGCTCTTCAGCGGCAATGTGGAAATCGACAGTTTCGTGCTGGTCGACCCGATCATCCATCTCGAAATCCGCAAGGACGGGACGCCGAACTGGCAGTTCGAAAGCGCTCAGGGTCAGGCCGCACCCGCGGCGCCGGACGCGCCCTCGCAAGGCGGCGGCCCGGCGGTGAGCGAGTTCCGGCTCGGCGAGGTATCTATCCAGAACGGCAGCGCCACCTATCGCAATGCGCAGTCGGGCGCGAGCTACGCGATGGAGAGCGTCAATATCGACCTTGCCATGCCGGGCCTCGACGAACCTTTCGTCGCGGACGGCTCACTCGTCTGGAACGGCGATGAAATCGATATCGACCTCAAGGCTGCGCGTCCCCGCGCGTTCACGGAAGGCGGCGAGACGCCCGTGACGCTCGCCGTCTCGGCGCCGAAGCTGACGACCTCCTATGAAGGCACGCTCAAGGTGATCGACGGCATCGCCTTTTCCGGCGCGGTCGACCTCGATGTCCCTTCGGTGCGCGAGCTCGCGGCCTGGACGGGGAGCCCGATGCCTGCGGGCGAAGGCTTCGGGCGGCTCACCATCAGCGGCAAGGCGAGCGGCACGGACAATCTCTACCGGTTCTCGGGCGCGAAGATTGCCTTCGACGGCATGAATGCGACGGGCGACCTGTCGGTCGGCACGGGCGGCGCACGGCCGAACATCAAGGGCAAGCTCGCCGTCGACAGGATCGACGTGAACACCTATCTCGCGAATGGTGGCGAGAGCGGCGGCGGTTCCGGTGGCGGCTCCGGCGGCGACGAGGGCTGGAGCACCGAGCCTATCGACCTTTCGGGGCTCAAGGCGGCCGATGCCGATTTCACTTTCTCGGCGGGCGAAATCCTCTTCCAGAAGCTCAAGGTCGGCGAAAGCGCATTGGCGCTGAAGCTTTCGAATGGCGTGCTTGACGCCAATCTCTCGAAGCTTGCGCTCTATGAAGGCCAGGGCTCGGGCAAGCTCACCGTGAACGGCGCGGGCGCCACGCCGAAGGTGAATGCGAATTTCGCGCTGGCCGGACTTTCGGCCGCGCCCTTCCTTACCGATGCGGCCGACTTCAAACGGCTCGAGGGCAAGACCGCCCTCGACATCGCCGTCACCACCGCCGGACGCAGCCAGCGTGACATGGTCTCGGCGCTCAACGGCAATGGCAGCGTGAAATTCACCAACGGCAAGATCAAGGGGATCAACCTCGCGCAGCTCACCCGTACGGTTCTGAGCGCCGCCACAACGGGCTGGCAGTCCGGCGGCACGCAGGACACGGATTTCTCCGAGCTCGGCGGCACCTTCACGATCACCAACGGCATCCTGAAGAATGACGACCTGAAGCTCCTTTCGCCGCTCATCCGCGTGACGGGGGCAGGCACGGCCGACATGCCCAAAAAGACGCTCGATTACCGCGTCGAGCCGAAGCTCGCGGCGACGCTCGAGGGCCAGGGCGGTTCGTCGGAAGCCAAGGGCATCGAGGTGCCGGTCCTCATCACCGGCTCATGGTCCAATCCGCGCTTCGCGCCGGACCTGAAATCGATGATCCAGAACCGCGAGAACATCAAGCAGACCATCGATTCCATCAAGGAAGACAAGGGCAAGAGCCTGCTGAAGGGCCTCATGGGCGAGCCCGCGAACGACGGCAGCGCAAGCGGAGAGACGGGCGAGACCGGCACCACAGGGGGCGAAACGGCGGAAGAGCCGAAGCAGAGCCCCGAAGACGCGCTGAAAAAGCTGTTCGGGCAGTAGTTTCGGGGCCTTTGTCCCGGGCTGCGGTCCCGTCTAGACTGGCCTTGAGTGATTCGTCGGGACCGGGGCGGCGCCTTCATGATCCAGAACGCCTTGTCGACGCTGATGAAATTCTTCATTGGGGCGGTGGCCATCGGCGCGCTGCTCAACGCGTTCGACATAACAGCAGAGCAGGTTCTTCAGGATGTCGGCTTCACGCCCGAGGCCATCCTCGCCTTCGTGCGCGAGGGGATCGGCTGGGCGCTGCCGCATTTCCTGCTCGGCGCCATGGTGCTCATTCCGATCTGGCTCATCATCTTCCTCCTGAAGCCGCCGGGCTTCCGCCGCTAACTCTTCCTCCCGCCTTGCCGCGCCGCTCTTGCGCCGCCCGGGCGGGCATGTAGAGTTCGTGGTTAACGGGCAAGGGAAAGGTCCCTGCTCCGGACAAGGATATAATTTGGGAGGGTATCCATGAAAAAATTCGTACTCGCAGTCGCGGTTTCCACTTTCGCCTTCGCCGGTGCGGCGCTTGCCAATGTGGGTGACGGCCTCGTCGGCAACACCGTGACACTCACCGGGCCGGACGGCGCCGTGACCAAGATCTATTACCCCGACGCTTCCAGCATCGTGGTGAAGGGCGCCGACGGTTCGGAGGCTCCGGGCTCCTGGCGCGTTTCGGACAACACGATCTGCACCAAGGTCGGCGATGCGCCGGAAAACTGCACGGCTCCCATCGAGGAAGCCCCGGCGGTCGGCAGCTCCGGCACGATCGACGGCGCGCAGGGCCAGGTTCAGTGGGCCGTGTCGGCTGGCAAGGACTTCTGATCCTCTTTCGCCTGTTCCCAGCGCTTCCCTGCCCCTAAAGTCGCATCATCGAAATGCGATTCAGGGAGACAAGATCATGGGAAGACTGTCCGGGAAACGAGCCATCGTAACGGGCGCTGGCAGCGGCATTGGCCGCGCCAGCGCCCTTCTTTTTGCGCATGAAGGCGCGCAGGTCGTCGCCATCGACCGGGTGGAGGCCGCGGTCGACGAAACGGCGGAAATGATCCGCAAGGAAGGCGGCGCTGTTTCCTCCGTCGCCGCGGATGTGAGCGACGAAGCGGCCGTGAAGGGCTTTGTCGATCATTGCCTCTCCGAGTTCGGCGGCCTTGACGTCGTCTATGCCAATGCCGGCATCAGCGGCGGGCTCGTGCCGCTGCACGAGCAGACGGTGGACTACTGGAAGGAAATCCTCGCCGTGAATCTCATCGGCCCCTTCCTCGCCATCAAACATGCGAGCCGCCACATGATCGCCCAGGGCAAGGGCTCGATCGTCTGCACCGCCTCCGTCGCGGGACTGCGCGCCAATGCCGGCGGCACGCCCTATAGCGCAAGCAAGGCCGGCGTCATCAGCCTCGTCCAGACCACCGCCAACGAATTCTACGGCACCGGCGTGCGCGTCAACGCGATCTGCCCCGGCCTCATCGAGACGGGAATGACGAAGCCGATTTTCGACGGCGCCCGCGCGCGCGGTTCGGACGACAAGATCGGCCAGCTCAACCCGCTGAAGCGCTACGGCCTGCCGCCGGAAATCGCACAGGCCGCGCTCTTCCTCGCGAGCGACGATGCGTCCTATGTCAACGGACAGGCCATCGCCGTCGATGGCGGGCTATCGAGCACGCATCCCTTCGCGGGGCGCCGCTGAAGATCACAACCTGGCGCTGACGCTCGTCCCCTCGCCCGCATCGGCTATCGCCGGCTTCATATCCTGCTCGGCCGGGAAGGTGTCCATCTGAACCA
>NZ_BTVP01000004.1:0-130098 GCF_045863935.1 Parvibaculum sp. | reverse complement strand
CGGCCAGCGCCAGACCGGCGGTCAGGGCCTGTTCCGGCCCGAGGACAATCTGGAAAGCGCCTATGCGCGCGATGCGCTACGCCAGCTCTATCTCCTTCTGGTGCGCGGCAAGGTCGATGGCTGCTCGCTCGACCGCTTCGAGTCCGCCACCGGCCTGAAGCTGATGGACTCGACCGGCATCAAGGATGAACTCCCGCCGATCACGACCTTCCTCAATCGCCTGCTGGCGCTGACCATCGAGCTTCAGGGCGTGCTCTTTACCGCCTTCGAGCAGCTTCTGACGGCGCGCATCGAGGGCGCGGTCGCGAACGGCACCTATGATGTCGGCCTGGAAACGCTGAGCGCCGAGCGGTTCATCGTCACCGACCGCAAGACCATCTACGCCCATCCCGGCACCGGCGCGGAAACCCGGCTGCTGACCATCACCCAGCGCGAGCGCAACCGTCCGCTGTCGCTGGACGCGGCGCTCGGCCATCTCGATGACCGGCGCGCCCGGCTCCTCATCAACGAGCGCTCCGGCCACGCCGCCGTGCAGGTGCCGACGACGAGCATCATGCTCGACGATGGCGAGATCGAGCGTCGGGTGCGGCTGCTGCGGCCGATGGAGGCGCATAACATTCCGCTGAAGGCCATGGGCGAAACGCATTGGATCGAAGCCGATCACGCCGCATTCGCGACGGCCTGGGCCGCCGAGATCGCGGAGGTGCCGGAATTTTCCGACAGCACCATCCACGTCGTCACCGGCCTCCTGCTGCCGATCTGGAAACGCCTGCCGAACGAGTCGACGCGCGTGTATCGGCTCCAGACCGATGACGGCGAGCGCATCATCGGCCGCAAGGTCTCCCCAGCATGGGCCGCGAACGCGACCACGACCGGCGCCACGACGCTCACGGCGGACGACGCCTTCATGGCGCTGATGGACGGGCGCACCATTCTCGATCTCGCCGAGGGCCTTCAGCTTCGGCGTGTCCGCGTCATGGGCGCCAACCGCATCGAATTCTCCGGCTTCACCGACACGATGCGCGAGCGGCTCTCGGCCTACGGCCTCTTCCACGAGATCATTTCGTGGAAGCTGCGCATGTTCGTGCCGACCGACAACAAGGGCGCGGCCGTCGTCGGCAGGCTGCTCGAACGCTGGCCCGTCCAGCGCATCGGCGAAAAGGAGGCCGCGTAATGGCCCGCCTCGACGCCGGCGAACTCGCGATCCGTCTCGGCCGTCAGGCCGAGGCGGTATGCCGCCACTATCTGTCCTCGGGGCACCGCGAAGGCCGCTACTGGCTGGTCGGCGATGTCCGCAACACACCCGGCCGCTCGATGTTCGTGCGCCTCAAGGGCTCCGAAACCGGCAAGGGCGCGGCGGGCAAATGGACCGATGCGGCGACGGCCGAGCATGGCGATCTTCTCGACGTCATCCGCGAAAGCTGCGGTCTCATCGACTTCAAGGACGTGGCCGAGGAAGCGCGGACCTTCCTCAGTCTGCCCCATCCCGACCCGGAACCGGGGAGATTGAAGGGGAGCGTCGCACCCGCACCGGCAGGGTCGGCAGAAGCGGCGGAGCGGCTTTTCGCCATGTCGCGGTCCATCGCGCGAACGCGCGTGGAGACCTATCTGCGGGACCGCGCCATCACGGCCCTGCATGAAACCGGCGCGCTGCGCTTCCATCCGCGCTGCTACTATCGGCCCGACGAGCACGCACCGACCGAGACTTGGCCCGCGATGATCGCCGCCGTCACCGACCTCTCCGGCAAACTGACCGGCGCGCATCGCACCTGGCTCGACCCTGTTGGCTTCAGCGAAGCGCGTCTCGGCCGCGCGCCCATCGAGACACCCCGGCGTGCGATGGGTGATCTTCTCGGGTCGGCCGTCCGCTTCGGCATGGGCTCGGAGGTGATGGCGGCCGGCGAAGGCATCGAAACGGTGCTGTCCGTCCGATCCGTCCTGCCCACCCTGCCGTCCATGGCGGCGCTCTCGGCCGCCCACCTCTGCGCCATCCTGTTCCCGGCGACGCTGCGGCGGCTCTATATCGCTCGCGACAACGATCCGGCGGGCGACGGCGCAATGACGACCCTGATCGAGCGCACCAGCGCGGTCGGGATCGAGACGGTGGTGCTCACACCGCGCCTCGGGGACTTCAACGAGGATCTCCGGCTGCTCGGCCGCGACACATTGGCGGCACGGCTGCGGGACCAGATCATCCCCCAGGACGTCGCCCGCTTCATGTCCCTGGCGGTCTGACCGGCAAGGGAGGGTGATGGAGCCTCGCGGCGTCGTGTCGGTCACGATGCTGGCGGAGCTTTCGTCTCAAGGAGCCGCACCCACGGCCTTCTGAGAGGGCGATCGGGCAGCAGCCGGGCCGGACAGGCAATAGCTGCGCCCGACGATTTTCCGCCGCGCCCCCGAGGGGCGCTTTGCATCGCGAGGCAAAATCGACGGCCTTCGCCATCCTCCTCTGCGTTCCGGCCTTCCGCTTCGCGTCAGGTGCAGGTCCGTCCCGCCCGCCGCCTTCGTCGCCATGAAGGCCGCGATGGGCGCGGTCACGAGACGAAGGAAGTCCGCCATGACCGAAGAACACGACACCGCTTACGAACCCCACCACGCCTCCTCCCCGACCGATCACGTCCTCCAGGAACTAACGCTCTACGGCTACCGCCCCTTCGAGGACGAACCGGACCCGCGGCCGCTCCCCGACGGCCATGTTGTCGCCGGCAGCATCGCCGACATCTTCGACGCCCTCGTGGTGACGCTCGCGGACACCCGCCTCGAACCCGACCTCGAAGAATTGCTCTGGGGCACGGTCAACCTCTTCCACCGCGCCACCGACCGGATCGAACGCGAGCTGGACGATAACGAAGTCGCCCAGCGCCGCCTCCAGCGGGAACAGGATGGCTCCGAGGTGAAGTCGGTCGAACTCGAACGCCTGACGGCCGAGGGACAGACCCTTCTCGAACGGCGCGACGCCTTTGAATTAATGCGCGACCAAGCCGCCGAACACTTCGAGCGCAACACCCATTCGATCTGGCGGCCCCGCACCGGCTCGATGGTCAACCATCGCAACCTGACCGCCGCGATGATCGACAGCCGCGATTTCCTCGCCGCCAAGCGCCGCGCCGCAAATGAGGTGCTGCTGCCCGCCGGCCCCAAGATCGCCTTCACCGGCGGTCTCGACTTCAACGATCACCGCCTGATCTGGGCCAAGCTCGATCAGGTTCACGCCAAGCATCCGGGCATGGTGCTGCTGCACGGCGGAAGCCCGAAGGGCGCCGAACTCATCGCCGCGAAATGGGCCGACAATCGCAAGGTCACGCAGGTCGCCTTCAAGCCCGACTGGACCAAGCACGCCAAGGCAGCTCCCTTCAAACGCAACGACGCGATACTCGACACCATGCCGATCGGCGTAATTCATTTCCCCGGCACCGGGATTCAGGACAACCTCGCCGACAAGGCCCGCAAGCTCGGCATCCCGGTCATGAAGTTCGACGGCGGCGCGTAAGCGCCGCCGTCCACCCCGGCCTTATTGACCGCCAGGATTGTCGGTGATGGTCGGCGTCCGGTCATCACTGGTTCGACCGGAAATGAAGGTAATCGTCGGAACCTCGACGTCACGTTGCCTGACGCGGATCGCCGGGCCATCCGGCAAGCGGCGACCGACATCGCTAGCAACGACGAGGCCGGTGGGCTCCAGAAGGCGGCGGATGACCGCATCCACATCGTCCCTGCCTTTCACGCCAGGGGCATCCCAGCGATACCTCTCTCTCAGGGATTGCTGCACGAAATCCGGCGGAGGAACGGCTTCGCCCTTCCAGTCTCCCGGCGGGCACAGGATCGCCTCGATCCCGAAGAAATGCTTGCGCAGATGGCTGAGCCGTTTGTGGTGCTTGATCTTCCTCGGCGTTGCCGACGCGGAGGCCAGTTTCACCTCAAGCTCATCGGCGATGTCGCTGGCAAAGGCCAGATTGATCCCCTTGATGGTCGGCGTTGTCCTGACGAATGCGGGATCGCGCGTTACGCTATGATGATTGTAAAACATATAGAGCGGTATCCACGGATCAGGCGCGTCGCGCAGAACCCGGAACTGGTAGTCCGTCGCCGTCGGCGGATAGTGAAGCAGCTCATTGTAAGCGCGATGTTTGATCTTGACCGCTTTCGAGCCCTTGTCCGCGGCGTTCAGGCGCTTGGCCTGAATCCTGACGCAGAGGTTGCGGCGGCTCTCCGCGTGCCAGAAGCGCAGATCAAGATCGCCGCCAGTATCGACTTCGATCGGATATTGAATCACGAGATTGGGGCCGGCAAACGCAGCCAGCGCGCCCGTGAAAATATCGGTCATCGTCTCCTCCCGGAAACGCCCGCGCTCAAGATGGCTTTCGCGATCGAGAAGCTGGCCGATCAAGAGCGGCAGCTTGGTCGCCAGTTCACACATTGTCGTCGGCATGAATCCCCCTTTGCGAACACAGATAGAATTGCGCCGGGGGTGACGCCAGTTCGGGAGCGCCGCCCGTTCACCGTTACTTTCCCCAACGCACAGTCCTGGCGCCCCTATAAAGCAAATCCGCTTCCCCAAGCTGACTTGACGAGCGGATCAAAGCTCACTCTTATCTTTTGCGAAGAACCGGCGAAGCAACATAGTCGCAGGTAGAGCGTATCCAGAAGCAGCCTGTCGTGATCCTCATCCGTTCACCCGGAGGTTTCCATGACGCTGATCCTTCTCGCCGCCTCACTGACCATCACCCTTGCCGTGATCGCCTGGCACCTCGCGATCTATGCGCTGCCCGTGATGACCGCCATCACGGCGTTCCAATATGTCCATGGGGCCGGCGCCGGCTTCCTCATGTCCGCCGTCGCTGCCCTCGGCGCGGCGCTCGCCTCGGTCCTGTTGGTCCTCGCGGTCCTCGGCTTCGCGAAGAACCCGGCCCTGCGCCTCGGCGCGCTCGCGCTGTTCGCCGCGCCTTCGGCCATCGCCGGCTACGCGCTGGTGCATGGCGCGACGAAGACCATGATCGACTCAGGCTTCGCGCTGAACCTGCTCTGCGGCGCGAGCGGACTGGTCGTCGGCATCGCCGCCCTCATCAATCTGAACGGCGTCGCAAGCTCCAGCCCCGCCCGTTGAGGTGGCGGCGCTCCAGCGCTCCCATGCCGATCCCGGCAGCATTCCCCGCCGGTTTCACCTTCCGGTCAGAGGCCGGCGTCAAAGCCGTGGCGCGGCGATCGTGTCGTTCCTGGCGCGCTTCACTCGGCATCGAGAAGACCGACATCGGCGGATATCCGGGCGCGGAGAAGGTCGGCGCAATGCCGGCCGGTCCCTTGGCTGCGTGACGGCCGTGGCCGCGAGCCCGTCATCCTCCACGCGCATGGTCAGGACCCACGCCATCGCCTGTCGCGGGATTCGAGCCTGTCCCGTCGGTGTCCTGATAATCCGGCAGGCGCTTCGCGCAGACGATTGGCTTTTCCCGTCGCAGCGATGCGGGTGATCGGGTTGAAACGGGCTGATACGATGCGCAGGGCGTCGATGCGGGCTGGGGCCTGATCCGGGCATCGCACCGGCAAGGACGATGGTTCTGAAAAGGCGTCTCCATCGGGCTTTCGGACGCACCAATCCCCCCGACTGACTGATCCCCTAAGTCCGTTCTGTTTCCTCCGGCAACCCCCGCGGTTTCCGGCCGTGTTGCCGCGCAAGCGCGGCTGCCCGCACCACCCGGACCTTGCGGGTCAAGCCGCCGCCAAGGGCGGCGATGCAGGAGTCTCCAGACGTCCTTTTTCGGGTCTCGTCGGAGGGAATGATCCCTCCGGGAAGCAACGGAGACTGAAAATGCAGAACATCGTCATCCTCGCCGGCAACATCGGCCAGACCCCGGAAACCCGCAACACCCAGAGCGGCACGAGCATAACCCACTTCACCCTCGCGACCTCGCGCCCCCGCTACTCGGAAGGCAAGGTCGTCCGCGACAGCGAAGGCCGCCGGGTGCAGGACACCGAATGGCACCGGATCACCGTCTTCAACGGTCTCGGCAAGACGGTCCAGGCGCATTGCGACAAGGGGATGAAGGTTCTGGTTCGCGGCCGCATCCACTACACCAAATGGACCGATCAGCGGGGCAACGACCGCTACGGCTGCGAGATCATCGCCGAGACGGTCGACTTCCTCAGCCGGGCAAAGCAGGCCGAGGACAACGACGACCAGCGCGACATGGATGACGACATCCCGTTCTGATCGGAAGGAAAGAACCCGGCGGCGAAAGCCGCCGGGATTTTTCATGTTCGCGCGAGAGTGCCGCCAAGACGGGGCGAGATCGCCGCCAGATTTGCCGCTAGACCGCGCCCTCCCCGGTCGACGCGGAAGGATCGGGAGGCCGGCGCACACGGCATCGTCATATTCGGTGGCGGGCGTCCCAAGCGCCCCGAGGATCACGACGGACGATGCGGCCATCAAGGAGCCAGTGTCGCGAAACCAGCGATGACGACGGTGACGCTCATCCGGCCTCTTTTCCGAAGTGGCGCGAACCACCCCGCTCTTTGGGCTCAACCTTGGTTCCGGTCCCGGCCTTCCAGGGTCAACCCTCATGGGGTCCGCTACGCAAGCGTGCGGTCGCTTCAGCTTCGCCTACGCGATGACCCCGGCCCAGACCTGAACACTTCGGCCGCCGTCGAGCGGGGATGGTCCCCGCCAAAACGGAAGCCGGATCATGAGCCTCACCGCCGCCAACGCCTACGCCGTCAGCCTGGCCGCCACCCTGATGGTCGTCATCGTCGTCTTCCGCGCCGGCGACGGCACCATGAGCGTGACCCCCGCCACCGAATATGACGGCGATGAAGATAGCATCGTCTCCGAAGTAGACCCCTTTGCGTAGGCCGGCGAGGCATTCGTGCCTCTGACCGCAAGGCTGTCGCGACCATGCCGATCCGACGGCTCGGATCGGCAGCGCGGCCCTGCCGAAAGCATGGCCGCGCTCGCCGGGCCACGCCCGGCTCGCAAAAGCACACAAGCTCTATTAAGAAGAAAATAACCTAAATATTGATCGATTTAGGCGATCCAGTTATCTTGACAGCGCGGCTACAGTTATTTCAACCAATGCTTGAAGCTCTCTATCCGGGCGTTGCTTTGCATGTGTCCGGTATAGGGAGGCAACGCCATGCTGAGCATCGATTGGCGTTCTCCGGCGGCTTATAAATTTGCCAAGAGCATACCCGCTGCCGGTTTCGCTTGGGAATATCTCCGCCGCGACGACGACTATCGTCGTGAGTTTCAGGCTATCACCGCATCGAGCAAGCCGGCCCCAGAACGGCTGGAAGCCTTTGTGCAACGCTGGGGGTTGCGATTTTCCGACCGATCCTGAAACCCCATCTGATCGGCAGGCCCTATTCTGGAGCCCAAGCCTTCAACCGCAGGCCATCTGGCTTTCCCCGGTGCAGCATCGCAACGGAGAGACCGAGCCAATAGTTACGCTGGCGCATCTTGACGGTCTCGACCTGCGCCAGGCTACCGATGGCTGGCATGGCATCTGGCAGGTCGATGGTGTCGCGCATCAGTTCTGGTTGCCGCACGCCGTTCCCGATGCGGCGGCATTCTATGGCACAGTCCTGCCGATCGACGCCTTCTACGATCTTCGTTCTCATGCTGCCCGCCGACTGGTCCGCGCGCTCAAGGGCCATCAACCGGGGCGTGACTTCCGTGCGCTGCCCGCCCAACTTCGGCAATGGCATATCTTGTCGTTGCGCGCGCTGGACGCTCGCCTTCGCGGCGAGAGTTACCGCGCCATTTCGGAAGTCCTGCTTGGGTTCAGCGGCACGAAAGAGGATTTCGAGGTCGATCCGCGCAAGAACAAGGCCCGCCGTCTGGTGGCGCATGGCATCAAGATGATGCGCGGCGGCTACAGGTTGCTGCTGCACTACCCGCTCAAGGCATCCGGCAAATAAGGCTATATCGGTTTGTCGCCGCGCACCGCCGCGACCGCCTGTTCCAGAATGCGCCGATAGCCCGAGCCTGAGAGCCATTGCGCGCGAGCTAGATGGCTTTCCCAGCAACGGCGGCTGCGCGATTTCTCGGCGATGGGATCGCGGTGCAAGACAACGCGCGTCACCTCCTGCCAGTCCGCGCCGTCCCGGCTGGCATCGAGAAGACGCAGATAGGTGACGTAGTGCTGCTCGTCATAGGGCGTGACGACGTTTACTGTTGGTGCTTCATCGGCCACGTCAGGATCGAGATCGATTTGCATAACAACTCCCCAATGCCGAGGAGATTTGGTCTGCGGTACGCCCCCGCAAACATCCTCTATGACTCTTGGTGATCGGGGAGTTCGAAACCGTCACGAAACGGCCCCGTGGCCTTTAGTTCGGGTGAACCTGTTGCATACGCCACAGGCTCCCCGACCATAAGGTCAAGGAGTTCGGTGCCGTAACGGCCAGCACCAACCGTTCGTGAGGGGTTTCGACGCCCCGGAGCAGCGCGTCTCTGCTCCGTTACCAGTCATAACCGAACCGCATGGCGATGTCTTCGCCGAATCCACACGGCAGGCAATGAGCCACTGAATTACCAAAACTTCTTCGCTTCGTGATGGTCTTTTCGCGGGGTGCCGCCAGCGCATAAGCGCAAATGCGGCACGCTACCGGCCGCCGATCCCTCGCCATGGTTCGCCATAGCCCGCCGCCACGACGGCAGCGTGCACCAACCCATGATCCAGAGGTGATCCTATGGCCATCCGCCCCAATGCGGACATGCCGCCGCGCCTGCTGCGCACACAGGAAGCCGCGCGCTTCCTCGGCATCTCCATCCGCACCCTTGAGAAGCATCGCACCTACGGAACCGGCCCGACCTATCGCAAGGTCGGTGGCCGCGTCCTCTACACCATTCACGATCTCGAAGCCTGGACCGAGATCGGCACCCGCAAATCCACCCGCGATCCGAACGCGGGCACGGTCTTCCCGGCCCGCCCGCTGACGCCGCAAGAGCGGGGCGAGTGCTGAATGCTGCACGACGACGATCATCGCCCCGCCGCCGCGCAGTCTAGCCACGACGCCAGCGAGCGCAGCCGCCTCGACCCCTTCGTGGTCGCGACCGGCGACGCGAGCCCCCGCGATCAACGCGACCTGATGGAACGGCCGTTCTTCTCGCTCGCCAAGGCCAAGCGCACCGCGCCGATCCTCTACGAATCCAGCGGCGTCCGCGTGGAGGTGTTCGGCATGGCCGACTACGGCATGGCGACCATCTGGGACGCCGACGTGCTCATCTGGGCCGCCTCGCAGATCGTCGCGGCCGAGAACAACGGCCTGCGCACCTCGCGCTTTTTCCGCTTCACGCCGTATCAGCTCCTCATGGCAACCGGCCGCGCCACCGGCGCGCGCGAGTATCGCCTGCTCAAGAACGCACTCATCCGCCTGCAATCGACGTCCATCCGCACGACGATCCGGCAGGGCGAGCATTGGCGCCGGCATCAATTCTCCTGGATCAACGAATGGGAGGAACTGACCACCCGCGACGGCCGCGTCGAGGGCATGGAGTTCGTCCTGCCGGACTGGTTCTATCGCGGCGTCACCGATCGCTCGCTCGTGCTGGCGATCGACCCGGCCTACTTCCGGCTGACCGGCGGCATCGAACGGTGGCTCTATCGCGTCGCCCGAAAACATGCCGGACATCAGCCGCACGGCTGGCTGTTCGAGGTCGCGCACCTTCACCAGAAATCCGGCAGCATGGCGCGGATTTCCGATTTCGCGCTCGATCTGCGCCGCATCGCCGCCAAGCAATCGCTGCTCGGATACCGCCTCGAAATCTACCGCGAAGGCCGCCGCGAGCTGCTGCAAATCCGGCCCGCGGGCACATCCACAGTGCCTGTTGAAAAGGGTGTGGAAACGCTCGTGACTTCGGGCGCAAAGGGTATCGGGACTTCAGGCGCGGCACTATCGGGACTTCGGGCGCACGAACCCCAGTTAAGCCTTTGGCCTGCAAAGCGGAATCCAGGCGCTAACTTAGAGTCTAACCAAGAATCTAACTTTTCTTCTGAGGCGCACACGCGCGCGAAACGTGGTGCCGGTGCCGCAAGGTCCGTCGCCGACGTGCTGCGCGACCTGTTCGCGCATGACACTCCCGGCCGCGACGGAGAGCTGCCATGAGCGGCAAAGCCTCCCACCGCGCCCATGGCCGTCCGCAGCCGGACGGACCCGCACCATTCACCACCATGGTCGAACTGACCTTCGAGAAACGCAAGGTCGAGCGCTGGATCAGGTTCGGGCGCAAGAGCTACGAACAGATCCTCGACCGTCGCCGCAGCATCGTCGGCTTCGCGCCCGACAGCATCTTCGCCTTCGTCCGCTGGGCGGCGGGCGAGCACGGCACAGTCGTTTCACGCATCGACATCGTGCGCGCCATCGGCCGGGGCGAGCCCTTCCAGACCTTGCCCTTCGTGCAGCCGGGCGGCGACATCCTGTTGCGGATCGACGGCTGGCCCAAGGTCCAGCGCGCGCTTGCCGCGATCGACGCGGTGGAAGCGCTCGGCCTCGATCCGGCCGAGGCGTCGCCCGACCATTGGCGGCACGTCCATAACCGGCTTTCCGCCGGTCTGGAGCCGAACGCCTACACGCCCGAGCGCCATGCCGCGTGGATCGGCCGCCGGAGGATTGACCCATGAGCCGCCGCCGCATCGTCGCGGTGTCGGCGCTTGCCGTCATCACCATCGCCGCGACCGCCGTGACCGACATGCCGACACGGTTGGTCTGGAACGTCACCGCCAGCGCGCCGGTCGGGCTCTACGCCATCGCCCCGGCCGATCGGCTGGCCGTGCCCGAACTGGTCGCCGTCATTCCTCCCGAACCGCTCGCCCATTTCATGGTCGCGCGCGGCTATGTCGGCAACGGCGTGCCGCTCCTGAAGCGCGTCGCGGGGCTTCCTGGCCAGCAGGTTTGCCGCACTGGCCGCACCGTCACGGTCGATGGCGTAGCGATCGGCGATGGGCTCGACCGCGACCGGATCGGCCGCGATCTGCCCGTCTGGCAGGGCTGCCACATCATCGCGCCCGGCGAACTCTTCCTCATGAATCCCGGTGTCCGCGACAGCCTGGACGGCCGCTACTTCGGCCCCGTTCCGGCGCGCACCGTCATCGGCCGCGCGCGGCCGCTCTGGACCGACGAGGACGGCGACGGCCGCTTCGTCTGGCGCGCCCGAACATCATCGGCGACGCGCTGACCATCCCCATCACCCCCAGCGAAGGAGACTGACCATGCCCTCTACCCTCTTTGAACCGACCGCCAACGGCTATGCCGGCCGCATCCGTTTGTTCGGCATCGACGAGGCCATCGTGCTCGTCGCCATCGATCCGGGCGACGCCGACAACGCGCCCGCCTGGCGCATTCATCTCGACGACGAGGACGGCCCCGAGATCGGCGCGGCGTGGAAACGTGTCGGCGAACGCGCCGGGGACTACATCGCCCTGGAGATCGACAGCCCGATTTTCCCCGCACTGTTTCGTCCGGCGCTCTTCCAGGCCGACGACGAGGGACGCACCTTCCGGCTCGCATGGAAGCGCCAGCGGGCGCGCGAAGATCGGAGCTGATCGGTGCGCGCTCCCATCATTCCTTTGTTCGCGGGAAGGCCGTCTCATTCCTTCGTCCCGCTCGACCACAAGTCGGCCGGCGCGCACAGCGAAGGTCAAGGGCGGCCATCGGCCGGCGCTCTGCGCGCACCCTTGACCGCAGCGAGCACGCTGGCAGGCTGGCGGTTCGGCGGAGAACGATCGTCACGGCGCTATGCCGTTCTTCTCCTCGCCGTCACGCTCACGCTGCCGGCCGGGCCGACGGTGACGATCGCGCAATCGGCGTCCGTCATGCGCCCGGTCGCCGATCCGCACCGCGCGCACATCACCGAGGCATCGCAGCGCTTCGGCATTCCCGAGCACTGGATTCGCGCCGTGCTGCGCGCCGAAAGCGCGGGCGACGTGCGCGCGATCTCGACAGCCGGCGCGCTCGGCTTGATGCAGGTCATGCCCGACACCTGGGCGGGTTTGCGCGTGCGCTATCGGCTCGGCCGCGATCCTTATGATCCGCACGACAACATCCTCGCAGGCACCGCCTATCTGCGCGAGATGTGGGACCGCTATGGCAATGTCGCGGCCATGCTCGCCGCCTACAATGCCGGTCCCGGCCGCTACGACGATCATCGCGCGACCGGCCGCCCGCTGCCCGCCGAAACCCGCGCGTATGTCGCCGCGCTATTGCCGCTGCTCGGCGGTGCGGCCACACCCGATACGCCGGAGAAGCGCGCCGAGCCGCCGCCCGATTGGCGCGAAGCCCCGCTGTTCATCCTGCGCGCGGGCAGCACGCAAACCGCAGCCGCGCCGTCATCGGGCGGGCAGTCGGATGCGCAATCCAGCGGGCGATCCGGCGACGGTCGCGCTGCCGTTCCGGTGCGCGATCCAGCAGATAGCGAGCCGCAGCGCGGCGTCATGTTCGTGGCCCGTGCGAACGGCGGGGGAATGCGATGAGCATCGCGTTCTTGCGTTCGAGCGGGCCGAATCCGGTGTGCAGTCAGGCAACGGGTCGCCTGGCTGCATTCCCCGTCTTGAGGGCAGGAAGGGAAGAAAGGGCGGAGGGCAAGATAAAGGAAACCGGCACCACGGGGCGGCGGTTTCAGGGCAAGCCCTTGTCTGCACACTGTTTTGGAGCGCCGTTTCCGGCACCTTGCTTCTGGAGCCCGCGTGCCGCGTGTTCGCGCAAAGCCTTGGCTTTGCTGGGTTTCGACCGGCACCATGGCCCGAAATCGGACGGTTCTCTGCGTGTTTGGCCGGAGGCGCGTCCTTGAGCGCCGACGACGAATTTCGCTTTCGGCCGAAGCCCGGCCGCATCCGCGCCGACACGCCCAAACTCGGTAAGGCCAAGAGCTTTCTCACCCAGGCGAAGAAGATCGCGCGTCAGCAGAGCAACAGCCCGTCACGGTCCTCGGCGTCGTCACCATCGCGCTCCCGATCGTCGTCGCCCGCCAAGGGCGGCAAGGCGGCGCGGACGAGCGCGCCGGGCCTCAAGCGCGGACGCGGCGCGGCCTTCGTGCGCGCCCGCACCTTGTCGGGCGGATGGAAGCACAGCACGCCCGGCCAGCGCCGCGTCGTCGTCAAAACCCGCTACGTTCAGGGCGCGGGCAAGAACGGGAAGTCCGCCGCGCATCTCCGCTACATCCAGCGTGACGGCACCTCGCGCGACGGCGAGCGCGGCCAGCTCTATTCGGCGACCGAAGACCGTGCCGACGGAACCGCCTTCGTCGAGCGCGGCGCGGACGATCGCCACCAGTTCCGCTTCATCGTTTCGCCCGAGGACGGCGCGGACCTTTCCCACCTCACGGCCTATACGCGCGACCTCATGAGCCAGGTCGAAACCGATCTCGGCACCCGGCTCGATTGGGTCGCGGTCAATCACCACAACACCGGCCATCCGCATGTCCATGTCATCGTGCGCGGCAAGGACGAGCTGGGCGAAAACCTCGTCATCAACGGCGACTATCTCGCCAACGGCATCCGCGAACGGGCGAGCGATCTCGCCACGCTCGAACTCGGCCCCGTCACGGAGATCGAGCAGAGCCGCAAACTCTCGGCCGAAGTCGACGATGACCGCTTCACCCGCATCGACCGCGCCATGACCGAGGAAGCCGATGACCGCTTCCTCGACCTGCGCCACGAGCCCGCCGATCCGAAGCGCCAGTTCAACCGGACGCTGCGCCTGCGCCGTCTCGCCAAGCTGGAGAAGATGGGCTTCGCCACCGAGCACGCGCCGGGCGTCTGGGAACTGGGTGAGCGGATGGAACCGGCGCTGCGCGAGCTGGGCGAGCGCGGCGACATCATCCGCAACATGCACAAGGCGCTGAAGGCCGACGGGCTGGAGCGCGACCCCATGACCTTCCAAATTCACGACGCCGCGCCGGAAGTCCCGATCGTCGGCCGCGTCGTCGACAAATATCTGACCGACGAGCTGGGCGAGAACCTGACCGTGGTGGTCGACGGCATCGACGGCCGCACGCACCATGTCGCCGGCATCGACCCGGCCCGCGTCGCCGATGCCCGGATCGGCAGCGTCGTCGAGATTGGCCCGCCGGATACCGCGAGCCGTCCGTCCGACCGCACCATCGCGACGATCGCCGAAGGCGGCATCTATCGGCCAAGCCGGCATCTCGAACAGGCGAAGTTCGAGGGCCGCGCGCCCGGCGGCGACTATGGTGGCTATATCGATGCGCATGTGCGCCGGCTGGAGGCGCTGCGCCGCGCGGGGATCGCCGAGCGGATCGACGACGACCAGTGGCGCATCCCGCAAGACTACGAGGCGCGCGCCGCCGCCTATGACGCGGGCCGCAACCGGCAGGCCAATATCCGCATCCTCGCCACCGCCCGGCTTGAACAGCAGATCGGCGCGGACGGTATGACCTGGCTCGACCGGCGACTGGTCTCGGCCGAGACATCAGATCTCGCGCCCGCCGGCTTCGGCCGCGAGGTGCGCGAGGCGATGGATCGCCGCCGCGAGCATCATATCGACCGGGGCGACGCGGCCCGTCAGCCGGGCGGCGGCATCGCCTATCGGCGAAATCTTCTCGCCACGCTGCGCGAGCGCGAGGTTGCCCGTGTCGGTGGCGAGCTGGCCGCGACGAAGGGCCTGCCGTTCCGCGCCGCCACCGATGGCGAGACCGTCTCCGGTAAGTTCGCCGGGACCGTCCAGCTATCGAGCGGAAAGTTCGCCGTGGTCGAGCAGAGCCACGAGTTCACCCTTGTCCCGTGGCGGCCGGTCATCGACCGCCAGCTCGGCCGCGAGGTCAGCGGCGTCGTTCAGGGCGGATCGGTGTCGTGGCAGTTGGGGCGGTCTCGCGGCCTCACGCTCTGAAGCACGCGCCGAACCGAGGTAGCTCCGTCCCTCTACAAACCTCCGCTTGGTTATCCCCGACCTAATTGGTCTGTATGGAATAGGCAAAGTGGAGGGGAGCAGCAGGCCATATCTGTGGCAATGACAGGATTGCTGACTCAACGACGGTATCGACCGTCAGATTCTGGATGGTGTTTTAGTGGATCTGAGTAAATGGAAAGGCGCTCCCAAACCGGAGCGGAGAATATTGGAAGGGTCTTACACACGACTGGAGCCGCTGAACGCGGAACAGCATGTGCAGACGTTATTCGAGGCTGCGGCCGCCCCGGGCGCGGATGATCGGTTCAGGTATCTGTTTGACCATGCGCCGGCCGATCTGGGCGAACTGCGAGCCTGGGCCGAGAAGGCCGAAGCCAGCGCCGACCCATTGTTCTTTGCCGTCATCGACAAGGCGACCGGCAGGGCCGAAGGACGGCAGGCGTTGATGCGCGTGGATACGGTCCATGGCGTGATCGAAATCGGTAACATCATGTGGGGACCAGCGATCACGCGAACGCGGATCGCGACAGAGGCGCTGTTCCTCTTCGCCGACTATGCGTTCCGCCTCGGATACCGCCGCTTCGAGTGGAAGTGCGACAACGCCAATCTTCCTTCCAAGCGAGCAGCGGAGCGTTTCGGGTTCAGTTTCGAGGGCATTTTCCGGCAGCATATGGTCGTCAAGGGCCGTAACCGCGATACTGCGTGGTTCTCGATCATCGACAGCGATTGGCCGCGCCTACGCGCCGGCTATGAACGCTGGTTGAAGGCCGACAACTTCGACAGTTCAGGACAGCAACTGAGTAAGCTGGCGTTCGATCAGTGAGCGTCACCAGTGCGGCCTCCGGGCAGACATCAGAGCCCTTCGCGGCCAGAGCAGCTTTGCTTCTGGTCGCGTTCCTTTGGGGCGTGAACTACATCGCGACCAATTTCGGTCTGCGCGCCTTCTCGCCGTGGACCTTCCGCACCTTGTCCTTCCTAGCCGGCGCGGGGTTGCTGGCCATACTCGCGCCCATGATCGGCGCGAGCCTTCGCGTGCGTAAAGTCAGCGACCGTTTCCATCTGATCGTGTCGGGGCTGTTCGCCTGTGGCGGTTTCGGAGCGCTATCCGCAATAGCCATTCTTTACACCTCGACCGGGCGTGCCGCGATTTGTGCCTACACCATGCCAATATGGGTGGCGCTCGCGGCCCGTGTGATCCTCAAGGAGACCCTGACAACCGCCCGGATCGCCGCCCTTGTGCTGTGCGCGGCCGGCCTGCTTGTGCTGCTCTGGCCGCTGATCCAGGCCGGTGTTTCGCTGGGTGCGCTCGCTGCGATTGGTTCGGCGATCTGTTGGGCAATCGGCATTGTCTATCTCAAATGGGCGCGCGTTCCTGCGCACCCGCTTGCCGTCGCCATCTATCAGCTTCTTGCCGGTGCGCTGGTCTCCATCATCGGGATGCTGTTCACCGGCGTCGGGGTTGATGCACCTGTCGGCGTGCTCCCCTGGCTCGGGTTGCTCTATGGTGTCGTTGCCGGAACCGCCGTCGCCTATCCGCTCTGGTTTAAAGTGCTCGACCGCCTTCCTGCGGGAACCGCAGGACTTGGCACCCTTTTGGTCCCGGTCTTCGGCGTCATCGCATCGGCGATAGTCCTCGGCGAGCGGCCAACACCCGCCGATCTCTTCGGCTTCGCGTTGATCCTGATCGCCGCTGCGATTGCGTTGAGAGCGCCAGCCCAGCCCATGCAGACATAGGGAGGGAATACCATGTCGGACCAGCAACAGAAATTCCAGCTATTCAGGGCCTTGCACCAGCGGGACGCAGCCTTTGTCATCCCGAACCCTTGGGACGCCGGTTCGACCCGGCTGTTGACCAGTTTCGGTTTTGAAGCACTCGCGACCACGAGCGCGGGATATGCCTTCTCGAAGGGACGGCGCGACTCGCTGACTGGCCTCGGCCGAGACGAAATACTGGCGAACGCTGCCGAAATCGTCGGCGCCACCCATCTGCCGGTCTCCGCCGACCTCGGGGACGGGTTTGGCGCAGGTGCCGATATCTGCGCGGAGACCATCCGCATGGCGTCATCGGTCGGGCTGGTTGGAGGCTCGATTGAGGACGCAACCGGCGATCCCGACAATCCGATCTATGAGTTTGCTCACGCTGTCGATCGGGTCCGCGCTGCCGCCGAGGCCGCACGCAATCTTCCCTTCGTCCTGACGGCGAGAGCCGAGAACCATCTTTACGGCCGCGAGAACCTGGACGACACGATCAAACGACTTCAGGCGTTCTCCGAAGCGGGTGCGGAAGTCCTCTACGCGCCGGGACTGCCCGACATAGAAGCGATCAGACTCGTATGTCGCGCGGTTGATAAGCCGGTGAACGTGGTCATGGGTCTCAAGGGGCCGACCTACTCGGTATCCGAGCTTGAAGATGCGGGTGTTCGCCGCATCAGCGTTGGGGGTTCGATGGCGCGCGCCGCGTTCGGCGGGCTGATGCGCGCCGCCGAGGAAGTGCGAAACTCCGGCACTTTCACCTATGCGGCCGAGGCGCTTCCCGGCGCGGTCATCTCGAAATTCATGGCGGACGATGCAACGAGCGACCGTCAGTGACGGCGAACAACAGAAGGGAGGAACTATGACGGCTACGGGTTCGTCGAACACAACAGACATTCGGGTTCGGCCGGTATCGACCGAAGATGCAGCCGCTTGGCGTCCTCTCTACCGAGGCTATGCCACGTTCTACAAACGAGAGATTACCGACGCCATTCTGGATCAGACTTGGGCGTGGCTCCACGATCCGGCTCACCCATTGGAAGGGCTGGTCGCTGTTGGTGCCAGCGGTGAATTGATCGGCCTTGCGCACTACCGGCCACAACCCAAACCGTTGCAGGGCAATGACGCTGGGTTCCTCGACGATTTGTTCGTTGATCCCTTGAAGCGCGGCCGTGGTGTTGGACACAAGCTCATCCAGCAGATTGCCGAGATCGCGCGTGAGCGCGGCTGGCCTTCGGTGCGTTGGATCACCGCGACCGACAATACAACCGCGCGGCGGCTTTATGACGACGTTGCGGTGGCGACCCACTGGGTCACGTATGAACTGAAATCGTAGAGAGGCTTCATGCTTGAACTGCGTCCGAATTGCGAATGCTGCGACCGTGATCTTCCGCCGGAGAGTAGCGACGCCCGCATCTGCACCTTTGAATGCACCTTTTGCGTGGCTTGTGCCGACTCCTTTCCGGGCGGCAATTGCCCGAATTGCGGTGGCAATCTCACGCCGCGGCCGATCCGACCGCCAGCCATGCTGCTGAAACAGCCCGCATCGACCGAGCGCGTCTTCAACGCGAAATGTCGCGAACAAGTCGAGGATACTCCGGCGCTACAGTAGCCGGCCAGGCACTGGAGGCCTGCTTAATGAACGACATCATCATCCGCGACATACAGCCGTTAGATGAGACTGAATGGCGCCGGCTTTGGGACGGCTACAACGCCTTTTACGAGACAAGCGTCGCGTCTGAAATCACCTCCCGAACCTGGCAACGCATTCTAGACCCCGGATCATCTGTCATGGGGCGTATCGCCGAAATTGGCGCAAACCCGGTGGGATTCAGCGTCAGCGTCCTGCATCACGGCACCTGGGTAGCTGGTCCCGTTTGCTATCTCGAAGACCTGTTCGTCGATCCTGCCTGTCGAGGAAAGGGAATCGGCAGGAAACTGATACAGGACCTGGTTGACCGCGGCCGGGAGAAGAGCTGGTCGACCCTGTATTGGCATACGCGCGATGATAACCCGGCCCGCCGCCTCTATGACGAGTTTGTCGAAGCAGACGAATTCGTCCGCTATCGACTGCAATTTTAAGCTCGGAATCTGGCTTATGGATTACACAGTCGCCACCAAACCCATCGCAATACTCAAGGCCGGAGAAGCCTACCCTTCGATGGTCGAGACGCAGGGCGACTATGAGGATTGGATTCGCGCCGCGATCGGCGCTGCGGCAAGTGCTGTCAAAGTTGTTGACGCTAGAACAGCCGATCCTTTGCCGGAGTCCAACCAGTTCGCCGGGGCAGTCATCACGGGCTCCCACGCAATGGTTACTGACCGGGAGCCATGGAGCGAGACCCTTAAGCAATGGACAGTTCGCGCGGTGCGTGATGGGCTGCCGATCCTCGGGATCTGCTATGGCCACCAACTGCTCGCGCACGCATTGGGAGGCGAAGTCGAACAGCGTCCGCAGGGCGTAGAGATCGGCACAGTCACCGTCGCTTGCACGGAGCGGGCGAATGTTGACCCGCTCTTCGCGGACGTGCCGGAGCGGTTCCTGGCGCAGACGGTGCATTGGCAGTCTGTGACTCGATTGCCGGACGGAGCCGTTCGCCTGGCACGATCCGATGCCGACCAGAACCATGCATTCCGTTACGGAGAAAATGCCTGGGGAGTGCAGTTTCATCCGGAATACTCGGCTGAGATCATGGGCGCCTATGTTGATGTGCTTGCGAAGCAACTCACCAAACAGGGGCTGGATGCCGTTGAGTTGCGGCGATTGGTAAAGCCTTCGACGGAGGCCCCGTCGATTCTTTCCGCTTTCGCCCGCTACGCGACGTCACAATTGTTGTCCGGAAGATGATCCCATCCGCTGCCTTATCACCCCCCGATCCCGGATCTAGAGCCCGGCTCGACAGCGGTTCCCTAAAAGCCACCGACCGCACAACCCAAAGGAATTCTATGAAACAACGACTTAACGTATCTGCCACCACGCCGAGCCTTTATGCAGCCGTGTTCGCGCTCGATACCGCAGTCAAGCAATCCGGTATCGACCTCAATTTGCTGCATCTGATCAAGCTGAGGGCGTCACAGATCAACGGGTGCGCCTATTGCGTCGACATGCACGTCAAGGAATCCGTAGCTGACGGCATTCCAGCTCAAAAGCTCCCTCTAGTTTCGGTATGGCGGGAATCTCCGCTGTTCAACGAACGGGAACGCGCTGCTCTCGAGTGGACGGAAAGCCTAACCCTCATTTCCCAGACGGGCGCTCCCGATGGTGCTTACGACCTGGTGCGTCAGCATTTTTCCGAAGAACAAATCGCACAGCTCATCGTCGCGATCGGCACCATCAACATCTGGAATCGCATCGCCGTCAGCTCGCGGTTGGTCCATCGATAGCTGGTGGCGTCCTCGTCAACTGCGGCCCAGCCCTCGCCGAGCAGCGAAAGAAGCGCCGGGACCGTCATGATGTGGAAGTGGCTAACCAAGTGTGCAGCCGTGATCTCTGCCGACAGGTCGGCCTGAGAGCACGTTACCGTCAAATTCTTTTCGTCAGAACCGTAAAGGCCGCCGTCGCGGCCAACACGACCAGGCCGAGGAAGCTCATAACTGCGGAGAGGCCCCACGTCGCCGCCACGGGAGTGGTCAGCGCCTGAAGGACGGCGGCTCCTCCGAAGAACGAGAGATTCACGGCCGCTAACGCCTTACCCGCTCGATCGGGGGATACAGCGGCGCGTCCCATTGCGAAGAGAAGTGGTTGCACCGCAATAGCCGCTCCGAAGACGAAGAACGCCCACACATCGAAACCAGCCTGCAGGACGGTTGCGCCGACTGTGTGAGAGAGGATGCCAGCCGGCCCTCCCGCAGAGACGGCCAACAGTGCGCCCCCTGCTACCACATGGCCGTAGATGAGGAGTCCGCGGCGCTGGCCGAGGCGGCGATCGAGGATGCCGTAGATCATCGGCCCGACCACAAGCGCGAGCGTCAATGGCAGCAGCGCGTTCCCTGCGTCGACACGGCCGAGCTGTTTGATTTCCATTAGCCAAGGCCCGCCCCAAAGCCCACGCACAGCGATGGCGGCTGCGAAGGAGGAGAAGGCGAGGATGATGACGCCGCGCAGACGGCGCGAAAGCCCGATCTGCACGACCTCCCGCGCCTCCGCCTTCAAAGTCGTCCGAGCCGCCATTCGATCCGGCGCGGCGTTGGGAACGAAGTTCGAAACTAACGCTGCTATAAGGACGGCCAGGATCGCTGAGACCCAGAACCCCGCGCGCCATCCATATTGCTCGACAAGCCATGCCATCGGACTCGCTGACAGCAACATCCCGGCATTGCCGACGCCCTGGATGAGGCCGGACCACAACCCGAACTGCTTGGGAGTCAGCAGCTTGGCGGCCAACGTCATCGGGCACAACAGCATCCCGCAGCAGCCGATACCGAGGACGATCTGCGCGATGAGAAAGCCTACTGCGCCGCCGACACTCGCTGCAAGGACAGCGCCGGCCGTGACAATGGCGAACAGGGTCAAGGATACGGTGCGAACCCCATAACGATCCAGAGCGACGCCGACTGGAATCTGCCCGGCCGCGAAGGCGAAATGGTATGCCCCGGTGATGCTGGCAAGGCTTTCCGACGAAACTGCGATGTCGCTGCTGATGACATCGGCTGCGATCGCCGGCAGCGTGCGCAGCATGTTCGAGAGCATGTGTCCCAAGGCAAGGACAAGAAGCGGCGCCCCAAACAGGAGAGCGTCGCGAAGCGGTCCAGCCTGACGTCCAGCTTGGATCGCTGCACTGCCTCGCTCAGCCATAAGATTTCAGGCCCTCGACGATCGTGTCCTGGATACCTTCGTCGAGGTAGGCGCTCATGGGCAGGCTGATGACGCGCTTCGCCTTACTTTCCGTGACAGCCAATCCGCTCGGGCCAACAGGATAATGGCTATAGGCGGGCTGCTGGTGGAGTGGGATCGGGTAATAAACGGCCGTCGGAATACCGCGCGATTTCAAGTGCGCGGCCAGCCCGTCCCGGTCTTCATGTTCGATGGTGTATTGCGCCCATACCGAAACGCCACCGACGATAACTGACGGCACAACCGCGACGTGAGGCGCGAGCGCATCGCCGTAACGGGCAGCGATGCGGTTGCGGCGGGCGATCTCATCGTCGAAGATCGCGAGCTTCTCAATCAGGACTGCGGCCTGAATCGTATCGAGGCGACCGTTCGAGCCGAGGCGCATGTTGAGATATTTCGGATCATGCTCGAAGCCACGAGCTGCGGCGTCGCGTGACGTAGCCTGGCCATGGACCCGGATGGAGGTGAGGACGTCATGGAGTTCGTCATCGTTGGTCAAAATGGCGCCGCCATCGCCATAGGCTCCGAGCGGCTTTGCCGGAAAAAACGAGAGGCTTGATGCGTCCGCCCAGTGAAGAGGATGCTTCTCTTGGAGGCGACAACCAAAGCCCTGTGCGGTGTCAGCCAGCAGCTTCAAACCGTATTCACGGGTGACAGCAGCGATGGCGGGGTAGTCGGCGGGTTGTCCGAAGAGATCAACCGCAATAACAACGCGGGGCCTGAATCGACCCTCCCGCTTTATCACCTCGATCGCCGCCTCTAGGTGAACTGCGTCCATGTTGTAGGTGTCCGGGTCGATGTCGACAAAGACGGGCGTGGCGCCGACGAGGGCAACGACCTCAGCGGTCGCGGCGAAAGTGAATGACGGACAGAACACGGCATCGCCCGGCCCGACGCCCCAGGCCATCAATAGGAACATCAACGAGTCGGTGCCATTCGAGCACGACAGAGCGTGCTTGGCCTCGCCGAAGGCTGCGAGCTTCGTTTCAAACTCACGAACCTGCGGCCCCATGATGAACTGGCCGCTCTTTGCTACAGCGAGCATGGCTGTATCAATCGCGTCGCCAATAAGACCGCGTTGAGCCTGGATATCGATGAAGGGGATAGACATTCATATTTCTTCTTTTTGTTCTTGAGATTGAGGATTGGGGATGAGACCCGGCCAATAAAGTGCGTCTCCTCCAGGCCGGGGACCGAAGATAGCTTGGCCGACCCGGACAACATCCGCGCCTTCCTCGATCGCTATCTCGAAATCGCTAGACATGCCCATCGACAGTTGGGTCAGGCCGGGATGAACGTGGACAGCGCGATCCCGCAAGTTGCGTAGCAATTGGAAACAGGTTCGCACACGCTCCGCATCGGCACTGAAGATCGCAAGCGTCATCAGCCCCTGCGGCTTCAGCCGAGGGTATTCAGATAAGCGCTCGACAAACGGGACCAGCTCATCTGGTTGCAAACCATACTTGCTGTCCTCGCCCGACGTGTTCACCTGAACGAAAACGTCGAGATCACGGCCTTCGGCATCCAAGCGACGGTTCATCTCCTCGGCCAGACGGACGCTGTCGAGCGCGTGAAACTCCGACGCGAAGCGAACAAGATATTTCACCTTGTTCGTTTGGAGATGGCCGATGATGCTCCAACGGATCTCCAGATCTGAGAGATCGGCTTGCTTGTCGCGCGCCTCCTGCAGCTTGTTCTCGCCGAAATCAGAGATGCCTGCTGCGAAGGCGAAGCGCAGAATATGGGCGGGGACCGTCTTGGTGACGGGCAGAAGGCGCACATCTCTGGGACTACGGCCGCTGCGAAGGCTGGCCGCAGCGATACGCTCCTTCACCGCTCTCAGGTTCACGGCGAAGGAGGTGACGGGATCGTCACCGAAGCGCGCAATGTCCGCAGGCGAAAGATCGGCCTTGAGGGATGAAGTCATGTCAGAACAGGCCCCGCGCCAGGACGGTCAATAAGGCAATGGGAAACGCGCCACGAGATCGCGCACCTGTCCGTTGATACGTTCCCGATTGGCGTAGAGCGTTTCGCCACGAATGGCATGAAGCGTGTCGAGGATAAGCCCCCCGATCTGACGGTATTCGTCGGGGCCGAAGCCGCGGGAGGTTCCGGCCGCGCTGCCGACCCGAATGCCGGACGTCACCATCGGCTTTTCTGGATCGTTCGGGATCGCGTTCTTGTTGAGGGTGATCCCGACAGACTCAAGTGCCTTCTCGGCAATGTTGCCAGTGACGCCGAGCGGGCGCAGATCGACAACCGCGAGGTGGCAATCCGTGCCGCCCGTTGTGATAGCCAAGCCATCGTCGGCGAGCGTCTGGGCGAGAACACGGCAGTTCTCGACGACCAACTTTGCATAGGTCTTGAAGTCCGGTTGAAGCGCCTCGCCGAACGCCACGGCCTTGGCCGCGATGACGTGCATGAGCGGGCCGCCCTGCAGGCCGGGGAATGTCGCGGAATTGATCTTCTTCGCGATCTCGGCGTCGTTGGTCAGCACGAAGCCGCCGCGTGGTCCCCGCAACGTTTTGTGCGTTGTTGAGGTTACGACATGGGCGAACGGCATCGGCGATGGAAAGGCGTCGCCCGCGACCAACCCGGCAAAATGCGCCATATCCACCATCAGGATCGCGCCTACCTCGTCAGCGATCTGCCTGAAGCGCGCGAAGTCCAACACACGAGGATAAGCTGATCCACCTGCGATCAGGAGCTTGGGGCGGTGCTTGCGAGCGAGCTGCGCAACGTGATCCATGTCGACGAGATGGCTGTCTGGATCGACGCCGTAGCTTACCGCATCGAACCATCGGCCCGACATATTGACCGGAGCACCATGCGTGAGGTGGCCACCCGCTTTCAGATCAAGGCCAAGGATCGTATCGCCCGGCTGAAGAAGCGCGAGGAACACGGCTTGATTGGCCTGGCTTCCCGAATGCGGCTGGACATTGGCGTAGGTGCTGCCGAAAAGCTGCTTCACGCGCTCAATGGCCAGGTTCTCGACCACGTCGACATTGACGCAACCGCCGTAATAGCGACGATGCGGGTAGCCCTCGGCATATTTGTTGGTGAGAATCGAACCCTGGGCCTTGAGAACGGCGGGGCTGACGAAATTTTCCGAGGCGATTAGCTCGATGGAATTACATTGACGATCCCGCTCGTCCGCAATCGCTTCGAACACGGCACCGTCAACGCCTGAAAAGCTGGCGTCGACAATACTTCCGTCCGGTATCGGCCGACTTGGGGGGCGCGCGGTCAATGCTTCCATTGCTGATCTCCTTCAAGGTCATGGAATATCATCCGGCGTCGCACGAAGCTGCGGCGGCGGACTGTCTGCCAGTCCCTATCATAGGAGTGGTCTGATAGAGCCATCCACTTCGAGATAGCGCTCCAGACCAATCTGATTGCTGACTTGCTCCTGTCCAGGGCGTCAGCTTGCTCTGGGCGACGAGGTGCCGGGGGATGATGGGCTCTTAGAGCCGCCTGATTCTGCGGCGTTTTCCGAAGCTATAGACTGAAGCGCTTTTGCAAGTTTCCTGACCGCGACCTCGATCTCAGCCGGCGTATAGGCCGCGAAGCCCATCAGAAAACCTGCCTTGCCTGTACCGGCGGCGTGAAGGGCCGACAAGCCGGTAAGGTCGACTCCTACGCGCCTTGCCGCATCAACCGCCGCACGCTCGGACACGTCGCAGGTCAGCACGCAGGGCATTTGCAGTCCACCGATAGGAACCCTCGGCTCGACAAACGCCGAAAGATGTTTCCTGACAAGGTTGGCCAACACTTCGAGCCGCTCAGCATAAATGCCGCGCATGGCGCGAACATGTGCCCCGAAATGTCCCCCCTCCATGAACCGGGCCAACGTCAGTTGCGCGATTGAGGCTGTGTGGCCGTCAAGTAGCGACCGTGCGACGGTCATAGGCTTCACCAGTTGCGGCGGCAGCACAACGTAACCTATCCGCAGACCGGGAAAGAGAGATTTGGTGAAGGTGCCGATGTAGATGGTCCGGTCATGCGGGTCGAGGCCCTGCACACAGGCTGTAGGCTTGCCTGCGTAATGAAACTCGCTGTCATAATCATCCTCGATGATCCATGTCTGATGCTGGGCCGCCCACTCGATCAGAGCCAGGCGGCGATCCAGCGCCAGCGTCGCCCCGGTCGGGAACTGGTGGGAAGGTGTCAGGGAGACCGCCTTTGCCCTGCGCGGGTCATCCATGATCTGCTCAACCACGATGCCCTGACGATCGACGCGAACAGGCACACATTCGAGGCCGGCAGCGTCGAAAGCCTTCCGCGCGCCGTAATAAACGGGATCTTCGATGAAAATTCGATCGCCGGGGTCCAGCAGCATAGTCGCGCACAGCATCATCGCCTGTTGGGAACTGGTGAGCACCAGCACGCGGTCGGCTGTGGCGCGGGCTCCACGTTCAAGGTTCACATAGTCCGCGATTGCTCGCCGCAACGGCTCGGCCCCTTGCGGATCGCCGTGCAAAAGGGCTTGCGTGCCGACCTCCTTTAAGACCTGTCTCTCCAGACGCTCCCATAGCTGAAGCGGGAAGGTCCGCGTTTCCGGTATGCCCTGCGTAAAAGGACGAGGCGCTAATATTCCGCGCACGCCTCCGCTGTGAAACATAGCTGCGCCACGCTTACTGAGGTTCGGCGCCTGATTGCGCAATAGCGCATCGCGCCTTGAGCGCCGCCTGCCTGGCGTGAACTCCGTCATCTCGGCCACGAAGCTGCCGCTGCCCACCCGTCGTTCGATGAACCCTTCGGCATGAAGCTGCGCGTAAGCGGACTCAATCGTGTCGCGCGAGACGCCCAGCGAACTGGCGAGCGCGCGCGAGGCCGGCAGCGGCTTACCGGGACCAAGTGCGCCGTCGAGGATCAGTTGCCGGATCGCCCGTTGTATCCGCGCGTGAAGCGGCATCGCCGCATGGGCGGGATGCGCGAGCCATGCTTTTACGGATTCCAGTTGGGAGTGCTTGAACAATTGGTCTGATTCCATTCGGCAAAATGGCGGGATTCATCAGGCCATTATACGATTAGAAGTCAAGACTGCAACGAGTTGCGGCCTTTCCAGGAAGATATTGACGTGTCGCTTGAACTTATACTCGCTCTACTGGCCGGCGCGGCCGCTGGCGGATTCATCAATGGGCTTGCCGGATTCGGCACGGCGCTGCTCTCGCTCGGCATATGGCTTCAGGTGATGCCGCCCTGGCAGGCGGTCTCCATCGTCGCGGCTATGTCCGTGGTGAGTGGGCTTCAAAGCATCTGGGTCATTCGCCGCGACCTCCGGGGTGGAACAGGACGCCTCGCACGGTTCCTATTACCTGCGCTCGTCGGGATACCGCTTGGGTCGGCGGCGCTAAGCCTCATCAGCGCAGCGGCGTTGAAGCTTGTGATCGCCGGGTTCATGCTTCTCTTCGGCGCGTTCTTCGCGCTACGTCGAACGCTCCCGCAGATTGATCGCCCGATGCCGATTGCAGACTCGGTGGTCGGCTTTTTGGGCGGCGTCCTCGGGGGCGCGGCCTCACTATCCGGTGCGCTGCCGACTATGTGGTGCGCGATGCGGCCCTGGACGAAGGGCGAAACCAGCGCCGTGCTCCGGCCCTACAACGTGGTCATCCTCGGAACCGCCGCTGTCCTCTTCGCCTGGCAGGGATACTATTCGCGCGACACGCTGATCCTGATGGCAATCGCACTCCCAGCGACCCTGATCTCTTCACAAATCGGCATCGCAGTTTTTCGCCGTCTGACCGACCACCAGTTCCGCTGGCTTCTCGTCTGGCTCCTTTTCGCCTCGGGCGCTCTTCTGACATTGCGAGAACTCATCTGAACGGGAGGGCAGGATTCTGGATCTTCCTTACCCCAATGTTCGGCGAGGGAATGACGAGCGTGCCATTCAGTCCGCCGTCGGATGAAGCTCCGCCCTCAAGCATCAGACGGCATCGCCACGCCCGCGATGGACAAGTCGCGACCCGCTCTTTTGGGCCGGAATACGCCTAAATAAATGGTCTGAAGCTCTCAAGAAAAATGGCAGGGAACATCAGGCCATTGATCGGCTAGATGTGAGGCTGCGTTTTCGGCCTAGCGCCCGCCTTTCAGGAGAGTTGTCAGAACTATGCCTTCGAGTCCGTCACCATCACCCCTTCGGCTAAATGATCTCACCCATCCCATCGTTGCGGGGCTGATTTCCGTCATCGTCAACTATGGCGGCACGTTCATTCTGGTGTTTCAGGCAGCAAAGGTTGCCGGCCTGAGCCCTGAACTAACGGCATCCTGGGTTTGGTCCGTCTCGATCGGCGTCGGTCTGACTGGTCTCATGCTGAGCTGGCGCTATCGCGAGCCGATCATCACCGCCTGGTCAACACCGGCGGCGGCCTTCCTCGTGACCGCACTCGCCACTACGCCCTATCCTGAAGCCATAGGGGCCTACATCATCTCAGCGGTTGCCTTCGTCGTTCTTGGGCTTTCGGGTTATTTCGAGAAGCTTATTCGTCTGATCCCGCCCGGCATCGCCTCGGGCCTGCTTGCTGGCATCCTGCTGCAATTCGGTATTGGAGCGTTCGGCGGCGCGAGCGTTGACCCAGTGCTCGTTGGGCTACTAATCGTTGCTTACGTGCTGCTGAAGCGCTTCACCGCTCGCTATGCCGTAGTTGGCATATTGATGATTGGCCTTGTCTTCCTGCTAGTGCAGGGCCGTGTTGATCTGTCTGGCCTGCAACTGAAGTTCGCGGCACCCGTCTTCACGATGCCGGAGTTTTCGCTGAACGCACTTCTGAGCGTTGCGCTGCCGTTGTTCCTCATCACTCTGACCGGCCAATACATGCCCGGCATATTGGTCCTGCGCAACGACGGCTTCAAGACCAGCGCGAACCCCATTGTCACCGTCACCGGCCTCGGCTCGCTCATCATGGCGCCGTTTGGTTCACATGCCTTCAACGTCGCAGCGATCACCGCAGCGATTGTCACTGGTCGAGAGGCGCACGAGGAACCGTCCAAGCGCTGGATCGGTGGGATCGCGGCAGGCGTATTTTATGTGCTTGTCGGCGTGTTCGGCGTGACGCTCGCGGCCGTCTTCATGGCATTCCCCGCGACGTTCATCACTACGCTCGCCGGTCTGGCGCTGCTCGGCACCATTGGCGGAAGCCTCGCCGGAGCCATGGCGGTCCCCGCGTCTCGTGAAGCGGCGCTCATCACCTTTCTGGCTTCGGCCGCGAACATCAAAATGTTCGGCATCGGTGGTGCGTTCTGGGGGCTGGTGATTGGCCTCGTCGCCTACATCGTGCTGAACGGCCAGTTGCCGAAGCGGCGTCCCGAACTGGTCGCTAGCGAGGGCGCGGCTGAGTGATGGCAATGGCGACATCCATTATCTCCATTCAGAGCCAGGTTGTGCATGGGCATGTCGGCAACAGCGCTGCCGTCCTGCCCATGCAGACGCGCGGGCTCAATGTCGCCGCGGTGCCCACGACGTTGCTCTCTAACCATCCCGGTTTTGAGACCATGCGCGGGCGGGTGCTCGAATCGGAACTGGTCGGCGATCTGCTGCGCGGAGTCGAAGAACGGGGCCTGGTCGAGACGAGCCGTTACATCGTTTCGGGCTACCTCGGCTCTCGCGCCAATGGCGAGGTGGTGGCGGCCTTCGTCAAGCGAGCGAGACAACTCAATCCGCACATCACCTACATCTGCGATCCGGTCATGGGCGACTCCAACCTGGGAGTCTTCGTCGCTGATCAGGTGATCGAATGTCTGCTCGATCATCTTGTGCCGCTAGCCGACCTTCTGACGCCAAATCAGTTCGAGATCGGACTGATTACGCAGAGCCAGCCCCGGTCCTGGCACGAGCTGGAGACAGGTGCGACGAGGATACAGGCGTTTCGTGGCGCGCGGTTAGTTATCACCGGCTGCGCTTTTCCCGATACGCCCGACGGTTCGCTTGAGAACGTCGTCTTCGACGGCGAGACGCGCACCAGGCTGGCGTCCCCTCGGTTGCCCATCGTGCCCGTCGGCACAGGCGACCTCTTCACTGGCCTTTTAACCGCGAACCTCGCGCACGGACATGCTCTCGTCGAGGCGACACGCGATGCCGCCAGCGTGGTGCTCGACGTGCTGGGACGCACGATTGCGGAAGGTGAGCACGAAATGCAGCTCGGTAGCGTCATTGACGCATTGCTGTCGATGCGCACGGAGAACATTCAATGAGCTTGTTTAACTATCGGGAGTTCTTCTCTCACGATCTCGAACAATTGCACCAAGAAGGCCGCTATCGCACTTTCGCCGACCTCGAACGGGAGATGCAGAGCGGTATCCATGCCTACGACCACCGTATCGGCAGGCGCATCACTATCTGGTGCTCCAATGATTATCTGGCGATGGGCGTCCACCCCGATGTCGTCAATGCTGCACGCGCCGCTCTGGAGCAATACGGGGCCGGCGCAGGCGGCACGCGCAACATCTCGGGCACAGGCCACGAGCATGTCCTGCTGGAACGTGAACTCGCCGACCTGCATCGCAAGGAAGCAGCCTTGCTGTTCACATCCGGCTATGTCGCCAACGATGCAGCCCTCTCGTCGCTAGGCCGTCTTCTGCCATCCAGCGTGATCTTCTCCGATGAGCTGAATCATGCCTCGATGATTGAAGGTATCCGCCGTTCGGGCGCCGAAAAGCGAATATTCGCACACAATGACTGGCACGACCTTGAACGGCAGGTCGCCTCGGTCTGCAAATACCGCCCCAAGCTCATCTGCTTCGAGAGCTGTTATTCCATGGACGGTGATTTCGCCCCTATGGAAGCTATTTGCGATGTCGCCGCGCGGCATAACGCTTTTACCTACGTCGACGAGGTTCATGCCGTCGGCCTTTACGGCGCACGAGGGGCCGGAGTAGCGGAACGCGATGGCGTTCTCGACCGCATCGACATGGTGCAGGGCACGCTCAGCAAGGGGTTCGGCTCGATCGGCGGCTACATTGCCGGCAGCCGCGAGGCGGTGGACTTCATTAGGAGCCATGCCCCCGGCTTCATTTTCAGTACCGCCTTGCCGCCTTCGGTCGTCGCCGGCATCCGCGCGGCCCTGCGTCATTTGAAGGAGGATGGGACGGCCCGGCGCACACTCGCCAGACGCGCCGTCTCGCTCAAGGAGAAGATGCTTGCCAACGGCATCCCGGTCCTGCCGAGCCCGAGTCACATCCTCCCCGTCATGATCGGCGAGGCTTCCCTCGCCAAGGCAATCACAGATCGGCTGATGACCGAAGACGGCATCTACATCCAGCCAATCAACTACCCGACCGTGCCTCGCGGAACGGAGCGACTGCGTATCACGCCCACACCGCTCCACACGGACGAAGACGAAAACGCCCTGATCGCCGCGCTGGTCTCGGCTCGCACCGCCTTTCCACGCTGGTCGGCGCTTGCCGAGTTAGCCCGGTCAGCCCGTCCCGCGGAAATTGCGGAGGCAGTCGAATGACCAGCGCGCTTCTTCCGGTTTTTCAACGTGCCCCCGTCCTATTCGAGTATGGCGAAGGAGCTTGGCTCACAGCCTCCGATGGCGAACGCTATCTCGATTTCGGCGCTGGCATCGCGGTCAACGCGCTCGGCTATTCCCATCCCCACCTTCTTGCAGCCCTTGAACGTCAGGGGCGCAAGCTATGGCACTTGTCGAATGTCTATCGCATCCCAGAAGGTGAGCGGCTTGCAGAACGCCTGACCAGCGCATGTTTCGCCGACGTCGCCTTCTTCGCCAATTCCGGGGCCGAGGCCAACGAGTGCGCCATCAAAATCGCGCGCCGCCATCAGGACGCTTGCGGCCGTCCCGAGCGATGGCGCGTCATCACCTTCACGGGCGCATTCCATGGTCGCACGCTCGCCACCATGGCCGCCGGTGGGAACCCCAAATACCTCGAAGGTTTTGGACCCATGACCGATGGATTCGACCTGTGCCCGCTTGAGGACATCGAGGCCGTTCGCGCCAGCGTTGGGTCGCAGACCGCAGCCATCATGGTCGAGCCTATTCAGGGAGAGAGCGGCATCAGGCCGGTGAGCCACACCTTCCTGCGTCAGCTCCGCGATCTCTGCGACGAACAGGGGCTTCTTCTAATCTTCGATGAGATCCAGTGCGGGATGGGTCGCACAGGTCATCTTTTCGCACACCAAGAGCTAGGAGTCGCACCGGACGTCATGACTCTGGCAAAGGGGCTTGGTGGTGGCTTCCCCATCGGGGCTTGCCTCGCTACCACAGATGCAGCGCGCGGCATGATGCCAGGAGCGCACGGATCGACCTTCGGCGGTAATCCGCTTGCGGTAGCCGTCGCTAACGCAGTTCTCGACGTCGTGCACGACGACAGCTTTCTTGCGGAGATACGCCGCAAGGGCAATTTGTTGCACACCCGCTTGGAGGAGGTCGCCAAGCGTTTTCCTGGCCTGATCGCTGAGGTGCGAGGTCGCGGGCTGATGCTTGGGATCAGAACAAGCCACCCTCCCCATGAAATCGTCGAAGCCCTGCGCACCCAAGCCAAGGCTCTGACGATCGCCGCCGCCGACAATGTTACGCGCGTGCTCCCGCCGCTCATCGTCACCGACGAGGAAATCCGTCTATTCGCCGAATGCTGCGACGCGGCTTTCGCCTACCTCTCGAAACGCGCGGCATAGCAGGCAGAGCAATACGGCCCCGTGGCGGAGTGGTTACGCGAAGAACTGCAAATTCTTCCACCGCTGGTTCGAGCCCAGCGCGGGGCCTCCAAACCTTTTAATGCATGAAGACCGGGAGATGAGGAAGTGACGATGAAACCTCTTGAATCTGCAACTCGCGGAGACGGCGCGATCACGGCAACCGCCTGATCGCGTCTGAGAAAGCGAGCGAATATGCGGCGACGACGCTTCAAGGACACGAAAGCACGGCAGCCACTCCAGCTTCTCGGCGGGCGTATTCCGATGGCGTCCCTGATTCAAACGCTGGCTGTCGCCGAACATCTGAACTTCCACCACGCCGCCAAGGCGCTCGGGATCAGTCAATCGAGCGTGAGCGCACGAATACGGGCGCTGGAAGAAGAGCTTGGCATCCCGCTATTCGAGCGCAATACCCGCGGCGTCCGACTGACGGAAGCCGGCAGGCATTTCGTGGAGCGTGTCGCGGCCGGCGTCGATCATCTCGACCATGCGGTGAAGACCGCCAACCTGGCCGCATCGGGAGAAGGCGGCGGCCTGCGCATCGGCGTCCATGGCCTGATCCCAGGCAGTTTTCTCGACTGTCTGCTAACGAGATACCGTGCGGAATATCCGGCCGTCGCCGTTGAAATGACCGAAGGATCGGCGCGAGATGCGCTCACACATCTGCGCGCCCACCGGATCGACGTCGCGTTCTTAGTCGGCATGTTCGATCTGCCCGACTGCAATTCCCGTCCGATATGGAGCGAACCGTTGGTTGCCGCGCTGCCGTCGAACCATAGGCTCACCGAGCAGCGCAGCGTTACATGGGCCGATCTGGCGGGAGAGACCTTCCTTGTCCGCCATGGTGGCACGGGTCCGCAGGTTCATGACCATATCATCATGCGCCTAAACGGACGATGGCCTTCGCCGATCATCCGGCGCTTCGAGGTGGAGCGCAGCACGCTACTATCCATGATCGCACAAGGCTTCGGCATCACGCTCCTTGGAGCCGCAAGCGGGCTATTTCCTACTGCTGGCGTCGCGTTATTGCCAATCACTGACGAGCCAGAACCGGTTGTCTTTTCGGCAGTCTGGTCTCCGCACAATCGCAGTGCCTCACTCCGAAATCTGCTCGCCCTGGCAGGCCAGATGCGCCGGTCAAACGGTAACGGTTGAATCTCTCTCTCGTTCACCCTGATCGGTTGTGCAGCCATGAACGGCGGCGCAACCCGTCCTATTCGCCGCCGACAGTATCCGGCTGCACTCGGGTCGAGCGTTACCTGTTGCACCTCCCGAAAACCCCCATTCTCTGATCGGCTCCGACATTTTTGCCGATTGGAACCTGTATGCGTGGAGGCCGAATACTCTGGGGTCAGATCGCCGTCGTCCTGACCATCGTTCTCATCATGACCTGGGCGGCGACTGAGTGGACCGCATGGCGTCTCGGCTTTCAGCCGCAGCTCGGACATCCGTGGTTCGAGCTGTCGGGCTGGCCGATCTACTATCCTCCGGCCTTCTTCTGGTGGTGGTTCTCCTACGACGCCTATGCGCCGGCGATCTTCACCGAAGGCTCGATCATCGCCGCGTCCGGCGGCTTCATCGCCATCGCCGCCGCGATCCTCATGTCCCTGATCCGGGCGCGCGAGGCCCGCAACGTCGCCACCTACGGTTCGGCGCGATGGGCCGAGAAGGAAGAGGTGCTGGTCGCCGGGTTGCTCGGCCCCGATGGCGTCGTGCTCGGCAAATACGAGCGCAGCTATCTGCGCCACGACGGCCCCGAGCATGTCCTATGCTTCGCGCCGACCCGTTCGGGCAAGGGCGTCGGCCTCGTGGTGCCGACGCTGCTGACCTGGCCGGGGAGCTGCATCGTCCACGACATCAAGGGCGAGAACTGGACGCTGACGGCGGGCTTTCGCGCCAAGCACGGCCGCGTGCTGCTGTTCGATCCGACCAATGCGCGATCGTCGGCCTACAATCCGCTGCTCGAAGTCCGCCAGGGCGAATGGGAAGTCCGCGACGTGCAGAACATCGCGGACATCCTGGTCGATCCGGAAGGATCACTCGACAAGCGCAACCATTGGGAAAAGACCAGCCACAGCCTGCTTGTCGGCGCGATCCTGCATGTCCTCTACGCCGAGACGGACAAGACGCTGGCCGGCGTCGCCAACTTCCTGTCCGATCCGCGCCGCCCGGTCGAAGCCACCCTGCGCGCGATGATGGACACGCCGCATCTCGGCGAAGCCGGCGTCCATCCCGTCATTGCATCGTCGGCGCGCGAGCTGCTGAACAAATCCGACAACGAACGATCGGGCGTGCTCTCAACCGCCATGTCGTTCCTTGGCCTCTACCGCGATCCCGTTGTCGCCCGTGTCACGGCGCGCTGCGACTGGCGCATCGCCGATCTTGTCGGCAGCCGAAAGCCCGTCAGCCTCTATCTCGTCGTGCCGCCGTCCGACATCAATCGCACCAAGCCGCTCATCCGCCTCATCCTCAACCAGATCGGCCGCCGGCTGACCGAGGAGCTGACCGCGACAACGAAGCGCCACCGGCTGCTCTTGATGCTCGACGAGTTTCCGGCGCTGGGCCGGCTCGACTTCTTTGAATCCGCGCTCGCCTTCATGGCGGGCTACGGCCTCAAGGGCTTCCTGATCGCCCAATCGCTCAACCAGATCGAGCGCGCCTATGGGCCGAACAACGCCATCCTCGACAATTGCCATGTGCGCGTCAGCTTCGCCACCAACGACGAGCGCACCGCCAAGCGCGTGTCCGATGCGCTCGGCACCGCGACCGAGCTGCGCGATTCCACCAACTATGCCGGCCACCGGCTTTCGCCCTGGCTCGGCCATCTCATGGTCTCGCGGCAGGAGACGGCGCGGCCGCTGATGACGCCCGGAGAGATCATGCAGCTCCCGCCTTCCGAAGAGATCGTCATGGTCGCCGGCACGCCGCCGATCCGCGCCACCAAGGCCCGCTATTTCGAGGACGCGCGCTTGCAGGAGCGCATCATCACGCCGCCCGAGCTGGTGGCGGCTCCCGCCAACGCCGCCACGTCCGACGACTGGTCGGGTCGCGTCGTCGGCGCCGCAGGCCAGACGGGCGCGATTGGCGCGGGCGAAGACGGCGGCGACCCGGCCAATGCCGGCATCCGCCGCGAGCCGGAATTGCCTGAGCACGAAGAGATCATCCCGCCGCCGATGCCCGCGCAGGATGTCGAGCTGCTGGACGACGAACCCGATGTGGACGCTGCCAAGGCCAACGCCATGCGCAACCGGATGCGGATGGTCGCGCGGCAAGCCTCGCTCGACCCCGGCGACGGCATCGAACTGTAAGGACGCGCCATGCCGACCCGCACCCGCCGAAATGTCTATTTCGATCCCGCCTTGCTCAAACAGGTCGATGCCCTTGCGATGCGCCGCAAGGTTTCGGCCTCGGCTATCGTGGAGGCCGCCGTCGCGTCGTTCCTGTCCGGCGACACGACCGAGAAGCTGGAGGCCGCCATGTCGCGCCGCCTCGACAAGCTCGGCCGCCAAATCGACACGCTCGACGAGGATCTCGCCGTCCTCGGCGAAACGCTCTCGCTCTTCGTCTTGATCTGGCTGTCGTCCACGCCGCCGCTGCCGGAGAACGCACAGGCCGCGGCGCGCGCGAAAGGCGCCGAACGGTTCGAGGGCTTCATGCAGAATCTCGGCAAGCGTTTGGCGAGCGGCGACAGGTTCCTGAAGGAGCTTTCGCGCGACGTTGAGTCGATCCCCGAAGGGCCGACAGCAGACCGGCAATAGGCGAACGACGCAGCGCCAGAATAACCGACACATCCTATTCGCCGCCGATAGCCGCCGACCGCCGCACGGCTCTCGATACTTGTTGAACAGGCCCGATTTCGGGCTCCTTTAATCATCCCCGATCGGGGAACTGTCTGTTGCGTCCCCTTCAAAACTTGGGGACGGCATGACTTCTTCTCACCAGAAACCGGAGGCGATCCAGCGCGGCGCGCGAATGCTCCGCACCGCGCTCGGCCCGGCCATCGCTCGCTTTCTGGAAGACCCCGCCGTCGTCGAGGTGATGCTGAACCCGGACGGGCGCATCTGGATCGATCGGCTCTCCGAAGGACTGTCCGACACCGGCGAAATCCTGTCGCCCGCCGACGGCGAGCGCATCGTGCGCCTGGTCGCCCATCATGTCGGCGCGGAGGTTCACGCCCGATCCCCGCGCGTCTCGGCCGAGCTGCCCGAGACCGGCGAGCGGTTCGAGGGCCTGCTTCCGCCCGTCGTGGCATCGCCGGCCTTCGCCATCCGCAAGCCCGCCGTCGCCGTCTTCACCCTCGACGATTATGTCGCCGCCGGGATCATGTCGGCGGACCAGGCCGTGACGTTGCGCGCGGCCGTCGCGGCGCGCGCCAATATCCTCGTCGCGGGTGGCACCTCGACCGGCAAGACCACGCTGACCAACGCGCTGCTCGCCGAGGTGGCAAAGACGGCCGATCGCGTCGTCATCATCGAGGACACGCGCGAGCTGCAATGCGCAGCGCCCAACCTCGTCTCCATGCGGACCAAGGATGGCGTCGCGACGCTCTCCGATCTCGTCCGCTCATCGCTGCGCCTGCGCCCCGACCGCATTCCTGTCGGCGAGGTGCGCGGCGCCGAAGCGCTCGATCTCCTCAAAGCCTGGGGCACCGGCCATCCCGGCGGCATCGGCACCATCCATGCCGGAACGGGCATCGGCGCGCTGCGCCGGCTCGAACAGCTCATCCAGGAAGCCGTCGTCACGGTCCCGCGCGCCCTGATCGCCGAGACCATCGACCTCGTGGCCGTCCTCTCCGGCCGCGGGTCCGCGCGCCGGCTCGCCGAACTCGCCCGTGTCGAAGGGCTCGGGCCGGACGGTGACTACCGCATCACCTCAGCCACCCCCAGCAGCACAGGAGACCCCTCATGATCCGTATCCCCATGCGCGTCCGCCGCACCGTCGCGACGGTCGCCGCCGTCGCCTATGTCAATCTCGTCCTCGCGCCCGCCGCGCACGCCTCCGGCTCTTCCATGCCGTGGGAAGCGCCGCTCCAGAAAATCCTCCAGTCGATCGAAGGCCCCGTCGCCAAGATCGTCGCGGTCATCATCATCATCGCGACGGGCCTGGCGCTCGCCTTCGGCGACACGTCGGGCGGCTTCCGCAAGCTGATCCAGATCGTGTTCGGCCTGTCGATCGCCTTCGCCGCGTCGAGCTTCTTCCTTTCGTTCTTCTCGTTCGGCGGCGGGGCGCTCGTCTGATGGCGGTCGCGTTCGAGCAACTGGACGTGCCGGGCTTCACCGTCCCGGTTCACCGCGCGCTGACCGAGCACATCCTGCTCGGCGGCGCGCCGCGCTCCATCGCGATCCTCAACGGGACGCTGGCCGGGGCCGTGGGCCTCGGCCTGCGCCTCTGGCTGGTCGGCCTGCTCATCTGGGCCGTCGGCCATTTCGCGGCGGTCTGGGCGGCCAAGCGCGATCCGCTCTTCGTCGAGGTCGGGCGCCGCCATCTGCGCATCCCCGGCCATCTCGCGGTCTGAAGGAGGCGCACCCCATGATGAACCTCGCCGAATATCGCCGCTCGGCTTCGCGCCTTGCCGACTATCTGCCCTGGGTCGCGCTCGCGGCCGAGGGCGTCGTGCTCAACAAGGACGGCAGCTTCCAGCGCACCGCGCGCTTTCGCGGTCCCGATCTCGACAGCGCCGTCGCCGCCGAGCTGGTCGCCGTCGCCGGCCGCATCAACAACGCCTTCCGCCGTCTCGGCTCCGGCTGGTCGATCTTCGTCGAGGCGCAGCGCCACGAGGCCGCGACCTATCCTGACAGCGTGCTTCCCGATCCGGCGTCCGGCCTGGTCGACGCCGAGCGCAAGGCCGATTTCGAGGAAGCCGGCGCGCATTTCGTGTCGGGCTATTATCTGACCTTCCTCTATCTGCCGCCGGCCGAGGAAGCCGCCCGTGCCGAAACCTGGCTCTATGAGGGCCGCGAGCGCACCGGCGTCGATCCCCAAGAAATCCTGCGCACCTTCACCGACCGCACCGGCCGCGTCCTGGCGCTACTCGACGGCTTCATGCCCGAATGCGCGTGGCTCGATGACAGTGAGACGCTGACCTATCTGCACTCGACCGTCTCGACCAACCGGCACCGCGTCCGCGTTCCCGAGACGCCGATCTATCTCGATGCGCTGCTCGCCGATCAGCCGCTGACCGGCGGGCTAGAGCCGCGCCTGGGGCCGGAGCATCTGCGCGTCCTCACCATCATCGGCTTTCCGACCGCGACGACGCCCGGACTGCTCGACGACCTGAACCGGCTCGCATTCCCGTATCGCTGGTCCACCCGCGCGATCCTGCTCGACAAGACCGACGCGACCAAGCTCCTCACCAAGATCCGCCGCCAGTGGTTCGCCAAGCGCAAATCGATCGCCGCGATCCTCAAGGAAGTCATGACCAACGAGGCATCCGCCCTCGTGGATACCGACGCGGCCAACAAGGCGGCCGACGCCGACATAGCCTTGCAGGAGCTTGGCGCGGATGTCGCCGGCATGGCCTATGTCACGGCCACCATCACCGTCTGGGATGGCGACCCGCGTATCGCCGACGAGAAATTGCGGCTCGTCGAGAAGGTCATCCAGGGCCGCGACTTCACGGCCATGGTCGAGACCGTCAACGCGGTGGACGCCTGGCTCGGCAGCTTGCCCGGCCATGCCTACTCCAACGTCCGCCAGCCGCCCATCAGCACTTTGAATCTCGCCCACATGATCCCGCTTTCGGCTGTGTGGGCGGGGCCGGAACGGGACGAGCATTTCGGTGCGCCCCCCTTGCTTTACGGCAAGACCGAAGGCTCGACCCCGTTCCGGTTATCCCTTCATGTCGGCGACGTCGGCCATACGCTGGTAGTCGGCCCGACCGGCGCGGGCAAGTCCGTGCTGCTCGCGCTCATGGCGTTGCAGTTCCGGCGCTACGAACGCTCCCAGGTCTTCGCCTTCGACTTCGGCGGTTCGATCCGCGCCGCCGCGCTCGCCATGGGCGGCGACTGGCACGATCTCGGAGGCGGCCTCACCGAAGGCTCCGATGCTTCCGTCTCGCTCCAGCCGCTCGCCCGCATCCACGATTCCTACGAACGCGCCTGGGCGGCCGACTGGATCGTGGCGATCCTGATGCGCGAAGGCATCACGATCACGCCGGAGGTGAAGGAGCATATCTGGACGGCCCTGACCTCGCTCGCCTCCGCCCCGGTCGAAGAACGCACCATCACCGGCTTCGCCGTCCTGCTCCAGTCCAACGACATCAAGCAGGCGCTCCGACCCTATTGCGTCGGCGGGGCCTATGGACGGCTCCTCGATGCCGAGGCCGAACATCTGGGCGGCGCCGACGTGCAGGCGTTCGAGATCGAGGGGCTGGTCGGCACCGGGGCCGCTCCCGCCGTGCTCGCCTATCTCTTCCATCGCATCGGCGACCGGCTCGACGGCCGCCCGACGCTGCTCATCATCGACGAAGGCTGGCTGGCGCTGGACGACGATGGTTTCGCCGGCCAGCTCCGCGAATGGCTGAAGACGCTGCGCAAGAAAAACGCATCGGTCATCTTCGCCACGCAATCGCTCAGCGACATCGACAATTCGAGCATTGCGCCGGCCATCATCGAAAGCTGCCCGACGCGGCTCTTGTTGCCGAACGAACGGGCGATCGAGCCGCAGATCACGGCCATCTATCGCCGCTTCGGACTCAACGATCGCCAGATCGAGATCCTCGCACGGGCGACGCCCAAGCGGGATTACTACTGCCAATCGCGGCGCGGCAATCGCCTGTTCGAGCTGGGCCTGTCCGAAGTTGGCCTCGCGCTCTGCGCCGCCTCCTCGAAATCCGATCAGACGCTGATCGCCAACCTCGTCGCCGAACACGGCCGCGAAGGTTTCCTCGCCGCGTGGCTGCGCGCCCGCGACGCCGAATGGGCGGCCGACCTCATCCCGACTTTTCCCACCGCAGCAAAGGAGTCCTGACCATGATTATCCGTCGTTTCCGCTCGCGCGCCATGGCGCTCGCCGCAACCATGCTGGCGGCGGCGCCGCTCGTGATCTCGCCGATGGTGGCGACGCCCGCGCACGCCATCATCGTCTTCGATCCCTCGAACTACGCGCAAAACGTCCTGACCGCCGCGCGCACGCTGGAGCAGATCACCCACCAGATCACCTCGCTTCAGAACGAAGCGCAGATGCTCATCAATCAGGCGAAGAACCTCGCCAGCCTGCCGTTCTCGGCGCTCCAGCAGATTCAGCAGTCCGTTCAGAAGACGCAGCAGCTTCTCCAGCAGGCGCAGGGTATCGCCTTCAACGTCCAGCAGATCGACCAGATGTTCCAGCAGAAATACGGGAACGTCTCGCTCTCGGCGTCCGATCAGCAGCTCGTCGCCAATGCCCGCGACCGCTGGAAGAACACGGTCGGCGGCTTGCAGGACGCGATGCGCGTGCAGGCCGGCGTCGTCGGCAACATCGACAGCAACCGTGCGCAGATGTCCGCGCTGGTCGGCCAGAGCCAGTCCGCCACCGGCGCGCTTCAGGCGACGCAGGCGGGCAACCAGCTCCTCGCGCTTCAGTCGCAGCAGCTTTCCGATCTCGTCGCGGTCGTCTCGGCCAATGGCCGGGCGAGCGCGCTGACCGACGCGGAACGCGCCGCCGCCGCCGAACAGGGGCGTGAACAGCGCCGCCGCTTCCTCACGCCCGGCGCCGGCTACCAGCCCGGTAACGCGCAGATGTTCAACAGCGGCAAGTAATCGCCAGAAGGAGCATCCTCATGGACGGCAAGATGCTGGCCCGCCTCGGCGCTATCGTGTTCGTCGCTGTCGCCGTCACGGCAACGGCGATCGAGATGACCCGCAAGGAGGAATCGCCGGCATCTTCGCCGGCTGCACTTCACCAACCCGACCGCGATCCGCTGCGCGAAGGCCAGCGCCGATGCCAGAGGCTCGGCCAGAAAGCGGCCGACGATGCCGATTGCCTGCGCGTCTGGTCCGAGACCCGCGACCGCTTCCTTGGCCGCGCGCCCGCGCCGGCCGCACCAGAAGGAAGGTGAGCCATGGGCGGCGCAGGCGTCATCGACAATTTCCTCGGAACCTTCACCCGCTACATCGACTCCGGCTTCGGCCTCCTGTCCGGCGAAGTGGCCTTCATCGCCACGACGCTGATCGTCATCGACGTGACCTTGGCCGCGCTCTTCTGGTCCTGGGCCGCCGATGACGACATCATGGCGCGGCTCGTCAAGAAGACGCTGTTCGTCGGCATCTTCGCCTACCTGATCGGCAACTGGAACAACCTGGCGAAGATCGTCTTCGAGAGCTTCGCCGGCCTCGGACTCAAGGCCAGCGGCACCGGCTTCTCAACCGCCGATCTGCTGCGCCCCGGCAAGGTCGCACAGACCGGCCTCGACGCCGCCCGGCCGCTGCTCGAATCCATTTCCGACCTGATGGGCTGGGTCGCCTTCTTCGAGAACTTCATCCAGATCGCGTGCCTGCTCTTCGCCTGGGCGCTGGTGATCCTCGCCTTCTTCATCCTCGCCATCCAGCTCTTCGTCACCCTGATCGAGTTCAAGCTGGCGACGCTGGCCGGCTTCGTGCTGATCCCGTTCGGCCTGTTCGGTAAGACCTCGTTCATGGCCGAAAAGGTGCTCGGAAACGTCATCTCCAGCGGCATCAAGGTCCTGGTGCTCGCCGTCATCATCGGCATCGGCTCGACCCTGTTCGGCGAGTTCACCAAGGGCTTCGGCGGCACGACCCCGAGCATCGACGACGCCATGGCCGTCGTGCTCGCCGCGCTCTCGCTGGTCGGTCTCGGCATCTTCGGCCCCGGCATCGCCAATGGCCTCGTCTCCGGCGGCCCGCAGCTCGGCGCGGGCGCAGCGGTCGGCACCGGCCTCGCGGTCGGCGGCGCTGCCATGGCCGCCGGTGGCGGTGCGATGCTCGCCGCCAAGGGCGGCACCGCCTTGCTCTCCGGTGGCGCGGCAGCAGCGCGCGGCGGCGCGACCGCGGCGGGTGCTGCATCCGCCGCCTACAGCCTGGGCTCGCTCGGCAAGTCCGGCGCTTCGGGTGTGGCGTCGGGACTCGGCGGCGTCGGGCGCGCAGCCGGCGGCGCAGCGGGCAACGCGGCCATGTCGCCGCTTCGCCGTGCGGCCGCCAGCCTCAAATCCAGCTTCAGCGACGGCGCGAAGGCCGGCTTCGGCGCGACCGGCGGCTCTTCGACCATGGGAACGGTCGGCGGCGAAGCTGCCGCCGGCACGCCCACGCCATCGGCCACTTCGGACGGCACGCCGCCCGATTGGGCCAAGCGCATGAAGCGCGGCCAGACGGTCAGCCACGGCGTCAGCGCTGCCGCTCATGCCGTCCGCTCCGGCGACAGCCACGGCTCCGGTTCTTCCATCAACCTTTCTGAAAGCGACCGCTCATGAACCTCTTCAAAAGACCAGCCGCCCATTACGGCAAGACCGTCCAACCCGAGACGCCCTATCAGAAGGCCGGCCAAGTCTGGGACGAACGCATCGGCTCCGCCCGCGTGCAAGCCAAAAACTGGCGCTACATGGCCTTTGGCTCGCTGATCCTCTCGGCGGGCTTCGCCGGGGCGCTGGTCATCCAGTCCGCGCGCGGGACCGTCGTGCCCTGGGTGGTGCAGGTCGACAAGCTCGGCCAATCGCAGGCCGTCGCGCCGGCCGTGGCCGACTTCCGCCCGACCGATCCCCAGATCGCATGGCATCTCGGCCGCTTCATCGAGCAGGTCAGGAGCATTCCCGCCGATCCGATCATCGTCCGGCAGAACTGGCTTCGCGCCTATGACTGGACGACCGATCGCGGCGCGGGCGCGCTCAACGACTATGCTCGCACTAACGATCCGTTCGCCAAGGTCGGCAAGCAGCAGATCGCCGTCGACGTCTCCAGCGTCATCCGCGCATCGCCCGACAGCTTCCGCGTCGCTTGGACGGAGCGGCAGTTCGAGAACGGCGCGCTCGCTTCGACCCAGCGCTGGACCGCGATCCTCACGATCACGCTTCAGCCGCCTCGCGACGCCGAACGCCTGAAAGCCAATCCGCTCGGCATCTACGTCAACGCCATCAATTGGTCGCGGGAGATGGGCCAATGAGGAGCACTTTCCGCACGCCTGCCGCCATCGCCCTTTTGCTGTCCGCTTCAGCGCTCGCCGGCTGCGCGACCTTCAAGCCGCCCGAGATCAGCTACGACGCCAGCGTGCCGCCGCTGCCCACCGTGCCCGTCACCGTCACGGACGAGCGCCCCAAGCCGCTCAACACGCCGCCGGCCTGGACCGTCGCGCGCGGCGGCGAGACCGCCGGCACGCCCACGGGGCGCGTCGAGAACGCCAATGCCGCCGCGCGCGTGCAGCCGCGCCGCGAGGGCTATTACAATGCCATCCAGGTCTATCCGTGGTCGGAGGGCGCGCTCTACCAAGTCTATGCCGCGCCCGGCCAGATCACGAGCATCGCGCTCGAACCGGGCGAGAGCCTGACCGGCTCCGGGCCGATCGCGGCGGGCGACACCGCCCGCTGGATCATCGGCGATACCGAATCCGGCTCCGGCGTCGGCCGCCGCGTCTTGGTGCTGGTGAAGCCCTCGCGCGCCGACATCACCACCAATCTCGTCATCACGACCGACAAGCGCACCTACATGATCGAGCTGCGTTCAGGCGAGAAGCCCTATATGCCCGCCGTCGCCTGGGCCTATCCGCAGCCGGCAGGCGGCGGAAGCCAAGCCCTTCCGGCAACGCCGGTCATTCCGGCTGTCGCCGCGCGCAACTATCGCTACGGCCTTACCGGCGACAATCCGCCGTGGAAGCCCATCGCCGTCTATGACGACGGCCGCCGCGTCTATGTCGAGTTCCCGCGCGGCATCGTGCAGGGCGAGATGCCGCCGATCTTCGTCCTCGGCCCCAATGGCGAAACCCAAATCGTCAACAGCCGCATCTACCAACACATCCTGATCGTCGACCGGCTGTTCGGCGCGGCCGAGCTCCGCCTTGGCGCCGGCGACCGCCAGCAAACCGTCAGGATCGTCCGCACCGACGGGAGACCGCAATCATGACAGAGACCCCAGACACCAACGCCGAGCCCATGCGTTTGCGCAGCGAGCCGCCGCGCGTCACCCGCCTGTCGCGCAAGATGCTCGCCAGCGTCGCCGCCGTCGCCCTGGTCGGCATCGGCGGATCGCTGATCTACGCGCTCCAGACCCGTGCGCCGGGCGATGGCGGCGAGGAGCTTTACTCGACCAGCAACCGCCAGACCGCCGATGGCCTTGCGGGATTGCCGAAGGACTATACCGGCCCGGTCCTGGGGCCGGCGCTGCCCGGCGATCTCGGCCGACCGATCCTCGATGCGCAGAACAACGGCCAGCCCGTCGTGACACCCGCGGTTCCGACGCCCGGCGTCAGCGAGGCCGAGCAACGCCGCCGTGCCGAAGAAGAGGCCGCCCGTCTCAGCACTGTCTTCTTCCAGTCGCGGCAGGGCTCGACGGCCGCAACCGCATCCGGCGCGATGCCCGGTCTCGGGGGCCTCGACCTGGCCGGCGCAGCGGGCCAGCCCGCCACCGGACAGGACAAGCAACTCGCCTTCCTCAATGCGGCCGCAGACCGGCGCACGGTCACGCCCGATCGCGTCACGCCGCCGGCGTCGCCCTTCGTGCTTCAGGCCGGCGCCGTCATCTCGGCGGCGCTCATCACCGGCATCCGTTCCGATCTTCCCGGCCAGATCACCGCCCAGGTCACGGAGAACATCTACGACAGCCCGACCGGGCGCATCCTGCTCGTGCCGCAGGGCACGCGCCTGATCGGCCAGTATGACAACGGCGTGCAATTCGGACAGCGCCGCGTGCTGCTCGTCTGGAGCCGGCTCATCATGCCGAACGGCCGCTCGATCGTTCTCGAGCGCCAGCCCGGCGCCGACACGCAGGGCTATGCCGGCCTTGAGGATGGCGTCGATTACCACTGGTGGGATCTCGCCAAGGCCGCCGCGCTCTCGACCCTGCTCGGCGTCGGCGCGGAACTCGCCACCGACGACAACGATCGCCTGCTCCGCGCCATTCGTGGCGGCGCACAGGATACGATCAATCAGGCCGGTCAGCAGATCATCCAGCGCCAGTTGCAGGTCGCGCCGACGCTGACCATCCGCCCCGGCTTCCCGGTCAGGGTCATCGTCACGCGCGACATCGTGTTCGAGCCCTACAGGAGCTGATCCATGACCAAGCTGAAACTCGGCCCCATCGCCGACGACAAACCCGTTAAGATCGCGCTGGAGATGCCGGCGGCGCTCCATCGCGATCTCACCGAATATGGCCGCCTGCTCGCCGAAGGCGGCGCGGCCATCGAGCCGGCCAAGCTGATCGTGCCGATGCTCGAACGCTTCATCGCCACCGATCGCGGCTTCGCCAAGTCCCGGCGCACGCCCGGCTAAGCCGTTGGGGGCAGCGGCTGCGCCTCCGCTGCTCCCAACGCTTCGACCTTCTCCCGCTAGCGGCGGCGGGGTGCCTTCTGCGCGTAGGCGCAAATACGGCACGCTACACGCCGCCGATCGCCCTCCACAGTCCGCCATATGCCAAGGAGATCGCAGTCACGTTGCTGGCCGCCTCCCGGCAAACCCTGGACACGGTGCTGAAGGAGCGAGGCGCGCTATGGCGACCCTGAACATCGGAACGACCGACAATGAAGACATGAAGGCCCGCACTACGCGGATCGCGGACGACGGGGGCCGGAAATGAGCCAGTCGCCCCCACTGACCAAGCGCACCATTCGCCGGCATCAGCTCCGCGAGATCGTCCCGCTCGCCGACACGACCATCTATGACATGGAGCAGCGCGGCGAGTTTCCTCAGCGCTTCTATCTGACCGCCCGAACCGTGGTGTGGGATCTCGGCGAAGTGGAGGCTTGGCTTGAGCAGCGCCGCCAAGCCTCCAGAGCAAAAGCCATCAAGCGAGCGCCATCCCCAGATGTCAATCTGAGGAAGGCCCGGCCCATCAAAGGCTAGGCTCGGGAACCAGAAGGTCCATGGTCGCCGGATAGAGCGTCGGGACGTATTTCTGGCCTGCGACCCAAGCGTCGATGAGATTGGCCCATTGCTGCATCATGTGGCGACGCTGATGTTCATATTCCGCCTTGTTGTAGATGCCGCGCGACGACCGGCCATCCTCATGCGCGAGGCACTTTTCGATCCAGTCGCTGTTGAAGCCCAGCTCGTTGAGCAGCGTCGAACCCGTCCGGCGCAGATCGTGGACGGTGAACGGGTCCAGCGGCAATCCCGCCTTCTTGGCCTGCTCAACGACCGCATAGGTCACGCGGTTGAACGTCGCCCGCGACATCGGCGCGTCCGCATCATAGCGCGACGGCAGCAGGTATCTCGAATTGCCAGCGCAGGTCTTGAGCGCAACGAGGATGTCGATCGCCTGTTCCGGCAGATAGACGTTGTGCGCCTTGGAGCGCTTCATCCGCTCCTTCGGGATCGACCACACCGCATTCTCGAAGTCCACTTCATCCCAGGTCGCGTCCTGTAGCTCGCTCTTGCGGACCATGGTGATGAGGAACAGCTTCACCCCGAGCCGAATGGTCGGCAGGGTCGCCACATGCTCAAGCTGGCTGAGCATGACGCGGATTTCGGCGGGCGATAGCGAACGGTCCTTGGGAACGAAGGTGGCGATCGAGGCCGGCCCGACTTCCTCGGCGGGATTCGGCACCTTCTCCCCGTGCAGGATCGCGAAGGCGTAAACCAGCTTCACGATGTCCCGCACATGGACTGCCGTGGCGGGTGCGCCGCGCGCCTTCACCTTCTCGCACATCGCGCGCAAATCCTCGGGGCTGATTTCCGTCAGCAGCCGATTCCGAAATGTCGGAAGGATGTCCCGCTCGTAGATCGAGCGGCGCATGGCACGGGTGCTTTCCGCCATCCGGTGCTCTTGCAGCCAGCGTTCGCCAAACTCGCCGAAGCTCTTGGCTTCCTTGATCCGGCGCTTCTCCCGCTGCTTCTCTTGCGCAGGCGACCGCCCTTCGAGAATGGCGCGCTGCGCGTCGATGAGCTTCTCCCGCGCACGCGCCAGAGACAGGTCGGCCGAGCCGTACCGGCCGAGCGTCAATGTCTCGCGGCGACCGTTCATGCGGTAGTCGTAGCGGAACACGATCGCCCCCGAAGGCTGGACCGCGACGTACATACCGTCACGGTCGGCGACCTTGTATAATTTGTCTTTTGGTTTCAGTGCCTTGATGGCAGCGTCAGTCAGCATTGGACCCTCCGAAATCGTTCAAAAAACGCTAGAGAGCCACCAATTATACCGTCAGGCCAAAACCGGCCTCCCTCAACGGCAAATTTCCTTTTAATTTCAAAGGAGTAATGCCGAAAAAATACCGTCACAAGCTCTCTAAGCCGTGACGGTATATGCAATCTGACGGTGAAACAAGAGCCGCCATACCGTCATCTATACCGTCAATCCCGAGGCTTGCCCCGCGATAGACGGCGATAGATGTCGAGAAATTTATTTAGCTATTTCAGCGTGTTATGGAGGGCTATAGCGTAAAATCGACGGCGTTCGGATGGGTCTGAATCATTCCCACTCGATAGTTCCCGGCGGCTTCGAGGTCACGTCGTAGACGACGCGGTTGATGCCGCGGACTTCGTTGATGATGCGGGTCGAGACCTGGCCGAGGAACTCGTGAGAGAAGGGATAATAATCCGCTGTCATGCCGTCCAATGAGGTGACGGCGCGGAGCGCGCAGACATAATCGTAGGTGCGCTCATCGCCCATGACGCCGACCGTGCGCACGGGCAGCAGCACGGCGAAAGCCTGCCATATCCGGTCGTAGAGACCGGCCGCGCGGATTTCTTCCAGATAGATGGTGTCCGCCTTGCGCAGGATCTCGAGGCGCTCGCGCGTGATTTCGCCCGGCACGCGGATCGCGAGGCCCGGTCCGGGGAAAGGATGGCGGCCGACGAATTGCTCGGGAAGACCGAGTTCGCGGCCAAGCTCGCGCACCTCGTCCTTGAAGAGTTCGCGGAGCGGCTCAACGAGCTTCATGTTCATGCGCTCGGGCAGCCCGCCGACATTGTGATGGCTCTTGATGGTGACGGAAGGTCCGCCCGCGAAGGAGACGCTCTCGATCACGTCGGGGTAAAGCGTGCCCTGCGCGAGGAAATCCGCGCCGCCGATCTTCTTTGCTTCCGCTTCGAAGACGTCGATGAAGGTCGCGCCGATGATCTTGCGCTTTTGTTCAGGGTCCGTGACACCGTCGAGCTTGCCGAGGAAAAGCTCGCTCGCGTCGACCGCGACGAGCGGGATGTTGTAGTGATCGCGGAAGAGCGAGACGACCTGCTCGGCCTCGCCCGCGCGCATCATGCCGGTGTCGACGAAGACGCATTGAAGCCGGTCGCCGATCGCTTCGTGCAGCAGCACGGCGACGACCGATGAATCGACGCCGCCGGAAAGGCCGCAGATCACCCTGCCCGACCCTACCTGTGCGCGCACCTTGGCGATTTCGGTTTCGCGGAAGGCGGCCATGGTCCAGTCGCCCTTGCAGCCGCAGATGCGATGCGTGAAATTCCACAGCATGTCGCGGCCGCGCGGCGTGTGGACGACTTCGGGATGGAACTGGACGCCATAGAAACGGCGTTCCTCGTCGGCGATGACGGCGAAAGGCGCGCCGCGGCTCTGCGCCACGACCTTGAAGCCCGGCGCGATGGCGACGACGCGGTCGCCATGGCTCATCCAGACGGGCTCGCTCTCGCCTTTCTTGACGATTCCGTCGAGCAGAGGCGTGTCCTCGACCAGCTCAATCGAGGCGCGGCCGAACTCGCGCTCGTCGCTTCCCTCGACCTTGCCGCCGAGCTGCAGCGTCATGGTCTGCTGCCCGTAACAGATGCCGAGAACGGGCAGTCCTGCCTCAAAGACGAACTGAGGCGCACGCGGGCTGTTTTCGCGGCTGACGCTGGCGGGGCTGCCGGAAAGGATGATCCCTCTCGGGCCAAAGCCTTCCCACATCTCCTCGACCTTGTTGAAAGGCACGATCTCGCAATAGACGCCGCTTTCGCGGACGCGCCTTGCAATGAGCTGCGTGACCTGGCTGCCAAAGTCGATGATGAGAATGCGGTCTTCGGTCATGTTCCGTCTACGGATTTGGTTTCGGTTGGGGTGGGGTTTCGATGTCCGCGATCGCACGCTCGATGTCTCGAATTTCGGCGCAGACGGGGCATGTCGCGCGGAGCTTCTGCAAGAGAATTTCCGCCGCGTCGCGATCTCCGGCGTCGACGTTCAGGCGCGCGAGGCCGCCCAGCGCTGCGGGAAGCACCGGATCGATCTCGAGGGCGATGACATAATATTTGCGGGCGAGCCTGGGATTGCCGGCCGCATTCTGCACGGCTGCCAGTTCGGCGTAGGCATTCGCATTGGCGGGATTGGAGACAACCGCTTCTTCCAGCAGACGCTGCGCCTCTTCGAGGCGTCCTTCGGCTGCCGCCGCAACGCCCTTCTCTGCCAGGCGCAGGGAGGCTCGCTCGGAGCGGGCATCGACGGCGTGTGCTGCCAGCGGCAGAAGGAAAGCCGCGAGCAGGAAGAGCCAGACCGGGAGCAGCGCGTAACGCGACAATTTTCGGGAAAATGAGGCCGCCATGGATCCTGGCCCGTCGGAGGGAATGTATCCGATAGACCATCCTTCCCCCGACCCGTCAAGCCCGATGCCGCAGCGCATCATTCCCCTGCCTCCCGCCGAAGAATGGCGACAAAAAAGCCGTCCGTGCCGGTCGAGGCCGGGCTCAAGCGAAACCAGTCTCCTACCACTGCCGGCGGCGGCACGAGGCCTTCGGGCCACTCCGCCGTCCAGGGAACGGGCTTGAAATCCGGATGGGCAGCGAGGAAGGCTTCCACCTGCCGCTCGTTCTCGGATGGCAGAAGCGAACAGGTGACATAGACGATTCGGCCGCCGGGGCGGACCAGCGCGGCGGCGCGCGCAAGCACTTCTGCTTGTGCCGCGCGGTATCTTTCGAGCGTACCGGGGTCGAGACGCCAGCGGGCGTCGGGGCTGCGGCGCCAGGCGCCAGTGCCGCTGCAAGGTGCATCGACAAGGACGCAATCCATGCGGGCTTCGAGACCGGCGAAATCGGTATCGGCTTCGCCGGGCCTGAAGGGGCCGAGTGTGCGCGTCTGGAGATTGCGGATGCCCGCGCGCTGGGCGCGGGGCTCGAGTGGCGCAAGACGCCGGCCATCCGTGTCGCAGGCATATATCTGGCCGCGATTGCCCATCATCGCGGCGAGCGCCAGCGATTTGCCGCCGCCGCCCGCGCAAAGATCGACCACCTGTTCGCCGGGTTTCACACCCGCCAGAAGGCAGGCAAGCTGCGAGCCTTCGTCCTGTATCTCGATGGCGCCATCGCGATAGACGGACAGGCCCGGCAGATTGCCGCGCGAGGTCAGGCGAAGCCCCCAGGGCGACCATGGGCAGGGCTCGGCGGACAGCCCCGCCTCCTCCAGCGCAGCAAGCGCCGCCTCGCGGTTCGCCTTCAACGTATTGACGCGAAGGTCGGTCGGGGCGCGGTCCATGAGGGCCGCCATCTCACGTTCGAGCGCGGCGCCGAACGCCTCTTCGAATTCGGAGTGAAGCCATTCGGGATAATTGAGCCTGACCCAGGGCGCAGCATCCGGGCCCGGCAGGGAAGCCGCGTCAAGAACGGCCCTCTCCTCCTCAGTCAGCGGAGCGGGAGCGTGGCGGGAGCCATCGGCGAGCGCGGACACTCCCTCGCCCTCGACAAGCGCAAGTGCCGCAAAGGCGAGGAGCCTTGCATCCTCATGGCCCGTGGCGGCGGAAAGTTCCGCCCGGCGGCGAAGCACGGTGTAGACGAGGTTCGATATGGCGGCGCGGTCCTTCGAGCCGGCATAGCGGTTCGAGCGTGCCCAGTTCTCCATGATGCGATCCGCCGGGCGGCCGCTCAGGAAGATGTCGTTGAGGATTTCGATCGCCGATTGCAGACGTGCGCCGGGTGTCATCTTGCGTCACCCGGTGTCAGGCCGGCGGTCAGTTGCCACCGCCGGGATAGTTGGGCGCTTCGCGCGTGATCGTCACGTCGTGAACGTGGCTCTCGCGCAGGCTGGCCGACGAGATGCGCACGAATTCCGCATTCTGCTGGAAGTCCTGCACTGTCGCGTTGCCGGTGTATCCCATCGCGGCGCGCAGCCCGCCGACGAGCTGATGGATCACGTTGCCCACGGGCCCCTTGTAAGGCACTTGTCCTTCAATGCCTTCCGGCACGAGCTTGAGCGAATCCTTCACATCCTGCTGGAAGTAGCGGTCGGCAGAGCCGACGGCCATGGCGCCGACGGAGCCCATGCCCCGGTAGGACTTGTAGCTGCGGCCCTGGAAGAGGAAGACCTCGCCGGGGCTTTCCTCCGTGCCCGCGAAAAGCGAGCCGAGCATGGCGCAGTCGGCGCCGGCGGCGATCGCCTTGGCGAGATCGCCCGAGAATTTGATGCCGCCATCGGCGATGACGGGCGTGTCGTTTTTGCGCGCGGCCTCTACCACATCCATGATCGCGGTGAGCTGGGGCACGCCGACGCCCGCAACGATGCGCGTGGTGCAGATGGAGCCGGGGCCGATGCCGACCTTGATCGCATCCGCGCCCGCGTCGATGAGCGACATGGCGGCGCTCGCGGTCGCGACATTGCCGGCGATGACCTGCGTCTTGTTGGAGAGCTTCTTGATCCGCGTCACGGCCTCGGCGACGCGGGCGGAATGGCCGTGGGCCGTATCGACCACGATCACATCCGCACCAGCGGCGATCAGCGCTTCGGAGCGGCCATAGCCCTCGTCGCCAACGGTGGTCGCGGCGGCAACGCGGAGACGGCCCTGCTCATCCTTGGCGGCATTGGGATGAAGCTGCGCCTTCTCGATGTCCTTCACGGTGATGAGGCCGATGCAGCGATAGGCACCGTCCACCACAAGGAGCTTTTCGATCCTGTGCATGTGGAGAAGGCGCTTTGCCTCTTCCTGGCTGACGCCATCGGCCACGGTGATGAGGCCTTCCTTCGTCATCAGGTTGCGGACAGGTTCCTTCGGATTGCTGGCGAAGCGGACGTCGCGGTTGGTGAGGATGCCGACGAGCTTGCCGGTATCGGGTTCGACCACGGGAATGCCCGAAATGCCGTGGCGCTGCATTTCCGAGAGGGCTTCGGAGAGCGTCGCGTCGGGGCCGATGGTGACGGGGTTCACCACCATGCCGCTTTCGAACTTCTTCACCTGGCGGACCTGCTCGGCCTGCGCCTCGGGTGACATGTTGCGATGGAGGACGCCGATGCCGCCTGCCTGCGCCATGGCGATGGCCAGGCGAGCTTCCGTGACCGTGTCCATGGCGGCGGAAATGATGGGAATGCCGAGCTGTATCGTACGGGTCAGGCGGGTGCGCGTGTCGGCTTGCGTGGGCAGGACCGTGGAGGCAGCAGGCAGCAGGAGAACGTCGTCGAACGTCAATGCTTCACGGATCATGCTGCCAACCTCCTGGGCCGTTAAGAGCCGGCCACCCTATGCTGTGTTGGCGCTGGCTTTTAACACCTATATGCGGGAAAGCAAAGGGCAGTATGCCGCGGTTGCGAAATAATCACGCGAGGTCTTCGGCTTCACTTCCGGAACGTCCCTTAAAGCCTTGGGCGAGCACGTACATCTCCGCCGAATCGGCCCGGCTTGCCTTCGGCTTCACATGGCGGACGGTCTTGAAGTGCTGCTTGAGGAGAGTGAGAAGCTCGTTCTCCGTTCCGCCCCGCAAGACCTTGGCCAGAAAGGCCCCGCCCGGGGCGAGCACCTCAACCGCAAAATGCGCCGCGATCTCGCAGAGATGCATGATGCGCATATGGTCGGTCTGCTTGTGGCCGGTGGTGGGGGCGGCCATGTCGGAGAGCACGAGGTCCGCCTCGCCCGCGAGCAGTTCCTTCACCCGGTCGTCCGCGCCCTCGTCCAGAAAGTTGAGCTGGAGGATGGTCGCGCCCGGCACCGACTCGGTTTCCAGGTAGTCGAGCCCGATGACGCGGCCCCGGCTTCCGTCCTCGCTTGCCGCCTTTGCCCGCGCGACCGCTATCTGGCACCAACCGCCAGGAGCACAGCCAAGATCCACCACGCGCGCACCCGGCTTCAGCAGGCGATACTTGTCGTCGATCTCGGCAAGCTTGAAGGCGGCGCGGGAGCGATACCCCTCGCGTTTGGCGGCGTGGACATAGGGATCGTTCAGCTGGCGCTGCAGCCAGCGGGTCGAGGATGTCGTGCGTTTGCGCGCCGTCTTCACGCGCACCTTCAGCGCGCGCGCGCCGCCGTCACCAGCGCTCTTGCCACCCTTACCCTTGCTCTTGCGGTCATCTGCCATCGTCACATCGTTCCATTGCCGCCGGCGTCCGGGCTCGATCTACGGCGCCGTTTCCGGCGGCGGCGCCTGCGCCGGGAGGCATCGGCCTCCATGAGGGAAAGAAGGATACCTTCGCGCAGGCCGCGATCGGCAACGCGCAAGCGGTCAGCCGGCCAGGCACGGGCGATGGCCTCGAAAATGGCGCAACCGGCGAGAACAAGGTCTGCCCGCTCCTGCCCGACGCAAGGGTGCGCCGCGCGGCTGCCATAGTCCATGGCAAGAAGAGACCTGGTGACACCCTGAACGTCATCCGGCGAAATCCAGACGCCATCGACCCGCGTGCGATCATAGCGGCTGAGACCCAGATGGACGCCCGCGATGGTGGTGACCGTGCCGGAGGTACCGAGGAGGTGGAAATTCGATGCATCGCCTCCGGCGCCGTCTTTCATCCGCTCCAGGAAGGGACTGAGCTGGCCGCTCACCTCGCCCACCATGCGCGCATATGTGTCTTCCGGCACCTCGACGCCACCATGGCGCTCGGCGAGCGTTACGACACCGCAGGGCAGCGACGTCCAGTCGGCGATGGCGGGGCGGGCGTCGCTTCCCCCGTCCATGCGCACCCAGATGAGCTCCGTGGAACCGCCGCCGATATCGAAGACGAGCGCGGAGCTGCACGCCTTGTCGAGAAGCGGTGCGCACCCCGCAACGGCGAGGCGCGCTTCGTCCTCGGTCGAGACGACTTCAAGCGAGAGGCCCGTCTCCCTTTTCACGCGTTCGATGAAATCGGCGCCATTATCCGCCGTGCGGCAGGCGGCGGTCGCGATGGTGCGGGAGCGGATAACGCCGCGGCGCGCCATCTTCTCCGCGCAGATGCGCAGCGCGTCGATTGCCCGCTTCATGGCCGCCTCGCCTAGCGCGCCTGTGCTGGCGAGCCCCTCTCCCAGACGGACGATGCGGGAATAGGCGTCGACGACCTTGAAGCCTTCCGGCGACGGGCGGGCAATCAGAAGACGGCAATTGTTGGTGCCGAGATCGAGCGCGGCATAGAGCTTGTCGGCGGCACCCGGCCTTTTGGACAGATTTCGGTTCGACGGCTTTTGGCCCGACGGTTTTTGAGGCGATTTCCGGACAGGCTTCGGCTCGGGGTTAGCCGCGGCTGCTTCCTTGCGGGCTTCTTCCTTGCGGCGCCCCCTACCCCGGCGGCCGCGCCTGCGCGACTTGCGGGGCGGTACGATCCCGTCCCCGGTATCCCGGGCACCGCGCGGTTGCGCGTCTTCAGCCCCTCCCTCCGGTGAAGCCGAACTCTTCGTGGCGGATGGGGCCTGCGGCAGGCCCTCTGGAGCGGCGGGGGCCCCGCCAAGACCCACCATGCCGTCGTCACCCTTATGGTGCACTGTCTCTCAGACCCGGGAAGCACATGCCAACCGCCAGAGGCGGGCCGCGCTTCGACCGGATTCCCTATGTTTTTCAGTTGGGTGAAGTGTAGCAGCCTGAGCGGCGCGGTAAAGGCGGGGAGACGCAACTATTCCGGGCGATGGCTGGCTGGGGAACAGGGGAGAGGGAAGTGGGCCGCCCCCGCCCAACAGTGGATCGCCCACCGACCGCGATTTTCAAGCCCCTGTAAGGTTTCCAGAGAATCTCGGACGGGTGTCTGCAGCACCTGCAGCTATCCGGCCAATGCGCGCACCGACGCACCGCACCGACTGGAAACGCTCTCGCTCCCGTTATTCCAGCCAAGCCGGTATTGCGAAGCTAGGGAGAACGACGAGTGAACCTTCAGAGATATCACCTCGTCGAGAAGCTCAAGCTTCCGGTTGCGCGGTGTGTGAAGGGTCACGATCCGGCGTCCGCTCCCTTGATGAAAGTATGGGAGGAGTGCGCTTGAAAAGCCTGAGAAGGACCGGCCGGGCTTTAGGGCCTCGCAATTCGACATCCTTCTAAATTCAGCCAGAGGGCCGGTCCAGGGTTGGGGGCAAGCTCAGCCTGTCATCCACCCGAGGAACACCCGGGGACTTCCGGGGGAAGCACCGGCTCGATCGCGGACCACTCGAAATCGCTCAGATCGTAACGTGCCATCCAGATCCCCCTTCAGGAAATTCAAATCGCGACACAACCGATTTGCGAACCCCGTTCATGAGTTTACGGCCTAAAACTCGACGCGCAGCTCCGCCATGAGCGCGTGATCGCGCGTATCGGATGAGTATTCCCCGGAGTATCCGAACGAGAGCGTTGCCGCCCGATCGATGCGCGCCTCAAATCCGCCTTCCACCGCCAATGCATCGCGCACAAGCGGCGCGCCCCTGACCGCGAAGGTGGCGGCGGGGGACGAGGCGAAGGCGGCGCGCGAGGTGGGCTCGACATCGCCGAAGGCATGGCGCCAGGCGGCGGCGCCGGTCATGCCGACGCTGCCCGCCTGATGACGGGCGCGCAGGCCGAGCGTGGTGACGCCGGTGGTGTTGCCGGTGGAGGCGAAGGTCAGCGCGGCCGGACCGCCGGTCTCGGTGAAGCCCTCGGTCTCGACATGGACGCCGACGAGGCCGGCGAAAGGCGTCAGCACGACGGGGCCCATATCGAGGTCGTAACCGGCCTCGATACCGGCCTGGAACGTATGGGTCGCGTAGCTGGCCGACAGCTCATTCGTCAGTACACCAACGATCACGGTGCGGTCGGTATCGGCGCGGCCATAGGCGTAGCTGACAACGCCCTTGAGATCGACGGCGCCGAGCGTCGTACCGGCATAACCGGCGATATGGAAATTGTCGCTGTCGCCGGACGAAGACCGCGCAGAAACGTCCCAGGTCGAGCGGCTGTAACCGAGAGCGACACCCGCATGGACGCCCGGCGCGATCTCGCGGTCGGCGCCGCCGATGAAGCCGTAGCTGTCGCGGTCGATCGCGGCGGAGACGGCATTGCCGTCGGTCTTGCCCCATGATCCGAAAAGCTGGCCCCAGACCGCATGTCCCGGTGCCGGTGCATCGCCGGCCGCCGGCGCCTGTTTCGCCGCGGCCGAGCCGAAGCCGCCAAAGCCGCCGCCGAAGATCCGGGCGAGGCGATCGAGAATCTGCTGGCGAATCTGCTGCATGCCCGGAAGCGGCGCCGTTGAAGCACTGGCATGGGCCTCGCCCGAGAGCGAATTGAATGCAGAGCGCGCCTGATCCTCCGTCAGACCGAGAAGCCCGTCGTAAAGCGTATTGCCGGGGCCGAAGGTCTGGACCGTGTTCGCCACGCCCTGCTGGTTCGGCGTTTGCGCGACATCCTGAAAATCCGCCACGATGTTGAGGGTCAGATAGACATTGTTGGCGTCGTAGTCGAGCGACGGTGTGAGGAAGGCGAAACTCGCCGTCACCGCATCGAAAGCGCCGGTGATACCGTTTGCCGCGGAGAGGATCGTGTAGACGAGGCCGGGCGTGTAGGTGGAGCCGTCGTCGGTGCCGTTTTCGGGCCTGACCGAGACCGATGCGCCGCTGTCGATGGTCAATGCGCCCGCGACGTCGATGAAGTCGTTGTTGACGCCGGGCGTATTGCCGCCATCGTCGAGCTCGACCTCGTAGATCGAGAGAGAACCGAAAAGGAGGTCGCCCGCGACATTCAGTGTGCCGATCGAATTGCCGGGCGCGAAGATGGCGCCGGCGCCAAGCGCGGTGGTGCCGACCGTGCCGGAACCGCCGAGCAGGCCCGCGCCGACATCGAGCGTGCCGCCGAGAAGGCCGTTGACGATCAGCGCCCCCGCATCGACGAAGGTCGCGCCGGCAAAGGCGGAACTGTCGCCGGTCAGCGTCGTCGCGCCGGCGCCCGCCTGACGGAAGTCGCCGGCGCCGGACATGACGCCCGCCCAGGTGAAGGCGTTGGAGCGGTCGATCACCAGCGTGCCGTCATTGACGATGCCGCCGGAGACGGAACCCGTCGCGCCGCCATTGCCGAGTTGCAGCGTGCCGCCCGAAATCGTCGTGCCGCCGGTATGGGTGGCGGCGGCGGTGAGCACCATCTCGCCGTTTTCGACCAGCACCTCGCCGGCGCCGGAAATGCCGGCGGCGAAGAGGTAATCGCTATCCATGTGATTGAAGACCAGCGTGCCGGTGCCCGCACCGAAGACGACGGAGGCGGCATCGAGCGTGCCGGCGGCAACCGCCGCATCGCCCGAGGCGGCGCCGATGTTCAATGTGCCGGTGGAACCGGCCTGATCGGCGATCCTCACCGTGCCGGCGCCGCCGCCGACCTCAACCGTGCCGCCGCCCGTGATGCCGAGCGTGCCGGTGCCGTAACGGCCGACAGTGAGTTCGCCGCTGTTGGTCCAGGTGGAATCCGCGCCATCGACCGTGACTTCGCCGGCGGCGCTTGCGGCCTGGCCGATATAAGCCTCTGTATTTGAGACCGTGCCGCCATCGGTGATGTCGAGCGTACCGGCGCCGTAAAAGCCGACAGCGAGAGTGCCCGAATTGGTCAAGGTGGAATCTGCGCCGGAAACCGTTACGTCGCCGGTGCTCCCCGCTTCCAAACCGATATAGCCGATGGTGGCGGAGACAGCGCCGCCGCCCGCGATGTCGAGCGTGCCGGTGCCGGCATCGCCGACACGGAGCTGACCACTGTTGGTCCAGGTGGAATCCGCGCCATTGACCGTGACGCCGCCGGTGCCGCCGGCGTAACGGCCGATATAGGCCGTGGTGCTGGAGACGGCGCCGCCGCCCGTGATACCAAGCGTGCCGGAGCCGGACCTTCCGACATCGAGGGAGTTTGAGTTGGTCCAGATTGAATCCGCGCCCGTCACCGTGACTTCGCCGATGCCGCTGGCACTAAAGCCGATATAGCCGGCGGTGTTGGAGACAGCGCCGCCGCCCGTGATGCCGAGCGTGCCGGTGCCGAAACGGCCGACAAAGAGTTCGCTGCTGTTGGTCCAGGTGGAATCCGCGCCATCGACCGTGACGTCGCCGGTGCCGCCGGCGATAAAGCCGATATTGCCTTCCGTGTTCGAGACGGTGCCGCCGCCCGTGATGCCGAGCGTGCCGGTGCCGCGATCGCCGACAATGAGGTAGCTTGAGTTGGTCCAGGTGGAATCCGCGCCATCGACCGTGACTTCGCCGGTGCCTGCGGATTCGCGGCCGATATAGACCTGCGAGGCGTTCGAGACCGTGCCGCCGCCCGTGATGCCGAGCGTGCCGGTGCCGTAATTGCCGATATAGAGGTTGCCGCTGTTGGTCCAGATGGAATCCGCGCCATCGACCGTCACGTCGCCGGTGCCGCCGGCGTAGCGGCCGATATAGGCCGTGGTGTTGGAGACCGCGCCGCCATCGGTAATGTCGAGCGTACCAGTGTCGTAGAAGCCGACATTGAGGTCGGCGCTGTTGGTCCAGGTGGAACCCGCGCCTGAAACCGTGACTTCGCCGGTGCCGCCGACGTTCAAACCGACATAGGATGTGGTGTTGAAGACAACTCCGCCGCCCGTGATGTCGAGCGTACCATTACCTGAGTCGCCGATACGGAGCTGAGCGCTGTTGGTCCAGGTGGAACCCGCGCCGGAAACCGTGACTTCGCCGGTGCCTGTGGCGTAGTTACCAATATAGCCGGTGGTGTTCGAGACCGTGCCGCCGCCGACGATGCCGAGCGTGCCGGCATCGACCGACGTGTTGCCGGTCCAGACGCTGGCGCCTGTGAGGGACAGCGTTCCCGCGCCGGATTTGACCAGGCCGCCGCTGCCGCCGATCGCGCCCGCGAAGACGGTGTTCACGCTCTGATCGACAGTCAGCGTCGCGCTACCGAGATCGACCGTGCCGCCCGTGCCCGAGAGGGCGGCGATGGTGCGGCTGAAATCGTTGAAATCGAGCGTGCCGCCATTGACGGTGTAAGCCGTGCCGGCGACGAAAGCCGTCGCATTGCCCGCGCGCAGTGTGCCGGCGGAAACCGTGGTGCCGCCCCCATAGCTATTGGTACCGGTGAGGGTGAGCACGCCGTTGCCGAGCTTCACAAGGCTGCCGGTGCCGGAGACAGCGCCGGAGAAACTGCCATCCGCGGATTGATCGAAGGCAAGGGTCGCATTGTTGAGGATATCGCCCACAAGGCTTGCCGTGTTGCCGGCAAGCATGCCGCCGGAGATTGTGGTGCCGCCCGTCCAGCTGTTCGCTCCGGTCAGGATCGTCGTGCCGGCCAATTGGCGGACTTCGCCATTGCCCGAGATGGACGGAGAGAAAATATAATCCGTTTCCGTATGATTGAAGACAACTGTGCCGTCGCCCGCTCCGAAGGCGACAGAGGCGGCGTTGAGCGTGCCTGCCGCGACGGCGGCATCGCCTTCCGCCGCGCCGATATTCAGTGTGCCGGTGGAGCCCGCCGAATTGGCGACCTGCAAGTCACTGTTGCCACTGCCGATGTTGACATGGCCTTCATCCGCAATCGTCAGAATTCCCGTGGCGTCGTAATTGCCTTCGGAGCCACCCAACCGGATCGTGCTGCCGCTGTTCCAGGTCGAACCTGAACCAGTCACCGTTACGGTACCGAGCGAGCCGTTATACTGGCTCATATATGTAGAATAGGGGGTGGTCAGGGTTCCGCCGTCCTCAATGAAGATATGGCCGATGCCCGTATAGGCGCCAACAAAGGTGTCTGACGAAGCGGTTATCCCGGACCCGGCGCCACGGATGGTTGCGGTGCCGCTGAAGCCATTATATCCGAAGAGTTCAAATACCCCCACATTCAGCGTACCGCCGCCCTCCACGATGAGCGAACCGTCCTGCGTGGAGCCGCCAATATTGGTGCGGCCGGAGTCCGTGACACCGATACCGTCGACAGTTGCGGCGACAGGCCCCTCGATCTTGGTCGTTCCCGAAGTGTTGACCGGCAGACCGTTCGACCAGTTGGCCGCGTTGTTCCAATCGCCGTCGGCGGCGCCCGTCCATGAGGTATCGGCGCGGGCGGGGGCTGGAAGCAGCGCGAGGCTTGCGCCCGTGAGAAGGGCGGCAATGCCGACCCCGGAGAGGAGCCGCCGCGTCAGGTTACGCCGGAGAATGGCGGGCTCTACAGCCCTGCGCCGGACCCGCATGAAGCGCCATGTGGTAACGCGCATGGTGCGCGGCGCTGCTGCCCGGTTTCCGCTTTTCACGCCCATGATCGGCCCCCCCGCCTGTCATTGGAGAAAGTCGAGGACATAATCGGCGGCGGGCACACCGGGTGACAGATGTACAGATGTACAGGTGTCATTAACCCTGCCGGGGGATAGACTCCGGCAAGAGGCCGCCAATTCAGGGAGACGCGGGCGCTTGGCCGAAGAACGCATCATCATCGCAGACGATCATCCGGTGTTCCGGATGGGAATGCGGCATATTCTCGGCAGGGCCTGCCCCGGTGCGGAGATATGCGAGGCGGGGTCGTTCGAGGAGGTGCTGGCGGCGGCCCGGGACGGCAAGGCGCCGGACATGTTCGTGCTCGACCTGCTGTTTCCCGGCTTCGTGCCCGACCAGTCCATCGGCATGCTGCGGCGGCAATTCCCGCGCGCGACGCTCGCCATCGTCTCCATGGCCGATGACAGGGAAACCATCGGCGCGGTGATGGCGGCGGGCGCGGACGGCTTTGTCGGCAAGGCCGTGCCGCCGGAGGAGATCGCCGAGGCGATTACCGCGATCCATGGCGGCGAGATCGTGGTGAGGCCGGCGGCGGCGCATCTGCCGACACCGGCCGTCCGGGCTGGCATGAGCGCGAGCACGGGGACGGGGGAAAGCGAGGTGCAGCTTTCGCCGCGCCAGCGCGAAGTGCTGCGGCTCGTCGCCACCGGCATGACCAACAAGGAGATCGGACGCCAGCTCGGTATCTCGCCGGTGACGGCGCGGATGCATGTGTCGGCGCTGCTGAGGACACTCGGCGTCGCGAGCCGCGCGGCGGCCGCGGGCGTGGCGGTGAAGCTGCTCTGAACGGTCAGGAAGCGGTTGCTTCGTCTTCCTTCGCTTCGTCTTCCTTCGCTTCGTCTTCCTTCGCTTCGTCTTCCTTCGCTTCATCGCCAAGCGCGAAGCCGGTCAGGAGCGCGCGCAGTTCGGCGGGATGCGCGGGCTTTCGCAGAAAGGGAATGCCGGAGCGGGCGAGATGCGCCAGCGTTTCCGGCTCGGAGCGGCCCGTGAGGATGGCGGCAGGCACGGGCCAGCCCTCCATCTCGCGTATCCGTGCGACGACACCGAGCCCGTCCAGCGGGCCACCGAGATCGAAATCGCTGACGATCGCATCGCATCCGGCGGCTTCCTGCGGCAGGCCGCCGAACTCCATGACCTCGCAGCCCCAGCGGCGCAGGAGCGTCGCAGTGGCGGCGAGCACTTCGGGATCGTCGTCGATGACGCAGACGGCAAGGCCGGTGAGCGGATGCTGGCGATGGGCGCGCGGGGCGGAGACAGCGCCCGGCTCCACGACGGGAAGACCGGCGATGCGAACCGCGGTGCCGCGCCCTTCGGCGGAGACGATGCCGACATCGAGCCCCATGAGCCCGCCAAGGCGGCGGACAATGGCGAGGCCGAGACCCAAACCTTCTTCCCTGTGCCGCGCATCGTTTTCGGCGCGGTAGAATTCATCGAAGATATGGCGGAGATCGGCCTCCCCGATGCCCGGTCCGTCATCCGCGACCTCGAGGACCGCGCGGTCCTCGCCATCGGTGCGGGCCGTTATCCGAACCGTCGCGCCTCGCGCATATTTCTGCGCATTGGAGAGGAGGTTCTGGATCATGGTGAAGAACAGGGCCGGGTCCACCGACACGAAGATGCCGGACGGCTCCAGCACGAGTGTGCAGCCGCTCTCGCGCAAGGCGTCCGCGTTCTGCCCGCCAATGCCTTGCAGCACATCGTCGAGAGAGATGCGCTCGGGCTGGGGCACGATGTCACCGACATCGAGACGCGAAATATCGAGGAGCGAGCCGAGCAGGCGGCTCACGGAGCGGGCCGCATTGTCGATGCTGGCGACATGCTGCCGCACCTCGCCGTCGAGCCGCAGGTCGCGCAAACAGGCAGTAAAGAGACCGATGGCATGTACCGGCTGGCGCAGATCGTGGCTCGCATGAGCGAGGAAGCGGGATTTCGAGAGGTTCGCCTCCACCGCCTCCCGGCGGGCCTCTTCAAGTTCCGCCGCCATTCCGGTGATCTCGGCAAGCTTGTCGTCGAGCGAGCGCGTAAGCGTCACGTTGGCCGTCATGAAGCGCAACATGCGGAAGCTGAGGATCGAGAGAACACCTGCATAAAGCAGGATCATTGCCATGACCGTCACGCCCAAAAAACTGAAATCGTGATAGAGATGCGCGAGGCCAAGCATCGGCACGGACGTCCAGAGGCTGATGAAGCAGGAGCGCGGCAGCGCATGTTGCGAGGAGGCGGCGCTGAGCGCGGTGCCGCCAAGGGCCAGCGAGTAAACCAGCAGGTGATGGAATTCGCCCGTCGCCGCGCCGAAGGCCCCGAGGCCCCAGCTTATGCCGACAAGGAAGGTGAGCGCGGTATGCGCCACGCCATAGGGCCGGGCGGCGTCCTCGCTCGCCGGGCGGTCATGCGTGTAGCGCCATGCGAGGGCGGCAAGCGCGGCGGAAAGACCGCAGATGGCGGCATACCAGACCCATGGCCAGGCCTCGCCCGGCCAGGCATAGACGAGAAGCGCGACCGTTGCCGTGACGACGCCGATATGGACGAGCCAGGCCTGAAAGCTCAGATCGAAGAGATAGTCGAGTTGCCACTTCTCGGCGTGACCCACGGCATGGAGCCGTTCCTTCAGCATGACGGCCCCCTTCCCCTCTTGCGCCATTTGAACGGCTATCCCAGCCCGCGCGGCGGCCCCCTGTCAATGATGAAGGGAAGGACCGGCCTTCAACCCCGCGTGAAGGCGCGGCGGAGCGCAGCGGCGTCTTCGTGTCTTCTCTCGCGAAGAAGCCCGGCTGGAAAACCTTGATGAGGGCGAAGGCGGGAAAACCTGCCGCGCAGATGACGAGGGCGCGCGATGTCGCCGCCGTGTCCGCGCTCGTGAAGGCGCCGCGCTCGAACAGCACGCGAATGATGTCGGAGGAGAGGACGCCCGCGCCGGCGGCGGCGTATCTGCCGACACCGGCCGCCCGGTCCAAGGTTGAGGGCAAGTTCAATCCGTACCGCGACATCCTAAAAAAAGCCGCGGCCTACTTCGCGAAGGAGAGCATATGAAGTTCGCCTTCATCGCGAAGCACCGAGGGATCTGGCCGGTGGCTTGGTTATGCGGGGCACTCGGGGTCTCGCGAAGCGGCTTCCATGCCTGGCTGACGCGAGCCCCGAGTGCGCGGAGCCGCAGTGATAAGATGCTGGGCAATGAAGTGCGATCGAGCTTCCTTGCCAGTGACCGGACCTATGGAGCCCGGCGCGTCTGGCATGACGTGCTGGCGGCCGGGCACGCTTGCGGCCTGCATCGCATCGAACGGTTGATGCGGCAGCAGGCCTTGCGGGCGCGGCCCCGGCGGCGGTCTCTCCCCAAGGATAATGGCGAGCGATCAACCAACGCCGTCGCGCCGAACGTGCTGGCTCGTCAGTTCGAGGCCGATGCCCCCGAACCGCAAATGGGTGGCGGACTTCACCTATATCTGGACGGCCGAAGGCTGGCTCTATGTAGCGGCCGTGATAGACCTCTTCTCGCGCCGGGTGGTGGGTTGGTCGATGAGTTCATCGATGACGGCCCAACTCGTCGCCGATGCGCTGGTGACGGCGATCTGGCGGCGCGGCAAGCCCGATGCTCTGCTGCATCACTCCGATCGCGGCAGCCAGTATACGAGCGAGCCGTTCCAGCGGCTGATGGCCGATCATGGCGTTGCCTGCTCGATGAGCCGCTCGGGCAATTGCTGGGAGCGAGCCATTGAAGGCGCCATTGGTCCGAGCCCAATGGCGAGCGCGGCAATGGAGAGTCTACCGCATAAGAGACCAGGCCAAGGCCGATGTGTTCGACTACATCGAACGCTTCTACATGCCCGGCGCCGGTACTCGACGCTCGGGTATCTGAACCCTATGGAGTTCGAAAAGAAGATGTTGTTAGCTTAACTCGACGTCCACGAGACCGGCAGCAGCCCAGATTTCAAGCGGCGGTCATAGGTCGCTTGGATGCGCAACAGCCAGACCCCGTTCGAGATGTCGAAATCATCCTTGCGAAGCCTCGCGACCTCTTCGCGCCGGAGGCCTGAGAAGAGCGCAATCAGCGGGCACCAGTACTTCCAGGGCGTGAGGCGCTTCTGGTGTGCGCTCTCTTCATGGAAGGGGCGACGGCAGCTATTCCAGATCGTTGAGGCGAAGAGCGTCTTCAACTCATCTTGCGTGAACGGAACCCGGGTGCCACGGCGCGCCGTCTCCGTATCGATCAGCCGCTTCTTATAAAGAGTGCCTTCGAACGGGTTCATGACGCGGAGGCTCCGAGGAACCAGCGGCGAGCGCCAGAGTGACGTGAAGAATGTCAGGTGCTTGTTTGCTGTCTTTTTCCGCATGCGCTCGACTTTCCGGCGTGCTTCTGCGGCTGTGAGACGGTGTGACTCGACGGCGATCAACTGCTGGTCGCTGTCAGCGGCGGCGATTTCCTGTTCGAGACGATCCGCAAGGGCAATCGCCTGGCGGGGCGTCATGCGGCGATAGAGGCCTTTGCCATAGTCGCGCGGCACGCGGAGCAGTTGGCTTGCGAATTTCTGCCCATCTTCTGGCGTCAGCTCCTGGATCTGCCTATTGCCGACCAGGTCGACGAAATACCGACGCGCCAGATCATCGTCGGCTTTCGTCTTGGGGCTGATGCCATGCTCCTGACGGAAGCGCGCGAAGTCGCGCGCCACCTCGTCAATTGTGCGTGACAGAAACACCGCCTCATCTTGATTGAGGCGCGTGGTCCAGGTGCGCAAGAGAGCACTATCGAGCGGGTATTTCTGCGCGACGAAGCTCGGCAACTCCTGACGCACCCCATAGGAACCATTCCAACGTTCGGCCTCTATTCGATAGGCCTGCGCTGCGACCCGCGTCGCATCGCGAGCAAGAACCTCATATTGAGGATCGGCGGGCGTGAGGTTCAGTCCATGCGCAGTAAGCGCATTATCGAGCATCGGCCGAACATCGCTAGTGATGTTGCCATGAGCGAGCCCTTCCCACCGGGCGGCCATGGCGTCCGGCCGCTCATCCTCCCGGGCACACCACTCCATCCAGGCGTTCCAGTGCTCGCTGGTCCAGCTGTTCCTGTCACCCGGGAGATCCGGCTCGTCATAGTCCCTGTCGCCTTCCGCGTAGCGAGCATATCCAGTTGGGTCCGCATCGCGGCGCGCCTCACCCTCGCCAATGATGCGGTTGAAGATCGTTTCAAGCACGAGGCGGAGCTGGAGCTTAGATAGGGGGAATTTCGACGGCGCGTTCAAGAGCTGGGCCTCCAGACGATCTAGTGCGGCCGAGCACCGGCGCGTCATGCGGCGGGCTGGAGCGGCCTCCTTGGTGCGCAGCGACACGGCGAGCATTGGCTGGCCGAGCACATGCGCGAGCGTTCTGGGAAGTCTGGCGCGGAAGTAGTAAACCGCGCCTCTACGGGTGAGATGAAGATGACGGGTCGACAAGGGCTTCGGCTCCCATTTCGGGCCGCCTGATCTTCTCCCCGGAGGAGCCGTGTGACACAGTTCTGTGTCACACCTGTGTGTCACAGGCGGTTGTGGTGCCAAAAAGCCTTTTATTATCAATAGCTTAACGGGAAGTGGCTGGGGGACTAGGATTCGAACCTAGACTGGCGGAGTCAGAGTCCGCTGTCCTACCGTTAGACGATCCCCCAATGCGCCGTTCAGGACCCCGGTTTCCGCCGCTTGGCGGCCGACTCGAGGCGCTGCGCGCCTTGGTTGCGCGGGCGAAACCTAGTCGCCGCACCCCCGTTCGTCAACACTTGGGGCTCAATGCAGTTCCAGGCCCGCCAGATCGCCCGCGGCGCGCCAATCCTCCAGAATCTTGATGAAAGCGATGGAACCGCCACCGAAGGGGCCGTTGCGGATCGCCGCCTCGGAAGGCTTGCCTTCGTTGTTGTAGTAGCCGGGCGTGCATTCCTCCAGGAACCGCTTGTTGAAGGCCGACGCCTTGAGCACCGTGTCGAGCCAGCTCTCCTCGGCCTCCTGCGTTGTTTCCACCACGCGGGCCTGCCGGTCGATGCACTGCTTGACGATGTAGGACAGGTGTTTCGACTGCTCATTCAGCATATGCGGATAGTTGGCCGTGAAGCCCGCCTGCGCATTGCTGACAATAAAGCAATTCGGAAAGCCACGCGTGTGCATGCCGTGGAGGGAGGAGACGCCGTCCTTCCATTTCCCGGTGAGCGTTTCGCCGCCGCGTCCGTAGATTTCGAAACCGGCACGGCGCGTATAGCCCGTGCCGACCTCGAAGCCCGTCGCGTAGATGAGGCAGTCGATCTCGTACTCCTTGCCATTCGCAACGATCGCATTTTCCGTGATGCGTTCGACGCCCCTGCCCTGCGTGTCGATGAGATGAACATTCGGACGGTTGAAGGCCGCCAGATATTCGTCGTGGAAACAGGGACGCTTGCAGAACTGGTTGTACCAGGGTTTGAGCGCCTCGGCGGTCGAGTTGTCCCGCACGACTTCCTCGACGCGCTTGCGGATCGATTCCATTTTCTGGAAATCGGCAAGCTGAACGATCTCCGCCATTTCAGCCGGTGAGCGGCCATCGACCTTCTTGCGCGCCATGACGAGCAGGTTGCCGATGATGTCGGTCCAGCCGTCGTTGACGAGGTTCTCCTCCTGAAAGCCGCCGGAGACGAGCGTGTTGAAGTTGTCCATCCGGTATTGCTGCCAACCGGGCTTGAGCGTCTTCACCCATTCGCGGTCGGTCGGCCGGTTGTTGCGCACGTCGATCGAGGACGGCGTGCGCTGGAAGACGTAGAGCTCCTTTGCATGAGCACCGAGATGCGGCACGCACTGCACCGCCGTCGCGCCTGTGCCGATGATGCCGACGCGCTTGTCCTTCAGCTTTTCGAGACCGCCGTTGCAATCGCCGCCCGTGTAGTCGTAGTCCCAGCGGCTCGTGTGGAAGGAATGGCCCTTGAAGCCTTCGATGCCGGGGATGCCCGGAAGCTTGGGGCGGTGAAGCGGGCCGCTCGCCGTGACCACGAAACGCGCCTTGATGGCATCGCCCCGGTTCGTGTGCACCATCCAGCGGGCGATCTTTTCGTCCCAGCGAAGCTCCGTCGCTTCGGTCTGAAACAAGGCATCGCGATAGAGATCGAAGTGGCGTCCGATCGCCTGGCTGTGCGCCAATATCTCCGCCGCCTTCGAATATTTCTCGACCGGCATGTAGCCGACCTCTTCGAGGAGCGGGAGATAGATGTAGGATTCGATGTCGCAGGCGGCGCCCGGATAGCGGTTCCAGTACCAGGTGCCGCCGAAATCGCCACCCTTCTCGATCATGCGGACGCTTTCGACGCCAGCCTCACGCAGGCGCGCGCCGGCGAGCAGACCACCAAAGCCGCCGCCTACTACGACGACATCGACCTCATCGCTTAGCGGCGCGCGAGCAAATCCCGGCTCGACATAAGGGTCTTCGAGATAGTGAGCGAACTGTCCCTTGATCTCGACATATTGCTCATTGGCATCCTGCCGCAGACGTTTGTCGCGCTCGGCGCGATATTTTGCCTTGAGAGCGGAAGGATCGAACCCGAGCTCCGCTGCATTTGCCTTGTCCGACATTTCATCCCTCATCTGTCCGCCGCCTTCTCATGTGCGGCCGTCCGGGCCGATGTGCCCTGCGTTTGAAGAAGATGATAATGACGTCTTACTATCTGTCAAAAGCATGTGGACGCCGCGAGGGTTTCGCGACGTCAGATCGGATGACAGCATTGCTTCGAACGACAATCGGGCCCCGCCTTCCGGCGGAGCCCGACATGTAACGACGCAAGCGTTCGCGGATCAGCCGTAGCGGTAGGGAGCACCGGCCTTGCGCATGGTGTCGGCATATTTCTTCAGAATCTCGACGACCTTGGCATTGCGCGGGCTCTTCTGGGCGACCTCATCCCAGAACTTGAGCGCCTCGTCTTCGACCGTCTTCCATTCGGATTCCGGAATGGTGGTGAGTTCGAGCTTGCCGCCGGTGACACGGTAATGCGCCTCACCCCACCAGTACCAATGCTGACGGTAGTAGTGCGAGCTGTCGATGGTGAGCTTGAAGAGCGTCTTCAGATGCTCCGGCAGCGCCTCCCACTTCTCCGTGTTGGCGATGTAGGAACCCGCCCATGCACCGGAGATGTTGTTGGTGAGGTAGTACTTGTTGATGTCGGCCCAGCCGACCGTGTAGGTCTCAGTTGCACCGCACCAGGCAACGCCATCGAGTTCGTTGGTCTGGATGGCGACTTCGATGTCTTCCCATGGCAGCGTCACCGGCACGACGCCGAAACGCTCAAGGAACTTGCCGCCTGTCGGGAAGGTGAAGACGCGCAGGCCCTTCAGGTCTTCGAGCTTGCGGATCGGCTTCGTCGTCACGAAGTTGCAGGGGTCCCACGAACCGGTGCTGAGCCATGTGACGCCCGGCACTTCAGCATAGGCTTCTTCCCATATTTCGCGAAGGCCATACCATTCCCAAAGCACCGGCACGTCGAGGCTGTAACGCGAGGCGAAGGGGAAATAGGCGCCGAAGACCGATACGTCGATGGGCGCGGCCATCGAGTCGTCGTCGCTCTGCGCCGCATCGATCGTGCCGTTCTGGACAGCGCGGAACAGTTCGCCCTGCGGCACGAGCTGATCGGCGGTGTAGAGTTCGATCATCATCTCGCCATTCGCCGCATTGTTGAACGCGTCGATCGACGGCTTGATCACATGTTCCGCAAGCGCCGGACCCGCATAGGTCTGGAGGCGCCATTTGATCGGCGACTGCGCCCGGACGATCGCCGGCGCAGCAAGCGTGGATGCACCTACGGCGGCGACACCGACACCTGCCTTTTTCAGAAAGTCGCGTTTATTGATCTTTTTGGGATCGTCAGTCATCGGAGAGACTCCTTCTTCTCTGGATGGTTTCGGGTCGCTTCCAGCCCCATTGCCAGACCCGGCCCGCTCGCACGAAGAAATCCGCTACTGCCTCACTGGCCCGTGTTTCTCTCGTCCCTATCGCCCGGAATACATGTTGGGCAGCCAGAGGGCGAGCTGCGGAAAGGCCATTACGATCGCGATGGTGATCAGCATGAGCACCACGAACGGTACGATTGAGCGGTAGATGTCCACAAGGGTAATCTCAGGCGGCGCCATGGCACGCATCAGGAAGAGATTATAGCCAAAGGGCGGCGTTATGTAGGCGACCTGACAGGTAATGACATAGAGAACGCCGAACCAGATCGGATCGAAGCCGAGTGTCCTGACGAGCGGAATATAGAGCGGTGCCACGATGACGAGCATCGCCGTGTCATCGAGGAACATCCCGAGGACCACGAAGGAAACCATCATCATGATGAGGACTTCCCAGGGTCCGAGGTCCCATGTTTCGAGCAGGAGAACCCTGATCGCATTCTTGGCGCCGAGCCCGTCATAGACGGCCCCGAAGCAGAGCGCGGCCAGAATGATCCACATAAACATGCAGGTGATGCTGAGCGTCTGCCGCATCGTGTCGTCCATCACGCGCCAGGTGAGTCGACGCTTCCACAACGCCGTAAGCGTGGCGGCCGTCGCACCGACGGCGGAGCTCTCGACCAGGCTCGTGACGCCGGTGAAGAAGAGCCCCATCATCGAGGCGAAAATCAGGATCGGCGCAATGCCCGCTTTCAGCAGGCGGAGCTTTTCTCCCCAGGTCACCTTCTCGAGTTCCTCGGCGGGAAGCGGAGGCCCGAGCTCCGGATGCCTCCTGCACCGGAAATAAACGTAGATGCCGAAAAGCGTGGCCATCAGAAGGCCGGGGATGATACCCGCGAGCCAGAGTTGCAGCACGGGCTGGCGCGCGATCATCGCGTAGAGGACCAGGACGACGCTCGGCGGAATAAGAATGCCGAGCGAGCTGCCCGCCTGAATGACGCCTGTGACCATGACCTTGTCGTAGCCGCGCCGCAGGAGTTCCGGCAGGGCAACGCTGGCGCCGATCGCCATGCCGGCGACGCTGAGACCATTCATGGCGGAGATGATGACCATGAGGCCGATCGTACCGAGCGCCAGACCGCCTTTCAGCGAGCCCATCCAGACATGGAACATGCGGTAGAGATCGCTCGCAATGCCCGACTCGGAGAGCATGTAGCCCATGTAGATGAAGAGCGGCAAAGTGAGCAACGGGTACCAGTTCAATACCTGGAAGGTGGCGTTGAACGGCATTTCGGAAGCGCCATCGCCCCACAGAAGAAGTGCCGCCGCAGCGGCCACAAAACCGATTGCGCCGAATACACGCTGGCCGGTGAGCAGCATCACCATGAGCGAGGAGAACATCAGCAGGGTGATGAGTTCATAACTCATGCGATGTCCTCGCCGCGAACGCGGGCCAGATCCTTGAAGAAGAAGGCGATCGCCTGCAATAGCATGAGCCCGATGCCGATCGTCATGATGAGTTTGATCGGCCAGAGAAGTGGCGCCCAGGCGGTGTAGTTCACCTGCTGGTAGGTGATGGCGTATTCCGTGCTCGATATGCCGCCCATCAGCAACACGACGAGATAGAAGACGAGGAAGAACGACGTGATGGTGTCCGTGAAGGCCATCTTTCTCGGCGACAATCGGCCGTAGAGAAGGTCCATCCTCACATGCGAGTTGATCTGCATCGAGTAGCCGCCGCCGAGCAGATAGTAGGCCGCGAGCAGAAACTGCCCCATCTCCATGACCCATGCGATCGGAACGTCGAAGACGGTGCGGGAAATGGAGGCGTAGAGCAAAATGCCGATCATCACGAAGATCAGCAGCATGACGACACGGCCGACCGCGCGGTTCACCGCCTCGACATACCGGACGAAAACTCTGGCTGCTCTCGGCAAGTTGCCTCTTTCGTTTTGATCGGCATTGGAATGGACGCTGCTCCAGGATCCCCCGGCATGCGACCATCCCGAAGGTGGGTCCGTGCGATATCAGTTTTTCAAGGCTGCACGGATTGCCGCGTCAAGGCAACCGGGGACACAACATCCGGACCTCAAAAAACGACACGTCGAGCGCTTTTTCGGCGCGCTGCACTGCGGTGATCACACAAGGGGCAGAATGGCGGGTTGTCAGGCAGGGGCTGCCACCCCGGCAGGCAGAGGCTAGCGCGTCACGCGGGCGAAGGTTAGCCCGCCAAGTGCGCCGGCAATCATCTGCGCGACGAAGCCCATGGTCGTCCGGGCGCCCGCAATCGGCGTGATCTCGTAAACCATGCCCATCACCGTCAGCGCGACCGCAAGAGCCGCCGCCCCGGCCACGCCATAGACGAGATAGCGCTGAGTTCCGGCAAACCTGTAGACGAGCGCCGCCGCCGACATCGCGACGAGAAACCCGATCGCGACAATGAGACCGAACATCGGCCCCATGCCGGCGATGTCATGTATGGTCGTGGACAGACGATCCGAAACGGGGATTTCAATGCCAAGTCCCGTCAGCTCGGCGAGAACGAATTGCGTATGAGCAATCGCGCCAAGCACGGTCGCCACGATCACAGCCAGGACAAATCCCAGCACAATCATCACGATACGCATTTCCCCCTCATTTCTTTCAAGCGCCATATGGCGCTATGATTGCACAGAATAACAGCAGTTGGGATGGGAAAGAGCCGATGGTGAAGCGGGCATTCGCGATAGGGGCATTGGCTGCGGCCGCGCTACTGGTTTCTCTACCGGGGTTTGCGCGAGCGCAGGACGAGGTTCCCGGCGACAGTCCCTACAAGATTACCGCCGTGGCGGAAGGGCTCGATCATCCCTGGAACCTCACTTTCATGCCGGACGGATCGATCCTCGTCGTCCAGTTGCCGGGTGAGATTCGCGTGCTTCGGGATGGTGTGATGGCGCCCGAGCCCGTTGCCGGCGTACCCGAGGTCTTTTTCAAGAGCCAGGGCGGCCTCTTCGAGGTACTGCCTGATCCGGACTTCGCCGAGAATGGATATGTCTATCTCTCCTACGCGCATGGCACGCCGGGAGAGAACGGCACGCGCGTTGCCCGCGCGCGCTTCGACGGTCAGTCGCTGAGCGAACTCGAAGTCATCTTCGAGGCCACACCGAAAAAGGATACGCCGGTCCACTATGGCGGCGTGATGACTTTCCTCCCAGACGGCACGCTGCTCGTCGCGGTGGGCGACGGCTTCGACTATCGCGAGCAAGCGCAACGCCTCGACAACGACCTTGGCAAGATCGTGCGCATCAATCGCGACGGCAGCGTTCCGGAAGACAACCCTTTCGTCGCACAGGAAGGCGCACGTCCGGAAATCTGGAGCTACGGACACCGCAACATTCAGGGCCTGATCTACGACGAGGCCTCGGGACGCGTCATCGAGCACGAGCACGGACCGCGGGGCGGCGATGAAATCAACATCATCGAGCCCGGCAAGAATTATGGCTGGCCGGTCATTACCTGGGGCATGGATTATTCCGGCGCGCGGGTTTCTCCCTATACGGAATATGAAGGGATGGAACAGCCCCTGCTCCACTGGACGCCATCAATTGCACCCTGCGGTTTTACGCTCTACCGCGGAGCCGTGTTTCCCGAATGGGAAGGCGACCTCTTCGTGGGCGCGCTCGCAGGACAGCATGTGCGGCGGATCGATATGGAAAATGGCGAGGTCGTGGCGCAGGAAGAACTCTTCGCCGATCTCGGCAAACGCATTCGCGATGTGGCGACGGGACCGGATGGCTATCTCTATCTGGTGACGGATGGAGAGGACGGATCGGTGCTGCGCGTCGCACCGGCCAAATAAGGTTGCATCCGACGGTATATTGCCTCGACTCGTCCTACGGCGAGAAGGCTCTCTTGTCTGGTGGTTCGGGATGAGGGCCACCCGGACCGCAGGCAGCTGCAAGTGCATCAGCCGTCTGATGGACGGGATTTCAGTTCCACGATTATCGGCAAGAAATCGAGGCTAATTCCGGCCGGATAGCTGTAGGGCTGGGTCCTGACGATGGCGTTTGCGAAGGCTTGATCGAGGGTCTTGTAGCCACTCGACCGCGTCAGCCGCAGGCTTACGATCTTACCCGAGCGGTGGATGATGACCTCGAATTCGGCCGATCCCTGGAAGCCTGCTGTTTCGGCCTGATCCACATTGGCAAGAATGGCGTCGCGGATGCGGTTGAAGAACGCGCTTGCGCCGCCGGAGCTGCGCGCGGCCTGTTGCTCACGGCTCGATGCGTCGGGCTTTCCCGAACGGACATCGAAGCCAGGAAGGATGGTTTGGGCCCAACCGGGAATGTCTTCCTCGGCCTGACTTTTCTGTTCCCTTGTCGTCTTTTCGTCCGGCTCCGGCTTGTCTTCCTTCGAGTCCGTCTGAAGAGGGCTGTCGTCCGGCTCCGTGTCCAGCCCGGGCGGCGCATCCGTGTCTTCGCCGGACCGCGAGAAAGGCGTTATTTCCGGCGCCTCCTGCTGAGGTTGCGGCTGGGGTTGGGGCTGTGGCTGCGGCTGCGGCTCCTGCACGAGATCGACCGAGATGGCAGGCGGATCGGCGGGAGGCATGGCAATCGGCGCGCGCAGGATGAAGGACAGGATCACGATGAGATTGATGAGGAGCGCGATGCCGATCGCGATGGTGAGTTCGCTCCAGGCCTTCTGACGCGGTGGGGGCGGCGGCACGACATGAAACGTATTGCGGAGCAATCCGTCATCCGCAGCCGGGGTGCTGCCGCTTACTGTCGTTGCACTCATTATCCTGCCCGGCTTCCGGCATTTTTGCGGCCGGTGCTTATCTCCGGCCCTCACCGGACGACCTTAACAGGCGGCGCCCGTTCATGGCAGGGGCGATGCGATCACAACACATCACGGATCGATGCGGGTGCCGGAGCGGCCAGACAGAATGTCCGCCGCCTTCCCCAAGGCGCCAATGAAGGCGGGGCGGCCGGTGGCAAGAGCGAAATCGCGCGCAGCCTCGATCTTTGGGCCCATCGAGCCCGCGGCAAAGGTGGCTGGGTCGAGCGCCCGGGCGGAGACGGCTTCGATGCGCGTTTGCGCGGGCGTGCCCCAGGCTTCGTAGACGCCGTCCACATCCGTGAGGATCAACAAGCAGCCGGCATCGAGATCCTTCGCCAGAAGGCAGGCCGCGAGGTCCTTGTCGATGACGGCTTCGACGCCTTCCGGGGCGCCCGCGGGTCCGGGCTGGACGGGAATGCCGCCGCCCCCGGCGCAAACGACGAGGCATCCGCTATCGACGAGGCGACGGATCGCGGCGAGCTGCACGATGCTGCGCGGCGCGGGCGAAGCGACGACGCGGCGCCAGGCCTTGCCGTCCGGGCCATCCGGTGCGACGGCCCAGCCGCGTTCGGCGGCGAGCGCCTGCGCCGTCTTCTTGTCGTAGACCGGACCGATGGGCTTCGACGGCTTTGCGAAGGCGGGGTCGGCGGGATCGACCAGCGTTTGCGTGAGCACGGTCACGATTTCACGCTCCGGAAGCGCACGGCGCATCGCCTCCTCGATGACATAACCGATCATGCCCTGCGATTCCGCACCGAGCACATCGAGCGGGTAAGGCGGCGCGCCTTTGTAGGCGTCGGCTTCGAGGGCGAGGAGGCCGACCTGGGGACCATTGCCGTGCACGAGCACGAGTTCATGTTCGCGGGCAAGATTTGCCAGCGCCGTTGCGGCTTCGGCCATGTTGCGGCGCTGCTCGCCGATGCCGAGCGTGTCGCCGCGTTTCAGGAGCGCGTTTCCACCGATGGCAACGAGGATGCGCATGGCTCAGGCACCTTGCGGCGCGGGCTGCTGCTGCGTGATGCAGTGGATGTTGCCGCCCCCGAGGAGAATTTCGCGCGCGGGAACGGCGATCACCTTGCGGTCGGGAAAGAGCGCCGCGATCTGCGCGCGCGCCGGATCGTCATGGGCATCGCCGAAGGCCGGCATCACGATCGTGCCGTTCGCGATGTAGAAATTGATGTAGGAGGCGGCGAGACGCATGCCTTCGGTGCGGGGCTGGGTTCCCTCCACGACGTCGACGCCGCTGCTTTCCTCCGCCGTGATATGCACGGGGTCCGGCTGGTGGATGCGGTGAATTTCGAGTTTGCGGCCCTTCGCATCCGTCGCCGCCGAAAGACGCTCGAAAGCATCCTGTGAAATCTCGTATTGGGGATCGTTCCTGTCGTCCGTCCAGGTCAGCGCGACGACGCCGGGGCGCACGAAGCAGGCGAGATTGTCGATGTGGCCGCTCGTCTCGTCCTCATGGACGCCAAGGCCGAGCCATATGAATTTTTTCAGGCCAAGGTAATCCGCGAGCACATGCTCGATCTCTTCGCGCGTCATGCCGGGATTGCGGTTCGGATTGAGGAGGCATTCCTCCGTGGTGAGGAGCGTGCCTTCACCATCGACATGGATGGAGCCGCCTTCGAGAATAATGGGAGCGCGGTAACGCGGGACGCTTTCGATCTCGGCTACCTTGGCGGCGACGAGATCGTCCTGGTCCCAGGGGAAATAGAGGCCGCCATCGAGCCCGCCCCAGGCGTTGAAGATCCAGTCAATGGCGCGAACGCCGCCCTTGCCGTCCACGACGAAAGTGGGACCGCAATCGCGCATCCAGGAATCGTCGTTCGAGATTTCGACGACGCGGATTTCCGGCGCGAGCATGGCGCGGGCGTTCGAGAACTGGCGAGGCGAGGCGCCGACCGTGACCGGCTCGCCGGTTGCAATGGCGGCGGCGACCGCGGCGAAAGCATGCTGCGCGGGCTTTGCGCCGAGGCGCCAGTTGTCCGGCCGTTCGGGCCAGAGCATCCATGTGCCCGCATGGGGCTCGAACTCCGCGGGCATGCGGAAGCCATCCGCCCGGGGGGTCGTCACCAGTGTCCGCACCATTCGAAAACTCCCGACAGAAAGAGGCGGCGACGCCTTGTGCGCCGCCGCCCGATTTTACCACATGACTCAGGCAGCGCGCTTGCGCCCGCCCCAGCGAACCAGTCCTTCGCCGATCACCACGGTGACGACGACGCCGATGGCAATGGAGATGGCATAGGTCATGTCGAACTCGCCCGGCGTGTAAATGAAGAAGACGATCGCCTGCAGGATGAAGAGCATGCAGAGGATCGCCAGGACGAGGGCGCCGCCCTGCCCGCCCGGTACGCGATAGGGGCGCGGCGTGGCCGGGTCGATTGCCCGCAGCCGCAGGAAGGCCGCGAACATGATGAGATAAGGCAGCAGGAAGACGATGGAGGAGAAGGCGAAGAGCGTCCAGAAGAGGTCTTCCGCATCCGCCGCGAGGAAGCCGTAGATCACGATGACGACGGTCGTTACCACGCCGGTGACGATGGCGGCGCTTGCGGGCGTGCGATGAACCGCATGGAGCCGTGCGAACATCGCCGGAAGATTGCCGTCGAGCGCGGCCTCGGCGGCCGAACGGTTCGCGCCCATGGTCCAGGTGACCATGTTGGCGAGGAAGGAATAGAGCGCCATGAGGCCGAGGAGGACGACGAAGGTGCCGCCGGCGCCGCCTTCGCCGAGGAGGACGCGCAAGGTATCGACGATGCCACTGACAAGGTTGATTTCGTCGAGCGGCAGGGCAATGAGGATGCCGATGGTCGCGAAGAGGTAGAAAGCGGCGATCAGGATGCCGGAGAGAGCGATGGTGAGCGGCACGTCGCGGGCGGGATTTTTCATTTCCGCGCTCGCGCCCGACATGAGCTCGAAGCCCATGAAATTGTAGACGATGACCGGCAGGAAGGCGAGCGAGGCACCCCAGCTCGGTGTCATGCTGGAGAGGGTGAGTTCGTTCGCGACGCCGTGATTTGCGGCATAGACGAAACCGCCGATGCCGATGATGAGCATGATCGCGACCTTGAAGATGGCGCCGAGATTGGGCACCCATTTGCCGATGTCGAGGCGGACGATGTTGACCCAGACCGTGATCCAGGTGAGCACGACCGCGATGGCGATCTGCGGCCAGAGTTCGAGTTCCGGCATGAAGAGCGCGGCGAAGATGCCGGCGAAGAGAATGAAGACAGAGGGCTGCCAGAGCGCGACGTTGATCCACCACAGCCATGCGGTCCGTCCGCCCCAGCGCGCACCGAAGGCCCGGCGGACCCAGGCATAAATGCCGCCCTGATCCGGATAGGCGCTGCCGAGTTCAGCCGTGATCAGGCCGTAGGGGATGAAAAAGAACACCATGGTGAATATCCACCAGAAGACGGATTGCGGGCCGATGGCCGCGGATGCCGCAAGCTGGTCGATAACGAGGATGGCGCAGACTGTGAACAGTGTCAGGTCGAGACCGCGCATGACCTTCTTGTAGCCACGCGGATTGGCGGTGGATTGATCGGTCATCATTTTTCTCCCGATAAGATTGAACCTGTTACGCGTGGTACAAGCCGCTCTACTCACGGCGGGATCAGAAAAAGTCCGTCAGAAAATCCTCGACAAGTCCCCGGTGGCGGGCGAGCAAAGCTTCCGAGGGACGCTTCAGGCGGGGATAGACGAACCAGACGAGGAGCGCCTTCTCCGTGTGCAGCCGGTTTTCCGACTGATCGAGAATGACGGATTGCGGCCCGTCCATGACTTCATCCGTCGCCTCGACGCCGCGCGAGGCGGGAAGGCAGTGCATGAAACGCGCATCGGCGGGCGCCTTCGCCATCAGCGCCGCGTTGACCTGGAATTTCGGCATGAAGGCAGCGCTGCGCTCCGGTATCTCGCTTTCCTGGCCAACCCACCACCAGAGATCTGTGTAGACGAAATCGGCGTCGGCGACGGCGGCGGCCGGATCGTCGGTGAAGTTTATCCTCGCACCGGATTGCGCGCAGGCATCCTTCACCATGGCGCGATGCGCTTCGGAGACCTGGTACTTCGCGGGCGCGGCCTGCGTGAAGGACATGCCCAAACGGGCGCATATGAACATGAGCGAGACGCAGACATTGGTCGCGTCGCCGACAAAGACGAGCTTGAGGTCCTCGAGCTTCTTACCCTTCGGTGCATGCTCCGTCATGGTGAAGACGTCGCAGAGGACCTGCGTCGGATGGTTGAAATCCGTAAGACCGTTGATGATGGGGACGGTTGCGTATTTCGCGAGATCGAGCACGGTCTGATGTTTCAGCGTGCGCGCCTCGATGACGTCGACCATGCGGGAGACGACGCGCGCGGTATCGGCGATCGACTCGCGGGCACCGAGATGGATTTCGCCGGGGCGCAGGTAGAGAGCGTGACCGCCGAGCTTGGTCATCGCGACCTCGAAGGAGACGCGGGTGCGGGTCGACGGTTCCTCGAAGATCATCCCCAGAGAGGCGCCGTTCAAAAGCCTCGGACAGGCGCCGTCCTTGTCGGCGCGCTTGAGCAGGGCTGTCAGCTCCATCATGTGGAGCAACTCTTCCTTCGAGAAGTCGAGAATCTGAACGAAATGGCGCAGCATCAAGGGGGCCCTCTTTACGTGCGGGAGAACTGGCCCGATTATCCCTGCTTCGGCCCGCTGGCGACTTGATCGAGCGCAATGCAGTTTTCGGCTCGCGGGTCACGGCTGGCGACAAAGTGACGCAAAGAGCCAGCCCTGAGGTATTGGACAAAACGATGACACAACTGACAGTTGCAGCCACGCAAATGGCCTGCGGTCACGACCGGGATGAAAACATCGCACGCGCGGAGAAGCTCGTCCATGCCGCCGCGGAACGGGGCGCGGGCGTGATCCTGCTGCAGGAGCTCTTCGAGACCCCCTATTTCTGCAAGGATACCGAGCCGGAGCTGATGCACCTCGCCGTACCGGCGAGCGACAATCCTGCGGTGCAGCATTTTCGTTCCATTTCGGCCAAGTATGAGGCGGTGCTGCCGATCTCGATCTACGAGCGCGCGAACAATGCGCAGTACAATTCGCTGGTGATGATCGACAATGGCGAGATCCTGGGCGTCTATCGCAAGTCGCATATTCCGGACGGACCGGGATACCGCGAGAAATACTACTTCAGCCCGGGCGACACCGGCTTCCATGTCTGGAACACAAGGCGCGGCCGCGTGGGCGCCGCCATCTGCTGGGACCAGTGGTTTCCGGAGACGGCGCGCATTCTGGCGCTGAAGGGGGCAGATGTCGTGCTCTACCCGACAGCCATCGGTTCGGAACCTCATGACGAGACGATCCATTCCCGCGACCATTGGCAGCGGACGATGCAAGGTCACTCCGCGGCGAATCTCGTGCCCATCGTCGCGTCGAACCGGATCGGACGGGAGGAAGGAAAGAGCTGCGCCATCACCTTCTACGGCTCCTCCTTCATCACCGATGCAACGGGAGCGAAGGTCGCGGAAGCGAGCGAGCACGAGGAAGACGTTCTCACGGCAACGTTCGACATCGAGCAGAACAGACGGCAACGCGTGAACTGGGGCGTGTTTCGCGACCGCCGGCCGGAGCTCTATGGCGACATCCTGACATTGGACGGTACACAGCGGCGCTAGCCGAGAGCGATGTCCGCCACGATGGGGAGATGGTCGGAAATGTCGCGTGCGGCACGATCCGTCCAGCTTCGCAATATGCGTGCCGGTGAGCTGCAATAGATCCTGTCGAGACGGAGAAGCGGACGGACCGCGGGGAAGGTCCGCTCCATCGTCCGCGAGGGCAGTTCCCGCTTCAGGCGGCGGCGGACCCACCCGAATGAGAACCAGTCGTTGAAGTCGCCCATCATGATGCAGGCCCCCTCGCCCTGCCGCGCAAGGGCGGCAAGCTTCGCCGACTGCATGCGCCTTTCCCAGATGCTCAATCCGAGATGGGTGGTGACGAGACGGAACATCCCTTGCGGCGCGGAGACATTCGTCGCGATGGCGCAGCGCGGCTCTCGCGCATGCAGGGAAAGGTCGTGGACGCAGGTTTCCGACAACGGAAAGCGGCTGATGACGGCGTGTCCGTAGTGACCATCCGGCGCCGAGATGGTGCGCGCCTCCGCCGCGTGCTCCCCGAGCGCCTCCTTGAGCTCGCAGACGGGCGCCTGGCTACCGCTTCTTCCGCGCGAGTCGACCTCCTGCAGCGCAATCACATCGGGGTCGTAGGTTGCGACAAGGTTGGCGATGCGGGCGAGATCGTAGCGACGATCCGGGCCCATGCCGCCGTGAATGTTCCAACTCAACACACGCAACGCTTTTCTCATCTCCCGCGATTTCTCCATCGAGTGGCCAGACGCTGGAGCATGAGAGCGAAAACGATCCAGAGCGACAGCGCACCGAACGCGACGGCAAGATCGGAGAAAGAGGGATTCTCGAACATGGCAAAAACGCGGTCGCCAAGAATGGAAAGAAGAAGGATACCCGGCGCGAGACCGAGGAAAGTCCCAACTGCGTATTCCATAAAGGGAATGCGAAGCGCACCCGCCACGAGGTTTACCAGCATGAAGGGCGCGACCGGCACGAGGCGGATGGTAGCGATGGCGAGAATGCCTCTCTCGCCGATGCCACGGCTCACACGGTTGATGCGTGGACCTATCGTGTTGCGGAGGAAGCGCGCACCGAGCCCGCGGCCCGCGCCATAGGTCGCGACGGCACTCGACATCGACCCAACTGCCGCATAGAGCAGCCCCGGCCAGAGACCGAAGGTTCCGGCAGTGACAATGATGAGAACCGTGACCGGAAACGCAAAGAAACCAGTGACGACATAGAGCGCAACAATGATCGCCGCGGCAAAGGGGCTGTTTGCCAGGCTGCCGAAGGTCGCGCGGAGCGTGTCTGGCCGGGCATATTCCGAGAGGGGCGTGTATCGCCACAGAAGACCGAGCGCCGCGACGAAGAGAAGAAGCGCGACGCCTCGCGCAATGGCGGGAACACGGCTTCGCCGGCCTTCGCCGGGATAATCCACGATGTCGGCCAAATATTCGTCTGCGGCAATCGGCCGGCCGGGGTCGGCAATCGCCTCGACCGTTGCGAGGCCGGCGCCAGCGACCGTCTCGCCGTCCTCGACGGGCCGCAAACCTCGGTCTGCATTCTTGCCGCAGCGCTCCACCGCCTCCAACACCGATCCGGTTTCGTGGATCGTCGCCAGAGCCCCATCCGTTCCGGCGCCACAATGCTCGCCGACAAGACGGGCGAGCGAGCGCAGGACAGCCGAGCGGCTCCGTTCGTCTTCCGCCTCGATGGCCAGGTCGCATTCCGTATCCACGCCCATGGACCGATTGCAGATATTCGCCGAGCCGACACGCAGCAGACGATCATCCACAATCATCACCTTCGAATGGACCATGACGGGAGTTTCGGCCTTCCCTTCTCCTACCGATGGATAAAGAAGCCGAACGCGATCTTCCACACCGGCCTCGCGCAATACATTCATGAAGCGGATGCGCCCGGCGAGCATGGACTGCTGTTCCAGCCAAGAGACATGCGTCTGAGGCGCAACCAGCAGCACTTCGAGCCGCGGCGTTTCGCGAAGGCGCGCCGCGAGCGCCCGGGCGACTTCAAGACAGGTGAGAAACTGGTTCTCGATATAGATCCAGCGCTCAGCACTCGCGATGGAATCGACAAAGAGACGCGCGACCTCTCTCACTTCCTTTTCACCGTTGCCGGAAGGCAGTGTGCGCGCAATGCCCACCCGCACATCGCGGAAATGCGGCTCGACCTCTTCAGGCCACGGATCGTGGCTGCCGCCTCCTGCCGGTTCGAGGTCCTCGCAAGCGGCGTTGCGCCAGCGCCAGCGCGCGAGTTCGTCCAGCGCGGCGGCTGCATCTCCATCGACCATCATCTGTACGTCATGGAACGGCCGATAGGGACGCTTTGCCTGATCGACGCGCCAGCTGTTCTCCGGATCATGCGCCGACGTATCCCAGCGGCGGACAGTGAGGTCGATGCCACCGCAAAACGCAAGACAGCCGTCGATCACGACGATCTTCTGGTGATGCGAGCCACCGAACGGAACCTGATTGTCGAGACAGAAATCGATATTGGCCGGCGTATTCAAACGCAGCGGCAGGGCGGGCAACAGTTCGCGTTCCGTCGCGTAGATGACGGAATAATCCCAAAGCAGAAGCTTGATTTCGAGGCCGGGTCTCTCGCCCGCGAGCCTTTTCAGGAAATCGCCGAAGAGTTCGGGGTAGCCGTCATCCGCCTCTCCGCCCGGTCCGACGAAGCGCATGCGGCTGTCTATGTCCCAGCCCACGACGATGAGCGACCGGCGGGCCTGGAGCATGGACGCACGGAGGACGCCGAAATATTCAGCGGCGTCCACCAGCATGCGGGCGCGGCGCGCTTTCTCGACCCGCCAGACATTGCCCGACGGTTCAAGAATGCTCGAGTTTCCAAGCTCTTCCGCCGCTTCCGGGCCGGAATAGCGATGCACCGGCATGTGAGACCCTGGTTCGCTTCAAACTCCTCGGGCAAAACAACGCCCCAAGCGAAGAAAAGTCTCACCTCATGGAGAAATTTGGCCGGCACTCTCCGGCATCGCGGAGAGAGTTATCGTGCGGAAGCCGAGATGCGTCGTGGCGAGATCAGCTTCCTGTGGCTGGCGCGCACCGGGCCTGTAGCGGAGGCAATATGACGGCGCGCACAGCCAGGAACCGCCCTTGATGACGCGGGTGCCCGGCGCGCCCTCATAGACGTCGGTGGTCCACTCCCAGAGATTTCCGATCATGTCATAAAGGCCGAGTGCGTTCGGTTCGAAGCAACCGACCGGCGCGATGCCAACGAAGCCATCTTCCGCTTCGTTGATGACGGGGAAGATGCCCTGCCATGTATTCGCCTCGCGGGGCTGAGCGCGCGGGTTCGGCGCATCGGGGTCCGCCGCACGCGACGCCCATTCCCATTGCGCTTCTGAGGGAAGCACCCTTCCCTTCCATGCCGCATAGGCAAGCGCGTCCTCATGGGCGATGGCCGTGACGGGAAACTGCTCGCGGCCCTCGATCGACGTATCCGGGCCGCCCGGATGCCGCCAGTTGGCACCCGGCACGTATTGCCACCATTGCGAGATGTCGCCCATTCCACTCACGTCGTTGGGCATGATGAAGACGACCGCGCCGGGCTTCTGCATTTCAGGCGGCAGACCCGGATGAGCGACCGTATCGACCGGACGCTCGGGAACGGTGACGTAGCCGGTCGCATCGACGAAGGCCGCAAATTCGGCATTCGTGACTTCCGTCCTGTCCATCCAGAACCCTTCCACGGTCACCTCGCGAAGGGGCTCCTCCTCCGGATAGAAGGTATCGCCCATGGTGAAGGTGCCGCCCGGCACCCAGACCATGCCGGCACGGGGCCCCGGAGCGCCGGCGGAAGGCGGAAGGCAGCTCGTCCGTTCCGCTTCCGCGAGACGCGACGCTTCCTTGCCGCCATGCAGCCAAAGATTGGCCGCCGCCGTCACAAGGACGACGACGGCAACAACGATAGCAGCGATGACCCATCGTGGATTCACAGCTTGCACCGATCAGTTCGCCCAGAAGACAAATTCATCTTCCGGTCCGCGCGGCGCGCCGCCGAGCGGCCTGTCGATCATCATGGGCGCCTCGACGAGCGCCGGCCAGATCGGCTCGGCCTGCTCATCGTCGATTTCCTCAAGCGCGGCTATCATTTCCGCGAGCTTCTCCGGATTGTCGCCGGCGAGGTTCACCTGTTCCGTCGGATCCTCCGCGAGATTGAAGAGCCAGTTCTTCTTCGGCCGCTCGGAGACCTGAAGTTTCCAGTCTCCTTTCAGGAGCGTCTTGTAGTGGCTGGAGCGGAAGTACAGCGGACGTTCGCCGAGGCCACCTTCCCAATCGGTCAGGCCGAGAAGATCGATACCGTCGTAAACGCGGTCCTGAGCCAGGGAGGCACCCGCAGCTGCCGCGGCGGTCGCGAAGATGTCGACATGCGCCGCACGGTGTTCGACGGTTTTCCCTTCGGGTACATGGCCCGGCCACTTCAGGAAGAAGGGCACATGGATACCGCCCTCGAAGAAGCTCGCCTTGAAGCCACGATAAGGATCGTTGATGTCCGGCAGACCGATATAGTTCGCGCCGCCATTGTCGCTCGTGAAGACCACGATGGTGTTTTCCTCGAGCCCCTGCTTGCGCAGTTCATCCAGCACCTCGCCCACACCACGGTCGAGCGCGACGATCATCGCCGCATAGGTGCGCAGCGTGTGATCCTCGATGTGAGAAAGCTTGTCGTAGTCCGACTTCAACGCCTGAAGCGGCGTGTGCACCGCATTGTAGGAGAGGTACATGAAGAAAGGACGATTGCGGTTCGCCTGGATCGCCTTCACCGCTTCGTTGGTGAGATAGTCGGTCATGTATTCGGACGGCTCGAAACGGTCACCGCCATTGAACTGAACGGCGAAGGGCAGGTTTGCCCAGAGGAATTTGTCGATCGGGTCGAAGTCCTGAATGGAGTTCACGACATTCGGGTCGTTCTTCGGCAGGAAGAGCGAGGCGCCGGGCGCGAAGCCGAGAGCCTCATCGAAACCGCGCGTCTCCGGCCGCGTCGTATCTGTGCCGCCGAGATGCCACTTGCCGAGCATGAGCGTGTGGTAACCCTGCTCCTGCAACATCCTTGAAATATAGATCTCGTTTTCCGGCACGCTCATCATGTTGACGTCGGGCACGTCTTTCTCGCGTTCCTCGAAATAGATGGCACCGTTATCCGCGAAAGTTGCGATGGTTTTCGCGAACTGGGGCGGCGCGGGCGTGAACTCGAAACCGAACCGCGTTGCGTAGCGGCCGGTCATGATGGCCGCGCGAGAGGGCGCGCAAGTCGCGTTACCGGCATAGCCGTTCGCGAAGGTGACGCCGCGCTTTGCGATGGAGTCGATATTCGGTGTCGGGACGATGCCGCCGCCACCGAAGGAGATGTCGTTGAAGCCGAGATCATCGGCGAGGATCACAACGATGTTCGGCCGCCGCTCGCTTGCCGGTATGGCCGCGTCCGCCGGTCCCTGATCCCAGGTCACTTCACGGTTCGGCTGAACGGGATCGCGAATTTCCTGCAGGATGCCGGGCAGGTAGTACCAGTAGCGGTTGAAGAGGACGACGCCTGTAACGGCAACGACTACGAGCGCCGCGAGGGCGATGCCCGCGCCGCGTTTCCCGATTTTCATGATACCCGCTCCCTCCCGTTTTAATGTTAAACATTAATAATGCGCGGGCGGAAAAAAGGCAAGCGGGCCGATGGACCCGCCTGCCTCGTTTCGTGCCGCCAAATGTTCAGACCGCCGGGCGGACCTGCCCCCCGGTACCCCGGAAGCGGCGTTCGCCCCGGCGGGCGCTAGCCGCGAAAGGGCGCCTCTCCGGCTCCTCGTCGAGGAAGGAGCGGATCATCGGCAGGACTTCGTCCATCTGCGACACGAGGAAGAGGTGTCCGCCGGAAACGGTTTCGAGGCGCGCACCGGGAATAATCTGTGCAAGAAGTTTGAGGTTCACCAGCGGGACGATCTGATCGTTCTCGCCGCCGAGGATCAGTGTCGGCTGCTTGATGAACGGCAGAAAAGGAAGGCTCGTCCAGCCCATGCCTGCAAGCAACTGATAGAAATATCCGCGCGTCGACGGCGCGCGCAGACGCTTTGCATGTCCCTCGGCGCCATCGCCCTCGTCGCCATAGAGCATTTCGAAATGGCGCAGCATGTAAGCCGGGTCCATGTAGCGGCGTGGATGCGCGAGCTTCGCCAGAGCGCGGGGATTGCCCGGCACCATGAACATGCCCGCCGAGGTGGCCGCAAGGATCAGGCGGTTGACGCGCTTTCCGAACTGGAAGGCGAATTGCTGCGCCATCGCGCCGCCCCACGACACGCCGAGCACATCGACCTCGTCGTAGCCGAGCTCGTCGAGAATGCGCGCCGCCATGCGGGCGAACTGCCACGGACGATAGGGAAAGGAGGCAGACGGAGAACCGCCGACGCCCGGCGCATCGAAGGCGATCACATCGCGGTCGTGCAACGCCTCGGCGAAAGGCGCGACAAGTTCGAGGTTCGCGCCGATGCCATTGAAGAAAAGAAGCGGCCGTCCCGGTCCCTTGCCTTCCCACACCGCGGTGCGGAGTATGTTCGATCCCACTCTTATGTCGCGGTATCGCGGCTTTCTCTCGTTCATTCAGCGGCTCCGGGCCTGTTCCGACTCATACTTCAGAGTATCAGCCTAATACATATGTGCCCGGCGCGGGATCCAAAGGCTTGTATTTGCGATTTCCCAATGTTTTCGGCGCGGGCACCGTTTCCCCCGAACGTTCGCCCAGCCATTTTCCCCAGCGTTCCCACCAGGAACCCTGCACTTCGCTGGCGCCCGCGGCCCATTCATCGGCTGTCGCCGGCAAATCATCGTTAACGAAATATTTCGCCTTCGGATTGCCGGGCGGGTTCAGGATCGACTGTATGTGGCCGCTGTTCGACAACACGAATTCACGCTTGCCACCGAGCATCTGCGTGGTGCGATAGCAGGCCTTCCAGGGCGTGATGTGGTCGGTCACGCCACCAACGATGAATGCATCGATATCGACTTTTCCGATGTCTATCGGCTGGCCGAGAATTTCCTCCTTGCCCGGATTGGCGAAAGGCTGTGTCTCGTAGAGCGAGAGATAGTCCGAATGCAGCGCGGCGGTGAGGTTCGTCGAGTCGTTGTTCCAGAAGAGCACGTCGAAAGCGGGCGGCTTCTGCCCGTGCAGGTAGTTGTTCACGACGTAGTTCCAGACGAGATCGTTTGGCCGGAGCCAGGCGAAGACGCGCGACAGATCGGAGCCCTCCAGCACGCCCTTCTTCGCCGATCTCTTTCGGGCCATCTCAATGCCGCGTTTCGTCACCAGAACGCCGACGTCGCTGTCTTCCATGCGCGGGTCGAGCACGCAGACCCAGAAGGTGACGGAATTGACGCGCTTGTCGCCCTTCGCTGCAAGATAGCTCAGCAGCGTCGCCGTGGTGATGCCGCCCGAACAGCCGCCGGATATGTTCACTTTCTCCGAACCGGTGATACCGGTGACGACGCCGAGCACCTCGACAAGTGCGGTTACGTAGTCGGCAAGGCCCCAGTCGCGATGTTCCGGACCCGGATTGCGCCAGCTCACGACGAAGACCTGGAAGCCCTGATCGACGAGATAGCGGGACATGCTCTTTTCGGGCGTGAGGTCGAGCACATAGTATTTGTTGATCTGGGGAGGCACGAAGAGGAGCGGCATGGCGTGCACCTTCCCCGTCTTCGGCGTGTACTGAAGAAGTTCCAGCATCTCGGTCCGGTAGACGACGGAACCTTCGGTGGTCGCGAGATTTTCGCCGACCTTGAAGGGTGTCTTGTCGACCTGTGAAGGCATGCCGTGATTGTTGCGCAGGTCGTCCAGCGCGTGACGAAGACCCTGCACGAGCGATGCGCCCCCCGTGTCGAGCGCGAGCTTCACCGCCGAAGGGTTGCCCACGAATGTGTTCGTCGGCGCGACCGCATCGATCATGATGTCGGCAACGAGCATGGCGCGGCCATGCTCAATCGGATCGAGCTCAAGCGACTGAATGAAACCGTGCATTTCCGTCCGGAAGGCGAGCCAGCCCTGCATCAGGCGGCGATAGACGGGGCTCTTCTGCCAGGCGGGGTCGACAAAGCGGCGATCCTTCGGCTCGGGAGCGAACTTCTGCTGCCCGCCGACGATGTCCACCATGTTGCGGCCAAAGGAGCCGATGTGCTGCATGAAGGTGAAGGGCTGACGCACCGCGCCGCCGACGATCGACCCGATCGCAGAGAGAACGTCCTCGCGGCTGATGCCGACGATGGGACTCAATACGTTTGGTGTTTCCGCCGCTTCCTCGCCGATGCCCGGACCGAATTCATCCCTTTGCCGCCTCGCCATAGGCTTCCCTCCTCTTCGTCATGTCCCTCAGCCGTGCCCGGCCTTCCCTCCCCGGAAGGCGCCGATAGGCCTGACAGACGAACATGATGCGCTGCCCAAGGGACGGCCACAAGGGGTTCAGCGCGCAAAGAGGTTCCAGAAAGATTTCGCACGGGCGGAACCGGTATTCCAAGAGGATATATGCGCCGTGGTCAGCGGGGAACGCGTGTGCCGATGTTGAGCTGGCCGGCGAGCCCTGCTTCGCGATGGACCTCAATGGCGTGATACTCGGGCGACATGACCATTTCCATGAAGGACGCGCGCGAGGGGTACTCGACAAGGGCCACCTGGTCCCAGAGTTCCTCGCATTTGCCGAGCATGAGCCCGTCGACAGCGGCTCCGAAAACCATGCGGCCGTCGAGCTTCGCCACGATCTTCGCGACCTCGACGCCATAGCGCATATAGGCTTCCTGTCCCGAGATATCCGCATCGCGCCCATCCGGATAAGCGGCCCGCTCGCGGAACTTGAGAAGGTTGACCATGACAACCGGCCCATCCTTGTCGGTGCCCGCGCGGGCAAAGAAGGACTTGAGCTGCTCGTCCGACGGACGCAGGGCGTTCTCGACTATCATTCCTGCCTTTCCTCCGGCTCCGGCACGATTGACGCCGATCCGGCACATATTGTAATGACATTATTAGTGCCATTTTATTGACGATCCGACGGGCGCGGTCAAGGCACCCATCGTAGAGAAGAGAGAAGCATGGAGCGCGGCGCGACCAAATTCACAAAACGGCGATGGGCTGTGGCAGGATGCGCGCACCATCGTCATTCAGGGAGGTACGCATGAGCATCGCGATCCGGGAATTCGTCGTGAACCGTCCGGACTACGGCCAGACGAAATGGGTGAACAGGGCAGCCGAGGTCGAGGATGGACAGATTCTCGTCGAGATCGAGAAGTTCGCACTCACCGCAAACAACATTACCTATGCCGTTGCCGGCGACATGCTGAACTACTGGTCGTTCTTTCCCGCCGAGGAAGGCTGGGGAAAGATTCCCGTCTGGGGGTTCGCGCGGATCGTGCAGTCGAAGTGCGAGGGCGTTGCCGAGGGCGAGCGGATATATGGCTATCTGCCGATGGCCACCCATCTCGTGATGCAGCCCGAGAAGGTGACAGCGGGCAGCTTCCTCGACCTCTACAAGCAACGTCGCGAGCTGCATCCCGTCTATAACAGCTATACGCGCGTGAAAGGGGCAAGGCCGCATGAATATCTCGAGCCGGTGCTGCGGCCGCTCTATACGACATCATTTCTGATCGACGACTGGCTCGCCGATAACGGTTTTTTCGGTGCAAAGCAGGTGCTGGTGCTTAGCGCCTCGTCGAAGACGGGGCTCGGGCTCGCCTATGGTCTTCACCGGCGCCGGCCTGCGGGACCGGAAGTGGTCGGCCTCACCTCCCCCGGCAACAAGGCTTTCGTGGAAGGGCTCGGCTACTACGACAAGGCGGTGGCCTATGGCGATGTCGCGACGCTCGATGCAAGCGTGCCGACGGCCGTGGTCGACTTCGCGGGCGACGGGGAAGTGCTCGCCGCCGTGCACCGGCATTTCGGCGACAAGATCGTGGAGAGCACGACGGTCGGTCTCTCTCACAAGGACGCGCCGCGTCCGCCTGCGGACCTGCCGGGGGCCAAACCGCGCTTCTTCTTTGCGCCGGACCAGATGAAAAAGCGGTCGGACGAACTCGGGCGCGACGGCTTCGACCGGATGCTCGCGGAGAGCTGGAATGCCTTTGCGGAAGCGGCGGGCGCATGGATCAAGGTTGAGCGCGGCAAGGGCGAGGACGCAATCGCACGCGTCTATTCCGACATGCTGGCCGGCAAAATCAATCCGGCAGAAGGCCACATCCTCGGATTCAAGTGAGCGCTTCAAATAACAATAACCGGGAGGACAAGATGACGCTCGAGACACCCCTGCTGCTGAGCGGCGCTCCGGGCTCGCCCTATACGCGCAAGATGCTCGCTGTGCTTCGCTACCGGCACATTCCCTATCGCTTCTTCCTGTCGGGTCACGGCGTGCCGAAAGGACTGCCCGCGCCCAAGGTGGCGCTGCTGCCGACCTTTTATCTGAAGGAAGACGGTGGGGACTATCAGGCAGCGGTCGACTCGACACCGCTGATCCGCCGCTTCGAGGAGGCATTCTCCGGACGCGAAGTCGTGCCCTCCGATCCCGTGATCGAGTTTCTCGACTATCTGCTCGAAGACTATGCCGACGAATGGCTGACCAAGGCGATGTTCCATTATCGCTGGTACTACAAGCCCGATATCGAGCGGGCTGCGGCCATCCTGCCGCGCTGGCGCGGGATTTCAGCACCCGAAGACGAGGCGCTGAAGATGGGCGAGATATTCGCCGATCGTCAGATATCGCGTCTTTACGTCGTAGGCTCCAACGACACGACGGCGCCTGTCATCGAGGCGAGCTATCTGCGCTATCTCGACGCGATGAAGGCACTTCTCGAAGTGCAACCTTTCCTGATGGGGATGCGGCCTGGCAGCAGCGACTTCGGCGCCTACGGACAATTGACGCAGCTGACGCATTTCGATCCGACACCGATGGACGAGACGCTGAATCGGGCGCCGCGCGTCTTTGCCTGGGTCGATATCATGGAAGACCTTTCAGGGCTCGACGCGCAGGAAGACGGCTGGATGAAGCGCGATGCCATTCCCGAAGAAATTCGGGGCCTGCTGAAAGAGGTCGGCCGGGTCTATGTGCCGGCTCTTCGCGCCAACGCCAAAGCGCTGATGGAGGGTGCGGAGCAGGTCGATACGGAAATAGACGGCAAGCGATGGGTGCAGCAGCCGTTTCCCTATCAGGGGAAGTGTCTGCAATGGCTGCGCGAGAAGCATGCAAGCCTCGGTGCGGCGGACCGGAAGGTTGTGGACGAGATTCTCTCCGGGACAGGCTGCGAGAAGCTGTTTGAAAGCTGAGCCCCCTGCCCTGTCTTCCCTCGAACTGTCCTAACGCTTCGCACCGATGAGGGGGGCGGCTGTCGCCTCGACCACACGCCTTGCCTGAGCGATGGAAAGGCGCTGGTCGACGCGAAGGCGGCGCCAGAAATCGAAGCTGAGAACGGCGTCGAGCGCGTCTACGAGCACGCGGTCCTTGCGGACTGCCGTCGGAAGCGCGGAGCGCATGATATCGCGGAACGCCGTGTTCATGCGCGCGCGGTCGTCGGCCAGGAACGGCGAACGGTGCGCATTCATGTCGGCGGCGACGCGGAAAGGCATGATGCGCTCGAAGAGCTTTGCGCGGCGATCGATCATCTCCTCGAGAATTTCATCTGCCGTGCCCGATGGCGGCGGGAGCTCAAGCATCGGCGCTACATCGATCAGGATCAGGTCGCCGATCTCCCGATAAAGACTTTCCATGTCGTCGAAGTGACGGAAGACGCTTCTGAGGCCGACATCGGCGCGCGCGGCAACTTCCTCCGCGCGCGGAGAAACCGTGCCCTCACGGACCAGGTCGCGCATCGCCTCAACGATGCGGCGGCGGCTGGCCGCGCTGCGAAGGCGGCGTCCATCCTGTTTTTTCTGGGGTTGGGAAGCAGGCATGTGGGGGTACTCATGGAAGGATTCTGGCCTCGGCGCCATCATCCCAAAGCGGGGAGATAAAAGCTACCGGCGAGTGGCCGAGAAAAAGGTAAAATGGCGTCAGGCCTGCTCCTTCTCGAGCGCCCGTCTTATCCGGCGCAGGATGACGCGCCGTGACTTGTCGTCCGCCGCCTTGTCGAGCATCTCCGTGAGGTCGAGCCAAAGCCCGGAAAGGTCGTTGTGCCAGTCCGGATGGCCGACAACCTCCGGCTGCAGGCGCCGAGGCGCCGGCCGCTCGCGCGTCGCCGGTGTTTCGGCGAGGAGATCGAAGACGGCATCAAGCTCGGGCGCGAAGATGCGCTCTCCGTCAAGGCCCAGGTTTGAGAGACGCTCGTGCAAACCGGCGATTTCATCCTCCTCGCCATGCACCAGAATGATGCCGCGCGAAACGGGGCCCCGATCTTCCACCCAGCGGGCAAGGCCTGGCCCGTCGGCATGGCCCGAATAGATGTCGAGCGTCCGGATGCGTGCCCGAACCTTTACTTCCTCGCCCTGTATGCGAACAGCCTTGGCGCCATTCTGCAGAATGCGCCCGAGCGTTCCCTCGGCCTGGAACCCGACCATGAGCACTGTCGCATTGGCGCGCCAGAGATGGTTCTTCAGATGATGGCGGATACGGCCCGCATCGCACATGCCGCTGGCGGCGACGATGATGTGGCTACCGTCTATTCGCTCGATCATCATGCTTTCCTGCGCGGACTCCGTCGTGCGCAGGATCGGAGAGCGCATGGCGTGGCGGAAGGCGGCGCCGTCTTCAAGCTCATGCGCATGGTCGATGAAGACATCGGTCGCCCGGATGGCAAGCGGCGAGTCGAGGAAGATCGGTACTTGCGGAATGCGGCGTTCGTGAACGAGAGCCAGAAGATCAGACAAGAGTTCCTGGGTGCGCTCGACCGCAAACGACGGAACGATGAGCACGCCATTGCCTTTCAGGGCTTCGTTTGCCTCCGCTGCAAGCAGGTCGCGCCGAGACGAGAGCGTCATCGGCGGCCGCACGCGCGAGCCATATGTCGATTCGCAGACGATGTAGTCGAGATTCTGCGGAGAATCCGGGGCCGGATGAAAGCTTGTCACCTCCGGCCCGATATCGCCAGAGAACAGGAGCCGCATCGAGCGCGGCGATTGGAGACCTGTCGTCAACTCGACCTCGATAGACGCGGAACCGAGAATGTGACCGGCATTCCAGAAGCGCGCGCGAACACCCTCCGCCGGTTCGATCCATGTGTCGTAGGCGACGGGGCTGAAGGAGCGCAGCGCAACCTCGGCATCTTCCACGGTATAGATCGGCGTTACTTCCGGGCGGCCGCGCTGTGCGTTGCGCCTGTTGAGCTGCTCGACTTCCGTTTCCTGAATGTGGCCCGAATCCGGCAGCATGCAGGTGAGAAGATCGATCGTGCCGTGCGTCGCATAGATCGGACCCGAGAACCCGTTCTTTACGAGCTTCGGAATCAGGCCCGAATGATCGATATGAGCATGCGTGAGGAGAACGAAATCGATCTCCTCCGGCTTGAACGGGAAGTCCGCATAGTTGAGCGCCTTCAGCGTCTTTGGGCCTTGAAACATGCCGCAATCGACGAGAAATCGCGTCCGCCCCGCCTGCAACAGATAGCAGGAACCGGTGACGGTGTGCGCAGCGCCGTGGACGCTCAGGGAAATCGACATGGTCCTCACTCACCTAATTCGTTTTGCAGCGCTTCACCGAGAAGGCCGGCTAGGGAAATTGCGTTTGTCGGATGAGGCACCGACGTCGTGGACCAGACGGTATCGGCGCCTGCATCCAACATCTTTTCATACACGTCAGTATCGAAGAGTGCATGAGTGATGGCGACGCGGACCGAAATCGCGCCGCGCGCCTTCATTGCGGCGACGGCCGACAGAACCGTTCCACCGCTTGAGACAATATCGTCCGCAATGAGAACGGACTTCCCCTCGAGGTCCAGATCGGGAAACACGATCTCGACTTTTCGGTCACCGAGCCTCACCTTCCTCCCGGTGATTGCATGTGAACCAAGCACAGCGGCCAGACGGCCTACCCACTGGGCAGACTCCTCGTCCGGACCCGCAATGAGCGTGTCTTCGCCAATGCCTCGTTCGGCTGCGAAACGCGCGATCGTATCGGCGGCGATGAGATTCTCTGCTTCGATGCCGGGAAACACCTCGCCGAGAGTTGCCACGCGGTGCAGATGCGCGTCTACCGTCACGACCCGGTCGAAGAGCGACGAGAGAAAGCGCGCCACGGCCTGCTGGCTGACCGCCTCGCCTTCATGGAAGGCCTTGTCCTGCCGCATGTAGCTGAGATAAGGCGCGACGAGAACGAGACGCTGTGCGCCAGCGCGGCGAAGAGCGTCTGCGGCAAGCATCAGATCGACGAGCCGCGCATTCGGCCTGTCCAGCGGACAGTAGACCAAGGAGGTCCGAGCCGCCCCCGAAATGCCAACGCGACTCTCACCATCGGGAAATGTGTGGACATCGATCAGGTGCGCATCGAGCCCGAGCTTCGAAGCAAGCTCACGTGCATGACTCTCACCATGCTCGAATGAGTGAAGTGCGACCGGTATCATTCAAGTGCTTTCGAAGGAATGCCCGCACTCGCAAGTGCAAAGCCGTTCGATTGTTCGGCCTCTTCCACCGCGAAGTTGAAATGGGCCTCTCCCGCCGAATAGATGCGGTAGAGGGGCTCGCCCGCTTCAACCTTGTCCCCGATGCGCTTCAATACATCAATTCCGGCCCCCCGATCGAGCGGGGCACCGGCGAGCCGCGCCAGCTGCGCGATCCGGAGGCAATCGACAGAGGCCACCACGCCATCGGCGTGAGCGAGAATATCGGCTGTGAGCGGTCCCGGATCAGGCGCCGACGACGCGCGCCCCTGAGCGTCGATAATCTTCTGCATCGATGCCATTGCCGCACCGCTCTCCAGCAGGTGTCGTGCGCGCTCATATCCGGCACCGCCCCGAACAGCCGGGTCGCATTCAATCACCCGTGCAGCGAGCTGAAGCGACTTCTCTCGCAGGTCTGCGGGCGCGGAAACATCGTTGGCAAGCACGGCCATCACGTCGCGCGCCTCGAGCACCGGCCCGATGCCACGGCCCACGGGTTGAATCCCGTCGGTCACGACAATCTCCACGTGAAGGTTCATGCGATCGGCAACAAACTCGAAGAGTTTGCGCAGACGCAGCGCTTCCATGGCATCGCGCACTTTGGCCGTTGGCCCAAGCGGCAGGTCGATCACCAGATGGGTAGACCCCGCCGATTTCTTCTTCGACATGATCGAGGCAACCATCTGCTCGCGCGTGTCGAGATTGAGCGGGCGCTCGACGCCGATCAGGATATCGTCGGCGGGCGACAAGTTCACATGACCACCCCAAACGAGACAGGCGTTGCACTCGCCGACTACTTCCTTCATCTCATCGATGGTGAGGTCGACGCGCGCAAGGACTTCCATCGTGTCGGCGGTCCCCGCCGGAGAGGTAATCGCGCGCGACGATGTCTTCGGCATGGTGAAGCCATGCGCGGCGACGATCGGCACCACGATCATCGAGGTGCGATTCCCCGGAATGCCGCCGATGCAGTGCTTGTCGACGACGATGGGCGCATCCCAGGTGAGCGAGGTACCGGCGGAAGCCATTGCAAAAGTGAGATGGAGGAGTTCGTCGGTCGACAGGAAACCTGCGCAGGCGACCAGGAAGGCCGCGATTTCCATGTCGGAATAGCGGTAACCGACGATGTCCTGAATGATCGACTCGATCTGGTGCCGGTTCAGCGTTTCGCCGCCGATCTTGGTCCTCACATATTCGAGGCTCTGCGGACTGCGTGAGGGCGAGATGAAAACGGTGTCTCCCTCCGAGAGCCCCATACGGCGGAAAGCAGGCTCCGTGAGACCGATCTCGTCCGGACCCACCATCGAGTGGTCATGGCAGATGTCGAGGCTCGCTATGATGGAACGGCCATCATGCTGCACCTCCAGCCGCTTGAACGCCTGGAAAGCCTCGGGCCGGAGCGCCGCGCAATTCGAGGCGAGAACCACCACGTTTTCCCGCAGTGTGTCGAGCGGAATCCGGCGTATCTTCAGCCTCATATCCTTGCCACCTTCATGCGCGGTAGATGGTTTCGCCGCGCTTGATTGTTTCGACGATCGACAGGTCACGGAGTGCGTCCGTGCCGATGGTTTCCGGATCCTCTCCGAGGATCACAAAATCCGCGAGCTTGCCCTCCTCTATCGAGCCCTTCGTGTCGTCTTCGAAGTGCTGATAGGCGGCGTCGATGGTGATGCCGCGAAGCGCCTCGTGCGCCGTAATTCTCTGCTCCTCGCCGAGCACCTTTCCGCTTCTCGTCTTCCGGTTTGTTGCGGTCCAGAGCAACATGCGGCAATCGGAAGGTACGACCGGCGAGTCATTGTGCAATGTGTAGCGCATGCCACGATCGATCGTCGAACGCAGCGGGCTGATACGCGCGCCCCGCTCGGGACCGAGAACGGAGTCGCGGTGCCAGTCGCCCCAATAGAACGTGTGAGACACGAAGTAAGATGGCATGACTCCGAGCTGCCGCATGAGGTCGAGTTGATCTTCCCGCAACGTCTGCGCGTGAATGACGGTCGACCGTCTGTCACCGGGGCCGTATTTCTCCGTGGCCTTGCCAACCGCCGCGATAAACTGATCGGCGGCGGCGTCACCGTTACAATGCGCATAGACCTGCCAGCCGCGGGCGTAAGCGTTATCCACGAGTTGCGCGGCAGTCTCGTCTTCCACGATGCGGTAGCCGCTATAGTCCGCCGTAAAGCCGGGCGGCACGACCTCGTATGGCTTCGTCAGCCAGGCCGTCTTCGCCTGCGGCGAGCCATCCAGCATCAGCTTCACGCCGCCGAATTTGAGGCCGTTGTAGTCGCGTCCCATCTCGATGTCGCCATTGGCGATGTCGTCCATGTGGGTGAAGAAAGGATAGGCGACGATATCGAGCCGGAGGCGGTCGCGCGATGCCGCGAGCGTCAGAAGATCGTAGTCCGGCCGGCGGGTGGCGCCGTCCTGTGCCGTCGTAATGCCCCACGCTGCATATTTGTCCTGAACCTTGTCGAGCAGATCGAGAAGTTCATCAACCGATGGCTGCGGCAAGCGCGGCAGAGCGAGCGTGATCGCACCCTCCTCCAGAATGCCGTTCGGCTCCCGCGTACCCGGCCAGCGCCGGATCACGCCGCCCTGCGAGTCGGGCGTGTCGGCGTTTATGCCGAGGAGCGAGAGCGCACAGGAGTTCACGACGACGACGTGAAGCGAGGCGTGGTAGACGAGAACAGGCTGGTCGGTCGAAACGTCGTCGAGATCGTCACGCGTAACGGCGCGCTTCTCTTCCAGCAGCGAGTCGTCGTAGCTCGCGCCGAGGAGCCAGCCGCCACGGCCACCGCCCGTTTCTTCCCGATATGCCGCCAGTTCTCTCTTTATATCGGCAATATTGCGGATCGGACCGGCAGGCTCCGGCGCGAGGTTGCGGAACCCCATCAGAAGGGCGGTGATCGAAACATGGCCGTGGCAATCGATGAAGCCGGGCAGCATGGTCCGACCCGCGAGGTCGACGATCCGCGCGCCGCTCCCTGTCTTCGCCTTCACTTCTGCTTCGGTTCCTACCGCGACGATGCGGCCACCTTTGACGGCAACAGCTTCCGCGAGCGGCATCGCGTCATTCATCGTGCGGATAGTGCCGCCGCGATAGATGGTGGCGCCCGCAGCGTCCGCACGGCTTCGGCGCGTTTCACCCATGCCGAGTTTCGGCGCCGCGAAAGCAAGCGCGGAGAAACCTGCGGCATTGCTCTTCGTTCCGCCGAGGACGGAAAGGGCCGCTGCCGTCAAGGCGGCACCTGCGCCAAAGAAACCGCGGCGGCTGAGCCGCGGATCGCGGAGACGCCGGTCTCCCCAAAGGTAAGGCGAGCAGCAGGGGCAACCTGTGCGATGACTATTCGGATGGCTATGGCTCATGCGCGCTTCCCCTCAGCGGCCAGTGAATTTCGGCGAACGCTTCTCCAGAAACGCCGCAACGGCTTCGCGCTGGTCTTCGCTCGTGGAGACCAGTGCGAACTGGTCCGCATCCATGAAGGTGGAGACCGCATTCAGTGCAGTCGCCGCCTGCGTGATGCCGCGTTTTGCCATACGCACGGCAACGGGCGGAAGGGCCGCGACTTTCTCCGCCCAGCGGTGTGCAACGGCAAGCGCCTCGCCGTCCTCGCAGACTTCATCGACAAGACCCCAGGCCTCTGCCTTTGCGGCGCTCACCTTCTCGCCGAAGATCGTGAGCTGCTTCGCACGCGACGGGCCTATGAGGTTCACGAGACGCGGTTGCGTGTGCCAGCTCATGTTCATGCCGAGTGGAATTTCCGGCAGACGGAAGTGGGCACCCCGCCCCGCGATACGAAAGTCGCAGGCGACGGCAAGGGCGACCCCGCCGCCAATGCAGAAGCCTTCGACGGCGGCAATCGTCACCTGGTCCAGCGCTTCCCATGCATCGCACATGTCGGGCCCGGCGCGGAGCATTTCGCGGCGCTCGAGCAGGGATGCGGAGGCACGCCTGGAAATTTCGGGGTCCGCGAGGTCGGCGCCGCCGGAGAAAGCCTGCCCTCCGGTCAGGACGATGGCACTCGTGGAAACATCCTCACGCAGCGCGCGGGCTGCGGAGCCAATATCTCGAAGAAGCTGAACGGAAAGCGGATTGATCCTGTCACCCCGATCGAAGCGAAGCGTCGCCACACGTCCTTCGCGCTCAATAGTGATGTATTCGCCGATTTTCTCTGGCCCTGCCATTCCCCTGCCTCTCCGGTTGGCGCTGAATCTACGCCGTTTTGTTTTCCGGATGATGGCCTCTGGAGGCGGGCCTGCCTAGGGTTTTCGTGGTCGCAGCATACGAAGACGGACGGCGCGGGGACCGCGCCGTCCGCTGGCCAAGGGAGCCGCCCTAGCTGACGATCTGCCAGCTGCCGTCCGGCTGGCGGCAGGCCGTGCCGTATGCCTGTTCGGCGCGGCCGCCGACGGTCACCACCGTCTGGTACTCGCGGCAGTAGCGGCCAGGCTCGGGTTCGTAAGTCCGCATTGGCGTTACCTCGTAGCCATAGCCTCCGTCCTCCCAATAGACGGGCCGATTCGACGGCACATATTCGAGGACGTCGCTCACGCAGGCTTGGTTGCTTTCATCGATCGCATGTCCAAGCAGGCCGCCGAGCACCGCTCCGATGAGGGCACCACCGACGACAGGGCCGGCGCCCCGATCCTGATGAGCGCCGATGACGCCGCCAAGCACTGCCCCGATGACGGCACCGACAGTGTCGCTGTTGCAGGCGGACTGGCGATAGCCGTAGCCGTAATCGTCGTAGCCGTAGACCGAGTCATATCCGGCATAGGGGCCGGAATAGTAGTAGTCGTCATAGTAGTAGCCCGCGACCGGCTGCACATAGACGGGCTGCGGGATCATCACGACATGCGTCACGTTGCGATAGATGACGACGGGTCCGCGATGGTGCGGGCGCTTGCCGTGCCCGTGATATCCGTACCAGGGCCGGTCGTTGTAAACCGGGCGGTAAGGGCGCCGGTACTCAGCAGTACGGACATTCTCGCGATTACCCGCATAGTGGCCACGGCGATCATCGTCGTGGCCGTCGCCATACTGCCGACGGTCCTGCGGGCGGGTGTGCTGCTGACGCAGCAAAGCCTGCTGCTGCGTCTGGCGTTGGAGCTGACGGTGCACATCCTGCTCCTGGCGCTGCCGCTCGATATTGACCTGCTGCAAGCGCCGGTGGTTGTCCATGTCGCGACTGCGTTCGCGTTCGTGCTGCAGGGCTTGCTGGTGCTGGTTGCGTTCGCGGGCGATCTGTTGCTGACGCAGCCTTTCGTGCTGCTCCGCCTGCTCCCGGTTCTGTTGCCCCCGCGCCACCTGCTGTTCATGCTGGCGAGTACGCATATCGATGCGCTGACGGTCATCCTGCCGGTGGATTTGCTGCTGCCGGTTCTGCTGCTCCCGTCTTTCCATCTGCCGGTTCTGCCCGGTGTCTTCGATCCGCTGCCGACTTTCTTGGGCCGGTCGGCTCGCGCGCTCGCGCAGTTCCTGGCGTTGCTGCCACGAATCCGACTGGGGGGCGGCGAGCGCTGCCGCGCCACCGCCAGAACAAAGCGCCAAAGCCAGCGCAATAGATGCAAATTGTGGGTTTAGCCGCATGATGTCCGGCACCTCCTCGGGGGCGACGGGTCGTCCCGTGCCCGAAGGCAGATTCCCATTCGCCACCTGAACGGCATATGAACCGTTCGTTAATCTGCGGGGCGAAAATGCGGCAGCGGTCCTGCTGTTGAATTTGCCCGCCTTTTCCCGTCAAATCCGCGGCACATTGAGATGCGTTTTCACCGGAGGCGGAATGACGACAGGAAACACGACGCAATCGGCATATGAGACGTTCCTCAACGCCGCCTGCGACCGCCTCGGTTACGGCAAGTCCACGATTTCACTGCTTTCGCTCGCCGCCCTCGAAATGAAGGTCGAAATCCCGATCATTCGGGATAATGGCGAGCTGGCCGTCTTCAGCGGATACAGGGTTCAGCACCAGAACGTCCGCGGGCCATGCAAGGGCGGCCTTCGCTATCATCCCGACGTCGACATCGACGAGGTCCGGGGTCTCGCCTCGCTGATGACAATGAAGACCGCGCTGGTGAACATTCCGCTTGGCGGCGGCAAGGGCGGCATATGCTGCAATCCGCGCGAACTTTCGACGCGCGAGCTGGAGGTCCTGACCCGAAAGTTCGTCAAGCGCATTCATCGCGAGATTGGGCCCAACAGCGACATCATGGCGCCGGATGTCGGCACGAACGCGCAGGTGATGGGCTGGATTCACAGCGAATATTCCGCGATCTACGGACACTCGCCCGCAGCGGTCACCGGCAAGCCCCTGGCACTTGGCGGCTCCGCCGGGCGGGACAAGGCGACAGGTTACGGCATAGGCATCGTGATGAAGGCCTATGCCGAACGCTACGACGCCCCCCTCAAGGGAGCGACAGTGGCCATTCAGGGCTTCGGCAATGTGGGCTTTCATGCAGCGAAGGCTTTCGTCGATCTCGGCATGAAGGTCGTTGCGGTTTCCGATGCGCGCAGCGCCGTCTATCGCGAGGGCGGCGTCGACCTATCCGCGCTCGCAAAGCAGAAGAGCGAACGGGGACTGCTCGCCGATGTCGAGGGCCATGAAACGCTGGAAGCAGGACGGGAGCTTGAGGTCGAGTGTGACTACCTCGTGCCCGCGGCGCTGGGCGGGGTCATCACCGCGGAGAATGCTCCGAGAATCAAGGCAAGCACAGTCGTCGAAGGGGCCAATGGGCCTGTCACCAGCGACGCCGACCGTCTCCTGACGGACAGGGGGGTCAGGGTGGTACCGGATATCCTCGCCAACTCGGGCGGCGTCGTCGTCAGCTATTTCGAGTGGGTCCAGAACCTGCAACGCGTGGTCTGGCCACTCGACCGCGTCGACAACGAACTCGCACGAATCCTCGACAATGCGGCACAGCAGGTATTCAACCACGCGGCCCAGAAGGACCTCGACCTGAGATCGGCGGCCTTCGACATCGCGGTGAGCCGCGTCAAGGAAGCGTTGGACGCGACCGGAATATGAAAAAAGGGGTCCAACGTGGCCCCGTTCGACATGGAGCTGCAATAAGGTTCATGTAAGGGTCACCGTGTTAGGCTCCCGATGAGTCGTTTTCCACCCCAGAGCAGGACTCTCTGCCGGACATGATCGAGCACAGTTTCCTGCAAGCCCTCATTCTCGGCGTTGTCGAGGGCGTCTCCGAATTCCTCCCGATCTCGTCCACCGGCCACCTCATCGTGGTAGGCGACCTGATCGGCTTTTCGAGCATGCCGGGCAAAGTCTTCGAAGTGGTTATCCAGCTTGGCGCCATTTTGGCGATATGCGTTCTCTATCGCGACCGGCTCTTCCGCGTGGTCCTCGATGCTCCACGCGACCCCGCGGCCCGAACTTTCATCGGGGCCATTCTCGTCGCCATCCTTCCGGCCGGCCTGATCGGCATACTCTTCCACGACTTCATCGTGGAGGTCCTCTTCTCACCCTACGTGGTATGCACGACGCTCATCCTCGGCGGCATTGCCATTATCGTCATCGAGAGGCTGCATCTCGAGGCGAGATTCACCTCGATCGAGTCGTTCACGATGCGGACAGCTCTGAAGATCGGATTCTTTCAATGCCTGGCGCTTGTGCCCGGCGTTTCCCGCTCGGGCGCAACGATCCTTGGCGCCCTGCTTGTCGGGGTCGAGCGCAAGACGGCCGCCGAGTTTTCCTTTTTCCTCGCCATTCCCGTCATGCTCGGCGCCTCGGCGGTTAACCTCGCCGAGACGTGGGAATTGATCGACGCGGCGCATGCCTATGTCATCGGGGCGGGGTTCGTCGCCGCATTCCTCTCGGCGCTCGTCGTCGTGCAGTGGCTACTCAACTTCGTCAGCACTCACGGCTACACAATCTTCGGATGGTACCGGATCATCTTCGGCGGATTGCTGCTCGTCTATTTCATGGCCAGAGGTTGAGTTTCGTCTGTTTTCGGAGACAGCCAGGACAATTCCGTCGAAACGAGATGCTTACCGGAACGTAAATCATGCTTAACCAAGCATTATACGTTTTGTCGCTAGTCTGACCTCTCTACACCCAAGGGATAGCGGCAGCCTCCGGGATTTACGGCGGAAATGAATAGGCAAACCATCACCGGCGACGCGCTGAAGCGAGATGACCCGGAGCACCGGCGCGAATTGCAAACGCCGGCCGATCCGCTTTTTTCCGAACAGGCGACCGACTACTCCATAGAGCCTATCGGGTTGCGGTTCCGCCAGCCTGATCTGGAGCACAGATTCAACGTCGACAACTTCGCGCGCCAGGTCGGCCTCTTGCGCCTTTCGATTGCGCTGGGCGCGATCATCTTCGCCGTCTACGCCGTATTCGATCCCTTTATCATTCCGGAAATCACCAACGAAGCCTGGGCAATCCGGCTGGGACTCGCCTGTCCGCTTCTTCTTCTCATCGTGGCGATTTCCTACATGCCGGGATTTTCGTATCGCCACCAGGCGTTGTTGTCGCTGGCCATGTGTATTCCCGGCCTCGCCGTCGTCGGCATGATTTCGATCGCCTCATCGCCGGGCAACTATCTCTACTATGCCGGCATCCTCATTATTCTGACCTATGTGAACTGCCTTTGGCGTTTGCGGTATTACTATTCCATCTTGATGTCCGGCCTGACCTGTGGCGCTTACGAATTCGTCGCCCTGTTCGTGAATCCCATTCCCACGAACATGCTCATCAACAACAATGCGTTCCTGATCTTCGGCGTCGGGGTGAGCGTATTCGTGAACTATGTTCAGGAGTACAAACTCCGCCAGAGCTTCGTCGACAATGAAAAGCTGCGCGCTGAGCAACGCCGTTCCGAGCGCCTGCTCAGCCGCTCCGAAGCCGCAAACCGCGCCAAGAACGACTTCCTCGCGATCATGAGCCATGAACTGCGGACGCCGCTCAACGCGATCATCGGATTTTCTGAGATCATTTCGAACCAGATGTTCGGTCCGGTCGGCCAGCCCAAATATGTCGACTATGCGGGCGACATCCGGGCAAGCGGAGCGCATCTTCTGAGCATCATCAACGACATCCTCGACATTTCGAAGGCTGAGGCTGGAAAGCTTCAGCTGGAGGAGGAACCGATCGATCCGGTGGAGGCATTGAACCGGACGATGCGCATGTTCCGTCAGCGTGCGTCTGAACTCGGCGTGGACCTGACCTTCCGCATTCGCGACGATATTCCCTGGCTCATTGCCGATCCTCGCCTCTTCAATCAGGTGGCGATCAATCTGACCTCGAACGCCCTTAAATTCACGCCCGAGAACGGCAGTGTCCAGGTCGAGCTCGGTGTCGACGCCGCAGGCGACCTCGTGCTGAGCGTGAAGGATACGGGCATCGGCATCAAGGCGTCGGACACCAAGCGCATTTTCGAGCCTTTCGTGCAGGTCGAAGATGCCATGTCACGGACGCAGCAGGGCACAGGTCTCGGGCTTCCGCTGGTTCGCAAGATCATGAGCCTGCATGGCGGAACGGTAGAACTCGAAAGCACAGTCGGCGAAGGCACGACCGTGAGCGCGACGTTCCCGAAAAGCCGGTTCGTCGCGCCCCAGGCCGATGAGATGCAATGGCAGGCAAGCTGACGGCTTGCCGTCAGGCCGGTTTGTCCGCCACCATCAGATAGATGCACTTCGTCGAGTCGACCTCGATCGTCACGTTGGCGACATCGAGCCCTTCGAGGAGCGCAAGCATGTCCGCTTCCGTACGATAGATCAGGCTCCAGTCCGTCACGAACTCAAGCGGCCATTCGCAGCTTTCCCGTCCCTTGCGGACGTTGGCGAGAATGAGCTTGCCGCCCGGTTTCACCTGCTCGTAGAGATCGCGTGTCAGCGCCCGGGCGCGGCGAGCCGAGAGGTAATCGTAGAGCCCCAGGCTGTAGATCACGTCCTGCGGCGGCAAGGTGCGGAAAAGCGCGCCCGCCTTCAGCAATTGTGCGAACGATGCCTGAAGGCATTGAACTTTTGCACGTCCCGCATGCCGCACGACTTCCGGATAGGCATGCTCGTAGGCGTGGGTGAGCGCCCGCTCGTCCTGGTCGATCAGCGTGAAGTTCACCGGCCGCGGCAGCTTGTCGGTCCGCAGATAGTCGTAGACTTCATAAGCGGAGCCGCAGCCCAGATTGGCGATGTTGAGCGGAGTATCCCCTGGCTCCTCCGCGATACGGGCTGCAATGAGCTTCTGCGTCATGCGAAGGCGCGTGCCGACACAGGCGCCGGTCTCGATGCCGATGCGGTGGAGGAGCTTTTCGTAGGGCGTGTTACCGACGCGCTGCCACTCGTAAACGTAGTTCATGATCTGGTAGTCGCCGGGATAGCCGAGCGGTTTTTCGTAACACCGCTTCATCACGGCTCCGGGCATGAAGTCGGGCGTGAGAACGCGCTCGGCGTATCGCTTGTGGCGCGCGAGGACGGCGGGATCGTGCCAGACCGGCTCAAGCACGTCGTTGCCCCGATACCAGAGCTCCTGCCACTGCGGAACTATGCGATCCTCGCAGGCAATCAGCGCTTCGAGAAGAAGCTTATCGCGTTCTTCGCCCGTCGCTTTTAGGCGCGTCTCAAAGTTGCTGAGCACATCCTTGTAGGAGCGGAACAGATTGAGGATTTCGCTACAAAGCTGCTGGAACTCCGGCAGAATGCCTTCTGAAGTTGCAAAGAGCGGGTCGGCCAGCGCTTGCGAGAGGACGAGATTGTCGTGCTCGCTGATGATGCCTGGAATGTCGAGATAGCCCGAGGTGAACTCCAGGCCCACCACCGTTCTGAGCCCGTGCGGCTCCACCCGGCGCACGCGGCCGGCTCCACCGAACAGGCGCGCTTCCCCCACCCGGAACTCAAAAGGCATTTCGGAACCGATACGTTCGTCCCAGCCATCAGCGTGCGAACTCTGGATCGCGATGCCGGTCATGCTGATATCTCTCAGCAGCGCACGCTCGTTCTCAATCAGCACCGCCGGAACAGCCTCCCGGAACAGTTGCTCTGGCCGGAACCGCTCGGCCCGGTAGAACATCCGGCGACCTTCGGCACCTGTCAGTTGTTCATATGTACGTATCACTGGCCCCACCTGTCTCAAAAACGGACAATACTAAGGAATCACAGGGTTCCCGCCGTTACAAACACTAACAAATGTTTAAAGCGAGAAACTGTAGTTCCACAATGACCGTTTTAGGCAACAGTCGTGCCAGAGCGTTTGGCACGGGAGTTCTCCATAATTCTCATCACCGGGGGCAGCATCAACCAGTCGATGAAGAGATTGGACAAGATGACGAGTGCGGTCATTGCGCCCAAGGAACGGTTCACCTCGAAGCCGGAGAAAGCCAGGGTTCCGAATCCGACCGTGAGCGAAACGGTGATGACGAGCATGGCAACGCCGACCACCGCGAAGACATGGTTAATGGCTCCCTCGGGATCCAGACCACGCGCCCTCGCCTGCTGGTACATGAGAAGAAAGTAGATCGTGTCGTCAACGACGAGGCCAATGGTCATGGCGGTGACGACGGAGGCTGCGAGGCCTATGTCCTGATAGAGGAGCCCCCAGAGACCGAAGCCCACGAGAGACGGCAACATGTTGAGCAGGATGCTGAGCGCGCCATAGACGGCACTGCGCAACGCAATACCCACCACCACAGCGATGAGGAGTACGGACACGAGCGTCGCGAGCATCATCGAGCGGATATTGACGCCCGACAAGTTGGCAAAGAGCACGTTGATGCCCGTCGCCTGCGTCTGCATTTCCGGTAGTACATTTTCCGCAAGCCACGCGGTCGCCCGCTCGTCAACATCACGAATCTGGCTTGACGACATCTTCCGCAAAATGGCGGTAACGCGGCTCGATGAGCGGCTGACGTTGATCTGTTCGTTCAGCGAGACGCCATAGGGCAGCGACATCTCGTAGAGAAGGAAATACTGCGCGATAGTCTCCCGATCGTCGGGCATCGGCCCCGCATCCGCCCTTCCGGCATTCATCGCATCATGGACCCGCCGAGTGATATCGGAGATCGCCAGGACGCTGACGACACCTTCCTGCTCGCGCAACCATGCCTCGAAGGCAGCGAGCCGCTCCTGATATTCGGGATCGAAGATGCCTCCCTCTTCGCCGGAACCGATGTCGAACTCGATGATGTTAAGGCCGGTCAGGTGTTCCTCGGCAAAGTCCGAGTCCTGGCGGTAATCGAAGCGCCAGTCGAAATAGCGCGCGAAATCGTCATCGAGGCGGATATTGCCGAGCCATATGGCACAGGAAACCACGATCACGCTGCAGAGAAAGAAGAGCTGCCGATAGTAGCGGTTCACAAAGTGGCCGAGGAGCACCATGACACGTTCCGAGCGCTGCACGGCAGGACGGAGCGGCATCAGGGAGAGCAACGCCGGCAGCCAGGTGAAGGTGAAGATGTAGGCAAGGCAGATGCCGACAACCACGACATTCCCCTGCTGGCGAAGCGGCGGCGCGTCGGCGAGATTCATCGCCAGGAAACCGATCATCGTCGTCGCGTTCGTGAGCGTCACCGGCCACAGGTTCATGGACACAGCCTCGGCGATCGCGTCGTGGCGCGTGAGCCCGCGTCCGAGAGCCCCCATGGCGGTGGTCACGATGCGGACGGCGGCGGCCATGTTCACCGTCATGATGATGATGGGACAAGCAACCGTCGCGGTATTGATCTCATAGCCGTACCAGCCCGCCAGCCCCATGGCGGCGGCGCTCGACAGACCAAGCAACGAAAGGATCGCGACGCTGGGTAACACCGCTCGCACAAATACAAACATGACCAGCGAGGTGATGATGAGGCTGACCGGGATCAGCACCTTGATGTCATTCAAGGCGGCTTCCGAGAAGGTTGCCATCAGCATCACATTGCCGGTGAGCTTGACCTCGATCCCCGGATGGTTTGCCTCGAACCGCGCGACGAGGGCGCGCGAGGCCGCAACGATCTCCTGCACTTCAATCGAGGCTTCCGCCGGCAGGTTAAAGTTGACGAGCACGCCCGCAGCGCGCCCGTCGGCGGAAAGAAGGCGGTTCCGGATGAGAGAGTCGTCGAGGGCTATTCGCTCGATGGCTCTTGCCTCCTCGACCGTGACATTCGCGGGGTCGGGAACAAGGTCGACGACGGAGAAACTGTCGGTATCCGCCGAGACGTGCGGAAAATTGGTCAGCGCGTCGACACGCGTCGAATGCGGCAGTTGCCATGCCTGCGAGACGAGATCGCCAAGGGCCGCCAACACCTCAGGTTCGGTGACCTTGCGGCCACCGGCCCAGAGCACCATCAGAACATCGTTGTTCTGGCCGTATTTCGCGTCGAAAGCGCGCAGTTTCGCGAGATCCGCGCCTTCGGGATTGAAGAAGACGCGCGTGTCGTAGGACAGGGTGTATTGGAATACCCCCGCCGCCGAGACCGCGAAAATCGCTAGACAAAGAGCGATAGTCAGGCGCGGAAAACGCAAGACCGGATTTCTCAACTTCTGCATGTAATAGCGCCGCCTGCCCCCCTGATCGATCCAGCGCGGGCATAAATTGGGGGATTCCCGTGCGAAAGAAAAGCTCCGATTTTACCTTTGTTAACGGTGAGCCACCTTTGGGGAAACAATGATTTAACGCTGCTTGTGGCATTAAGGATGACGGGGCCGCGCGTGGTTCAGTGCAAGGCGCACGCCTCCAGGGGAAAGACCGGCCGAGATTACCGAACGCGAGACGGCCGCACTGGGGACCCATAGGTACGAGCATGAGCAATTCGGCGCTCGTCAATCTGGCAACAGTCGGCAGCGATGAGCTGCAGGCGATGCCGATATCCGCCTTCACGGCCGGCCTTGAGCAGATGTCGGCCGAGGGGATTGTTCGGTTCCGAAAGCTCCGCAAACTGAGCGGGCCTCAGCGTAACGCACTTGAGAAATTCCTGGTCGAGCATCCCGACAAACGCCCTGGAGGAGGAGGCGGAGCCGAGCACGGCCCGGCGGCCAAGACCGCCGGTGGAGAAAACGAAAAGAACAAGAAGAAGCCCAGAGAAGCCGGCATTGGCTGGGAAATCCTGCTGCGCGTCATCGCCTGGTGGGAAGGCATGGAGACCGACGACGTCGCCCGCGCCAAAGGCATCAAGCGCAAGCGGAAAAAGAAGAAGGCGCCGCAGGCCGCTGCCGTGAAACCGGCCGCCCCCGCCGCCCTGCCCGTTGAAAAGCCCGAGCCGCCGAAGTCGCTGAGCCGTCTGGAAATCATTCAACAACTCTGGGGACCGGGCTTCAGCCTGCCCGGTGGCGCGAACTTCGCTCTGTTCCTGGCAGAACGCGCCAACCTCAAGAACAAGGGACGCTTCCTCGACCTCGCGCCGGGCCTTGGCGGCGGCATGCGCGCCGTCGCGGCGAAACACGGGATCACGATCCTCGGCATTGAAGCCGATGAAGAAATAGCCGCGGAAGCGCAGCGTCTCTCTGCGGAGCAAGGAATGGGCGAAACCGCGCCGGTCCGCGCCTGCGGCCCGGAGGGACTGGAGCCGGCGGACTTCGAGCCTGCGGAAGGTCATACGGCCATCTTCATGCGTGAATCCATGTTCGCGGTCGACGATCGCGAACTGATGCTCGCGGAGATCAATCGCGGGCTCGCCGAGGGCGGCTCGTTGATCCTGACCGACTTCATCCTTGCGGACGGCGTTGGTACGGATACGGAAGAAGCGCCCGCGCTCACCGCATGGCGGATGGCCGAAGGCAGCTTCCCGGCGCCATGGACCGAGGCTGAATATCGTCATGCGCTGGAGGCACAGGATTACAAATTAGAAAGTTTCGAGGACCTGACCTCAGCCTATCTGCCACTTATACAGTCCGGTTGGCGACAGCTTCACGATTGCCTGCAAAAAGCCAAACTTCTGCCGGAAACGGCTACCACGTTAATGGAGGAAGGCGCTGTCTGGCTTGCTCGCAGCCAGGCGTTGGAAACAAACCAGCTTCGGCTCGTTCTCATTCATGCGACCCGCGCACCCGCCGGGACCGGAACGAAGGCGGAAGCGGACGAAGCGGGTTTCGCATCGGAAGATGCGGAAGAAGGAAATGGATAGATTTGGCAGGCATCAATCCGGCTCGTCAGCCGGTGCCGCGGAGTTTGAAATGCAACAGCGCACGTTACGGACCACGGGAACGGGCCGCCGCATTGAGCCAATCTTCGATGCGTCCGGTTCGCTGAAAAGGCACGTCATGTCGAAGATCGACGACGCCCGCCTGCACAGGGCACCTGAAACGACAGACGAAGAGGGCCAGGGCGACCGCTGAACCGCGCTCAGTCGATTTCCAGGTCGTTCATATCCGAATGGGGCTGCGCGGCGGCCGTCCGCTTCTGGTGATACCGATAGCGAAGCACAGCCACCGGGATTGAGGCGAGATAGATCGCACCCAGGCCGGTGAAAGCAATCCAGGGATAATTGAGGATGATGGCCGCGCTCATGCCGACGAGCAGGAGCACCGGCAGCACCATGTCGCGGCGGATGCGCAGCCCCATGCGCTTGCCCGAGAATGTCGGGATCTGGCTCACCATCAGGAATGCAATGACGAGGACGAGCGCGGCGATGAGAAGCGGCGTCTCCTTGACCCATTCAACGCCGATGAAAGAGAGATAGAGCGGCATCATGACAAGACCGGCGGCTGCGGGAGAAGGCACACCGACGAAGTAGTTCCCGGCCCAGACCGGTTTGTCGGGATCTTCAAGCGCCACATTGAAACGGGCAAGACGCAGCGCGCAGCAAACGGAAAACCCGAGTACGGCGATCCAGCCAAGTCCGCCAATATCCCCCAGAGACCAGAGATAAAGGATCACGACGGGCGCAACACCGAAATTCACAAAATCGGTAAGCGAGTCGAGTTCCGCACCGAAGCGCGTGGAGCCGCGCAGCATGCGCGCGATGCGGCCGTCCAGCGCGTCGAAAACCGATGCGATGATGATTGCGGCAACCGCCGCTTCGAAACGGCCTTCGATCGCAAAGCGGATGGCGGTGAGACCCGCGCAGAGGGCGAGAACCGTAAGCGAATTCGGAACGATGGTGCGCACCGGCAATTGCGAAAATTGCCGCGTGCGGCGCTCGCGCATGGTCTCGGTCGCCCGAAAGCCCGGACCGGGGCGCGGCTCGAAGGGTGGTATGGACCCAGCCATCAATTCAATCCTTTACGGTCAAAGCCCGCATCCATTTCCTAGAGATGATGCGGTTCGACGGAGATCGAGTCCGCCAGTACCGTCTCGCCCGCGATTGCCGTCTGACCGACCGCGACGAGGGGAATGGCGCCTTGCGGCAGGTAGACGTCGAGCCGGCTGCCGAAACGGATAATACCGAAGCGTTCGCCTGCCGCGAGATCGTGTCCCTCGCGGACGTCGCAAACGATGCGTCGCGCCACAAGGCCGGCAATCTGCACGACGACGATCTGCTCACCATCCGCACGTTCGATCAGCAGCGAATTGCGCTCATTGGCATCGCTGGCCTTGTCGAGATCGGCATTGAGAAAAAGCCCCGGCCGATAGGCCACGCGTTTCACCTTGCCCGCGACCGGCGACCGGTTCACATGGCAGTTGAAGACATTCATGAAGATGCTGACGCGCGTGCGCGTCATATCGCCAAGGCCGAGTTCCTCCGGTGGAGAGGCTTCGGTGATCATGTTCACGACGCCGTCGGCCGGACTGATGACGAGACCTTCCCGGGATGGGGTCACACGGTCCGGGTCGCGGAAAAAATAGAGACACCAAAGCGTCAGGATGACGCCAATCCATCCGAGCGGATTCCAGATCAGGAAAAGCACGACGGTGACCGCGGCGAAAATGAGCACCCAGCGGTGTCCTTCGCGATGTATGGGCGTCAGGATCGAAGTAATGCTGTCCATAGAACTTGTCTCGGCCTCTTGTTACCCGCAGTCGCCGGGCTGTGATTTCAGCGGAGTGTAACCCGGCACAAGGCCCGGGTTAAGCAAATCCGGGATCGGCGGCGGCGGGCGCCAATCCGCGCTCTTCCGGCTCCCCGCTCTCCCCGTTCGCGGCGAACTGCCGCGCCTCGTCGTCACCCTTCTCTTCCGTCTCGCGCTGACGGTTCCACATGGCAGCATAGGCCCCGCCCAGCGCCAGCAGCTCTTCATGGCGGCCACGCTCCACTACTCTGCCATGGTCCAGGACCAGGATTTCATCCGCATCCACGACTGTCGAAAGACGGTGGGCGATAACGAGCGTCGTACGGTTCTGCGATATCCGCCTCAACGCCGTCTGGATGTCCTTCTCGGTATGCGTGTCCAGCGCCGACGTCGCTTCGTCCAGCAGAAGGAGCGGCGGATTCTTCAGGATCGTCCGCGCAATCGCGACGCGCTGTTTCTCGCCTCCCGACAGCTTCAACCCCCGCTCGCCGACGCGCGTGTCGTAGCCCTGCGGCAGGCGTTCAATGAAACGTCCAATCTGAGCGAGTTCCGCCGCCGCGCGAACCTCCTCGTCGGTTGCATCGGGGCGTCCGTATCGAATGTTGTAGCGAATGGTATCGTTGAAAAGAACCGTGTCCTGCGGAACCATGCCGATGGCCGCACGCAGACTGTCCTGGCGGACGTCGCGTATGTCCTGTCCGTCAATTCGCACCGCCCCTTCCGAAATGTCGTAGAAGCGAAAGAGGATGCGGGCAATCGTCGATTTGCCCGCACCCGAAGGTCCGACGATCGCGAGGGTCGCGCCGGCCGGCACGCGAAAGGAAACGCCGTCGAGAATGCGGCGGTCGCGGTCATAGTAGAAACTTACATTGTCGAAGACGATTTCGCCGCCGGAAACCTCGAGAGCTGCAGCATCCGGCTTGTCCCTGATCTCGGCGGGAACCTGCAGCAGATCGAACATGGTCTCCATGTCGATCAATGCCTGCCTGATTTCGCGATAGACCGTGCCAAGAAGATTGAGCGGCTGATAGAGCTGGATCAGATAGGCGTTGATCATCACGAAGGAGCCGACGGTGAGCACCCCTTCCGCGATGCCATTTGCCGCCATCAACATGAGAATGGTGAGCCCGCCGCTGAAAATCAGCGTCTGGCCGGTGTTCAGTACGGAGAGAGACGTCGCGGTCTTGATGGCGGCGCGTTCATAACCCTCCATCGAACGGTTGAAGCGTCGCGTCTCATGCTCCTCGTTACCGAAATACTTGACCGTCTCGTAGTTCAGAAGACTGTCCACGGCCTTGGTGTTCGCCTCGGTGTCGAGGTCGTTCATCTCGCGGCGAAAGCGCGTGCGCCACTCCGTCACGGAGAAGGTGAAGGCCATGTAGACGATGACCGTGACGGCCGTGACGACCGAGTACCAGATGTCGAAAGCGTAGGCGAGAATGACGCAGACGAGCGCGAGCTCGATGATCGTCGGCACGATGTTGAAGAGCGAGAAGCGCAGCAGAAAATCGATGCCCTTGGTGCCGCGCTCAATCACGCGCGAGAGGCCGCCGGTGCGCCGCTCCAGATGAAATCGCAGAGACAATGCATGCAGATGGCGGAACGTTTCGACCGCGAGTTCGCGCACGGCATTCTGGCCGACCTTCGCGAAAATCGCGTCGCGAAGCTGCGCCAGCGCGATCATCATGATGCGGCCGACGCCATAACTCACGATCAGCATGACGGGCACGATGATGGCGGCCTCGGCTACCGTTTCGGGCGAGAGGGCGTCCACCGCTTCCTTGTAGAGAAAGGGGACGTAGACCGTGATGCCCTTTGCGGCGATGAGTGCCACCATCGCCAGGACGACACGCAGGCGCAGGTCCGTCCTGCCCTGTGGCCAGAGCCGAGGCAACATGTTCGCGAGCGTCCGCGCCGCATTGCGGCGGACGTTCGGCGCCTTGCCCGTTACAGGATCGGGGCCGTCTCGCGAGGCATGCTTCAGGCCGGGTGACATCGGTTGCAGGGTCTCCGCTTCGGCAGCCGCGCACAAGGGGCAGCATCGCCAATGCATTCGCGTACAAGCAAACGCCCCGTCCGGGAGCCCGGACAGGGCGTTAATCCATACACTAGATAAGCCTATTCAGGCCGGGGACAAGATTTTTCAGCGGCCCTGCGCCGGCGTCTCGAATATCTGCCCCGGATAGATGAGGTCCGGGTCGCGGATCTGGTCCTTGTTGGCTTCGTAGATGACCGTGTAGCTGAAGCCCGAACCGTAGATTTGGCGCGCGATATTCCAGAGGTTGTTGCCCGGCTGGATCACTACCCTGCCCTCCTTGAGAGCGGCGAGGACGGCTGACGGTTCGCCCCGTTCGAACGGCACCTCGACACGGCCGACCACCCGGCCTTCCTCGTCTACCTGGTCCACGCGAAGGGCATATTGGCCGGGCGCAATGTCCGCATCCGGGCTCACTTCCCAGTGGCCCGTTTTGTCCGCTCGGGTCTCTCCGACGAGTTCTCCGCCGACATAGATGCGGACGGCGGCGCCGGCGTCGGCGCGGCCGGAAATGATGACGTTACCCTTCTCGTCGTAATCCACAGTCTCGAGGACAAGACTGCCCGCATCCGAGGGCACGCCGGGGCCCTGGAGCACCTTGCTCGCCTTGCCGGGCTCGCTGCGGACGACGAGCGTCTGCCCGTTCTCGTCTTCGGGCACCGACACCGTCACGACCTGCTTGCTGTCCTTCGTACTGCCGTCCGGGTTGATGGCAGTGAGGCGGAGCTCGACGGAGCCGGGTTTCAGAGGCTCTTCGAGGACGGCAACCCATTCGCCATTGCCGTCGGCGACCGTCTCGGCAACGATTTCGCCGTTCGCCTTGAGCTGGATGCGGGCACCGGGGAGCGAACGCCCCGCGGCAAGGGTCGACCCATCGCGCTCCACGCGAACGATGTCGAAGGTCGGGATGGAGGGGTCTTCCTGCTCGTCGCCGGGTTCGGCCGTATCGGCCGGCGCCTCGGCGATCACCTCGGAGGGTGCGGGTTCCGTGTCGCCCCGCAGAAAGAACCACCAGCCGCCCACGAGAAGAAGAAGCGCCACGACGAAGGCGCCGACAATTGCCCCGATTTTCATCTTCCTGTTTCCTTCCCCGATGTGGCTGTGCCGAAACGGAACAGTGCCCCACTATCAACCTATTCTACCGCGTAACTTGCAATTACGGCACCAATGTGAAACCTCGCGGGTGAGCCAGCGATCCACAGAAATCAAGGATGACCCTCCTTCCATGAAGCTCAAAAGCGTTTGTGTCTATTGCGGTTCCAGCACGGGGAGCGATCCCCTGTTCATGGAGGCGGGCGACCGGTTCGGCCGGCTCATGGCGAAGTCAGGTGTGGAGCTCGTCTATGGCGGCGGCGGCATCGGCGTGATGGGCGCGGTGGCGAGGGCCGTGCTCGCCGAGGGAGGCCGCGTGACGGGCATCATCCCGAAGTTCCTGACGGAGGTGGAAGTCGAGTTCAAAGAGGTGAGCGAACTCATCGTCACCGAGAGCATGCATGCCCGCAAACAACTGATGTTCGAACGTTCTCAAGCCTTTGTGGCTCTTCCCGGAGGTATCGGAACGGTCGAGGAGACGATCGAGATGCTGACCTGGGCGCAGCTCGGGAGGCACTCGAACCCGATCGTGATCGCCAACCTCAAGGGCTTCTGGGAGCCGATGATCGAGCTTCTCGACCACATCATAAAGGCCGGGTTTGCCCGCTCGGATATCCGCCGCATCTATTCGGTGGTCGACCGGGTCGAGGATATCCTGCCCCGGATCGAAGCCTCCCTCTGAGGATAAAGCGGGGCGACTGTCACACGAATGTCACTCAACTGTCATAAACGACGCGGCGCGAAACCTATCCCCGGTTTGCGAGGGCGGCCGTGCGGCGCAGTTCGCGCTCGCGGCGCCATGTGCCGAACGAGAATATCCCCAGTCCAACCCAGATGAGGCCGAAGGTCATCGCCTGGACGGTGCCCAGCGGCTCTCCATAGAGGAGGACGGCGACGAGAAACTGCGTCGTCGGGGCGAGATACTGCATCAGGCCCAGGGTGGCGAGGCGGATGCGCTGCGCCCCGAAGGCAAAGAGGAAGAGCGGCACGGCCGTCATCGGACCCGTCAGTACAAGGAGGGTCCAGGTGAACCGGCTTCCATTGCCGAAGCTCGTGCCGCCATGGCCGGAGAGCCACCACAGATAGCCGAGCGCGAAGGGCAGCAGGACGAGCACCTCGACAAAGAGACCTTCGAGGGGCGTCGCGCGGGAGACTTTCCGCAGATAGCCATAGGCCGCGAAGCTGCCCGCAAGGTAGAGCGATATCCAGGGGAGCTGACCGAGATCGAAGGCGAAGATCGCCACGCCGATGGCGGCGAGCGCGACCGCGAGGATTTGCCCCCGCGACAGGCGCTCGCCGAGAAAGGCGACACCGAGCAGCACGCTCACAAGGGGGTTGATGTAATAGCCGAGGCTCGTCTCGACGATGCGCGCCTCGTTGATCGAATAGATGAAGACGAACCAGTTGGAGCCGATGAGAAGGCCGGTGCCCACCAGCGTCAGCATGGTACGGCGGTCGCGGAGCATGGCGATCAGTTCGGCATGGCGCGCGAGGAGGAAGATCATCGCCAGCGTCAGCACCACGCTCCAGACGGAGCGATGCGCCAGCACCTCGAAAGGCGGCACGTCCATCAACTGCTTGTAGAAGATGACGGAAAGGCCCCAGAGCAGATAACCGAGGCCCGCCGAGGCGACGCCGAGCGCGGCTTCGGCGGAGGCCGTTTCCGAGGCGGATTTCTGCACGTTTCTTCTCCCGCTGAATCGACCGGACGATTCCGCGGCTTCTTGTATCACGCCGGAGACCAATCGTCCGGGACACAAGAATGAGCGGTACTGTTTTCGCTCCAGCACTCGTTGCCGGGAGGCCCTGTGGATTGCCGCGCCTCGCTGATGCGAGGCTCGCAATGACGAGGTTGGGGAGGTGAAGCGGGCCGGCGCCGGCTTCGTCCCTTGAAGAATTCTTGCGAAGAGAGACGCCGTGTTCCACGGCTTCTGGACCCCCGGGTCAAGCCCGGGGGTGACGTACTTTCTTTGAGGTATCCCTCAGACGCCCGCACTTTCCTTGCGGTTATGCGTTTGCGGGGCCGGGGCGCCGTCGCGGAGGAGTTTCCAGGTGATCGAATCCGTCAGCGCCTGGAAGGAGGCGTCCACGATGTTGGGCGAGACGCCGACCGTGAACCAGCGGTTGCCCTTCCCGTCCATGCTTTCGATCATGACGCGGGTGACGGCCTCGGTGCCGCTTGTGAGGATACGCACCTTGAAGTCCGCGAGGCGAAGATCCTCGATATAGGGCGAGTATTTGCCGAGGTCTTTTCGCAGCGCCTGATCGAGCGCGTTGACCGGACCGTTGCCCTCGCCGACCGAGATCAGCTTTTCGCCATCGACCACGACCTTCACGGTGGCTTCGGAGACGGTGACGAGATCGCCCAGCGCGTTGTAGCGGCGCTCGACGAGCACACGGAAGGACTCGACGTCGAAGAATTCCGGCACCTCGCCGAGGATGCGGCGCGCGAGCAGCTCGAAGGAGGCTTCCGCGCCGTCATAGGAATAACCGAGGAACTCGCGTTCCTTCACCTCGTCGAGCAGGCGGCCGATGCGGCGGTCCTTCGGATCGAACTCGATGCCCGCTTCTTCGAGGCGCGCGAGGATGTTGGACTTTCCAGCCTGATCGGAGACGGCGACCTTGCGCTTGTTACCGACGCTTTCGGGCGGCACATGCTCATAGGTCTTCGGGTCTTTCAGGATCGCCGAGACATGGATGCCCGCCTTGGAGGCGAAGGCGCTTTCTCCGACGTAAGGTGCGTAGCGATCCGGCGCGCGATTGAGCATTTCATCGAGCGTGCGGGAGACATGGACAAGGCTTTTCAGGCGCTCAAGGCTGACGCCGATCTCGAAGCGATCCGCATAAAGAGGTTTCAGCAGCAGCGTCGGGATGAGCGAGACCATGTTGGCGTTGCCGCAACGCTCGCCCAGACCGTTCAATGTGCCCTGTACCTGGCGCACGCCCGCGCGGATGGCGGCGAGCGAATTCGCGACGGCGTTTTCCGTGTCGTTGTGGGCGTGGATGCCGAGCTTTTCGCCGGGCACGCCGGACGCGATGACCTCGCCGACGATGCGTTCCACCTCGTCCGGCAGGGTGCCGCCATTGGTGTCGCAGAGGACGGCCCAGCGCGCGCCGCTATCGAGCGCGGTCTTCACGCAGGAAAGCGCGAATGCCGGATTTGCCTTGTAGCCGTCGAAGAAATGTTCGCAGTCGATCAGGGGCTCGCGGCCGCGCGCGGCCACGGCCTTCACGCTGCCGGCGATGCTTTCGAGGTTTTCCTCGTTGGCGATGCCAAGCGCGACGGCGACATGAAAGTCCCAGCTCTTGGCGACGAGGCAAACGGCATCCGTATCCGCGTCGAGCACGGCGGCGAGGCCCGGATCGTTGGAGGCGGAGCGCCCTGCCCGTTTCGTCATGCCGAAGGCGGTGAACTTCGCATGACCGAGCTTCGGCTTGTCGCCGAAGAAGGCCGTGTCGGTGGGGTTCGCACCGGGATAACCGCCCTCGATATAGTCGAGGCCGAGTTCATCGAGCAGACCCGCAATGAGGCGCTTGTCCTCCACGCTGAAATCGACGCCCGTCGTCTGCGCGCCGTCGCGCAGCGTGGTGTCGAAAAGGTAGAGGCGCTGTTTCTTTTCAGCTTTTGGGGACTTGCTCATGGTTTCGTTGCCTTCGATCCGCTTTCCCTCTTCCACCCTCCCCTTGAGGGAGGGTCAAACGGCTGCAAGCCGTTTGGGGAGGGGTTGCCGCATAAATAACTATCGCCTTCGTCAGCTCGTTCAGCACCGCATCTCAGAGCCCCCGCCCCGAAATTTGCGAGAGCAAATTTCGACCCTCCCTCAAGGAAAGACAGAACGCCATCGGCCGCCAAACATCCGCGACTCCCGCCGCCGACCGGTCCGTTTCACAATGTATTGCAAGCGTGCTTGTACGGCGGCGGCGGATAAAAATCAGCCGCTAATAATCAGACCCTGAACGATCGGGAGAGCCGGGTTCATGCCGGTATCCTCGCTGGCCGCCGTTGAAATAATCCAACGAAATCAATCCGTCAGACCCTTGAGACGGGCTTGCGCCCGGTCCCGTCCGATGAGAGGTAGCAGGTTTTTGAGTTCCGGTCCATGCGTGAGGCCGGTGAGCGCGAGGCGGAGCGGCATGAAGAGCGCCTTGCCCTTGCGGCCGGTGGCGGATTTCACGGCATCGGTCCAGATGCCCCAGGTGGCCTCGTTCCACGGCTCCGGCGGGAGGACGGCGGCGGCGGCGGCGGCGAAATCCGGCTCCTCGATCACCGGCGCGACCGGCCCCGTGACGACGCGCGCCCAGTCCGCCGCGTCGGCGAAGAGGACGATGTTCGGCTTCACGGCATCCCAGAAGTCCGCTCCGAGATCGCAGCCGAGCGCGGCGAGGCGCGGCTGCATGGCGGCGTAAGGCATGAGGTGCAGGCTGGCGGCATTGACGCGGGCGAGGTCCGCCGGGTCGAAGCGGATGTCGGCGCGGCCGAGGCGCGAGAGGTCGAAGCCCGAGGCGAGTTCGTCGAGCGAGAGGCAGGGCTCGACCGGGTCCGGCGTGCCGAGGCGGGCGAGAAGCGCATTCACGGCCATCGGCTCGTAGCCGGCCTCGCGGAGCGCGCGCAGCGAGAAGCGCCCGGCATCGTCGCGCTTGGAGAGCGGCTTTCCTTCCGGCCCGTTCAGCAGCGAGTAATGCGCGAAGGCCGGAGGCTCGGCGCCGAGCGCGCGGATGATCTGGATCTGGACGCCGGTGTTGGTGATGTGGTCCGAGCCGCGAATGACATGCGTTATCGCGAAGTCGATGTCGTCGACGATGCTCGGCAGCGTGTAGAGGAAGCGGCCATCCTCGCGGATGAGCACGGGGTCCGAGAGCGAGGCGCCGTCGACCTCGACATGGCCCTGGATCATGTCCTCGAAGGCGGTGTGTTCGTGGTCGAGCCTGAAGCGCCAATGGGGCTTGCGGCCTTCGGCTTCGAGGGCGGCGCGGTCCTCGTCCGTGAGATCGAGCGCGGCGCGGTCATAGACGGGGGGGAGGCCGCGGGCGAGCTGGCGCTTGCGGCGGCGGTCGAGCTCGGCGGCGCTTTCATAAGCGGGATAGAGGCGGCCTTCGCTTTTCAGTTTCTCCGCCGCTGCCTCGTAGGCCGCGAGGCGTTCCGACTGGCGGGCGAAGATGTCATGCGTCAGGCCGAGCCAGCGCAGGTCCTCTTTGATCGCGGCGGCGAATTCGGGCGTCGAGCGTTCGTCATCGGTGTCGTCCATGCGGAGCATGAACCTGCCGCCATTCTTCCGTGCAAAGAGGAAATTGAAAAGCGCGGCGCGGGCATTGCCGACGTGGAGACGGCCCGTGGGCGACGGGGCGAAGCGGACGGTGACGTTCGAGGGGGCGGTCATGATGCGAGCGCCCAAAATGGATCGTCATGGCCCGGCTTGTCCGGGCCGTCCACGTCTTTGTGGACAGCCGAAAAGAAGACGTGGATGGCCCGCATAAAGCGGGCCATGACGGTTTTTGGGACGGTTTTTGGGGGAGTTCTGTGAATGACGGCTGGTTCTACGCCCCCGCCCCAAACGGCTTTCAGCGGTTTGACTGGCCCTTCGCTTGCACTCCGGGCGTTCGGTGCTTGAAAAGGTCCACTGGACCTTTTCATTTGCTGACGCAAACCGCCCCTCACCCCCGAGGGGAGGGTGGGAAGCAGGGTGTCATGCGCGATGCCGCTCATATGTCCTGATCCCGGAAGCCGTTCACGATCGGGTAGCGGCGGTCGCGGCCGAAATTGCGTGTCGTGACCTTGACGCCGGGGGCGGCCTGGCGGCGCTTGTATTCCGAGATGTAGAGAAGATGCTCGACGCGCTTCACGAGGTCGCGGTCGTGGCCGCGATCGACGATGCCGCGCACCGACATTTCCTCTTCGACGAGACAATGCAGAATGTCGTCCAGCGCCTCGTAGGGCGGGAGCGAATCCTCGTCCTTCTGGTCGGGACGCAGCTCGGCGGAGGGCGGACGCGTGATGATGTTCTCCGGAATTACCCTGCCCTTCGGCCCCAGACATCCTTTCGGCATGTTCTCGTTGCGCCAGCGGGCCATGCGGAAGACGCGCGTCTTGTAGAGATCCTTGATCGGATTGAAGCCGCCATTCATGTCGCCATAGATGGTGGCATAGCCGGCCGAGACTTCCGACTTGTTGCCCGTCGTCAGCAGCATGGAACCGAACTTGTTGGAGATCGCCATGAGGATGACGCCGCGCGCGCGGGACTGGAGGTTCTCCTCCGTCGTGTCGGCCTGGGTGCCCTCGAAGAGTTTTTCGAGGGCGGAAGTGAAGCCCGTGACGGGTTCCTCGATCGGCACGATGTCGTAGCGCACGCCGAGAAGTTTCGCGCATTCGGCCGCATCGCCGAGGCTTTCCGGCGAGGTGTAGCGGTAGGGCAGCATGACGCAATGGACCTTGTCCGCGCCGAGCGCATCGACGGCGATGGCGGCGACTAGTGCACTGTCGATGCCGCCGGAGAGACCGAGGACGACGCCGGGGAAGCGGTTTTTCGTGACGTAGTCGCGCAGGCCCTGCACCACGGCGAGATAGAGCGCTTCGTCGCCCTCCTCTATCGCCGCGCGCTCGCCGGTTGCGCAGACCCAGCCCTTCGCCTCGCGCGTCCAGTCCGTACAGACGATCTTTTCTTCCCAGGCCGGCATCTGGATGGGGAGCGAGAGGTCGGCATTCAGCACAAAGGAGGCGCCGTCGAAGACGAGTTCGTCCTGCCCGCCGAGCTGGTTCACATAGGCGAGCGGGAGACCGCTTTCCTTGATGCGGGAGACGGCGAGGTTCATGCGCGCGTCGAACTTGTTGAAGTCGTAGGGCGAGCCGTTGGGGACCAGCAGCATCTCGGCACCGGACTCTTCCAGACATTCGACGACATCGGGGAACCAGATGTCCTCGCAGATGGGAACGCCGATGCGGACACCGCGAATGTCGAAGGGGCCGGGCATGGGGCCCTCGTCGAAGACGCGGGGCTCGTCGAAGACGGAATAATTCGGCAGGTGGACCTTGGCGCGGTAGCCGCGCACCTCGCCATGATCGAGATAGAGGACGGCGTTGAAGAGCTTGCCGTCGTCGGCGAGCCAGGGGCAGCCGATGAGCACGGCGGGGCCGCCATCGACCGTCTGGCGCGCAAGGTCGACCGCGGCGGCGCGGGCGGTGCGCTGGAAGGCGCCCTTGAGCACGAGATCCTCCGGCGGGTATCCGGTGAGGAAGAGTTCGGAAAAGACGATGAGATCCGCGCCCGCGATCTCCGCCTCGCGACGGGCCTCGACGGCCTTCTGGAGATTGCCTGCGATGTCGCCCACGACGGGGTTCAACTGGGCAAGGGCGATGCGGAGCTTGTCGGTCATTTTACAAGTAGATCCGGGCAGTTATGTCCCAAGGATATGGGGATTCGGCCTCGCGGTTTTAGCCGTTGAAGGACGCACTCACAATAGTTCAGGCATGAACGGCGGAAAGGGGCATTCCGGGGTGCGCCGCCCGGCGGCTGGGGATAGGCTCCCTCTCCATCACGACATTCCCAAGCGGAGGAGAGACCGATGACCGTCAACCGCCAGATCCTGCTGACCGAAACCCCGCAGGGGAAACTTGCCGAGAGCCATTTCAAGTTCTTCGAAGGCAAGGTGCCCGAGGCGAAGGACGGGGAGCTGCTCGTGCGCACGAAGCTCATTTCGCTCGATGCGGCGAACCGCGCCTGGATGCAGGGCGCGACCTACCGCTCGGCGGTGGAAGCGGGAACGGTGATGGCGGGCGGCTCGGTTTCGGAGGTCGTCGAGGCGAAGGCGCCGGGCTTTGCCAAGGGCGACCTCGTGTTCACCGATACGGGCTGGCAGGACTATGCCGCCGTGCCGGCGAAGAGCGCGCAGAAGCTGCCGAAGATGGAGCCGCTCTCGCACCTGCTCAGCGTTTACGGCATTGCGGGGCTGACGGCCTATTTCGGGCTCCTCGAAGTGGGCAAGCCGAAGGCGGGCGACACAGTGGTCGTGTCGGCGGCGGCGGGATCGGTCGGCACCATCGTCGGGCAGATCGCGAAGATCAAGGGATGCACCGTCATCGGGATCGCGGGCGGGACGGCGAAGTGCAAGCTGCTCACCGACGAACTCGGCTTCGATGCCGCCATCGACTACAAGGCGGAGCCTGTGGGCAAGGCACTCCGGAAAGCGGCGCCGAAAGGCATCGACGTCTATTTCGACAATGTGGGCGGCGACATTCTGGAGGCGGTGCTGTTCGGCATGAACAATTTCGGCCGTATCGCCTGTTGCGGGGCGGTGTCGCAATATGACGGCGCGGCGCCCGCGCATGGGCCGCGCGGCATACCGGGGCTTATCGTCGTGAAGCGCATCACCATGCAGGGTTTCATCGTGACGGACTTCATGGACAAGCACGAGCGGGCGCTGGCCGAGCTTCAGGGCTGGGTCGCGGCCGGCAAGATCAAGGTGAAAGAGGACATCATGGAGGGGCTCGAGAACACGCCGAAGGCGCTGATCGGGCTGCTGGCCGGCGACAATGTGGGCAAGCGCATGGTCAAGGTCTCCTGAACCCCTCCAGATTGCATTTATTCCACCGGATTGGCCCTTTATCGCCGAACTGCGCGCTTTCGCGCGACGGAAGCGTCGCCTTTCCCCGTTATAAGTAGCGGGACGACGAGAAGAGGCAGGCAGGCCGATGGGCTATGAGAGCGACGCGAGAGATGGCACGAACGGCGCGGGAGCGCTTTCCCTTCCCGAAAGGTTGAGGGAGCATTGGCTGGCGCTGCCCAGCCTTGCGCGCTGGGGCGCCGCCGGTGTCGCGGCTCTTGCCGCCCTGTGGATCGCCTATGGCTCGCTTTTCGGCGGCGAAAGCGTCAGCTACCGCACGGCGACGGCGACGCGCGGCATTATCGAGCAGACGGTGACGGCGCTCGGCGCGCTGCAACCCAAGGACTATGTCGATGTGGGCGCGCAGGTCTCCGGACAACTGAAAAGCGTCTATGTGGAAATTGGCGACCATGTGAAGGGGGGCGACCTTCTCGCCGAAATCGACGCCAAAACCTACGAGACGGAACTTGCCGCGGCGCGCGCAAGACTCGTTCAGCTCGAATCCGAACTCGCGGGCTCGCAAGCCGAATTCACGCTTGCGCAGCGGCAGTACAAGCGGAACCTCGATCTCGCGAAGATCGACGCGGTGAGCCGCGACGACCTCGACACAACGGAGACCGCGGTGAAAACGATCGCGGCGCAGATCGGCTCGCTCAAGGCGCAGATCGAACAGCAGAAGTCCACCGTCGAGGGCGCGGAAGTCAATCTCGGCTATACGAAGATTTATGCGCCGATGACCGGCACGGTGACGTCGCAGACGGCGCTGCAAGGCCAGACGCTGAATGCAAACCAGACGGCGCCGACCATCCTGACCATTTCGGACCTCAACACCATGACCGTGGAAGCGGAAGTGGCAGAAGCCGATGTCGGCCGCCTCGCCGAAGGCATGCCGGTTTATTTCACGACGCTCGGCGCCGCGAATGAGCGGTGGCGCTCCACCGTGAGGCAGGTTCTTCCAACACCGGAAATCGAAAACGACGTCGTGCTCTATACGGTGCTCATCGACATCGCCAACCCCGACGGCAAGCTGATGAAGGACATGACCACGCAGGTCTTCTTCCTTCTGGGCGAGGCGCAGGACGTGGTGACCGTTCCCGTCGGCGCGGTGAGCGAGGGAGCGGACGGCAAGGCATATGTGACCGTGATGACGGAAAACGGCCCGCGCCCGCGAGAGGTCGATGTGGGCCTTGCCAACCGCGTCAGCGCGGAAATCAAAAGCGGGCTCGACGAAGGCGAAACGGTGGTGACGGGCGTCGTGTCCGGAACGGAAAGCGGCACGGCAAGCACGCGCCGCATGCCCGGTTTCCTGTAGGGAGCCACGCATGCACGCCCCCACCCCCAAAAGCGCCACGCCACTGATCGACATTCGCGATGTGACGAAAGTCTACCGCACGGGCAGCGCGGAGGTGCGCGCGCTCGACGGTGTGTCGCTGACGATAAGGCGTGGCGAGTTCGTCGCCATCATGGGGCAGTCGGGCTCCGGAAAATCGACGCTGATGAATATTCTCGGCTGCCTCGACCGGCCGACCCAGGGACACTACGAGGTCGCTGGAACGGACGTTGCTTCCTTGACCTCCGACGATCTGGCGACGCTCCGCCGCGATACGTTCGGCTTCGTGTTTCAGCGCTACAACCTGATCTCGACCATGACGGCGGCCGAGAACGTGGAGCTACCCGCGATCTATGCCGGCATGACACGGAACGATCGATCCGAGCGGGCGAAGGCACTGCTCGACCGCCTGGGCATGGGCGATCGCATCGCGCACAAGCCGACCGAGCTTTCAGGCGGCCAGCAGCAGCGTGTCTCCATCGCGCGGGCGCTGATGAACGGCGCGGATGTGATCCTCGCCGACGAACCGACCGGCGCGCTCGACACACAGAGCGGCGCGGACGTTCTGAAGGTGCTGAAGGACCTCAACACCGAAGGACACACCGTCATTCTCATCACGCACGATCCGGCGGTCGCCGACTATGCGGACCGGAGTATCCAGATCAGCGACGGGCGCGTCATCTCCGACACAGGCGCGAAGGCGGCGACGAACTTCGCCGCGTCCGACGAGGGCCCGACGCGGCGAAACGCCATGCCGTTTCAGGCGGAAGTAACGGAAGCCGTGAAGATGGCGTTCCGGTCGCTTCGCGCCAATATCTTCCGCACGGCGCTGACGCTGCTCGGCGTGGTAATCGGTGTGGCCGCGGTCGTCGTCATGCTTGCGATCGGCGACGGCAGCAAGGCGAACATCGTGAGTTCCATGCAGAGCATGGGCACGAATCTGCTGGTGATACGCCCCGGTGCGCCCGGCGTGCGGTCGAGCGGCGACATCGCGACACTGGTGGCTTCCGACGCGGAGGCGATCCTCGATGTGTCGAACGTCGTGGCGGCGACGCCATCGCGGAGCACCTCGACGACGCTGCGTTACGGCAATGTCGACTACCGGACGCAGGTCGAAGGGACATGGCCTTCGCTCACGGATGTGCGCGACTGGAACATGGCAGATGGCGGCTTCTTCACCGAGGCGGATCTCAACGGTTATGCACCCGTCATCGTGCTCGGGCAGACAGTCGTGAAAGCCCTTTTCCCGGACGGCAGCAGCCCGGTCGGGAAATACGTTCTCGTCGGCAATATTCCCTTCGAGGTCGTGGGCGTGATGGAAGCGAAGGGCGCGGCCGCCTTCGGACGCGACCAGGACGACGTCGCCTTCGTGCCGCTTACCACCGGCTTCATGCGGCTTTTCGGGCAGCAATTCGCCGACTCCATCACGGCGAAAGTGGCGAACGCGGATATCGTGGACGCCACCGAGGAGGCCATTCACACGCTGCTGCTCGCGCGGCACAGGACGGAAGACTTCCAGATCCGCAATACGGCCTCGATGCTCGAGACGCTGGAAAGCATGTCGAACACGATGACGATCCTGCTCGGGTCGGTGGCGGCGATCTCGCTTCTCGTCGGCGGCATCGGCGTGATGAACATCATGCTCGTCAACGTCACCGAGCGGACGCGCGAGATCGGTCTGCGCATGGCGACGGGCGCGCGGATGAACAATATTCTTGTGCAGTTCAACACGGAGGCGCTGGTCGTCTGCGGCGTGGGCGGGCTCATCGGCGTTCTTTTCGGGCTTTCGACCGCGCTCGCGCTTTCGGGCCTCGGGCTCAATATCGCGATCAATCCCATGCCCTCCGCGCTCGCCTTTAGCTGCGCCTTTCTGACGGGGCTCGTGTTCGGCTATCTGCCCGCTCGCAAGGCGGCGCTGCTCGACCCCGTGGTCGCGCTGTCATCGGAGTGAGGAGCAGTGGCATGAAAGAAGCAATGAACAACACGCAGAGGCCCGTGGATCCCGGCTTTCGCCGGGATGACACTTTCGGTTTTGGCCGGCTCCGCCGGATCGCCCTACCCTTGCTGACCGCAACCGCCCTCGCCGCCTGCACGATGGCGCCGGATTACGAGCGACCCGCCGTCGATACGCCGCAGGGCTATGCCTCCGCGCAGCGGCCGGCCGGCATGGACGTCGCCGGGGACACGCAATGGTGGACGGCATTCGGCGATCCGGAGCTGACGCTGCTGATGCAGACGGCGCTGGCACGCAACCTCGACATCGAACAGGCGCTGGCGCGCGTCGAACAGGCGCGCGGGGCGGTACGGACGGCGGGCGCGAGCCTGTTGCCGCAGGTGGAGGGGAGCGGAAGCGCGGCGCGCAGCGACACGCGCGGCGGATCGAGAAGCGACAGCGCGAATTTCGGTCTTTCGGCAAGCTATGCGCTCGACGTATGGGGCCGCTACCGCGACGAAGCGCGTTCGGCGACGCTGTCACTGGAAGCAACGCAATATGACAAGGAGAGCACGGCGCTGATCGTGCAGTCGGAGGTGGCGACGACCTATTTCACGATCCTGACGCTGAAGGACCGGATCGCGATTGCCGAGGATTCGCTGAGAGCCGCACGCGACACGCTCGACATCGTGGAGGCGCGCTACAAGGCGGGCAGCATTTCCGGCCTCGACCTTGCACAGCAGCGCAACACGGTGGCGACCATTGAGGCGACACTTCCCTCGCTTCGCTCGGAACTCGCGGCGAACGAGAACGCGCTCGCGATCCTCGTCGCGACAACGCCCGGACGTTTCAGCGTTGAGGGCGAAACGCTCGACAAGGTGGTGCTGCCGGCGATCGCAGCGGGGCAACCATCCACGCTGCTTGAGCGGCGGCCCGACATCAAGAGCGCGGAGGCTTCGCTGAAAGCCGCCAATGCCGATATCGGCGCGGCGCGGGCGGCCTTCTTTCCGAGCCTCGACCTCTCGGCCTCGCTGACACGGAGCTTCGCGACGGCAAGCGCGGCGGAGACAGTCAGTTCCATCGGCGCCTCCCTGCTGGCACCGATCTTCTCCGGCGGCACGCTGGAAGGAAACCTGCAATCGGCGAAGGGACGGCAAGCCGAATTTGCCGCGAACTACAAACTCACCGTGCTCACCTCGTTCTCCGAAGTCGAGAATGCCCTCACGACCGTGGAGACGACGGCGGCGCGCGAGACCTCGCTCAACATCGCGGCGGAGGAAGCGGGCAAGTCGTATGAGCTTTCGCTGGCGCGCTACCGCGCGGGCGCGAGCGACCTGCTCTCGGTGCTCGACGCGCAGCGAAGCTGGCTTTCGGCACGGGACAGCGCGGCAACGGCGCGGCTCGACCGCTACGGCTCGGCCATCGATCTCTTCGTCGCGCTGGGCGGCGGCTGGAAGAACTGAGGCATCGTTCAGTCCTTCACAACCTGTTGTTCAGACGCGGGCGGGGCTTTGCTTTCACCTGCCCGCAAAGGCGGCTAGTCTCCCCTCAACGAAAACACGAATAGGTGGAGGAGAGCCATGATGAACCTGACCTCGAAGGAAATTCGCCTGAAGGCGCGGCCCATCGGCATGCCGAAGGAGAGCGATTTCGAACTGGCGACGACGGAAGCGCGCCAGCCCGGCGAGGGCGAGGTGCTGGTGCGGAACATCTGGATGTCGGTGGACCCCTATATGCGCGGGCGCATGATGGACCGCGAGAGCTATGTGCCGCCGTTCCAGATCGGCAGTCCGCTGGAAGGCGGCGCGATCGGCCAGGTGGTCGCATCCAAGAGCGACAAGCTGAAAGTGGGGACTTATGTGAACCACATGCTGGGCTGGCGCGAATTCGCGACGGCGGCGGCGGCAGGCTTCACGCCGGTCGATCCGGCGCTTGGGCCCATCGAGGCCTTTCTCGGCGTGCTCGGCATGCCGGGGATGACGGCATGGGCCGGGCTCTTCAAGGTGGCGGAGCTGAAAGACGGCGAGACGGTATTCGTCTCCGCCGCGTCGGGCGCCGTGGGCTCCGTGGTCTGCCAGCTTGCGAAGGCGCATGGCTGCTATGTTGTGGGCTCGGCGGGCTCCGACGACAAGTGCAAGTGGCTGACAGAGGTCGCGGGCATCGACAAGGCGATCAACTACAAGACCTGCGGCGACCTGACCAAGGCCGTGAAGGACGCTTTCCCGAAGGGGATCGACGTTTATTTCGAGAATGTGGGCGGCAAGCATCTCGAAGCCGCCATCGAGTCCATGCGGCCGAACGGACGGGCGGCGCTGTGCGGCATGATCGAACAGTATAACGACACCGAGCCGCGCCCCGGCCCGACGAACCTCATCCAGATCGTCGGCAAGAGCCTGCGCCTGCAGGGCTTCATCGTTTCCAACTATTTCCAGCACATCGGCGAGTTCTACGCCGAGATGGGTCCGCTCATCAAAGGCGGAAAGATGCACTGGGAGGAGACGGTGGAAGAAGGCATCGAGAATGCGCCGAAGGCCTTCCTCAATCTCTTCAAGGGCGCGAATTTCGGCAAGATGCTGGTGAAGATCGGGCCGGACAAGGCGGTGTAAGCGTTCCGCACTCTCGATGTCATTGCCGGGCTTGACCCGGCAATCCAGAGCAACAAAGCTCGGAGCCAATGGCTCCTGGATGCCCGGGTCAAGCCCGGGCATGACATTTTGGGGATGAGAGAGCCAAGGAGGAGACCACATGCCGACAAAAGCGAAGCGATGGGTGCTGGCGTCGCGGCCGGAGGGGAAGCCGCGGGCGGAGAATTTCCGGCTGGAGGAGACCCGGCTACCGGAACTCGGTGAGCATGAAATCCTGATCCGCACGGAACATCACTCCGTCGATCCCGGCATGCGCGGGCGGCTTTCGGGCGACAGCTACACGGCGGCGCTGCCTCTGGGTGAGACCATCGACAGCGCGATGGTGGGCGTAGTCGAAGCATCCAGGAACGAGAAGTTCAAGGTGGGCGACCGCGTGACCGGCGGTTTCGGCTGGGTGACGCACGCGATCTCGAACGGGCGCGGCGTGCAGGTGCTCGCACCTGAGATGTTTCACGGGAAGCTGCGGCCGACGGCGGCCATCGGCGTGCTCGGCATTCCGGGCCTCACCTCCTATTTCGGATTGCTGGAACTCGGGCAACCGAAAGAGGGCGACACGGTGCTGATTTCGTCGGCCGCCGGGCCGGTGGGCGCGACCGCAGGGCAGATCGCGAAGATGAAGGGCTGCCGCGTTGTCGGCATCGCGGGCTCAAAGGAGAAGTGCGATTACGTGACGGGGCTCGGCTTCGACGCCTGCTTTTCCTATCGGGGCGCGGATTTGCGCGCGGCAATCGGGGAGCACTGCCCGGACGGCGCCGACATCTATTTCGACAATGTGGGCGGCGAAATGCTCGACGCGGCGATCCTCAACATGAAGGAGCATGGGCGGATCGTCATTTCGGGCCAGGTGAGCGAGTATAACCGCGCCGATGACGAGCTTGTGGGCATCCGCAACGTGACGCGCTTCATCACGCACCGGCTGCGGATGGAGGGGCTGGTGGTGTTCGACTATTTCAAGCGCTTCCGCGAGGCGCAGGCCGAGATGGCCGGGTGGATCCATGAAGGGAAACTTCAGTATACCGAAGATGTCTCCGAAGGGATCGAGGGATCGGCGGCGGCCTTCATCGGGCTCTTCGAGGGAGAGAATTTGGGACGACGGCTGATCAAGGTGAGTTGATCAGGCGCGAACCAAATCTCTTACCATCGCACGCGAATTTGCCAAATAGGTAGCCAGAGTGACCTGCGCCCCAAGTTTCATCCAGTCGGAAGTAGAGTCTCGTGACCATTTGA